>JBNGDL010000006.1:0-3220 GCA_049975205.1 Anaerolineae bacterium | reverse complement strand
CTTTGCAGCGGGAAACAGCAAGGAGATCTGTATGAATGGTCTCAATCCTCAAAGAATATGGCAGGCGAGTCTCGGCGAACTAGAACTCAAGATGGCCCGCGCCACCTTCGATACCTGGTTGCGAGATACACACTGCATCGGCATTGAGAATGACAGCACCTTAATTGTGGGCGTCAGGAACGGCTACGCCGTCGAATGGCTAGAGAATCGACTCTATCCCGTGGTCAAGCGGACCCTGAACCGGCTAACCGGAGAGGAGTTAGAAGCTCGATTCGTCGTCTGGGATAGCAAGCGGCCGGAGACCTCACCTCCTACGCTCTTTCAGGAGAACGAGATAATGCTTCAATCACCGCCTCAGGAACCGCCCCGAGATCCAGGCCTGAACAGCGATTACACCTTCGAGACCTTTGTGGTTGGCCCAAGCAATCGCCTGGCGCAGGCTGCATCTCAGGCGGTCGCCGAGTCTCCCGCACAAGCCTACAATCCCCTCTTTATCCATGGTGGTGTGGGACTTGGAAAGACGCACTTATTACATGCAATTGGACATCTGTGTTTTCGAAAAGGGATGCACGTTCTCTACGTGACCTCCGAGACCTTCACGAACGGACTTATTGAATCAATTCGCACGCACACAACAGAGCAGTTTAGGGAAAAGTACCGGACCGCGGATGTCTTGCTGGTGGATGACATCCAGTTCATCGCGGGCAAGGAGAGCACACAGGAGGAGTTTTTCCACACCTTCAACACCCTCCGCGACAACGGCCGGCAGATCATCCTGAGCAGCGATCGGGTTCCGAAGGCGATGGTAACGTTGGAGGAGCGGCTCCGGTCTCGCTTTGAGTGGGGCCTCATCGTGGACATCCAGTCCCCGGACTACGAGACCCGAATGGCGATCCTTCAGTCAAAAGCCGAGCGGATCGGCGTTGAGGTTCCAAACGACCTGCTTAGCTACATCGCTACCAATATCGAGAGCAATATCCGGGAACTGGAGGGCGCGCTCAACCGCGTAATCGCGATGGCCCGGCTGACCCATCTACCGCTGGACAAGGCAGTTGCGGAGAAAGCCCTGGCTGACCTCCTGCCCAACCGGCCCGAGGTCTCAGCCAACGATATTGTGCGAACGGTCGGTGATTTCTATAGCGTGACACCGGAGGAGCTTCGAGGCAGTCGCCGCACGCGCCGTATCGCGCAGCCCCGCCAGGTGGTAATGTATCTGATGCGAGAGGAGACGGACGCTTCGCTCCCGCAGATCGGTGCGGAGTTGGGCGGACGAGACCACACCACGGTGCTCTATGGGTACGAACGCGTGCGAGCTAGGCTTGAACAAGATGACCAATTCAAGCGCGAGTTGATGTTGCTTAGAAGCCAGCTCTACGGAGACAACTGACAGACGCCCAGGGTCCATAGTGACGGCTTGAGCCGCCTGCCACGAACCCCATCATAAACAGCTAGACCCCAAAGCATCTTCAGGAAGAGTCGATAGGCTACTACCGACTCTTCCTATTGTTGTGCTAGAATAGCGAAGTTGTGAAACGCGGAAAGGTCACGCGTAACTGTAAGTCGCTCTCTGACGGGCTACCGTGGCGTATCTAACACAAGGCGAACTTCTATGAACACTCTGTTGGCATCCGTTCCTCTCGTCGTGATCCTCGTCCTGATGCTGGGCTTCCGGTGGGGCGGCGCGAAAGCGGGTATCGCCGGCTGGATTTCATCCCTCGTGATTGCGGCCCTATGGTTCGATGGGACGGGCTCGGCCCTGTTCTGGGCACAGGTCCAGGGGTTCTTTCGCGCTCTTTACGTCCTCTACATCATCTGGGGAGCTCTCCTCTTCTTCCGCGTCACCGAGGCAGATGGCACGCTCAAAGGTATGAGCGAGATCTTGCGGCAGCTTGCTCCCGGACAGACGCTTCAGGTGTTGTTGTTAGCGTGGGGCTTCACCTCGTTCCTGCAGAGCCTTGGTGGGTTCGGCGTGCCGGTCGCGGTAGTGGCTCCGATCCTCGTCACGATGGGATTCCCGGCACTCGACGCGGTTGTGATATGCTCACTCGGGCTGAGTTGGGCCGTCTCCTTTGGCTCCTTAGGAACTTCCTATGAGGCTTTGGTGTCGGCTACAGCAATCGAGGGAGCAACGGTCGCGCCCTGGATGGCTGCTGCACTGGCCCCAGTCTGCCTGCTCGCCGGCCTAGCCGTGCTCAGGATCGCGACACAGAAGCGGATACCCGGTCGCGAGATTGGCCCTCTTCTGACTATGGGCGTTGCGATGGGCGGAGTCCAGTATCTGTCCGTGATTGGCGGCGTTGAGAATATCGCGGCCCTGCTTGGGTCCCTCGCCGGGCTGATCGTCGGTAGCCTGTGGGCACTGGTCCGTCGCAGCCAGCTTTCCAAAGAACAGATAATGCCGATCTCGCCCAAGAAAGTCATCCTCCGACTGTTACCATATATCATTCTGCTGAGCATCATATTCGCCATAAACTTCATCCCGCTCTTGGACGAGGTCCTGGGCCACTGGAGGCTTCAAGTCGAGGTTCCAAGCGTGGCACTGCGCGACGGGAGGACCCTCCCCGCTGGCCAGACAAAGGCTATCTCGATCCTCAGCCATCCGGGCGCGCAACTCGTCTATGCAGCGTTGATTACGGTTGTGCTGGCAAAACTACAAGACAGACTTCCTTCAGGTAGCGGAGCGAAGATTCGTGCTGGGGTGGTGCGTAGCGGCACGAAATCGAGCTTGGGGATCCTGGCGATGATGGCGATGGCCACCACGATGCAGACCGTGGGCATGGTCTCTGCTCTGTCGACCGCGATGGCGTCCTTGGCGGGACAGGCATTCCCAGTAATCTCACCCTTCATCGGAGCGCTCGGCGCGTTCATGACGGGCAGCAATACCAACTCCAACGTCCTCCTTGGGGCGTTCCAGCTTCAAGTCGGGGAGGCACTGGGGCTGCTCATCCCGTTGATCTTAGCGCTCCACAATGCCGGCGCGGCTGTGGGCTCGGTCTTCTCGCCTGCCAAGATCATTGTAGGCTGTAGCACGGTGGGCCTGAGCGGGGGTGAGGGCGAAGCGCTGCGGCGCACGAGCCGGGTAGGCTTGGTCATCATCACCATCGTCGCGGTATTTGGTTTGGCGGCAGCGCAATTCGTATGAGCTCCAAGCACCAGGGTCAGCGCTCGATTTGTCGGCGCCAAGACTCTGCCTATAATCGACCCGACTATGGATGAATGC
>JBNGDL010000005.1:52751-114585 GCA_049975205.1 Anaerolineae bacterium | reverse complement strand
CGTCAGGAGGTTGCCAAGAAGAAGGTGCTTTTTATCACGACCGAGAAAGAGTTGATCCAAGAGATGCTCTGGGATACGCCGATCGGGGCTGTGGACGAACTGGAGGCAGAGGATCAGAAAGCCTTTCTGCGTCGCAAGGAGCTGCTCACCCTGCGGTTCAGCGAGCGAACCCGCGACATCCCGGGTGACGTCACGCTACAACTTAAAGGAGCTGACAACGAGACGTGGCGAGCCCTGATCCGGCGCGTGAAGAGCGGTCAGATTGAGGTGGACCGCTTTGGCGCTCCCTCCCCAGAAGAACAACTCGCGGATGAGATCTCGGCAGAGGCATCCGAGCCCGAGCGCGAGCTTCCCACCGTCTGCCCCAATTGTAAGGCTCCTCTTCCGGCAATCTTTAAGGGGATGAAGCAGGTGACGTGCGACTACTGCGGGACGACCACGAATCTGTAAGACCACAGGTGCTAGCGGCTCTAGAGCGCAGGTCAGGATAGGCAACGACAGTCTATGTCTATGGATCTAGTACGCGAGGTATCGGCCTATATCGAGCGCCACCAACTGATCGAGTCCGGCTCTCGGATCGTCGTTGGCGTATCCGGCGGGCCTGACTCCGTGACGCTTCTGCACGTCTTGCATACGCTGGCCGAGCCTCGCAACTTCGATCTCCACGTCGCCCATCTTCACCACGGGATTCGCGGTGAGGAAGCCGACATGGACATGGCCTTCGTCGCCAACCTTGCGGGGCAGCTAAGGCTTCCCTGCACCACGGACGAATTCGATGTCCCGGCGCTTGCGGAAGAGGAGAAGCTATCTCTGGAGGAGGCCGCGCGACGCGCGCGGTATGCCTTCCTCTGTCACGTCGCCCAGCACGTCGGCGCCCGCCGCATCGCGGTGGGCCACAACGCAGATGACCAGGCCGAGACGGTGCTCATGCATCTCTTGAGAGGCACAGGACCGGCTGGGCTGCGAGGCATGCTGCCTGCCACCAAATTGCGCGATTACCGCCTAATACCGCCGTGCGAGAGACCACCCTCAGACCTAGTTGTGGTCCGCCCTCTCTTGAGCATTCCTCGTGCCCAGATTGAGGCCTACTGCCGGGAGGAAGGGGTGGCCACACGCTACGATCGCTCGAATTTGGATACAACTTACTTTCGAAACAAGCTCCGGCATGAGGTCCTGCCCTATCTGGCCGAGATCAATCCCCGCATCTCCGAACGATTGCGTAACCTGGCCGAGGTCGTCCGCGCCGACTACAAATTGCTCCAGGAGTTCGTCTCCGTAGCCCACGACACGCTGCTCGTGACCTCCTACCCCGACGCCCTCGTCTTCGACCTGGCGCGTTTCCGAGAGCAGCCACTCGCGATTCAGCGTGCGATCATTCGCCGATCCGCCTACAAGCTTCGGCGCACGCTCCGTGACGTTGACTTTGGCCACATCGAGCAGGCCGTCGATGTCGCTCAGCGAGGGCAAACCGGCGCACAGGCCGTCCTGCCCCACGGCTTGGAGCTGACCATAGGATACACCACGCTGATGATCGCGGAGGCCGGCGCCCTGCATCTGCCCACTGAGCGCCCCTGGCTCGAAGCCGATGACGTCATTCCCGTAGCCGTGCCGGGTATCACCCCGCTGCCCCGTGGCTGGACCCTCCACGCGAAAGAGGCCACGCATTGGAATCTCGAGGCCATAGAGGAGACCCCCAATCCGTTGGTCGCTTGGATTGACGCTGCCGCCTTGGGCGACAAGCCTCTGCTTCGCACGCGTCAGGAGGGGGATCGATTTCGACCGCAGGGCATGCACGGAGCCGAGGTCCGTCTGAGCGACTTCCTAATCAACATCAAGATGCCTCGTCCCTGGCGTGACTATCTTCCCTTACTCGTGGCAAAGGGCCGCATCCTATGGGTGACCGGCATCCGCCTGGCGGAAGAGGCGCTCATCCGCCCTAACACGCAGAGAGTGATCTACTTCCGGCTCCATGGCCCGTAGGCTATTGACTGGTAAAATGACGGCGACCAAGGAACCTAGGCAATGACAAAACACCTGGTGCTAGTAGCGGGCAACATCGGCGCGGGCAAGACCTCCCTTGCGGAGCGGTTGGGCCACCGACTCGGATGGCAGGTCGCCTACGAGTCGGTCGATGATAACCCCTACCTCGCCGACTTCTACGACAATATGCGGGATTGGGGTTTCCATCTTCAGGTCTTCTTTCTGGGTCACCGTGCTCGACAGCACGAGGCCCTAGCCGCCCTTCCCACATCGGCGATTGTCGACCGGAGCATCTATGAAGACGCTCACATCTTCGCACGGGCGCTCCACGCGCTCGGGAATATGACAGACAGGGACTATCTTTCCTACCGGCGGCTATACGACCTGGTGATCGCTAAGCTGCCCCGACCTGACCTCCTCATCTATATCGACGCGGGCGTGGACACGCTATGCGCTCGCATTGCCCGGCGGGGACGTGATATCGAGAGCACGATCACGCCCGACTATCTTGCCCTGCTCGGCAGATACTATCAGGAATGGATCGACACTTTTGACCTCTGCCCCGTTCTGTCGGTACCCGGGGACGACCTAGACTTCGTCCGCTATCCCGAGCACCTTGAGATCATCACCGACCGGGTACTGGCCAAGCTTGCGGGAAAGGAAGAGGTGCAGTTCCCGAAACCCGGAGCAAACAATGGTCGTTGAGAACGGCGAACCCCTCACAGAGCGTGAGCTCGAGATCACCGAGCTCGTGGCCGAGGGGCTGACCAATCGGGAGGTCGCCGAGCGCCTCTACCTGAGCCACAACACCGTCAAGGTCCACCTTCGAAACATCTTCACCAAGACGGGGGTCGCCTCGCGGACGGAGTTGTCGATGCTGGCGGTACAAGAGGGCTGGATCACGGTCCCTGGCGTCACAGAGGAGACGGAGGCCCCGGCCTCACCAGATGGGCAGAGAGCGGATTCAGCCGGCGCCGCTGAGGGCACCAGCGAGCGAATGAGCCGTTGGTTGCCCGCCTGGCCCTGGCAGAGATGGGCGTCCTTAGGATTCGGGGTCATCTTGGCGTTGTTGGTGCTGGTGCTCCCACAGAGACGCTCTCGTCCGGCGTCCGCAACGGGTCCGGGAGACGTCTTTGGGACCACCGGCGGCGCTCCGCAGATCACGGGACCGGCTGCCGATGACGGATGGGAGGAGCTCGCTCCCCTCCCTGTGAGACGGGCCGGCATGGGCGTCGTTGCGCTCGACAACCGGATCTATGCTGTGGGCGGGATGACCGACAACGGCGCCAGCGGACGCCTGGATATCTACGATATCAGCACAGACACCTGGCTGCAGGCCACCCCACGCGCATTGGACCTGGCCAACGTCGGGGCAGCGGTTGTGAACGGGGAGATCCTGGTTCCAGGCGGTTGCGAGAACGACTCGACGTGGACGCCGAGCGCCGCCGTACACCGCTACCGACCAGAAACGGACACTTGGCACCCGGCAGCGCCCCTACCGACGCCGCTCTGTGCCTATGCCATCGCGGCCTACGATGATCATGTCTACCTCTTTGGGGGATGGGACGGCGATGCGTATCGAGCGCTCGCGTACGTCTACACACCCACGGAGGACACGTGGCGCGAGATATCACCCCCCGAGCAGCCGCGCGGATTCGGAGGAGCTGCCACGCTCGTCGACCGTATTTTCTACGTCGGGGGCTACGATGGCGACCGCGAATGGGCGACGTGCGAAGTCTACTTCCCAGAGAGCGATGAGTGGGATATGTGTCAGCCCATGCTTCAGCCGCGGGGTGGGCTAAGTCTCTCAGCGATCGGTGGGCGGCTCTACGCCATCGGCGGCGGCTGGCAGACGGTGATGGGCTTCAATGAACGGTATACGCCGGCGTCAGATACGTGGAGTGTTCTGGAGACCCCGATCGTCAGCGAGTGGCGAAACCTCGGCACCGTTCCCTGGGAAACGTCGATCTACGCCATCGGAGGTTGGAGCGGGACGGATTTCCTCAACCGCACCTATGGCGTGGAGATCATGCCCTGGCGCGTCTTTATCCCCGGTACCTTCCGCACCCCTTAACCGTAGCGACCCGAACTCAGGTCAACTGCAGGCCGGGCTCAATATCCAGATCCCACCCACCCCGATCCCCTGCCTGGTAGCGATAGTACCCGGCGGCGGCGATCATCGCGGCGTTATCGGTGCACAGGACCTTGGGCAGGGTATAGACAGGTAGCGAGACTTGGGCGCGTGCAGCTTCGCGAAGAGCCATGTTCGCCGATACTCCGCCAGAGAGCAGGACCGCGTTCGCGCCAAACTCCTTGGCGGCGCGAGCGGTCTTCTCCACGAGAACCTCAACGACGGATTCCTGAAAGGCAGCAGCCATATTCGCATAGAAGCTATGGGGCACCGGACCGGTGTACTTCTGGAGGATCCTCAGCACGGCCGTCTTGAGCCCGCTGAAGCTGAAATCGTAGGTCCCCGGCAACCATGCCCGCGGCAAGTCGAAGGCCGCCGGTTCCCCCTTCTTGGCTGCCTGCTCAATGGCGGGACCTCCTGGATACCCGAGCTTTAGCATCCGCCCCACCTTGTCGAAAGCCTCTCCAGCCGCATCATCGAGGGTGCCGCCGAGGCGCTCGTACTGACCGTGATCGTGCGCCAGGACGAGCTCGGTATGCCCTCCCGACACGATCAGGACAATGAGCGGAAACCGGAGATTCCCATCTGCGCTGCCCTCCACGCCGGTGTGAAGCCAGTGGGCGTAGAAATGGCCCTCCAGATGGTTCACCGGCACGAGCGGCAGCCCTTTGGCCAAGGCAGTGCCCTTGGCGAAATTGAGGCCCACAAGCAGCGAGCCGGGCAGACCGGGCCCGTAGGTCACCGCGATTGCGTCCAGGTCGTCCCAACCAATATGGGCGGCAGCCAACGCCTGATCCACGACAGGGACGATCGACTCGACGTGCATCCGGGAGGCCATCTCGGGGAAGACCCCCCCGTACTGAGCGTGGAGCTCAACCTGAGAGGCAACCACGTTGGACAGGATCGTATGACCTCTCTCGACGACGGCAGCCGCCGTCTCATCACATGACGTCTCAATGCCCAGAATACGTATCGCCATCAGGCACAGCTCCTCTCATCACACCGATGCGGCTTTAAGCCGATGCGGCTTTAGGCCGATGTCGGCATCGGCACTACAAGATCATAGGGCATGTCTGTAAGGTCGTGAACCCCATCCTTCTCGTCAAGCCACAGCACGTCCTCGACACGGCACCCCATCCCTGCTTCAGGATAGTAGAGTCCCGGCTCAACAGCGAAAAGGTGGCCCGGCTGGAGCCGAGTCTCGTTGCCCAGCGCGTCCTGGAAGCGCGGTGACTCGTGGATATCCAGCCCCACGCCGTGACCCACGCTATGCACGTAACCCTCCTGCGTCGCCGGGTCCTCCTGGATGGTAGCGTGCCCACGCTCGCGGAGGAAGTCACACGTCATCTTCTGATAGGCTCTCGCCTCCTCACCGACCCGGAACGCCGCCTTTAGCGCTTCCAAGCAGTCAACAACGTCGCGGTGCAAGCGCTGTACGGTCTCCGGTGCATAGCCCAAGCAGAATGTGCGTGTCAAATCGTAGAAATAACCGCCACCGACCTCACGGGGGAAGATGTCGAAGACAATGGACTCTCCCAACCTCATGGGGGCATCGAGCGTCCCGCGACTGTGAGGAATGCCGGCATCCCGCCCCGTTGCGAAGATGAAGCCCTCCGGATCCTCCAAGCCTTCTGCCGCTACCAGCCCGGCGATATGTTGGTGGACGTCGCCGACCAGGAGCGGGGCTCCATCCTCCTTCTGGAGGATCTCATCCTCACCAACCATGTGGGAGCGAAGGAAAGCCAACGTCTGCTGCACGACACGGACGGTACGACGTCCTACGTCACGGATGCGCGCAACCTCCTGCGAGCTCTTCGTCGCACGTGCCGTCTTGATCACGTTCTCCTCGACCTCGCCCACAATCTCCACATCGGGAAGCGCAGCATCCAGCGCCGTGAGCAAAGCGTAGGCGTAGCCCTGATCGAGATGTCCATAACATCCCAGCCGCCCCCGTATCCCCAGGTCGTCGAAGATGCGGCGAAAGTAGGCGACAGACGCATTCAGCACATCGCCGTCATGCTCCTTGAGAAGGGCGCTGTACCCATATTTGGTATTCAGCACAACAGGATAGCCAGTGGCAGCGGCTGTCTCTCGTTCCATGGGCCCAACGATCAGCGTGGGTTCCCCACCCCGCTTCTTCACGAAAAGGGCAGAGGTCATGCGCACGCCATTTAGGACGTAGATGAGGGGAGGATTCCCCAACACCTTGCCCTGAACCAAGATAGCGTCGAGCTCTCGGGATGCCATCAAACCGTCAAGATCTTCTCTCATCCATTGCCTCGCAGATGGGGTGTAGGCTTCGCAAAGCGCATCTCTCAAGACGGCTCGCCTGAGAGACTGACTGCTGCCAGAGCAGCTGTTGCCATTGTGCCATGGGCTCATGAAAAAGTAAAGTTCCCGCAAGCCAAGTTACATTGCAGTTCAAGGTCATTCCAGGTATACTCTAGGAAACGTCAGGAGAGTCTATGTCAAAGCCGCTAGTCGCCATCGTTGGACGCCCCAACGTAGGAAAATCAACGCTCTTCAACAGAATTGTGGGCGAGCGTCGGGCCGTCGTGAGTGAGATCCCCGGCACCACCCGCGACCGAATCATCGCAGAGGCCGAATGGAACGGCAGAGTCTTCCTGGTGGTCGACACCGGGGGCATCGAGGTGCGCCCGGCAACCGTCGAAGCGGGCCGTCGTCCTGAGGATGCAAAGCCGCTGCTGGAGGACTCCGAAGCCTTCATCCCAGAGATCCGCGCGCAGGCCGAGCTGGCGATCCAGGAGGCGGACCTCATTGTCTTCCTCACGGATGCTGCCGCAGGGCTCACGTCAGCGGATAGAGAGGTCGCCGAGCTGTTGCGCAGATCGGAGAAGCCCGTCCTGCTTGTGGCCAACAAGGCTGAAAGCCAGACGCGCGAGTACACGGCCTTCGAGTTCTACGAGCTCGGTATAGGCGAGGTCCAGACGATCTCGGCCATCCACGGTCAAGGTATCGGCGACCTCCTCGACACAATCGTCGATTCCCTCGATTGGACCGAGGAAGAGGAAGAGGGGCCTGAGGACGAGGAAATCCGCATCGCCATCATTGGACGACCTAACGTCGGCAAGTCTTCGTTGCTGAACACCCTTATCGGCCAAGAGCGAGCTATCGTGAGCGCCGTGGCTGGAACCACGCGTGACGCGGTCGACACGGCGATGGAGTGGGAGGGCCAGAGGTTGGTCCTGATCGACACGGCCGGGATTCGCCGCCGCGGCAAAGTAGGTACAGGGGTAGAGAAGTGGAGCGTGTTACGCACAGCGAGGGCCCTGAAGCGCACGGATCTGGCGCTGTTGCTCGTCGATGCGGTCGAGGGCATTACGAGCCAGGATACCCACATCGCCGGGATGACGGTCGACGAGGGAGTCAGCGTTGTCGTACTGGTCAACAAATGGGACGCCGTTGACCCAGAGCTTCGGCGCTATCGTGCAGACTTTGAGACCCAGGTGCGCACAGAACTGCAGTTCCTAAACTACATCCCCGTGCTCTTCATCTCGGCGCTCACAGGGTACGGCGTTCAAGACGTCCTCCCCACCGCCCGCGACATCGTGGAGACCCGATATCAGCGCGTGCCAACGGGCCAGCTCAACGACGTCATCCAGCAGGCCAGCCTGGACCACGCGCCCCCCAGCAAAGGCGGGCGCCGCCTCCGCATCTTCTACGCGAACCAAGCAGACGTAGCGCCCCCGCACTTCGTCTTCTACGTCAACGACCCAGCCCTGGTCCACTTTTCCTACCAGCGCTATCTTGAGAACCGAATTCGAGACATCTATCCCTTCCCGGGCACGCCTATTCGCATGACCTTTCGGGGGCACGGCGGAAGCAGCGGCGGCGGACAAGCGCGACGCTGAGCCAGGCCGATCTGCAGCAGCTACCAGCGCCATACGAGCTAGCCAGCTTGTAGTAGGCGCCTTCAGCGCCGTGATGATCTGTAGACAAGTGACGCCCGGGATGCAACGTCGTGCACGATCACCAAGGCGGCACGGCGATCGATCGCCTACTACGAGCAGAGAGAGGTGTTCGTAATAGGCGCCTTCAGCGCCGTTTCGGTTCGCAACTGATGCCAGCCGCTACGATCCGCAGGAGTTCACACAACAAGCTGACGGTTCACTTGTATCCATCGTCCGATCAAGCAGAAGCGTAACCCATCTGAGGTGAAGCGCGACATGCGGGAACCGCTACCGGAGCTTCGGGTCGAGGTAGAGCGAGTCGGCAACCGGTACGTTGCGACGGTCAGCCAGAGCAACGGTCAGGAAATCGCCCGACACGAGTTCCAGCATGAGACGTCCAGTCTGATGCCGCTCTCCCTCTTCTGGGAGCAGGAGCGTGCCCGCGTCCAAGGCTGGATTGCCGCGCGATCAGAGGTCGCTTCACAAGGACGGCAGCTGTACCGATACCTCTTTGGGAGCGGCAAGGGCGTGCAGGATTACCTGGAGGCCCACCTCGAGGGCCCAGTTCAACTGACGCTGGCACCGTCGCCTGAGGCCGCAACCCTACTGCGGCTGCCGTGGGAGTACCTGTACGACGGCAGTGACTTCCTATGCCTCAGCGGAAGGCTACTCCTCAGCCGCCGCCCTGATGGACTCCGTACGGTGCTCTCACAGCCTACGGCCTTGCCACTGCGCATCTTGGCGATTTTGGCCGTGCCGAAGGACCAAGCCACTTACGAGGTCTCTAGAGAGCTGAGCCTGCTCCAGGAGGCGCTCGATGCAGCCGTCCGGACCGACACGATCGACTTCGACGTCCTCTCCGAGCCCACCTCGTTGGCGCTGCTCGAGGCCATGCAGCGTAAGCCCTATCACGTTCTGCACTTCCTCGGCCACGGATCGTATCGTCTCAGCTCCCATCAAGGCTTCCTCTGTTTCGAAGACGAGGTCGGCGCTACCGAGTTTGTCAGCGGCGCGCAGCTTCCAAGATTCCTGCACGGGGGCTGGCCCCGCGTCGTTGTCACTGCCGCCTGTCCCTCGGCGCCGATTGGGGCCTTTGACGCCTTTACGGGGGTGGCTGTGGAGCTGCTCCGTCACGACGTTCCAAGCGTCGTGACGATACCCTTGAGTTTGGATCCTGCATCGTCCGCGCGCTTCTTTCGTGCGCTTTATGAACGCCTTGCCGAGGGGCACACCCTTATCGAGAGCCTACATCAAGGACGACAGAGGCTGGGACACGAGAGAAATGGTGGTCGGAAGAATGAGCTACCCCCGGCGCGCGGCACAATCGCCCTCTATGAGCGCACCGCCGGCCTACGCCTCATCGCCACAGAGCCGGCGTCGGAGGGCACGCCCATCCTATCGCCCGAGCCGCCTGCGCCGGTCGGGCTCGGGCAAGAGGAGTCAACGTCGCCCATTGATCGGAAGGAGGCCCTCCAAGCTGTCCTCAAGGCACTGAGGGGAGGCGCTAGGATTTTCGACATCTGGGGAAGCGAGGGAGTTGGCAAAGGCCGCTTCGCCTCTCAGGTGATCGCTCGCATCAGCCCAAGGCCCACGGCGAGCCTTGTCATCCCGTGCAGCGATCTGGTCGAGCCCCTAACCATGCTTTTTGCCATCGCTGAGTTCTGGCGCGCCGTAGGCTCTCGCGAGGACCGGCGCGCGGCGGACCTCCTGCTTGACGCGAATCAACCTCTATCCGAGCGTGCGCGTCAGGCGCAAGAGCTCCTTGCTAGAAAGCGCTACGCCTACCTCTTCAAAGACCTCGATGCGGTGGTCGACTACAGAGTTCAGACATCAGAACATCCTTCAAGTCAAGGACTCCAGGAACTCCTGCTGGGACTGCTCAGTGTCTCATCTCGATCGCTGTTCTTCTTCACCGGGGCGCGACGGTGGCCCGGCCTGACCAGCGTGCAGGGCGCGGATATTCGACAGATCTGCCTCCCACTTCTCTTAGATTGTTGGGCCATACAGCTGATGTTGCGCTGGCCTGAACTTCGTCGGCTCACACTACCCGAGAAGCACCGCGCTCTGTGGCACATCGGGGGCCACCCGAAAGCGCTGCAACTCCTAGCAGGGCACCTGGGCCTCGGTGAAGAGTTCTCGGCCCTCCTCGAGCGGGACGATATCCCGAGAAGGTCGACCGAGGCCTGGATCTCTTATCTGATCCGACGAATTCTACACCAGTTAGATCCTGGCGAGCGCGAGGTTCTTCAAGCTGCAGCGATCCTACAGCATCCTTTCTCCGCCGACCTCCTCTCTGATCTCACGCCCATCGCGATCCCTCAAGGGCAGCCCCTGATCGAGAGATGGTGCCGGTTGGGATTGATCGAACCCGTCGAATGGGGGGACGAGACACGGTACAGTGTTCACGCCATCGTCCGTCGGGAAGTGCAGGATCGGCTGACGGCGAGCGAACTTGCGGAGCTCCATCGACGAGCGGCTGCAACCTACGGTGGCCCTACTGTCGATGCCGTCCGACGTCAGATTCTGGCCCGTAACATCACGGGCTGGTCTCAGGAGCGCATTGAATGGCTTGCCCGCGATCCCAACGGCATGCTGGGTATACAACTGAGGCATCAAGAGGATCCCGGTCAAACCCAGGAGCTGCTGGAGAGGGCGCTGGCCTGGCAACATCACCTGATGGAAGCCGGCCAGGTGGCAGGCGCTACACAGATCGTGAAGGCCATTGCACCCACGCTGAACCGGCAAGGTCAGCGAGACCTCTCTCGAGCGCTCTTGAAGCGGGCCCTCCTGGACCTCGACGAACTGGACTACACAACGGAGGTCGAAGACCTGGCGGAACTGCGGCTCGAAGAGGGCTCTCTCACAGAGGCCCTGCAGGTCTATGAGGAACTCTACAAGTCGCTCCACCCGGTCCGCGCCGGTATCCAGCGGGCTCGCGTACTCCTACGAGCGAGCCACGTACACCAGAAGCTGGGCCATCTGGAGACGGCGATCGACAACCTTAGGTTGGCTCTGCGTACCATGCGTGCGTCCGGCGACGAAGAAGGAGAGGCCGAATGCCTCTACAGGCTGGCTCGCTGCTACCGCGGCATCGGCGAGGCCCGAGAGGCCTTGGTCTACAGCCAGGCAGCCAAGGAGCACTACGAGCTGCTGGCGTATCCCTACGGCCTTGCCCTTGTAGAACGAGAGCAAGGCTTCATCCTCAAGGATCTCAATCGTCCTAGGCATGCCTTGGCACGCTTTGCCGCCAGCCTCCACATCTGCCGACAACTCGACGACGAGCAGTACATAGCGGAGAATCTCATCGAGATTGGCTTGCTCTTTGAGGAACTCGGTCAGATCGATATGGCGATTCAGGCGGTCGAGGAGGCCTTGGAGCACTACAAGGTCCTTAGAGGCCCCGATCACGGCGAGGTTCTGCTACTGCTCGAGCAGCTCTACGCACGGAAGCAGCGGCTGGACGAAGCTCTCGCCAGGTACCGGGCCGCTCGAGAGTCCCGGAAGGTCAACAGCCAGGCCCCCTAAGGCATCACGTTCAGGACCGCAACCTCGACGCGGTCCCCTGGGACACGATGCCCGTCTTGATAGACCGCTTTCCGTACCCCACGGCGCGCATCATAGACCCCAGCATAAACCGCGTACCTACCGCTCGGCGCCTCAGGATCAAGTCGAAGACTGTGGGCATCGGTGATGATCTCGCCCTCAACCCAGGTCGTCGTTGGTGCCCGGCTCTGGTCGGGTTCTGCATCCGACTGCGCCCAGATTTCACCGTCGGGGCCGACGAGGTGCACAAAGACCCGCCAGTCCTGGGGGGCGTTATTGAGAGCGCGCCAATAGAGGGTGACCGTCATCGGTTCGTCGGAGACCAACTCCGCAGTGGAGAGATCGGCCCCCACGAGGGCTGCGAGGTCTCCAACTGTAGCATCCAGGGGCAACTGAGGCGGGCTGGATAGTGAAAACGTGCGGGCGCGCTGGCGCACGCTGATCTGCCCCAAGATCACCGGGGCAGCCGCCACAGCGTCTCCCATCGCCCTCTCGTGCGATGTCGGCCACACCTGAACCTGACAGGTCCCCTCAGGCAACGCTGGGGGCAGCTGTGGCGCATAAGATTGAACGTATCGGTGCGCACCGGGCCATGTGACGGGATCGCTCGGCGTCCAAGGTAGCTCGCCGCCAGCTCGGGGCTCGCCGTCGCAGACAAGTTCCCAACTTACGCCGTCGCTCGGAGTGCCTGTGGTGCGCTCCAACCCGAGAGAGAAACGTAGCCGTTGGCCCGCCAAGATCTCGTCAGGCGGTGGATCGTAGCCGATAACCCTTACACCCGGCCATGCAACATCAGAAGCCCGAGCCAGGTCCAGCTGCGACGCCGGATAGGGCGGCGGGACGACCTCCACAGCTCCCAGCGGGAGCTCAATGCCTCCAAAGGTCCCGTCAGGATAACTCAGGCCCAGCCATCCTTCACTCCCTGACAGCCTAAGTACGAGCTCATAGGTTCCCGGCGGGAGATCCAGGGAGATCGGTACGTAGGCCTTGGCATCCGACACACGTCCTGGCGTCCAGTCGGGCGCAGGCCACCCCAGATCACTGACCAACTGGCGGCCCCCCTCGGCCCAGACCGTTCGAGAGGCGTCGTCCTCGGCGAGCAGGGCCACGTAGGCCTCCAGCTCACCCAATGCTACCTGGGGTCGCCACCGTAGGTGAACGGTCAGCGGATCCTGGGCCCGCACCTCGTCCGCCCATGTCGCCTCGACCAACTCCAGGACGCCGGCAAACCGCGCCAGGAACCCGGGTGAGGCCACGGCCCGAGAGAGGAAGCGGCAACGCTCCGTCTCAAACCCCAGCAGCGGCTCGGCAGGCTCGCAGGTGAGATGGCCTGCCGCCTGGGCTGCCATCAGCGACGTCGTCAGCTGTGCGTCCGTCAGCGGGTAACACTGCGGCGCACGCAGCCAGAAGAAAGCCCCGCCGTCTCCGTAGTGCTCGGCAAGCCACGCCGGTAGCTCCGAGGCGATGTCGAGGGGAGGGATCGAACTCGGGGGCACGCCGGGCAACGAGCCTGGCGCGAGGAGTCTGACCGTGCTCGGGGTCTCACGACTCGAGACGTAGACGCCCGTCTGATACCGTCCGCCTACACGAATCTCGTCTACGAGCACGTAGCCATCCGCCACCGTCGCTGTCCCTCCGATCAGGGCATCACTACATCTCAACCGGTCCTCCGACCATGCCCAGGTCTCCCCAGCAAACAGGGACGCGGCGCCGGGGACATTCTGAGTCATCACCGTAGCCGTCGAGGGCGCGGGCAGCAACTGGTTCAGCTTCCCGGCAGCGAAGCCAGAAGCCTCCCCCCACCCCAGCGGGATGACGTGCTGTGCCATCCAACGGCCTCCAAGAAGAGGAGAAGCATACTGCAGCGGAACCAAGGCCACCACCGCCCACGGGATGAGGAGCGTGGCAACCAGCACGTAGCGCCATCTGCGTGCCGCGTGCCGCCAGGCAAGCGCTGCCATCATGGTGAGAAGCGGCACGGCTGTCAATGCATAGCGGTCGAACTTCTTGGTCGCCAGCGAGATTGCCAGCACGTAGACGAGAGCCGGCGCCAGCGCCCAGACAGCCCTGCGCCAGAGCCTGCCCCTTGCAGCTCTGGAAGCGCCCAGCCACAACGCGATCCCAATCAGAACCGGCGGCGTCAGGCGCAGCAGCAGCACGAGGGGATAGAAGCCGGGACCTGGGTCCGTCCACATCCTCCCCAGGAAGAAGACCGTCCGGAGCCCGATCCCTTCGTGGTAGGTCACAGCCTCCAGGACCGATTGCACCGCGCCCAACGGATCCCCCCAGAAGGGAAGGTAACCTGCGAGGACGAAGGCCACCGTCATCACGGCGATGGCTAGGACTTGAAGACCACGCCGCCACCAGGGGCCCTCACCCCATACCATGATCGCCAGGGCCAAACCCGGCGCCGCCAACAAGCCCAGCATCTTGGTCAGACCTGCCAAAGCCAGGAATAGGCTTGCGCTCACCCACGAGACCCACGGCACCCGCCGTCCAGATCCTGAATCCGACCCGTCGCCCCTCAACGGAGGCACCATCCATAGCACACTTAAGCCGACAAAGGTCGCCTGTAGCGCGTCTGTGTGAAGCAGGCCACCGTGACCGGCGAAGAAGGGGTCTATAGCGAGGAAAAGGGCCAACAGCCTGGCGCTCCTCTCGCCAAGGCGCTCGCGCCCGATGAGATAGAACAGCACGAGACCTATCGACACGGTCAGGGCGATGAAGACGCGTGCGGCGGGCAAGAAGTAGGCGAGATGGGTGAAGGCCGCGCCGTTCTCCGGCGCAAGCCAGGCGATCTTGCGGATCCAGGCGAGGTGCGCTTCCGCTTCCGCCGGGTCGAGGCGTTCCATCACGGCAACGCCCAGCGCGCCCAAAGCCATCGTCGTCATCCCGGGATGTCCGGTCTGGGGGACGGCATCCCATTGTCCCTCCCTAAGAGCATCTCGGAACTGCGCGCTTCGCAGGACCCAGATGGGCTCATCGGGCGTCACGTAGAACCCGGTAGGGGCAAGGCGTACGAAAAGCGCCACGATGAAGATCGCGGCGCTGATCCTTCCCAATCTACTTGTCGCCTTGCCTGCCAGCAACCGCCTCACCCTACTCCTCAAAACGGATCGCGTAGATAGGTTTGTCCTGAACCTCGAAGTAGGTCCTAGCTTGGAGCTCACCCAGGAGGCCCATGACGAGGAACTGCGCCCCAAGGATCATCAGTAGAATCGCGAGCGAGAGTAGCGGGCGGTTGCCGATATCGGCCCCGGTGACGATCTTGAAGATCGCGAGATAGAGGGCCAGGGCAAAGCCGATCCCGCCACTGGTTAAGCCCGCAAGCCCGAACAGCTGCATCGGGCGCCCCATATAGCTCAGCAAAAAGGAAACCGTCACCAAGTCCAGGATGACGCGAATCGTCTTCGAGAGATTGTACTTCGAGCTGCCGAACCGACGGGGCCGGTCGTTGACGGGGACCTCGGCGACGCGGACACCCAAGCTGGACGCCAGCGCCGGGATAAAGCGATGGAGCTCACCATAGAGGTTGACGTTCTTGGCCACATCCCGATGATAAATCTTCAGGGAGCACCCGTAGTCGTGAAGCTCAACACCGGTGGACTTCCCGATAATCCGATTCGCGATCATTGAGGGCAGCCGGCGCGAGAGGAAGGGCTCCTTGCGGTCTTGTCGCCAACCGCTGACGATATCGTAGCCGCCCTCCACCATCACATCCAGCATCGGCCCGATGTCGGCAGGGTCATTCTGGCCATCGGCGTCCATCGTGATGACGTAGACACCGCGCGCAAGGTCGAACCCAGCCGCAAAGGCCGCCGTCTGGCCGAAGTTGCGGCGGAAATGGATGATGCGTAGCCGAGGCTCCTGCTCCTTCAGGCCTCGCAACACGGCAATGCTCTCATCCTTACTGCCGTCGTCCACTGCGATGATCTCATAGGAGCGTCCCAGTCCCGCCAAGGTGGCCGACAATTCAGGGATGAACATCTCGAGGTTCTGTGCCTCATTGTAGATCGGCAGTACCACGGAAATGTCGAGTTCCGCTTCCCCCGCGTGCTTCTCCATCATAGTTGCCTCTATCCTCTCACAGGGAGATCGTTAGTCGCCGCAAGCCAGCCCGATCGCAGCGGGATCTATTGTAACACGCCAGCCCAAAGAGACGCGGTATCTGGGCTCCCAGACGTTAGGGCAGAACAGGCGTGTTCTACCATGAAGTAGGTAGCTTGCAACCAGCACGATCATGCCCAAAAAAGAGAGAGAGGGCTCTTGGTAAATAGTAAGAATGCGGTATTCTAAAATGGGGATTTCATAGGAGGTGAGAGATGTCTAAGTTCAAGCTAGATGCGCACACTCACGTTGGCCTGGTCCACCTGACCGTAGCAAATGCCGAGCGAATGCTGGGATTCTATGAGGAGGTCCTGGGCTTCATCCGACGAAGCGGCAAAAAGGGAGTTGTTCAGCTGGGTGCAGGTGAGACGCGTGTCCTGCTACAGCTGACCGAGGACCCGGACGCGCGACCCAAGCCATCGGGAACCACCGGTCTCTACCACTTCGCCATCCGTGTGCCCACCCGCCGTGATCTCGCCCTCGCTCTCTTACGGCTGCGGGATCATGACTACCCTCTGCAAGGCGCATCGGATCACGGCGTCAGCGAGGCGCTCTACCTAGTCGACCCGGAGGGCAACGGTATCGAGATCTACCGGGACCGTCCACGTGAGGCATGGCCGCGAGGAGGCGATGAACTGGAGATGATGACGGCGCCCCTCGACTTGAAGGAGTTGCTTGAGACCCTGGAGGCTGACAATGCAGGCTCCGCAGCATCCACGAAAATGGCGCCAGGCACGGATATCGGCCACATCCACCTACAGGTCGGGGACCTTTCCGAGGCGGAGCGGTTCTATCAGGATATACTAGGCCTGGACCTGATGCAGCGCTATGGCAATAGTGCCGCCTTCTTTTCTGCGGGTGGCTATCACCATCACGTGGCGGTAAACGTATGGGCTGGGCGAGGCGCCCCAGCGCCACCACCATATGCCGTCGGCTTGCGCTATTTCACCCTGCGCCTGCCTGATGAGGACGCCTTGTTAGCAGCCGTCAGGCACATCCAGGCAAGAGTGGTAGATACGAAGCAGATCGAGGGAGGGCTCCGGCTCGCTGATCCCGCAGGCAACGTCGTAATCTTGACAGCCTCCCCAAGCCAGCTATAATGCCTATGCGTTGAGACAAGGTAAAATGCCGATACAGCTGCTGAGCTCGGGCAGCTTCGTGGGGAATCATGAGGAGGATGGATTATGGCTAAGAAGGGCAATCGCATTCTGGTCAAGATGAAGAGCACGGAGAGTGGTCATATGTACTACACGCAGAAGAACCGCCGCAACGACTCGCAGCGGCTGGAGCTTCGCAAGTACGACCCCTTCGTCCGCAAACACGTCATCTACCGGGAGACCAAGTAACCTCGATCTGACTTCAGATCCAGTTAGCTTCACCGACCACGGTGCTCGCAACGAGCACCGTGGTTTTTTTGTGGTAAGACATCACCTCGTGGCTACCAGACTGGTGTGGCAGTCTTGATATTTTATACTATAATAGTATAGTATATTTAGATAATCAAGAATCCATCACGGGTGGTTCTCTGCACCTGCAGAGGACATTGCGAGGAGCCTATGGCAGAAACGAAGACCATGGTCAAGGAACGAAGACAGGTGGACCTGCCGGTCCAGGGTATGACCTGTGCCTCGTGCGTCAACCACGTTCAGAAGGCCCTGAGTCACGTCCCCGGTGTCGAAAACGTCAACGTGAACCTAGCCACGGAGAAGGCGTCTCTGTGGTTCGATCCCAGCGTCGCCACCGGCGACCTGGTCAAGGCCGTGCGCGACACGGGCTACGATGTCGCAACAGAGACAATGGACCTGGCGATAGGCGGGATGACCTGTGCCGCGTGTGTCGCCCACGTCGAGAAGGCGCTGAGCAAGGTGCCCGGCGTAGTCGAGGCCAACGTCAACCTCGCCACGGAGAAGGCCAGCATCATCTACGTGCCCGGGACAGCCGGACTGGCCGACTTCGAGACAGCCGTGGCGCAGGCCGGCTATGAGGTGCTCCGACGCACCGACGAGGAAGCTGAGCCCACCGAGGCAGCGCGCGACATCCACGATGAAGCCGAGCAGAAGATGGCGACGGCCCGTCAACGGATGTGGATCGCGTGGGCCTTCACCGCCGTCATCATGGTCTGGATGATCCCGGAGATGTTCTTCGGCATCGCCTGGCCCAACATGACCATCTTCAACCTGGGCATGATCGTGCTCGCACTCCCGGTGCTCTTCTGGGTAGGCCGCAAGACTTACAGCAGCGGGGTCCGGGCCGCCCTCCACGGCTACGCTAACATGGATACGCTGATCACCCTCGGGACCGGCGCTTCCCTGCTGACCGGCCCGGCCTCCTTCTTCGCGCCCGTCGCCAACTATGCCGGCGTCTCCGCGATGATTATGGCGTTCCATCTCACGGGCCGCTACATCGAGGAGACCGCCAAGGGCCGCGCCTCCCAAGCCATCCGCAAGCTGCTTGAGCTAGGCGCCAAGACCGCCCACGTCGAGCGCGATGGCGCTGAGATCGAGGTGCCCATCGAGGAAGTCCGAGTGGGCGACGTGATGGTCGTGCGGCCCGGTGAGAAAATCCCCACGGACGGCGTCGTCGTCTGGGGTGAGAGCGCCGTCGACGAATCCATGGCCACCGGCGAGTCCATGCCCGTGACCAAGGGGGAGGACGACGAGGTGATCGGCGCGACCGTGAACCAGGAAGGACTCCTGAAGGTACGCGCCACGCGCGTGGGACGGGACACGTTCCTGGCCCAGGTCGTGAAGCTCGTCGAGCAGGCCCAGGGGACGAAGGTCCCGATTCAGGCCTTTGCCGACCGGGTGACGGCCGTCTTCGTGCCCATCATCATCACGATCGCAGTACTGACCTTCCTGTCGCGATTGCTCTTTCCTGGAGCGACGCAGGCGCTCACGGCGCTGGGCTCGTTCTTGCCATGGGTCAACCCTGACCTGGGTACCTTAACGCTGGCTATCGTCTCGATGGTCTCCGTCTTCGTCATCGCGTGCCCATGTGCGCTAGGTTTAGCAACGCCAACGGCGCTGATGGTGGGCAGCGGCATCGGGGCCGAGAACGGCATCCTCATCCGCAGCGGGGAGGCGATCCAGACGCTCAAGGACGTCGGCATCGTTATCTTCGACAAGACCGGCACCATCACAAAGGGCAAGCCCGCCGTCACCGAGATCGTGGCTCACCCTGACCTCGACGTGTCGGAGGCCCAGTTGCTCGGCTGGGCAGCCAGCGTGGAGAGGGGGTCGGAGCATCCATTGGGCCGAGCCATCTTCCAGAGAGGCCAGGCGGACGGCGTCGCCCTCCACGAACCGGTCGGATTCGCCGCCATTCGCGGAAAAGGCGTCGTCGCTCAGATCGACGGGCACGCCGTTGCCGTAGGCTCGAAGCGTATGGTCGAGGAGGGTGGAAGCGCCTTGGACAGGCTGGCCCCCACCGTCGCCGAGCTTGAGGGCGAAGGCAAGACGGTGATGCTGATCACCGTAGACGGCGAGCTCAAGGGCCTGATCGCGGTAGCGGACACCCTGAAGGACGACTCGATCGACGCGATCGCGCAGCTCCACAAGCTGGGCGTTCAAACCGCGATGATCACCGGCGACAACCAGCGCACGGCCGAGGCCATCGCGCGAAAGGTCAACATCGACCACGTCGTGGCTGAGGTTCTGCCCGACGGCAAGGTCGACGAGGTCCGGCGGCTGCAGGAGCACTTCGGGATGGTCGCCTTTGTCGGTGACGGCATCAACGACGCGCCGGCGCTGACCCAGGCAAACGTCGGCATCGCCATCGGCACCGGTACAGACATCGCCATCGAGGCGAGCGACGTCACGCTCGTGCGCGGTGCCCTGACCGGCGTCGTCGAGGCCATCAACCTCAGCCGAGCGACATTCCGGAAGATCCGCCAGAATCTCTTCTGGGCCTTCTTCTACAACGTCATCATGGTCCCGCTGGCAGTGGTCGGGTGGATGCATCCCGTGCTGGCGGAGGTAGCGATGGCGACGAGCTCGATCACCGTTGTGACGAACGCAAACCTATTACGCAGGGTCAATATCCACCCTGATTCAAACAGCTAAGCACATCTGGCACTGCCGGGCTGAGTGCAGCCCGGCAGTGCTTCTGGCGTTAACGCGCATCTACGTATCTTGGAGGGAGACCTATGGCTAAGCACGGTAGCAAACGACGGAGAAGTCGCAGGAGCAATCGGCTCACCTTTGCCCTGTTCATAGCAGCGGCGGTGATTGCCTTCGGACTGCTGGTCTACGACGCTGTGCGGCCCCGGCCCGGGCTGGCCATGCCCGATCTGGGCAACCAGCATATTGCCTATCCCGAGACCGCGACCTACAACTCCTATCCCCCGACCTCAGGCCCTCACTACACGTCCCTCGCTCGGTGGGGCATCCACACGGAGCCCATCCCCAATGAGCTCCAGGTTCACAACCTCGAGGATGGGGGCATTATGGTGCAGTACAACTGCCCCGATGGCTGCCCGGATCTGGTGGCGCAGCTGGCGGACGTCGTCGAGCGTTATGATCACGTCATCCTGGCCCCCTACCCCGACATGGAGTCGCGCATCGCGCTGACGGCTTGGGGCCGGATCGACAGGCTGGAGAGCTTTAACGAGGGGCGCATCGTCCGGTTCATCGAGGCATACCAAGGGCTCGATCACCATCGCTAGGCAACGAGGCGACCCGCTCACGATGCATACGCACGGCACAAGCATGCCGGCAGACTCCCAGCATCGCACCCGGATAAGCCGTCGCAACTTCCTCCAATATGTGACCGCTGGCCTCGGCGTGGCCGCGGTTGGCGGCGCCATTGGCCTGTCCGGTTGCGCCCCCAGCCGCCTCGGAGAGGCCGCTGCCGTGTCCTCAGGCGCCACGAGCGAGCCGATCACGCCCGACGTGGAGCTAGCGCTGCGGGCAGCGCCGAACCGCGTGCAGATTCTGCCCGGGCCGGAAACACAGGTCTGGCAATACCGTGGCGAGGTCCTCAAAGGACGCGCGGGGGCCGTCCAACCCCTGCCAGGCTCCTACCTCGGCCCGATCTTGCGGCTGGAGCAGGGGGAGTGGGTGCGCATCCACCTCACCAACGAGTTGAGCGAGCCCACGATCGTCCACTGGCATGGCCTGCACGTCCCTGAGTCCGCCGATGGTCACCCGCGGCTGGCCATCGAGCCCGGCGAGACGTACACCTACGAGTTCCAGGTCCTGAGCCGGCCCGGCACCTACTGGTACCATCCCCACCCGCACGGGCGTACCGGACCGCAGGTCCTCTATGGCCTCGCTGGCCTGCTCATCGTCACAGGCGACGAGGAGCGCGGACTTGGCCTGCCGGAGGAGGACTACGACATCCCTCTGGTCATCCAGGATCGCGCGTTTGATGATGGGAACCAGCTGCGCTATCTCGAGGGCGGGATGGGAACGCAGATGATGGGTTTTCTTGGAGATCGTGTCCTCGTGAATGGTCAGCCTGATTTCACACTCCCCGTCGCGACGCGCCCC
Source organism: Anaerolineae bacterium (assembly GCA_049975205.1). GTDB lineage: Bacteria > Chloroflexota > Anaerolineae > B4-G1 > SLSP01 > PWVB01. Next base: position 93,424 of record JBNGDL010000005.1, on the reverse strand, counting down.
TATCGCCTGCGCCTGCTCAACGGCTCAAACTCGCGGATCTACAGGCTGGGCTGGCAGGACGGGAGCCCGCTCACGGTGATCGCTACCGATGGCGGCCTGCTCGAGCGCGCGGTCGAGCGTCCCTACGTGACGCTGGCGCCGGGCGAGCGCGTCGAGCTCTGGGTCGACTTCGGGACGCACGGCGTCGGGACCGAGATCGCGCTTGAGGACAGAAGCCCGAACCATTCCAGCGGCGCCCCCATTGCACGGTTCCAGGTGGATCGGCAGGAGAGTACAGATGCCCGGCTGCCCGATCGTCTGTCAGCGATCGCTTGGGAGGACCCCAACGAGGCCGTGAACCGCAGGCGCCCGCGCACCTTCGAGTTGGATATGGCCCGGATGCAGTGGCTGATCAACGGGCGGACCTTCGAGATGGAGGGAGTGGCCCGCGACGAGATCGTGCGCCTCGGCGACCTCGAGGTCTGGGAGTTCGTCAACGAGAGCCCACGCATGGCGATGCCCCATCCCATGCACATCCACAACGTCCAGTTCCAGGTCCTCGAGCGCCAGATCCTGCCCCGGTTCGCAGATCAGTATCGGACCGTGGCGGAAGGATACGTGGATGAGGGGTGGAAGGACACGGTCCTGGTGATGCCCGGCGAGCGCGTGAAGGTGCTCCTCAGGTTCGAGAACTTCGAAGGCCTCTACGTCTATCACTGCCACAACCTCGAGCACGAGGACATGGGCATGATGCGGAACTTCCGCGTGAAGGCTTAGCTGACGTCAGTCCAGGAATGTGCCCGCCTGGAGCTGCGCGAAGGCCTGGCGAAGCTCCTCCTGCGTGTTCATCACGATGGGGCCATACCACGCCACGGGCTCCCGAAGCGGCTTTCCCGAGACGAGGAGAAAGCGCACGCCCTCGTCGCCAGCCTGCACTACGATCTCGTCACCCTCACCGAAACGAACGAGGGAGCGGTTATCAGCTTGAGCCGGTGGCGTGGTGTCGTGCCACCCGGCCGGCTCGGTGGGCACCGCTAGGGGCTCGGCAGCATCGCAGAAGCTGCCAGCGCCTGCGAAGACGTAGGCGAAGGCGTGGCGCGACGCCTCGACAGGAAACGCTTTGCGCGTATGCGGCGGCACCGAGACGTCGAGGTAGATGGGATCGGCGGCAACCCCATCGACGGGACCGTCGGTGCCTTGGAAGCTCCCGCAGACCACGCGGACCTCTGTCCCGTCCTCATCGGTAACGACCGGAATCTCGGAGGCCGTCACCCCTTGGTACCGGGGCGCTGTCATCTTCAGCGAGGCCGGCAGGTTGGCCCAGAGCTGGAAGCCGTGCATCCGACCCGCCTCATCGCCCTTGGGCATCTCCTGATGGATGATGCCCCGGCCCGCCGTCATCCACTGGATGTCGCCGGGGCCGATCACACCACTGTTGCCGAGGCTGTCGCCGTGCTCCACGGTGCCCGCGAGCACGTACGTGATCGTCTCGATGCCGCGGTGGGGATGCCACGGGAAGCCTGCCTTGTAATGGGCGGGGATGTCATTCCGGAAGTCGTCGAGCAAGAGGAAGGGATCGAACGCGGTGGTGTCACCAAAGCCGAACGCGCGATGCAAGTGCACCCCCGCGCCCTCCAACGTCGGCTTGGCCTTGATCAGACGCGCAACAGGTCGGACGGACATCTCGGCCTCCTTCGCTTTCTGTGCTATCCAACCAACGTGCGCAGCACCTCAGCCACGAGGCGCTGCGCCTCAGAACGATCTACCTGTATGGGACCTACAGCTCGATCTTCGTCCCCAGCACCTCGAGGAACTTGGCAAGCCAGTCCGGATGGGCGGGCCACGCCGGGGCCGTGACCAGGTTCCCATCCACGTAAGCCTTGTCCACGTCAATGCCCTTATACTCGCCGCCGGCGTTGGTCACATCGGGCCCGACCGCCGGGTAGGCCGTGCAGGCGCGGCCTTCCAGGACCCCTGCCGCGGCCAACACCTGAGCGCCGTGGCAGATCGCGGCGATGGGCTTGTCGGCCTCGGCGAAGTGCCGGACCATACCCAACACGTCCGCGTTCAGCCGAATATACTCCGGTGCGCGCCCACCAGGGATGACCAGCGCATCGTAGTCCTCGGCCCTCACCTCGGCGAACGTCGCGTTAAGCGCGAAATTGTGGCCGGGCTTCTCGCTGTAGGTCTGATCCCCCTCGAAATCGTGCACCGCGGTCCGCACCGTGTCGCCGGCAGCCTTGTCGGGGCAGACGGCGTGGACGGTGTGCCCCACCATCTGCAGCGCCTGGAAGGGCACCATTACCTCGTAATCCTCCACAAAATCGCCAACAAGCATCAGGATCTTCTTCGCGGCCATGCGTACCTCCCTTCGTCTCTGGTGTGGTTGATTGACACCCTCATTGTACATCCATGTGACCGTCTGCGGCAAGCGCTGTGGAAGTGATCGATGTTCTCTGGGTCAGGCGATCCCCAAGCCGACACACGCTGCGACGGCGCCTCGAACCAGAGCGTGCTCCTCTGGACAAGGCGCCGTCGCAGGACTGCCTGACCCCAGCCGCTCAATCCTCGCGATTCAGCCGCTCAAACGCCTCCTCGAGCGTGGACAACAACTCATCACCCCACGGCAGGTACCCGACAGCGTCGCGCAGGCGCATGTCTTCCTGAGACAACAGACGTCCTGCCAGCTCTGTGCCGCGCTCGGACATCGCTTCGACCACCAACGTGAAGGCCTCTTCGTGGTCGATCAGCTCTCCGATCGTGCTGTCCAGGGAGATCGGCTTCGACGTCTTATCAGGGCGCTCGTAGGGATAGGTCCAGCTATGCTTCCCTGATCCCACGTCAAGCGGGGCCTCATCCTTCCCCGGTAGGTACACGCGGGCACTAGCGTTCGGCGGCACCTCGACCTCGACGATGATCTCGTCTCCGGTGAACTGCCAAGCGCAGGACGCGGGCCCATAGGGCGTGAGATGTCGCGCCTCAGCATGGCTCAGTCCGCCACCCGGATGAGGCTCGAGATGAAGACGCCGGTAGCCGGGTTCGTCCGGCGCCAGGCCGGCCACCGTCCGATGCATCCAGTCGGCCACGGCGCCCAGGGCATAGTGATTGAAGGACGTCATCTCGCCCGGATTGATCGACCCATCCGGGAGCATGCTGTCCCATCGCTCCCAGACCGTGGTGGCACCCATCGTCACCGGGTAGAGCCACGACGGACACTGGCGCTGCGTCAACAGGCGATACGCCACATCGTAGCGTCCTTGGCTGCACAGCGCATCACAGATCAACGGCGTGCCCACGAAGCCGGTGGCAATCCGATAGCCCTCGGCGCGCAACAAGGAGACCAACCGCTCCGCGGCGTGGTCTCGCTGTGACGCCTCCGGCAGCAGCGCGAACTGCAGCGCGAGGGCGTAGGCCGTCGCCGCATCGCCGATCACGCGTCCGGCCGGCGTCACGTACTCCCAGTTGAAGGCCTCACGTACCTCTTGGGCGAGCTCAAGATAATGATCCGCCACATCATCGTGCCCCAGCACCCGCGCAGCCTCGCCCACGATCTCGGCCGATCGGGCGAAATAGGCGGTGGCGACGATGAAGCCCGGGGTGCGCGCCGCCCCAGGGTTTTCCGGTGGCGCCGCCGGATCCAGCCAATCGCCGAACTGGAATCCCTGGTCCCACAGCCGGCTCTCACCCGCCCGTTGCTCGACCAAGTCAACCCAGTCTCGCATGCTTTCGAACTGATCCGCCAGAACCTTGGCGTCGCCAAAACGCTGGTACAGGACCCACGGGATGAACGTCGCCGCGTCACCCCAAGCGGCGGCCGCGTACCCTTTCCGGCCCATAATGTCCGGTACCACGAAGGGCACGCCTCCAAGCTCTTTCTGTTCGGCGGCCAAGTCTGCCAGCCAGGAGATCAAGAATCCCGACGAATCATAGAGGAACGTAGCTGTCGGCGAGAAGACCTGGATGTCCCCAGTCCACCCCAAGCGCTCGTCGCGCTGAGGGCAGTCCGTTGGGATGCTCAGGAAGTTGCCGCGCATGCCCCAGACGACGTTTTCGTGCAGCTTGTTGATCAGGGGCTCGGAGCACTCAAACCAGCCGGTCCGCTCCATGTCCGAGTGGCAGACGACGGCGCGTAGGGCATCGAGCTTGAGCTCGCCCGGCCATCCTTCGACCTCAGCATAGCGGAACCCATGGAAGGTAAAGCGTGGCTCCCAGACCTCCGGCTCCCCGTCGTCGCTGCCGCGAAGCGTGTAATGGTCGGTCGCCTTGGCGTGGCGCAGAGGCCGCGTACCCAGCTCGCCGTTCTCAAGGACCTCGGCGTGGCGTAGCGTGATCGTCTGGCCCTCCGGCCCGCTCACGGTCACCCGCACCCGGCCCACCAGGTTTTGCCCAAAGTCGACCAGCGTGCGCCCCGAAGGCGACTCGAAGATCTTCTGCGGCGCCAGGAACTCCGTCCGGCGGACAGGAGGCCCTACCGGCGCAAAGAGGGTGTCGAAATCCCAGTCGACAGGCACGACGCCCGCCCACTCACTGTCATCGAAGCCGGGCTCTGACCACCCGGGCTGCTCCCGGCGAGCATCGTAGGTCTCGCCATCGTAGATGTCGTTGGCCAGAATAGGCCCTGGCTGGGCGCGCCAGCTCTCGTCCGTCACGATCCGCTCGGTCGTTCCGTCGGTGTACTCCACCTCAAGCTGAGCAAGTAACGCAATCCGGTCCCCGTAGATCGCCGGTCGTCCGCCGCCAAACCCCAACCGCCCACGGAACCAACCGTCGCCAAGCATCGCGCCGATAGCGTTTTCGCCCTCTTGGAGCAACTCGGTCACATCAAAGATCTGATATTGCAGTCGGTGATGATAGCTGGTCCATCCTGGCGCCATCACTTCCTCGCCCACCATGCGACCATTCAGGCTAGCCTCATAGACCCCCAGCGCGGTGATGTAGAGCCGCGCTTGGCGAACCTCCCTATCCAGCGCAAACGTCTTGCGGAGCAAGGGGGCGGGCTTCGGGTCTGCAGGGTCCTCATCCCACGCCGGTCGCACGAACTGCGCCGTCCAGTCGCGGGGCTTGAGCAACGCAACCTCGACGGACGCCGGGTCGCTCCACGGGGAGACCTCCCCGTCCGTCCCCCAGACGCGCACGCGTACCTTCACGCGCTGGCGAGAGGACAGCGGCTCGAAAGGCCACTCGACCAGGGCTGATTCAGACGACTGAACCCGCCCCGTCTGGCCATAGGGCTCGCCCGAGGGCGTGACGGCCTCCATCTCGTACGCCGCTTGCATCCATCCCTCCGTAGGCGTCTCAACCCACCAGGAGACCCTCGGCGTCGGCGTGCCGATCCCCAGTGCGTCTCGTCGGTGCTCATAGCGCACGCGGACTACCCTGGTGTTTTTATCACTCTTGTTGGCATCATCTCGCTTCGTTGACATAGATCCTTCCTAGTATTGAAGACTGTGGGACTATCTCTCACTCAAGACTGCACCAAGCCCATCGAAGGCTGGTGCTCAACTGACGTGCTAAGAGGCGTCCTCTATGACGCATTGTCCGCGTACAAGAAACACTTGACCACCCTGCCTTCGAGGGTGACATCCGGAGGTACGGCCCGACTGCAGATTTCCATGGCATGAGGACAGCGCGAAGAGAACTTACATCCCGCCTGCAGATACTCCTCGGTCTCCCCACGAGCCAGGACCACCTTTTCAGACCATCTCTTGTCGGGATCGGGCTCCGGGATGGAGTTCTTCAGAATCTGTGTGTAGGGATGCAGCGGCTCTCCAAGAACCTGCTGGACCGTTCCTAACTCCACAATGCCGCCGCGCAGCATGATCGCGATGCGGTCCGCGGCGTAGAAGGCCGTGGTGAGATCGTGCGTGATGTAGACGACGCTGACCCGTTCTCCCTCCCGTAGGTCACGGAATACGTTGATGATGGACATCCGCAGGGAGGCGTCCAGCATCGACACGGGCTCGTCGGCGACGAGCAGCGCGGGATCGGTAATCAGCGCGCGCGCGATGGCGACGCGTTGCATCTGCCCGCCTGAAAGCTCGTTCGGATAGCGCCCCTTGATCTCACGCAGCGACAACCCTACCGTTTTCAGCGCCTCGTCAACACATTGATCAGCCTCCTGCCTCCTGACAACATCGAAGTTGACCGCCGTCTCATAGAGGTAACTATCGGCTCGCTTCAGCGGACTGAACGCCGAGAATGGGTTCTGGAAGACCGGCTGGACCTCCTTCATGAACCAGGATCGCTTCGTCCGCCTCGACATATGGGTCACGTCGCGGCCCTTAAAGAGAAGCCGTCCAGAGGTCGGCTCGAGTAGGCCTAGCGTCATCAAGGCCAAGGTGGACTTACCGCTGCCGCTCTCACCCGCCACGGCGAGGATCTCGGGACGATCCGCCCGCAGGTTCAGGTTGATATCATCAACCGCCGTAAAACGGGTCGAGGAAAGCCCGTGGCGGATCGTGAAGACCTTCGTCGTCCCCTGAAAGCTCAACAGATTCTCGTAGCTCTGTTTTTCCATACTTGCCTTATTCCTGTCCCTAGCATCCATATCCGGCTATCCTCTCGTCGCCCGGAAACAAGCGACTCGGTGGCCGGGCTCGACTTCCACCAGCGATGGAAACTCGTCTCGACATCCCTCGCTCGCGTGCGGACAGCGTGGATGGAAACTGCATCCGGTCGGCAGATCATCCAGAGCCGGGGGGCGACCGGGGATGCTCAAGCGTCTCGACTTATCGTCCAGCGTCGGCAACGACCGGATCAGATACTGCGTGTATGGATGACGCGGCGCCTTGAAGATCACGGGCGTGGCAGCCTCCTCAATCAACTTGCCGGCATACAGAACCCCTATCCGCTCGGAGAAGTTGGCGTGAACGCCCATATCGTGGGTGACCATCACGATGGTGCTGTAGTAGCGCTCGCGAATCTCCTCGAGCAACTGGATCACCCCGCGCTGAACCACCACATCCAGCGCCGTCGTCGGCTCGTCGGTCAGGATCAGGTCTGGCGCCAGAATCGTGGACAACGCGATCGTCACGCGCTGGCGCATCCCGCCCGAAAGCTGGTGAGGAAACGAATTGATGACCTTATCGGGCAGACCAAGATCCTGCAGATAGTCATGCACCATACTGTCCATCTTGCGCGTCGACATCGCCGTGTGCGCCCCGATAAAATCCCGGAACGTGTCACGGATGCGACGCACCGGATTGAGAACCGACATCGAACCCTGCGGCAGATACGACATCTCCTTCCAGCGCATACTGCGCAGCTCTGCCTCGGGCATGTGCACGATGTCTCGCTTGTCACCCTTGGCGCCGTAGAACACACTGCCGTCGACGACCGTCAACGGTGGCGTGATCATGCCAAGCAGCACCTTCAGCAACGTGCTCTTTCCGCAGCCCGACTCCCCGGCGATGCCGTAGACCTCATTCTCTCGCACGGAGAGCGAGACGCCGTCCACCGCCTTGACCGTACGCTGCACCCCATATGCGTGGGTGATGTAGTAGGCCTTCAGATCCTTGGTTTCTAGGATTGTCTGCATCTTGCTATGCCTCCACTTGCATACGCGCCAGGCGAGAGCGGGGGTCGAGGAAGTTGCTGATACCTGTGGAAAGCAGATAGAACCCGACCACCATCACGATCGAAGTCACAACCGGTGCGGCGAGGATCCACACGCGACCGGCCAAGAGGGCTCCATAGTAGTTACCCCAGTAGATCATGGTTCCAATGCTTTGAGTAGCCATGTCACTGAGCCCCAAGGACGAGAGCGTCACCTCAAAACCAATCGCAAAGAGGATGCCACTTACTGCATCCGCCAGCATATATGGGATGACGAAGGGGAAGTGCTCCTTGAGGATGATCCGCCAGGCCGTCATCCCGGAGAAAACCGCAGTATTGGTAAAATCACGCTCCCGCAGACTGAGAATCTGCGCCCGGTAACGTTTCGAGGGGTAGGCCCAATCCAAGAGGCCAATGAGAACGCCCAGTCCCGCCAGGGAGATCTGTCCGCGCATAATCGAGGCGATGAGGATGAGCAGAGGCAACCGTGGGATGACGATGAAGCTATCGACGAGGGACGACAAAACGCGATCCGTCACGCCGCCCAGATAGCCGGAAAGCAGGCCCAAAGGCACCCCGATACTGCGTCCGATCAGCACGGCCAGTCCAGAAATGATCAACGTGTTCCGGATAGCAAAGGTCAGCATCCAGAAGATGTCCTGTCCGGTCGACGAGGTTCCCAGAATATGCTCCCACGAGGGAGGCTGGTTGGTCGGCACCACCCGCATCTCATCGGGCGCATAGGGTGAGAAAAATGACAGGATCAACATCCCAATGACGAAAATCATCAGAATGGATCCGTTCCGAAAGGATGGACTGAAGCGCAGTAGATCCCTAAAGACTGTGAACATAATCGTTTTCCCCTATCCGAGTTAACGATACCGCACGCGAGGATCGAACAACGGATAGCTCAAATCCACGATGAGCGATGCCGTCGCGATACCCACGATAGAGAGCACCGTGATGCCCATGATGAGGTTGTAGTCACCGGCATTGATGGCGCTGTAGAGCGTGTATCCGATGCCAGGGTAGCTAAAGACCACCTCGGTGATCAGAGCGCCGCCGAAGACAGCCCCTAGGGACAGCGCCAGATCGTTCACGTGCGGGAGCATCGTGTTGCGGACCACGTAAGCAAACCATATCTTCGGCTTCGGCAATGCGGCGACCTCGGCAAATTGCACGTGGTCGCTGTTAGACTCGGTCTGCGCAAGCGCCTTGGCCATGATGAAGCGGAACGCCGTGCCTCCGATGATGATGGAGAGAGCGGGTAGGAAGCTATGATGCAGCACGCTGCTGATATAGCGCCACGAGAGCTCGGGCGCTCCTTTCGCGCCACCCACCAACGGGAAGATCGGCCAATAGTAGGTGAACAGCATCAGGAGCACGAAGGCGAGAATGAAGTAGGGCACAGGATAGACCGTCACCAGTGCGTTCTCTAAAACCTTCGACCACCAGCGATGGGGGAAGTAACCCGCAAGCGAGCCGAGGATGATGCCCAGCGTCCAGGAGATAAGCGTCGAAATAGCCAGAAGGCCAATGGTCCAGCCAATACCCGCGCTGATGATCGAAGCGACCGGCGTTGGAAAAGCCATGAAGGAAGGGCCCAAATCCGCGGTCAGCAGACGGCGCCAGTAGGCGAGGTACTGCTCAACGAGAGAGCCACCCACGCCATACATGTCCTCCAGGCTCTCCCGCAACATCAGCGCAGCATCGGGATTCATAGCTTGAAAGCCGCTGAGCCGGGCGATTGCCTGATCCACAGGGTTGACCGGCGACAGTCGCGGGATCAGAAACGTGATCGTGACGCCAACGAAGATCACAACAAACCATTGGATGACGCGGGGTAAGATATATTCTTTCAGGAGTGTCATACGTGATACCCTTTTATGGCGCCAGGAGCGGGCGCAAAGACCCGCCCCTGGCCAGTAGAGGAGCCTGCTACTTCACAGGCTCGATAACCTGGAAAGTGAACTTCCCACCTTGGAACCACCACAGCGGCTGGTAGACCGGATTCTCCGACGTCGGGAAACCGGTCCAGTATAGCTCGTCCCACGTGATGAACTTCTTGAAACCGATCTGGGTGATGAAATACGCCTGACTCACCCAGTACTTCAGGAACTCGCGTACCAGCTCAAAGTTCTCCTCGGAGTCCGGAGAGACCTTCTCCATTTCCGCGATGAACCGCCCGACCTCGGGGTCATTGAGGCGGAAGCCGTTGCCGCCGGTGCTGCGCGTGTCGGTGCCAATGGGCACATACCGATCGGGACGCAAGCTCTGGATCTGCGGCCAAGCGTCGCCAGAAGCCAAGGACCAGCTATACCAGGGAGTGTAGATGTCAAACTGGCCCATCGCCACATTCTCGTTCCAAAGCGTGCGCTCCAACCCCTGCAGGTTGACATTGATCCCGAACGCCGACCACTGATCCCTGGCGGCGTTCGCCATACGGAAGGCATCGTTCTCATCCGGTGGCGATTGTAGGTCGATGGTCCACGGCTCGCCGTCCGGCAGCAGCCATTTCCCGTCACCATCGCGGCTGAAGCCGTTCTTGACGAGCAACTGCTCCGCAGCATCCGGGTCATGCTTCCACCACCCGGTCCCGAAGACCTCCCGGGGCTCGCCAGGTACCGTATACCCCTGCTCCTCAGCCCAAGCGGCGATCTGCTCGGGGACCGTCGGATCGTAAGGCTTGTACATCGTGCCATCTTCGAGCTCAAGCTCAAAGTCGGACAACCACGACTCCAGCTCGTTATGGTAGAGCGCCATCAGCGAGTTCGTCGGGGCGACCGGGATCGCGGTGACCTTGGCCACGCCGCCGATGTAGTTGGTCTGCATGTCGACGACATCCAGCGCCAACGTCAGCGCCCAGCGGACATCCCGGTTCGCGAAAATCGGTTTGTCCAAGTTGAAGGCAAGATGCCGGGAGTCGACCTCGTTCGGGTAGGCCCAAGGGAATTCCGTATACCATGAGCGGAACGAGGGCGTCGTCTCGATCACCGACTTGAAGGCTTCGATGTCGGCGTCAAAGAAGCAGTCCAGCTCGTGCCGCGCCATTGCGATGGCCTTCTTGGTGCTGTCGCCGTAGAAGAGTGTGAGAACGTACTTCGGACCAGCTTTCCCTACCGTGATCCCAGCCGGGGTCCGATCCCAGTCCTCACGCCGCTCGAAGAGCTCCCAGAAGCCATTGGGATCGAACTGCGTTGGCACGTACGCGCCCAAGACCACCGTGTCATCAAAGGTGAACGAGGCTAGGTCGTCGACCGTCTCGAAGATGTGCTTCGGCATCATATAGACGCCGTTCCAGCGCGCCTCGAACAGCGAGTGGAAACGTGGGTTGGGATCCTTGAGCGTGAACAACACGCTGTAGTCATCCAGCTTCTCGACAGTCTCCACCCACAGGTTCATGTCTGGCGACCAGGTCAACTGCTCGTTACCCTTGATCGTCTCGATGGTGTAGACCACATCGTCCGCAGTGAATTGCGTGCCGTCACTCCAGTAGATGTTGTCTCGCAGGTCGACCTGCATCGTCGTGTAGTCATCGTTGTAGATCGGATCCGACTGTGCAGCGCCGTAGAGCCGCTCTCCGGTCTCTTGATCACGATACCAGAAGGTCTCCATCATCAACGCATGGCGGTGCGGAGTGTTAGCCGTAGGTGTATGCAGGTTGTAGTTGCCGGCTACGTTGTAGCGGAAGATCTGGTCCGCCACGAACAACTCCTCGCGGGGTACATCCACCGGGAGCAGCGAAGTGCCGCTGGGCTGAGGTCTGTCCGCAGCCGGCTCTTCTCCTCCCTCCTCAGCAGGAGTTGTGGGCGCGACACAGGCGGCCAGGGTGCCCAACCCGATTAGGCCCGTCATGCGCAAAAACTCACGTCGTGACATCCTATCCATTGCGAATCCTCCTTCAATCTAGGTTTGGGTAAGTAAGCATCGGTCTTGCGTCCTGATCTTTGGACACACAGAGCAGTGCCTCTATGTATCGCACACGGCCAACCCGGACGATCTCTATGGCATCATGTGCCTGTTCTATGGCTTCCTAATGCCCTCCTTTCACCGAGAAGATGCGCTCATCCTCAACCGACACGGCAAGAACCTTTTCCTGTGACTCGTCCCGTGCCACTCACCGCTCTGACGGTCTCGATCGGTGCACCCCTTTCACACCTCAGGCGATGCCAGCGGCAAGCTTGGGGTTGAGCGGGTCGATTCGCGCGGAATGAAATGAGTGGGAACGATGATTCTCTGCTGCGGCTGATCCGGATCTTGGATGCGCTCCAGCAACAAACGGAAGGCAAGCCGTCCAAGCTCCACCGCGTCCTTGGAGACCGTCGTGAGACGCGGCACCAGATACTCCGCTATCGCGATATCGTCAAAGCCAACCAAAGAGACGTCGCCTGGAACATCCAGCCCCAGGTCCGCAGCAGCCCGGAGCACCCCAATGGCCAATAGATCGTTGATAACGAGAACAGCCGTGGGACGATCAGGTCTACCCAATAGGCTTAGAGCGGCCTGGTAGCCTTGCTCAAGGGTCGGCCCGCACTCTGCGACCAGGTCCCAATCCACCGGCAGTCCGGCAGCCTCCAGACCCTCACAGTAGGGACCCAGACGATCCATACCCTCCTCGCGGAACGCAACGCCATAGACCACACCAATCCGGCGATGACCTAGGGAGAACAGATGGGACATGACCTCTCTGGTCCCAGCACGATAATCGGACACGACGGAATCGATGCCGCAATCCCGACCGCTGTGATCGCAGATCTCAACAACCGCGAGCTTACGTCTCAGAACCTCCTCCAGCGTCTTCTCAGCTTCTTCGGACTTGTCAATCAGAGATCCCATCAAGATTAACCCATCGATCCGATAGCTCGACAGGTTCTTGAAAATACCTTCGCCGTATTTGGAGTTGAGATCCATACTCGACAGCAGGAGATGGTAGTCTGCAGCGCGCGCTTCCTGCTCCACACCCTCTGCGTTTTCCCAGAAGTGAGGATTGCGGACATCGGGGATGATGAGCCCAATCGTCCTGGTGTCACCGGAGCGCAAAGATCGACCGCGCGCATCTGGCTCATAGCCGAGCTCTTTGACGGCACGCAGCACACGCTCACGAGTCTCCTGTGAGATCGAGATCCGACCGTCAGCACGGTCATTGATGACGTAGGAGACTGTCGCCCCTGAGACACCGGCTAGGCGAGCTACGTCCGCCTGGGTTGGACGCTTCAACTGAGTTACCTGCGACTTTCGTGTCTGCTATGACTACCCAAACTCAAGAGAAACGGCACAACAGTATCAGAAGGGTTACACGCGTGAGCTTATACGTTTAAGCAATGCGTTTGTACTATAGCATAGATCAATCTTTAGGTCAATATGACATTTTCTGGTACAGGAACGAGGGAAATCCGTTCCCCCTGCAGAGAACCCCGTCGCAGCGTAGGAGTGCGTCCGCCCTCGCGGTCGATGTTGGCGCCCTGACCGTAGAACGAGCTAGCCTTGAGAAATGTGGCCTTTTCTGCGATAATATATAGTGCGTCAGCATTGATCCCCACTGACTTCGTTTTGACTCTCCGTCTTCATATAGGCAGAGACACAGACATGCGCACACACGTTAGCACACGTTGGGCCTGCTGAGCTGACTGTTACAGAGCCAAGAAGGCCTACACGGGTGTCAACATATGGATATTGGAAGGAGTCTGCAGTATGGCGAACGATGTTCTCCTGACACTGGATGAGATCTTCAAGATCGAACATGACGACGGTGCCGAAGACGGCGCACCTAACGCATTGAGCGACTTCCACACGTTTTTCGAGAACAACCTTGCCGACCGAAACAGCGACTATGAGGACCAAGATGGGGAGGGGATGGACGCCAGCGCCGCGGACCTGAGCGCGATCCCGACCGAAGCCTCCCTCAGCCTTTACTTTCGACAAATGAGTCAGGCGCCCCTCCTCGATAAAGAAGATGAGGTTCGGCTGGCCAAGCGGGTGGAACGAGGCCGTAAGGCCCAACAGGACCTTGCAGAGAGCGACCACACGCTGGAGGAGATCGAGCGGCTAGAAAGCCAGGTCCGGGATGGACAGACAGCTCGGAAGGAGCTGGCTGAGGCGAATACCCGGCTTGTCGTTAGCGTAGCCAAGAAGTATCGAGGCTTTGGTCTCCCCTTCATGGATCTGATCCAGGCTGGCAACGTGGGGCTCCTGCGGGCCATTGATAAGTTCGACTACCGCAGAGGCTATAAGCTTAGCACTTACGCGACGTGGTGGATCCGGCAGGCCGTGACACGTTCCTTAAGCTCCAACAAGCGCACGATTCGGATACCGGTGCACAAGGACAGTTGGATTCGCAGGGTCAGCAAGGTATCGACGCGCCTGCAGCAGAAGATGGGGCGTCGCCCTACCTACGAGGAGATCGCGGAGGAGATGGGGGAGGAGCCTGCCAAGTTGCGGAAGATCTTGCGCCTGACCCAGCTCTCTATATCGTTGAACAAGCCTGTTGGGAACGACGGTGAAGACGATGGCTCTGAGTTGGGGAGCTTTCTTGAGGACACGACCATTCCCTCACCGACGAAGACCGTGGAGCTGGACATGCTCCAAGAAGAGCTGGAAAACATGCTGGGGACCCTGCGCCCTCGCGAGGCTTGGGTTCTGAGAATGCGATTTGGCCTCCACGGCAACCGCACGCACACGTTCAAGGAGCTTGGGAAGAAGCTGGGGCTCTCGAAGGAGCGCGTTCGCCAGATTCAGGCCAAAGCGCTGCGCAAGCTGCGCCATCCGACCTTCCGGCGGCATCTTGAGGATTTCAGATAGACACAGAAGCACCCAGCAGAAGGGCAAATCTGCGCCATCTCGGCGGCGGAGTATCGGATCCTGATACGTAGCCGCCTATCGCCGAGCGCACCGACGTGGTTGGATTGCGCTTCGTCATACGGTTGCCTTCATCGCGAGGATGGCTAGACTTCCACCAGAGATGAATACCCAGAGTCAACTGAACGCCAACTACATCGTGGGGACGCACGATATCGCCTTCATCGTGCTCGACACCCTACGCTACGACGTCGCGCGCGATGCGTTGCGGGCCGGTACCACGCCAAATCTCGCTGCCATCCTACCAGGTGGGGAGTGGGAGATGCGACATACGCCGGGAAACTTCACGTATGCCGCCCACCACGCGTTCTTCGCCGGTTTCCTGCCCACACCGACCGCCCCGGGACACCATTCTCGGCTTTTCGCCGCCCGCTTCCCCGGCAGCGGCACGACCACCGAGCGCACCTACGCCTTCGACGCGCCGGACATCGTGACGGGCTTGGCGAATGTCGGCTACCGCACAATCTGCATCGGTGGCGTCGACTTTTTCAACAAACAGAGTCCGCTCGGCAGCGTCCTGCCCGACCTTTTCACCGAGAGCCATTGGAACCCGGAGATGGGCATCAACGGACGCCACTCGACGGAGTATCAGGTACGCCTGGCGGTCCAGCGCCTGGCGCAGATCCCAAATGGGCAGCGCATTTTCCTTTTTCTCAACGTGTCAGCGATCCACCCGCCGAACTACTTCTTCCTGCCGGGCGCCAAGACCGATAGCCTAGAGAGCCACGCCGCAGCGCTGGCCTACGTCGATCGCCAGCTCCCGCCGCTGTTGGACGCCTTCCGCCGGCGCGGACCCACGCTGATGATTATCTGCTCGGACCACGGCACAGCCTACGGCGAGGACGGCTACCACGGGCACCGCCTGAGCCATCCGGTGATCTGGACCGTGCCCTATGCGGAGTTTGTCCTCCCTGGAGCCCTGTCCGCGCGCTAGACGTTAGGTCCCAAACGCACCCTAAAGCGCCTGAATGCGACGCACGGCCTCCCGAATGCGCGGCGTGGGCGCTGTGGCGGAGACGCGGATGTAGCCCTTCCCCGAAGCGCCGAAGAAGGAGCCGGGCGCGACGGCGACACCGGCCTCGGTAAGCCATCGGCGCGCGAAGACCTCCTCGTCCACGCCGGAGGGCAGCGCTACCCAAAGATAGAGTGCCGCCCGCGGGACCGCAGCCGCAAGCCCCACGCTAGACAGTCCATCAGCGAGCAAGGTCAACCGCTCCTTATAGATCAAGTTGCGCCGCTCGATCCAATCCCGGTCCATCGACAGAGCTCGCACAGCGGCTTCCTGCATAGAATGGAACATCCCCGAGTCGACGTTGGACTTCACCTGCGCCAGGGCTGTGAGCACCTCCGGGTTTCCCACCGCCATACCCATCCGCCATCCAGCCATGTTGTAGGTCTTGGAGAGAGAGTTGAACTCGATCGCGACGTCACGAGCGCCGGCGACCTCCAGGACACTCGGCGCGACGTAGCCGTCGTAGGTAAGGTCGCAATAGGGCGCGTCGTGGCAGAGAAGCAAGTCCCAGCGTCGTGCGAAGGCGACGGCCTCCTCCAGAAAGGCCCTGTCGACCACCGCCCCGGTGGGATTATTGGGGTAATTGAGCCACACCATCGTAGCCTTGCGTGCCACAGACGCCGGGATGGCCTCGAGATCCGGGGCGAAGCCTCTGGACGCTAACAGCGGAAAGGTGACAACGTCGGCGCCGGCGAGCATGGCCCCCATCGTATAGGGCGCATAGCCGGGATCGGGCACCAGGACCACGTCACCTGGATCGAGACAGGCCAACGCCAGGTTGACGATGCCCTCTTTGGACCCAATCAGGGGCACCACCTCGCAGTCAGGATCGAGCTCCACGGCGAACCGCCGCTGATAGTAATCGGCGATGGCCTGTCGCAGCGTGGGCAAGCCCCGATAGCCGGCGTAGCCGTGGTGATCGGCCTCGCGAGCGGAAGCGCAGAGGGTGTCGATGACAGGATCTGGCGGCATCAGATCGGGATTGCCAATGTCCAGGCGGATCACGTCGACGCCCGCTCCCTGCGTCTGCCTCACCTCCGTCGCCCAGCGGGCAAAGGGATAGGGCGGTAGATGGGTCAGGCGCTTAGCGATCTTCATCCGCATCTCCAGCATCACGGGCACGCGTCAGGTGATCCAGCAACCCTCTGAGGCCCAGCAGGTAGCTCCGCCACCCGAATCCGCTCACCTGTCCAACGCAGATGGGAGCGATCAGCGAGGTGTGGCGGAAGGCCTCCCGAGCGTGGATATTCGAAAGATGCACCTCGACGGCAGGCACACCTACGGCGGCGATGGCGTCCCGTAATGCGACGCTGGTGTGGGTGTAGCCCGCGGGGTTGATAAGGATCCCGTCGGCCCAGTCCAGCGCGCCTTGGATGGCGTCGGCGAGCGCACCCTCGCTGTTCGACTGCAGGATGCGCAGCTCGGCGTCACGTTCCCGCGCCGCGACCTGGAGGCGCTCGTTGATCGTTTCGAGGGTCGCGGTGCCGTAGACATCAGGCTCGCGGCGGCCCAGGAGATTCAGGTTGGGCCCATGAAGCACAAGAATGCGAATAGCTCTAGATTGAGGTTCGTTTGCTTCTGTCATCTATGTCTTTGCTCCCATTTCGATGAGGGTGGACAGCACCAGCTCCTCGGGCACGTTCTCGGCGATCTGGACCTCGCCAACCCGCACAGGCAGGATCCACCGAAGGCGCTGACCATGGCGTTTCTTGTCATGCCGCATCGCATTCCAGATCTCGCGTGCTGGACGGGCCGGGCAGTTTGCCGTAAGGCCCGCCGAACCCAATATCGTCGAGAGCCGGTCGCCGAGACCCGGCCTCGCACGCCCCAAGCCCTCAGCAATCCGGGCCGCTGCGACCATGCCGATGGCCACCGCCTCGCCGTGTCGCATCTCATACCCGCTGAGCCACTCTAGCGCGTGGCCCACCGTGTGCCCCAGGTTCAGCACAGCACGGAGCCCCCGCTCGTGGGGATCCTGCTTGACGATATCGATCTTGACCGCGATAGAGCGGGCCAGGAGGTCGGTCGTGATCGCCAGAGCATCCGAATCGAGGGCCGCAGCCAGATCTTCGAACAAGTCAGGATCGGCGATCACGCCGTGCTTGATGACCTCAGCCAGGCCAGAGCGGAGTTCAGCCTCCGGCAGCGTCCCCAGGACCGCCAGGTCGATGAAGGCCAGTTCCGGTTGCTTGAAGGCGCCGACGAGATTCTTGCCCTGGGGGAGATCCACGCCGGTCTTGCCGCCGACACTGGCGTCCGTCATCGCAAGCAGCGTCGTCGGCACCTGAATAAAACGCACGCCGCGCATGTAGGTTGCAGCCGCAAAGCCGGCGATGTCGCCGACAACACCGCCACCCAGGGCAAGCACCACGCCGTCGCGATCGAGGTCGTGGTGCAGGAACGCGTCATAGAGCGCGTGCACCGTCTCCAGGGTCTTGTACGCCTCACCATCTGGGATCTCGACGACAAAGGTGCCGTACCCACGCTGTTCAAGACTCTCCACAACAGCCTCTGCGTAGAGCGGCGCGACGGCGGTGTTGGAGACAACCGCCACCAATGCCTGCTCCAAGATTCCGGCGGCCCGGACGCGTCCGCCCAGGAGCTCCAAGATCCCGTCTCCAACGTGGACGTCGTACTGACCGCTGAGGTGGGGAACTCGCAAGGTGCGCACCGTCGCCAAACGCACGACCTGGTCCGCCAACTCGCTGGCGCCGCGTCCCATCGTGTCCACCTGCCACGGGATCGCGGCATAGGCGTCACGCCGTGCCGACAGCAGCCGCGCTGCATCAGCTCGGGGGTTGGCGCCCGACAGCAACGGGCGGTCGCCTGCCTCCCCCACCCGATCGAGGATCTCGTCCACGGGCGCGTTCAGACAGATAAGCGTTGAGGATCGAGCCAAGGTCGCCCGGTTCACGGGATCGACCAGGGCCCCTCCCCCGGTCGCGATGACGAGCCCCTGCTGGCGGCCCAACGCCTCACACAGCTCGGCCTCCATCCTTCGGAAGGTGGCCTCACCCTGCTCGGCAAAGATACGAGCAACTGACTTGCCGGCACGCTCCTCAATCATGGCATCCATATCGACGAAGGGGCGCCCCAGCCGTTCAGCCACGATCCTACCGACGCTCGTCTTCCCGGTCCCCATAAAGCCTGTCAACACCAGATTTGGCGTATCCACACTCCTCCTCTTGGTCGGCGCTCTCAGAACAGGCCGAACGCGTCAGGGTCCAGCGACCTCGTTTGGTGTAGCAACACCGCGTTTGTCAGCTCGATCGCCAGGCGGGACTCCAGCGTGATGCCCGCACGCACGCCCACGCAGGGATCGTGGCGGCCCTTCTTGAGCTCGAACGAGACCTCCGACAGATCCTTGCGCACCGACGGCTGGGGCTTCCGGATCGACGAGGTCGGCTTGAAGCCCACTCGGCAGACGAGGGGCATCCCCGTGGTGATCCCACCGAGCATCCCGCCGTGGTTGTTGGATTGGAAGCCCGAACGGCGGATTGGGTCGTTATTCTCGCTCGCACGGCGCTCAACCACCTGAAGGCCCGCCCCAACCTCGCAAGAGCGCGCCGCGTTCAGGCCCCCGAGGGCACCCATCAAGCGCAGCTTGAGGCTTTGGTATAGGGGATCGCCCACGAGCGCCGGGACATTGACCGCCACGACCTCCACCAAGGATCCTATGGCATCGCCGTCGTCCCGAACCTGGTCGATCAACGCAGTGGCCCTCTCAGCGAATTCCACGTCCAAGGTCGGGATCGACGCTTTGGCAAGGGCTTGGAGCAGCGGCTGAAGCGCCGCTGGTTCGATGGGCTCGCTCTGCCCGCGGGCGACCACCAGCTCCTCAATCTCGGAGGCAAGGCTCCGCGAGGCCCGCAAGGACCCGACCTGAAGCACTGAGGAGAGAATCACCATCTGGAAGCGGGTCTCCAGAAAGATCCGGGCGATAGCGCCACCGATGACGTCGGAGATGGTCGCGCGGTAGCTGGCCCGGCCCCCACCCCGTGGATCCGCAAATCCCTTGGACTGGTGGTACTTGACCAGATCGGCGTGACCTGGACGGGTCTCACCCGTCCGACCGGCGAACTGGTCGTAATCGGACGAACGTTGCGTTGAGGAGAGCACGAGCGCAGCAATGGGCTCGCCCGTGGTGTAGCCTTCGTGATAACTACGCGTACGCGATACGCGACCCCGCGCGCCCACGGCGACCTCCGGACCGGCAAGCAGCTGGTCGAGATCGTCCGCATAGAGGCCCGACAGGAGCAGCACTTGATCCGCCTCGCTTCTGGAGGTGCCGTAGGGAGTCCTCCCAGGCCTGCGCCGGTCCAGATAGTGCTGGATCTGGTCTCGCGAGAGGCGCAGTCCCGGCGGGCAGCCGAAGACGATCGTCGTATAGCCAGGCCCGTGGGACTCCCCCGCGCCAGCCACCCCAAAGATCGGTCCACCAAGGATCTCCATCGCACGCCTCCTCAAGACATCAGCTGTCGTTCTTCTCCCCCTCAGGGGGAAACACAAAGGGGGGCTCTCCGCTTCCGGCGATCGAGCTTGCTCAACGCAAGCCCCCTCCCCGCCTCCCCAGGCGGGGGAGGAGTAAGAGATCGCCCCATGGGCTATCGGTGTACGCTACCCGATCAGCCGCAGGAGATGATAGCGCTTCTTGCCCCTTCTCAAGATGATAAACTGGCCCTCGATCGCATCTTTCAACGTCAGCTGGCGGTCCAAGTCATCCACCTGCAGGTTATTCACGTAGATTCCACCGCTCTTCAGCAAGCGACGAGCCTCGCCTCTGGAACGCGTGACCCCGGTCTCGTCGAGGATGTCGATCAACGAGACACCCTCACCCTCAAACCGGGCGCGGGGGACCTCGCTCGAGGGGACATCGGCGAAGATATCGCTGATGTCCTCGGCATCCAAGCCGGCGATCTCGCCGCCAAAGAGAACCTCAGAGGCCTGCTCGGCCTTGGCCAACGCCGTCTCACCGTGCGTCATGCGCGTCATCTCACGGGCCAGCGTACGTTGCGCCTCGCGCCACTCGGGATGCGCTGCCGTCTTCTGTTCGAGCTCGGCGATGCTCGCGCGATCGAGCCAGGTGAAATACTTGAGGTAATCGATCACATCCACATCGCCCTGATTAAGCCAGAACTGATAATACCGGTACGGTGACGTCTTCTTCGGATCGAGCCAGATCGTCCCCCGCTCTGTCTTGCCAAGCTTGTTACCATCCGGCCCCATCACTAATGGATAGACGAAGCCGTAGGCGCGTCCACCCCGCCGCTTGCGGATGAGCTCGACGCCGGCGGTGATATTACCCCACTGATCGCTGCCGCCCGACTGGACGGTGCAGTTGTAGCGGTCATAGAGCTGCAGAAAATCGTACGCCTGAAGCAGCATGTAGCTGAACTCCGTGTAGGAGATCCCTTCCTCCCGTTCCAGCCTGGATCGCACCGACTCCTTGGCGGTCATGTAGTTCACCGTGAAATACTTACCGACCTCGCGCAAGAAATCCATCATCGAGATCTCCAGCAGCCAGTCGGCGTTGTTCACGATGCGGGCGGGATTCTTAGCAGCTTCGAAGTCCAGGAATCGCGCCAGTTGACCCTTGATCGCCTGGACGTTGGCCTCGACCTGCTCTGCCGTCAGCAGCTGACGCTCGGAGCTCTTCCCGCTCGGGTCGCCGATCATGCCGGTGCCGCCGCCAGCTACGGCAATCGGGGTGTGACCGAAACGCTGCATCCGGGCGAGTCCCATCAGGGCCAGCAAGTTGCCAACCTGCAGGCTATTTGACGTGGGATCGAACCCGATGTAGGCGGTGACCCGCTCAGAGGCCAGCGCCTCCGGAAGGCCCTCCGTGAAGTCGTAGACCAGGCCTCGCCACCTAAACTCCTCAAACACATTGTTAGTTGTCATATCTCCTCCAAACTATCGGGATAAGTCATCACATTCCAACCCACCACGCTCACCGCTGAAGGCGGTGCTCGCAGACCTTGCGCATCACGCCGGTGACCCAGTCAACGTCCAACGGCGACGCCATCCAAAGATCCAGCGCAAGCGCGCCCTGCCGAGCCAGCATGCCCAGACCGTCAATCGTACGGGCGCCAGAGTTCCGGGCCTGACGAAGCAGCCGGGTCTCCAGCGGATTATAGACCAGGTCAACCACGGTCACGTGGTCGGGCAGCGGGATGCTGTCGGGCCAGATCGAGGCGTCCGCTGCAGGCCACATCCCCACCGTCGTCGCGTTCACGAGTAGGTCTGCCCGCTCCGTCGCTGCTACCAGAAGGTCGCGCGTCAACCCGGCACCCTTGAGCTTCACCTCTCTGTGCAGACACATCGCGTGTGACTCCCGTGCGAGCCTCTCGGCGCGCGCCTGGGTGCGGTTCAGTATCGTAATCCGCTCCATCCCTGCGCTCATAAGCCCGTAGACCACGGACCGAGCGGCGCCCCCGGCACCGACGACGACCGCAGCACCCCCCTCAGGCTCGAAGCTACCGGCTCTCAACGACCCTAAGAAACCCGAGACATCGGTATTGCAGCCAGTGAGGTGCGTCGCACGTCCCTCGTTTCTGTCGATGACGACGGTATTCACGGCGCCGACGGCGGCTGCTTCGGGCGCGATCTCATCCAGGGCGGCCATCACAGCACACTTGTGCGGGACCGTCACATTGAACCCTCGAAAGCCCAGCGCCGCAGCGCCCCGCACAGCCTCCTCCACGGTCCCAGGGTGAACGGGTAAAGGCACGTAACGCCAATCCAAGCCCAGGCGGCTCAGCACAGCATTGTGCATCGCCGGAGAAAGGCTGTGCTCGATGGGCCACCCCATCACGCCCACAAGCCGGGTCCGGGCGCTGATTTCTGCGCCATCGTTAGCCCCCCCGCGCCCCTCGACCCTCTCACGGTCCACGCCCATTACCGCCTCACACCCCGTGCCGCACGTCCGCGCCCAGCGTCTGCATCGTCTCCACGAAGCCCGGGAACGAATCGGGAATGCACTCAGCGCCGTGAACCATTGTCTCGCCACGAGCGATGAGGCCCGCGACGGTCAGAGCCATGCCAAGTCTATGGTCACCGTGGCTATCCACCTCAGCACCCTTGAGTTCCGTAGGCCCTTCGACGACGAAGCCATCGGGCCGGGGCTCGATCTGCGCGCCGAGCTTCGTAAGCTCGTCCGCAACCGTCGCAATCCGGTCCGTCTCTTTGACTCGAAGCTCAGCTGCGTCCTGGATGACGGTCTTGCCCTCTGCCTGCGTCGCCACCACGGCGAGGATTGGAAACTCGTCGATCATGCGCACGACCGTGTGCCCGTTGACATTCGTCCCGGATAACCGAGAAGCCCTGACCCCGAGATCCGCGATGGGCTCGCCTCCTTGCACACGCTTGCCAACGAGCTGAACATCGGCGCCCATCGCCCTCAGAACGTCGAGAAGTCCGGTGCGGGTCGCATTGACCCCGACCCCCACCAACGTCACCGCCGATGCTTCGAGAAGTAACGCCGCCGCCACCAAGAATGCGGCGGAAGAGAAGTCGCCGGGGATCAGACGGTTTAGGGCACGGAGTCGGCTGATTGCCTCGGGGTCAAGAGTCACCGTCTCCGCGTCAAAGGCGATCGGCTCGCCAGCGACATCGACCGGCTCGATCTGCGCGGCTAGCATCCGCTCCGTGTGGTCGCGCGCGGGACCGGGCTGGTGAACCGTCACCGTATCACGGGCATAGAGCCCGGCGAGTAGAATCGCGCTCTTCACCTGCGCGCTCGCGACGGGGAGATGGTAGTCCCCACCCTGCAGAGTTTCGACGCCGTGAATCTTCAGAGGGCCGTGACCATTCGTGTCCTCGATATCAGCTCCCATCTGCTTCAGTGGATCGGCGATCCGGCGCATGGGGCGTCGCAGCAACTGAGCATCGCCGGTCAGAATGCTGTCAAAGGTCTGCCCGGCGAGGATACCCGCCAGCAAACGCATCGTCGTCCCCGAACGCCCGCAGTCTAAGGGCGCCTCAGGCACCGACAGCCCTCGAAGGCCCCGCCCATGGACCAGTAAGGTGGTGGGAGCTCCGCTCCCAGGGTGCTCGACCTGGATGCCGAGCTGGCGGATGCAGCTAAGCGTGGCTAAGCAATCACCGGAGGGCAAAAACCCCTCGATGCGCGACGTTCCCTCCCCCAAGGCGCCCAACATCAGCGACCGGTGAGAGATCGACTTGTCGCCTGGAACGGCGACGGTGCCACGGAGAGGGATCGCTTTCCCTGAGTCGATACCCCGGACAGTGAGCCAGGTCATCGGTACATCTCCTTCCGCGTCTCGCGAATGCGCGTCAACGTTTGGTGCAGTTGGTCCTCTTTTCCCTCTTCTATCAGCGTTGTTAGATAGGTCAACTGGGAGCGGCACTGTCGCGCGGCCTTGACGATCTCCTCGCGGTTCGTCATCAAGATATCGAGCATCATCGACACGTCACTGCCCGCGACACGCGACGTGTCGCGAAACCCGCCCGCCACGATCTGCCAGACCACGGGATCGGCAGAGGTCGTGGCATCCGCCGTGCCGATCAGGGCACAGGCGAGTAGATAGGGCAGATGGCTGATCGTCCCGACCAGGTAGTCCTGACGCTCGCCGTCAATGACCAACGGAGTGGCACCCACAGTCAGCGCAAGCTCCTTCCCCAACGCCAAGGTCTCCTCCGCCGTGCGCTCCAGCGGCGACAGGATGAAAGTCCGTTCGCGGAAGAGATCGGGCTCAGCAGCTGTGATGCCGGATATCTCCTTCCCACACATCGGATGGCCACCTAGAGGCTGAACGTGATCCGGCAGCGTCTCCATCGCCTCCAGAACCTTCGCCTTGGTCGATCCAACATCCATCAGCACCGCGCCATCGGGCATCCAGGGTCCGATCTCCCCCACAAGCTGGATGATCGTCCGGACAGGTGTCGCAAGCACCGTGATATCAGCTGTCTTTACGCCTGCTTCTGTATTGGTGGTCACGCGGTCCACAAAGCCGCGATCGAGCGCCACCTCGAGAGTCTGCTCGTCACAGTCGATACCGATGACCTCTCTACAGTGACCGCGGAGCGCCGCGGCCAACGACCCGCCCATCAGGCCCAGTCCAACAACCGTGATCGTGCTCTCACTAAGTGACTTCATCGGACCCCACACTAGACGGTCCGGCCGATCGCCGAGGCGATGGCTGCCAGAGACGTCATAAGCTCATCGAACCGCTCGACCTTCAGTGACTGTGCGCCGTCAGAAAGGGCCTGTTCCGGATTCGGATGGACCTCGACGATCAGCCCATCGGCCCCGGCGGCTATGGCGGCCCTGGCTACTGGCGAGACATACTCCCAGTGTCCAGTCCCGTGGCTCGGATCCACCAAAACCGGAAGATGGCTGAGTTGCTTCAACACCGGTACGGCACTGATGTCCAGCGTGTTCCGGGTGTACTTCTCGAAGGTGCGGATCCCCCGCTCGCAAAGGATGACGCGGTGGTTGCCGTGCGACAGGATGTATTCCGCCGACATCAAGAGCTCCTCAATCGTCGACATCATACCCCGCTTCAGCAGGACGGGTCGCTGCGACTCACCAACGGCGTGGAGCAGCGCAAAGTTTTGCATGCTCCGCGCCCCGACCTGCAGAATGTCGGCGTACGTGCTGACCAACGGCACCTGCTCAGGCGCCATCACCTCCGTCACGACCGGAAGCCCCGTAAGCTCGCGGGCTTCAGCCAGTAGCTTCAGGCCTTCCTCCCCCAGACCCTGGAAGCTGTAGGGGGACGTCCGCGGTTTGAAGGCCCCGCCCCGCAGCACATGTGCGCCGGCAGCCTTGACCGCCTCGGCTGCTGCCATCAGCTGGTCACGACTCTCCACCGCGCAGGGTCCTGCCATCACAACGAGCTGTCTGCCGCCGATCGACACCCCATTGATGGGAAAGACCGAGTCCTCTGGGTGAAACTCACGGCTGGCGAGCTTGAAAGGTCTCAGGACCGGAACCGTCCGCTCGACCCCTGCCATTCGCTCGATCTGCTCTCGATCGATGGGGCGACCGTTGCCGATCAGGCCCAGAATCGTCCGCTCCTGTCCCTGAGACAGGTGCACCTGACATCCCATCTGCTCGACGCGCGCAGCGACACTGGCGATCTCCTGCGACGTGGCGCCACGCTTCATAATGATGATCATCTCTCCTCCTTCACCTCACATTCGGTCTCCAACCGCGACTCCCCAGGCGCAGCCGGAAAGAACTCCATCGAGCTTTCCCACAACGTTGTGTCCTCCGGAGCCGGTGTCGTTGCTGCTGGATACGAGCCCAAGAGCTTGACAAAAGAAGCATGCCGCAGCAGTCCCAACAGGGCCGCCTCCGCTTCGAGGTCCTGACAGTGGCCCTCGAAGTCCAGATAGAACGTATACCGCCAAGGCTGGTTCAGCCGGGGTCGGGACTCAATCTTTGTCAGGTTGATGCCGCGGCTGGCAAACTCGCCCACGCACTTGTAAAGCGCGCCCGGACTATGTCGCGTGGAGAAGACGACGGACGTCTTCGTCCGCTGCGCACGCGGCGGATCCTCCAGGCCCATCAAGAAGAAACGGGTGTAGTTAAAGTGAAAGTCCTCGATAGCTCGGTCGATAATCTCCAGGCCGTACATCTCTGCCGCGAGGCTGCTCGCGATAACGGCAACATCATCCTCTGGCTGCATCGCCAAGGCTCGCGCACTTCCCGCGGTGTCGAACCAGGGCTCCGGCTTCAGGCCGTGGCGGCCCAGGTAACGCCTGCATTGCGAGAGCGCTTGAGGGTGCGACCGCACACGCCTAATCACAGAACGATCCGCGCCAGGTGTAGCCATGAGCATATGCCGGACCCGTAGAACAATCTCCGCGTTGATGCGCAGATCCCGCTGCAGCAACAGCTCATAGGCGCCGGCTACCGTCCCGGCGACCGCGTTCTCCACCGGGAGCATCGCGTAGTCCACGTCACCCATCTCCACCTGCGGAAACATTTCCCCAAGTGTCCGGCAGGGGATTGTCTCGACCTCGGGACCGAAATATAGCAGGATGGCCTCTTCCGAATACGCACCGGAGACCCCTTGGAACGCGACCCTGGTCATGACGTCCCCTCCACGAGATCTGGCCTCAACGTCTTGGCCCCCCCAAGATAGACATGCTTGACCTGCGCGGGAGAGCAATCCGTATTCCAATGCAGCAGGACCCGGATGCAGCGCTGCAGGCTGCCCTTGACGGCCATCTCCTGCATACAGAGGAGGGGAGTCTGCGTCCACCCCAT
Source organism: Anaerolineae bacterium (assembly GCA_049975205.1). Lineage (GTDB taxonomy): Bacteria > Chloroflexota > Anaerolineae > B4-G1 > SLSP01 > PWVB01. Next base: position 66,785 of record JBNGDL010000005.1, on the reverse strand, counting down.
CTGCCGCGCTGCGGCAGCCGGATACGCGGCGTCCAGATCGGATGTGGCAGTAAAGATGACACTACCCAGCTCCTCGACGGCGAAACCGTTCTCCGCGACCATCGCCACCAAAAGCGCACGCGTCGCGTCCAGAATAGCCGTCGCCGTATTCTCTTCCACCGTGATTGCCCCTCGGACACCGCGACACCCCATCATCTGCCTCCTCTTCCTCAGAGATACAAAAAAGACGTGGAGCCGGTCGCTCCACGTCTTGGATTGCTTTGGGGATTCTGGTTAGCCTGAGCCTACGTCATCCTCCTGGCACCGTGAAGCAGCCGTCCCTGTGGGCGGCTAAAATAGTAGTAATAGACGTAGGTCCGCATAGGATCAGAGATCATGTCCAGGCTGCTTCGCACCAAGATTGTTGTCACTGTCACTATAGTAAGCGATTCTTCGATCTTGTCAAGTTCAGCGATCCAGAAACTGGAACTCATGGAGAACGTGCTCAAGCCTCTCCCGGACTGCGTCTCTGTCAAACTCAGAGACGGTGCCTGAAGGATAGACGCCGATGTTGGCAGAATGGACGAGCAAGGTAACGTCGTAGCAGGCTTCCGCGTGAAATGTGCGGTAGCTTGTCAGCTCATAGAGATGGCCCGCAGCCACACCCGCACGCGAAACGACGCTAAAACGGGCGCCGTTGATCTCCTCTTGACCCATATAGGTCTCCTGCGGGCCTTCGGGCTCTGTACAAGTCCCCTCCCCGACCACGTCGGGATCGACACGAACGAGGACACACGCATCCAAGAGGTTGGTCCCTTCGTAGTACTGATCATCGTCCAACCTCAGGCTCGTCACCTCGCCGGAAAGAAGGCCCTCCGTGGGACACTCCCCATCTTGCACGAAGTAAGCGGGATAACGCAGACAGTAACCGGCAGCCGGATCGGTAAGAACGGTTTCTCCCTCATTCGGCAATCCCTCGCATGGAGACATATCGCCAACCGGGCCTTCAGAAGGTAGTTCATTGTCCACGGCTAGGTCGAAACTCGCCGTCACACCGTTCACGTCCACCGTGTAGCTGCCCGCAGTCAGTCCTTTGACATCTAGCGGGATCGTGACCTCGTAGGGTGCAAGCGCCTCTGTGCAGACAGCATCTGCGGGTCGCGTCGTGGGCAAAACCACCGTAAAGCGATTGCCCTCACGCGCCACCGAGGCCTCGGCTAACTCCGTGCACCCGTCGGGTAGGTTGCCCTTCGCCACGGCCTCCGCCTGGACCGGAAACGACTCCAGTAGGACAACCTCAACGCTATCGATCGGCGCCACACCTTTTATGGGCGGACTGGTTGTTCCATGATCGTCCTGCGCTCGTCCCGTCAATGTGCACCCACTGCCGGCCATCACCGTCAGGAACAACACCACCAACGCTCCGAACCATCGAACTCGTCTCATACCTCTGCCTAAGCCTCCCTTCGTCTCCAACGGATGGCGTCAACCATCCTATAGCGACACGTTACGGGACAGACCAGCACCTGGACCCTTTGCGTGCCATACTAAGTAGACGCCAGATCGCGCCGGGAGGTTCCCTGTGCCGGCGAATACGCCGCCGTAAGGGGGCGGGGCACTGAATGAGGATTGCAGGCCAGTGCCAGTGAGGAAGGGAGGCCCGACCCACAGCGCCTTTGACTCCGAGACCTAAGCCTGCGTAGCGCGGGTCAGACCGTGCTGACGTCGCCACAAGGGGAATATCCACCGTGGCAACGGCGAAGAAGCGGATACTTCTGCCTGGGATCGGCGTCCGATCCTACCTTATAGGCCGCTTATTCCGGCCCTACGAGCGCTCGATCCCAGGCTCCTGAGACTCAGACAAGACAATGCGCGATCAGGCAACGCGCCGCAGAGCCTCCAACGCCGAGGTCAACGCCTCACCCATCGCGCGGAGCATCGTTTCGCGCGACTTCAGAGCCTGATTCACCATAGATTGGTGGATATCCCAGACCGACCGGTCGATCTGATCGTTGTCGTCAACGGGGAGACAGATCGTCGTGTCACAATCGAAGTCGACCTTGGTATAGGCACGGAGCTTGAGCTTGTCCACCAGGCCGGGATCGGCCAGATCCAGCTCCACGCCGGCAAGGTTGCTGATCTGCGCGCTGGGCGTGGTGAAGGTCCGAATCTCCAGCGCACTGACGTCCGTCACAAATGTCTCCGCCTTTGTCGCAAGGTCCTTGGCAAACTTCTCTATTGCGTTCTTCAGATCACCTTCGGCCATATCTCTTCCTCCTGTATAAGTCGCCGGGCAAACGGGCTCAACGACACCCCTCAGATGCCAGCACAAACCCTAATCCCAAGACTCACCATCCCGGAGCCGATCCAATTCCTCCAACACATCACGTACGTACCGGTAGACGGCAGGCAAGAGCAGAAACTGTCCTCCGGGCACAGCTGCCTTGAGGCTCAACTCCAACGCCCCAGATGCTACGATCGCAATCAGCCTGACCAATGCTAGGCGCGTGGCAAGCGCCAGCCGAACTGCATCAACGTGTAGCTCCATGTCAGCCGACGTAAGGCCGTCCAGCCACGTCGTCTTGTAATCACCGGTCCAGTCAACAGCCGTCAAGGCTATGTCCTGTCCACCGACCTGGGTCTCAACCCGAGCGCTCTCCTGGATCAGTTGGCGGAACTGGCTGAGCAGCGCCCGACATTCCTCATAGATCTCCTCGTAGGTGGCCACCTCGTCGGCTCTCGACTCGAACGCAACGGCGGGATTCTGCAATGCCATAAGGTCGGCGCGCAGCCGGGCTTCGGGGGTATCCCCTCCAGCGGCATAGGACGCGGTGGGATTGAAGCGGGCCAGGCGACGTGCCACTTCGGTCAGATCTCTCTGCCTCAAAGCCAGCCTCGACAGCTGCTCACCCAGAACGGGCTCTGCCTCTTCGGCTGATGCCGGTAGATCGGCGCGCCAGACCAGGCCGTTCTCGCCCCGCTCACTAGCAGCGAAAGCGGTTATGCCCTCCTCAGGAATGGCCCAGATCCCAAGGGGATCCTGCCCGCCAGGAGGCATAAAGCCGCTGAACTCAAACCTCGACGCTGCCATCAGGAGCCAATGCGAAGAATATCAAGGAGCCGCGTCGCAAGCTCGGCCATGGTTGCCAGGAACTTGGCTCGGCTTTCCTGGGCCTCCTCAACCATCGCCTTGTGGATCATCCACAAGACCTGGTCGACCTCGTTCTCAACCCTCTCCGGTACGTAGACCTGCAAGTCCCCGTCGAACGACACTCGCGTCAGCGCACGGAGCGTCGCCTCGACCGCCTCCTGTCTTTCCAGGGCAGTTGAGGCTCTGGCTAAGTCTGACGTCGTGTACGTTCGAACGTCAAGCGTGACGATGTCATCCGCCGCCTGTCTTAGAGAGGTAGCTAACTGATCGGTGAAAGCCTCAAGCGACTCTCTAAGCCTTTCGAATTGGTCGCTGAGCCCAAACGCGACAGCAGCCTCCTCGCGGGTCAGGTAGACGGGCTCAGTCGGTCCCAGTGTAGGGCTCACCCACGGCGGCGCCTCGACCTCAGACCTAACGACCCGCGCTCTCGGCTTGGAAACCCACGCCTTGGGCGCTACGGCTTGCGCTTCCAGGCCCTCACCCTCCCCCGAGGGGGCCTTGGGCTCGTCCTCTACCAATGACTTTGGTACCGTCTCTGGTGGCGCGACAACCGTGGTCACATCAGCGCGCGCCTCCGGCTCTTCTTCTGCCGGCGCCTCAGGCTCTTCCTCTGGTAAGGTCACAGTGGGGGCAACCTCCCCACCTACCTCCGACTCTTCCTCCTTGGGAGGGCCTTCCTCAGGAAGCAATGGAATGCGCACAGCGGGGTCCCCGAGGACAACGTAGCTTCGAGCATCGTTGCTGGCGGTCCACCGGTGCGCCAGCTCAGCGCTGGATAGATACTCCGGATCCCACTGCAGCTCCTCAAGGTCGGCGCTCAGGTCGGAACTCATCTCCGCGTAACGCATATCAAAACTGACGTCAGTCGCCAGACCGACAGGTTTGCCGTTCATCAGCATGCGCATCGCGGTGATAAAGGACTGGTTCTCAATGCCCCCCACCGGGGAGACAAACGAATAGCCCCAGGCCCGCTCCACGTGTCCGAGGACAGCCAGAGCACCCTGTAAGAGCATGCGCTGCGGTAGGGCGGCGGTAAAGGCCCGCGGCGCAATCTTCTCTCGCACCTTGAAGGCCTCAAAAGCGAACTGATCCAGTTCCGGGGTGCCAGCCCCATAGCACGCAAACATAAAGGCAACCATCCCAGCGAGATTAGCTTCTGCGCTCACGTCATCGGCAGTGAAGTAGTGCTCCCGGCGCACATCAGCCTTAGGGCCAGGCCAATCCTGACATAGCAGTGCCCCTTGATGTCGTAGTTGAGCAGGATGGCCGGCGGGAAACTCGATCCCGTGGCTAGCGGTGAAGAGCAGGGCCGGCTTCTGAGCTGGATTCCCTCCCAACAGCTGCTCCAGCTGCGACCAGGTCGCCAGTCCATCTCCGAGATAGAGCGGCAAGAACTCCCACTCGTGGCTCAACGCGAGTTCCCCAGCAGGGGTCGCGCCTATGAGGTTCTGGTAGAGGGGCTCAACGAGATAGCGCGCGCTAACTTGGGTCGCCCTATCGCCGGGGTTCGCCGTAGCGAAGAGGGCCGCCCGTCGAGGCAGCGCCACACCGCCCCTCTCAGCCGCAACGACGGCCTGTGCATAGGCGTGGTAGGCCTCGACGTCGCTGCCGAAGTCGAGACGTCCGACGCCCCGCATCACGTCCAGCTGATACTGGAATCCATATGGGATTTCCTCTGGGGTCCCAACGAGCAATATGTAGAAAGGCATTTCCCTGGGATCGACAAGGCCAGGACCAACGCCTAGACGCCCAAGGAACTGGTCTTTGCGCTCGCCCTGACGGTACGCATCGCCGCCCTCATAGAGACGAAACAGATCACCGGCTTGCTCGTGACGATGATCCAAGAGCGGCTTCAGCGCCTCCCGGATCTCCTCGCGCAGACGGGGGTGCATCGCTGCCGGGAAGATGAGGCCCCAGCCGACATCCTCGACGCGCGTTGGGTCTCCTGCACCCGGTTTGACCGGCCATTTGGCCTGTTCTCTGGCCTTGACCTTGAGTTCCTCAAGGCGCACGGCTTTGCGGGAGTTGTGCAGCTCGAGCTGAGGCTGGGTCACACGGGTCAGCCGCTCATCAATCTTCGCAAGCGCAGCAAGTCGCTTCTGATACTCAACGAAGTCCCGATAATCTTCGGGAAGTGGCGCGCCCTGGATCAGCCTTGCCAGTTTCTCAGTCGAGAGCGGCGGTTGTCCGTAGTCACCCGTGACGGCATTGACACCATTGAAGACCAGCTCTTCGTCGAAAAGCGCTCGAAATTCATCGGGCATCGTCACAGACTCCTTTCAATCCTCATCCATCCCAAGCGACCGAAGCCTGGTAGCGGGATCACCCAGCAAAACGTAGCCTCGGGCATCGTTGTTCGACGTCCACAGTTCGGCGAGCCGATAGACATCCTCGAGAGAGGGGGGATCTGCCATCCGCTCATAGAGATAGGTAAGCTCCGTGGCAGCGGCCGCATAACGCATATTGAGAAACTCCAACGCCGACCCAACAGGGTGTCCCTCAAGCAAGCGGTCAATGACTGCCGCGAAGGCCTCGATATGCTCCTGCCGCCGAGACGCCATCCCCTCTGGGCGCCCCGACATCTCCGATAGGAATGATAGGCCCCATGCCCGCTCAACGTGTCCAATCACAGCCAACGCTCCCCTATCTCGCAACGCCAACATCGCTCGGGGCAGCTCAGCCACAAAAGCACACTCGGCGATAGCCTCAGCTCGGCGGCGGAACTCAGATCGATGATACTCATCATAGCGAGGGGTGCCCGCGCTGAAGCACCCGAACAGGAAAAGGATCATGCCCTGGAGATTCATCGCCTCCGAGATGTCCTCTGCGGCGAGATAGCAGTCTGCCGGAATCTCACCTGGCTTACCCTGCCACTCCTGGCAGACAAGAGCGCCCTGGCGTACCACTTGCCGCGGGTCTCCGCTGTCGAACTCCAAGCCGTGCGTAGCTGTAAAGAGCAAGGAGGGCGGCGTTTCCAACTGCAGCAGCTTCAGCAAATTGGTCTTGGTGGCCTTCTCTGGCACGACACGGATCACCTGACACGAGGTCTCCGCTGCTTTCGCTTCGAAGTGTGAGGCGAGGGGCTTCACCAAATACTTCGACGATAGCGACGTCGCCTCATCTTCACTGTGATCGGTGCCGAAGAAGACCAACGGCGCTACAGGAGGGCTCTCCGCCATCTCGGCGACGACGACGTTCCATGCATAGTTTTCATAGGCGGACAGATCGTCACCGAAATCGAGACGACCGACGGCGTACTGGACGTCCAGTTGATACTGGAAGTCGAAGGGAATCTCCTCGGGACTCCCCACCAGCAGCAGATAGTAGGGGACCCCGGTTCGCTGTGGATCGACCGGATCGACCACGCTCGCCCGGCGCGGAGCACGTCGCAGAAAGGCATCGGCGGTATCACCGGGTCGATAACCCTCCTTGCCTGCAAAGACATAGAAGAGCTCCCCAGCTTGCTCTTGACGGAGCTTCAGCAAAGGCGACAGCGCATAGTGGATGGCTTGATAGCGGTCATCAGAAATCTGCGCCGGAAAGATGATGCCCCACCCAGACTCGCTCAGCTTTCGCGGATCCACCCAAGGCACCGTGCCCAGCCGTCCTGTCACATTGCGACGCAACTCGTCAAGCCAGGCCCGCAGAGCCCTGCGGAGATCAGCATTGTCAAGGTTCAGCTCAGCGTCCGTCGCCGCCTCGAGGAAATCGCGAAGCTGCGTGACGACCTCGTACCATGAAGCCTCCGCTCCCAGAGCCGAAAGCGCCGTAAGTTCTCTGACCGGCCGCGAAGGACGCCGTCGGTTGTTTCTCCGCAAAGCGCGGAAGCTACCCAACTCATCGACCAACCTGCGAAGCGGGCCGGTGATCGCATCCACATTGGGCACGACCTGAAGGGACGCCACGGGCAGCGCCAAGAGAGCGCTGCAGAACCCGTCGATCCACGTCTGCCGGAGGACGCCGTGACGAGGGAGAGGCTGTGGAGCATCCTCAGCTAGGTAGGCGTCTTGAAGCGTCAGAAGAGCCTGGTCAAAACGAGACTCCAGATTCTCACGAAGCGCTGTTGGGTTCTCCGCCTGGTGATCCAACAGCCAACTGGCAAGCGCCGCCCCCTGCCCTTTACTCAACAACCTGACAATCCGGACGAATACCTCACGCGGATGGAGCTCCAACCGCTCCGCAAGCATCTGGGCGGGACCGGGGCCAAGGTCAGGTTGAGAGCCGAAAAGAATCGTGAGCAGCTTATGTGCCGTCACAGTAGCCCAGTCATCCGGCAAGGCTTCATCCCCACGGACGGCGTGACCCAGGTCAGTGCTCAGCAGTTCGACGATGTCTAGGATCTTGCGCTCATTGAGCGCCCGGTGGGCAAGTTCTCTCTGAAGGCCTCGCAGTTGCTCGACCACGTCGCCGCGATCAGCCAGGATGCGGTGGGCAAGTGCCTCCACCGTCATTGGCTCGAGCCCGTATCTGCCCGTTAGGCCGTGTAGGCCATTGAAGTAGAGCTTGTCAGTCACAGCTTTGCCCTTGCCGGTAGCATATCCGATCCGGAGCCCTCAACCGCACCCAACTGTCAAGGCAATCGGTCGTGACATCTAGGAACTGAGAACACGCAGGTGCAGCCACATAAAACTATGCTGTTTAGACCGCAGTCTGATAAGAACCATTAGCAGTATAGCACACCCCCGATACGAGCGCAACGACAGATTGCATGACGGTCGCGTTTCAGAATGAGATCGGCTGCGGAGTCAGGGTAGTCGGGTTGCCCTCCGCCCCACTCCCCTCTAGAATCAAAGAGGAAAAGGGATCGACCGTGCCTACGCAGAAGCACGGGTGAGGCGAGATAACGTCGTCCCTAGTGAAGCAAGGCCTGGTAAGGCCTGGTCGAAGCAAGGAGCTAACAATGGAGTTTGAGATTCATCCCGGACGCAGCTACCCTCTCGGTGCAACGGTTTACCCCACGGGTGTGAACTTCAGCGTCTTCTCTCAGAAATGCGATGCCGTGGATCTTCTCCTATTTGACCACGCCAGCGATGCAGAACCAAGCCACACGATCACGCTTGATCCTGAGCGAAATCGCACCTTTTACTATTGGCACACCTTCATACCGGGTCTGCAGCATGGCCAGCTCTACGGATATAAGGTCCGTGGCCCCTACGAACCTGACCAGGGATTGCGATATGACGGCGACAAGCTCCTCGTCGATCCCTACGCCCGAGCGGTGGTGCCGAGCCCGAACTACAACCGCGTGGCAGCGATCGAACCCGGCGACAACTGCGGTCAAGCCATCAAAAGCGTCGTTGTCGACCCCGACCTCTATGACTGGGAGGACGACAGGCAGCTCGACCAGCCCTATGCCAGCACCGTGATCTACGAGATGCACGTGCGAGGGCTGACCCAGCACGAGAGCTCGGGCGTCAGTGACGAAAAGCGAGGGACCTACCTTGGCGTCAGTGAAAAGATCCCCTACCTCACCTCACTTGGCATCACGGCGGTAGAGCTCCTCCCCGTTCAACACTACGATCTCCAAGACGCGCCAGACGAGCTTAGAAACTATTGGGGGTATAGCCCGGTGGCGTTTTTTGCGCCCCACTACGGCTACGCCACCGGGTCGGACCCACTCTGCGCGATCAATGAGTTTCGAGACATGGTCAAGGCGCTCCATCAAGCCGGGATAGAGGTCATCCTCGACGTCGTCTTCAACCATACAACAGAGGGCGGTACTGATGGCCCTACGCTCTCCTTCCGAGGATTCGATAATCGTGCCTATTATATCCTCTCCGATGACCGGTCGGAATACGCGAACTTCAGCGGCACCGGTAATACGGTGAAGACCAACCACTCAGTGGTACGGCGAATGATCGTCGATTGTCTTCGTTACTGGGTCTCTGAGATGCACGTGGACGGCTTCCGCTTCGACCTGGCCTCGGTTATGGCGAGAAACGAGGAAGGCGAGCCGATGGAGGATCCCCCGATCCTGTGGGAGATCGAGTCAGATCCCTTCCTGGCTGGCACCAAGATCATCGCCGAGGCCTGGGATGCGGCAGGACTCTATCAGGTTGGGTCGTTCATCGGACACCGGTGGGCCGAGTGGAACGGGAGGTACCGGGACGATGTACGGAGATTCGTGAAGAGCGATCCCGGAATGGTTAGAGACCTGGCGGCACGCATCCATGGAAGTCCCGATCTCTACACCCAGCCCGGCCGCGAGCCCAATCGCAGTATCAACTTCATCACGTCGCACGACGGCTTCACCCTGCAGGACTTGGTCTCCTACAACCAGAAGCACAACGAAGAGAATCAGGAGAACAACAAAGATGGACTCGACGCCAACTACAGCTGGAACTGTGGCGTTGAGGGACCCACATCCGACGAGGAGGTGCTGGCCCTGCGAAGACGGCAGGTCCGAAACTTCCTGACCATCCTCTTCGTCTCCCAGGGCACGCCAATGATCCTAATGGGGGACGAGGTGCGACGCACCCAAGAAGGCAATAACAACGCCTACTGCCAGGACAACGAGATCAGCTGGTTCGACTGGCAGGATACTAAGGAGGGCGAGGCATTCCTAAGATTCACGCGCCAGCTCATCCACTGGACCCAGGATCTGGAGGTCTTCCGGAAAGAGAAGTTTTGGCGCGCTCCGGATGAGTCAGGGCATCCCGAAGTGATCTGGCACGGCACAAAGCTGGAGGAACCGGACTGGAGCGAGGATTCACGTAATCTGGCTATCGAGCTCCTGGCGCCCGATGATCGTGAGCATCTTTACATCATCCTGAACGCCTACTGGGAGCCGCTTGATTTCGAGCTCCCGGAACCGGGTCTCGACGGCACCGGGGGCCGCTGGCACCGGATCATCGATACGTCGCTCACCTCACCAGAGGATATCCTTCCCCTGGAGGAGGCACCGACCGTCGAGACCCCAACCTACAGGGCGACAGCACGCTCGGCCGTGGTCCTGATGACCAAGTGAGTCACCAGCCTGGCTTATCGGCGATTCCGCTCCTCGCCGATGATGTCCAGGGCCCATTCCACCGCCCGCCGGACCACGCCCGTGCACTTGTCGTCGTGGGCACCGGCGGCCTCGAAGGCCTTGCGCTCCTCGGGATCACGCAGATCAAAGGCTCGTCCCAGCACCGCGCGGTGGACATCCTGGCAGGTCACGCCGCCATACGCAGCCACGTAGCGCTCGCGGAGACGCTGAGCCATAGCATAGGTCCGGTACTTATTCTCCCTGTCGTTATCAAAGGCTTCCCGGCGGCGCGGATAGAGCATACCGAAGACCAACGTGGCACCCACGAGCGCGCCGCACGTGCCGTCCCCGGCCAACCCCAGCCCACCAGCCAAGCCGGTCGCTGCCTCAAAGACAGCGTCCGCGGCGCAGGCATCGAACTCACCGAGCGTGTCCAATATCGCAGCCAACGCAGACTGCCCACAGCCGTGATACCGCTGTTCGTATCGAAAAGCCCGCGCGCCACCTTCCTTCACCAACTTGGTCCAGGCGCGATCTTGAGCCAACTGTGCATAGGCGTGCTCGACGTCGCGGATGAGATCCTCCTGCGTCACCCCACAGAGTGTGTGCACGGTGCCAGCCAGTCCCAGTTCCTCGATATGCGCCTGCACGGCCCGCGCGCCCTCATCATCTGGGTTCTGATAGTGAAGCGCTGCCGCCACCGCACGCGTGAGGTGGGGGGCAGCAACCCCATGTTCGTGTGCCAACAGCAGCGGGCCCACAAGGCGGTCATCGCGTCCCAGCTTGCGACGGGGATCGGCACCATAGCGGACAACCGTGTCGCGTAGCGCAGGGTTGTTGGTCTGCGCCACGACCCCTGCAATCCACCGGGACATCTCGTCGTCCCCCCACCCATACTCCGCCTGCAGTGCGCTCTGCGACTCGTCCAGCGCACCCTTGGCGTCGGCCAAGACGGCGGGGGCAGCGAAGCACTCCACTACCATCTCGCATCCCTGCAGCGCGCCGAAGTAGGCCAGCGCCGCATGGAAAGTATTGTAGGTGTAGAGTTTGCGAGTCTCCTCGGCGCGCATATCGTCCACCGGACGCAGCGCGGGTACATCTGGAAGATCACCCTTGAAGCCCTGGCGTGCCACCGGGAACTCGGCGTAGCCGTTGGTCCACACCAGTAAGGGATCGCGTGCCATTTCCTCGCTCGGTGGCTCGGTCACCATCCGGATAACCAGGCTCTCGACGATGCCAATATGCTCATTGGCCCAGGCCAGAAGATGCGGCGGCAGGGACGCCCAGAGCGGTTCGCGAAAGGCTGGCCCAGCGTGGGCAAGGTTGGTACACAGGATGATGTTCAGCGGCACATCTGGGCACCGCCTGTGCCGAACGGTCAAGCACGTCGCCAGTTGCTCCGCCACAGCTGGGAAGTCTCGAGGGAAAACCGCCACAGCCACCACATCGGCGGATGAGACTGCGGCAGCCACCTCACCCGATTGCGCAGTTGAGAGGACGTCAAACTTGTCCAAGACGAGATCCCGGCGCTTGCGACCGTCGGTCTTCACAACGGTGTATGATCCGCGCTCTCGAAGGCTAGCGACCAGCGCCTCGGCCTGGTCGACGAAGATGATTTTGTAGCCCGCACCACCGAACAGGTCAGCGACAAAGCCGCGCCCGATGTGCCCGGCACCCCAAATGACAATCGATTTGGCCATAGTGACAGCTCCTAACATGCTAAGGTGAGCACAGATACCCAGCGACGATGTTGAGCGATAGGGGGTCGACCCAGACGATCGGGGCTCACGCTCGCTGCTGGACTATGATATCTGAAGGACGTGAAACGCCCCTTCGTCTGGCGAGATTCGCCCACATAAATAGAGTGTACGGTGCAGCAAAAAGGGTGTCAATCAGGTTGGGAAGCGCATGGCCTGAGCGCCTGCGAGACCCCAGTCTTTTGCTCACCTCGAGGGTCGTTTTCCGTGACGCACAGAGGCGGCGATGGCGGGGCCGAGGCCTTGTCGAAAGCATGCAGTTGTGCTATAATGTCCGCACAGCAAGGATGGAGTCAACACTGAAAAGTGGGGCGAGCCCCACTTTTCTTTGTAGATCGCATTTCGGTAGAGAGTGGGAGGCATATTCTTAATGAAGAGCGAGTTCGCACTGGCTTTTAATCAGATCTGTGCTGAGTACAGCCTGCCAAGAGAGGTTGTCTTGGACGCTGTCCGTGCAGCTATGGTCACTGCGTTCCGTCGCGACTGGAAGGTCCCTGCCACACAGAACGTATCTGCGGAGATCAGTCTGGAGACAGGTCTGGCTCGTATCTTTGTCGAGCGAACCGTCGTGGAAGAGGTCGAGGATCCAGACACCGAGATCAGCCTGAAGGACGCGCGCAAGCGGCGCCCGAATGCGCAGCTGGGCGATCCCATTATGGTTGATGTCACACCTCGGGACTTCGGTCGCATTGCCGCACAGACAGCTAAGCAGGTGATCACCCAACGTCTGAGGGAAGCCGAGCGCGAGAGCCAGTACAACCGCTTCAGCCGGCAGGAACATGAGATCATCATTGGCACCGTGCAGTCCGTTAACCCGCACGGCGTGACCCTGCATCTGGAGCGTACAGAAGAAGCTCTCATGCCTCGTCGCGAGCAGATTCCTGGTGAGCGGTACACCATTCATCAGAAGATTCGCGTCTACGTCCTTGAGGTGCGTCGCACCTCTCGTGGACCGGAGATCATTGTAAGCCGGAGCCACCCCCTGATGCTGCGACGCCTGCTGGAGCTCGAGGTACCTGAGATCCGTAACGGTCAGGTGGAGCTCAATGCCGTCGCTCGAGAGGCTGGTACGCGGGCGAAGGTGGCCGTGTCCGCACGACAGTCCGGGATTGACCCGGTGGGAGCTTGCGTGGGGATGCGAGGGATTCGTATCCAGACCATCTCTCGGGAGTTACACGGTGAGCGCATCGACGTCGTGGAATGGGATGAGGATCCCGAGACCTTGATCAGCAATGCACTGAGCGTGCCCAGCATCCTCTGCGTGACGCTGGACGAAAACAACCCCGGTGGGCGAACGGCTTCAGTCGTGGTGCTCGATGAGCACCTATCACTGGCGATCGGACGCTCCGGCCAAAACGCTCGTCTTGCAGCCAAGTTGACCAACTGGCGGGTTGATATTCAGGGGGCCACGGAGGCCGCCATCTGGGCACTAGAAAAAGTGAACCAGACGCCCGAGTTGTTGGACTTGCTCAAGAGCACGGCGACCCTGATTCCGCAGCTAGCCTCTATCATGCGCACACACGAGGAGGAGCGGTACCCATACACCGATGAGGAACAGAGGATCATCGGAACGGTCGTGAAAGCCGTACGGGAAGCTCTCATCGCTCGGCGTGAGGCAGAACGGCCCGGTGCAAGCCAGGCCCGAGCACGCCAGCGTGCTCAGCGCAGAGTTGATGCGGAGCGGGTCAAGGCCAAGGAGGAAGCGCAGGCGCGCGTCCCCCGCGGCGCCTATAAGATACCTCTGGATGAGCTGGGGATCTCGGAAAAGGTGCATAGTCATCTCATCACCAATGGCCTGGAAAACGTCGGCGAGGTTATGGAGAGAATGGCCCTGGGCGATGAAGCTCTGCTGATGCTCAACGGCGTAGGCGTCAAGGCTCTGCGCGAGATCAAGCAAGCTGTTAAGGCTAGCGGTCTGAGCTTGCTGGATCAGGGAGAGCTTGAGACGGTCGAGGATGTGGAAGCCGAGGCAGTTGCCACGGAAGAAGCCGACGTGATGGACGTCATCGAAGCCGTCGAGGAGCTGGAGATTCCTTCGGAGGAAGCCTTCGAGGAAGAGATACCTTCCGAGGAGGAAGACGAGCTCGAAGAGGCCCCCGCGGAAAAGGCTGTTGCTGACGAAGCCGAGGCCGAGGAAGTGGCTGCCGAAGCCGAGCCTGAGGAACCTCAGCCGGAGGCCG
>JBNGDL010000005.1:0-52651 GCA_049975205.1 Anaerolineae bacterium | reverse complement strand
GAGGCCGAGGAAGTGGCTGCCGAAGCCGAGCCTGAGGAACCTCAGCCGGAGGCCGAGGAGACAACTGAGGAGATCGAGGAAGAAGAGCCTGTCTATGAGTTTACCGAGCCCGAGGGGCTGGCAGAACTCGTGGGAGACCTCGACGAAATCGTCTACGAGGACGAGGAAGAAGTCGAGTTGGGGGATCGGTCTCCGACCCAAAAGCGGCGCAAAGGTCGGAAACAACGTCGCCGCACGATTGTCTACGACGACGCGACAGGCGAGACCTTCGTGGTGCGCAAGCGCCGTCGTGGTCAAGATGCTTGGGATGAATACGGCGAAGATTACTAGCCTGAAGTGGGCTAGCCAAGACTGAGACTGATGAACCGTTTGGCACGTCCTGCAGCACGACCCGGGTCCGTAACGGGGCAAGATATGTAAGGCCGCGACACCTGCAACAGCCTAGCTAGCAGCTTTTCGCAGGATAGCACAATCTTGGGTAATGGGACGCCAAGGGTTCATCGGCGTCCCATTACTATTGAGTCGGATGTGCGGTCGACGGTAGCTTATGGATGACCGCAAGCTGAGGATAAGATTTCGGTAAGGCAAAGCAGATACTAAGCGATGAGTAAGCAAAGGGGAAAACAGCGGCAGAAGCACGTACCGCTCCGAACGTGTGTGGCTTGTCGGGAGACAAAGGCCAAGCGTGAGCTGGTGCGGATCGTCGCCTATTCCGAAGACGACTCTGAAGTAAGAACCGTGGTAGATGAATCGGGCAAGCTAAAAGGTCGGGGGGCGTATCTGTGCCGCCGGCGAGCTTGCTGGGAACAGGCACTCAAGCGAGGAACCCTCAGTCGTGCACTGAGGACCCGCCTATCACCTGAGGATGTCGCCGAGCTAGAGGCCTTTATGGAGACGCTGCCTGAGCATGCGGAAGAGGAAAGCGCGTAGGCGCAGTTCTCGATCCCGGCGGCAATTTGACACAAGGAGGAACGACTATGGCAGAACAGGAAATTACGATTCCAGAGGTGATCACGGTCCGCGATCTGGCGGATCTATTGGGCGAGACACCGATCGCCGTGATCAAGTCCCTGATGAGCAATGGGGTCTTGGCAAGTATTAATCAACAGGTGGACTTCGATACAGCCGCCATCATCGCGGCTGAGTTCGGCTATGAGGCCAAGCAACCTTACGCGGAATTGGAACAGGAAGCCGAAACAGAGCTCTCCGCCTGGCAGGTGCTCCTCGCGAATGAGGACCCCCAGGATCTTGAGTCTCGACCTCCGGTTGTCGCAGTTCTCGGCCATGTCGACCATGGAAAGACCTCGCTACTCGACGCCATCCGGCATACCGACGTTGTAGGAGGAGAGAGTGGCGGCATCACCCAGCACATAGGCGCCTATCAGATCAAACACGGCAAGCGCCGCATCACATTCCTAGACACCCCGGGACACGAAGCCTTCACGGCGATGCGTGCCCGAGGCGCCCACACGACCGATATCGCCGTCCTGGTCGTTGCGGCTGACGACGGCGTCAAGCCACAGACCATTGAGGCGATCAACCATGCGCGGGCAGCCCACGTCCCGATCATCGTAGCCTTGAACAAGATGGATAAGGTAAACGCGCGTCCTGAGGTCGTGAAGCAAGAATTGGCAGAGCTGGGATTGACCCCCGACGAGTGGGGTGGCAAGACCATGGTCATCCCCGTCTCGGCAAAGATGAAGACTGGTCTTGACGACTTGCTTGAAGCTATCCTGCTTGTGGCGGACGAGGTCGAAGTCCAAGCCAACCCCGACCGCAAGGAGGCCGTGGGTACCGTGTTGGAAGGAAGGCTGGACAAACAACGTGGCCCCTTGGCAACCGTGCTGGTGCAGAATGGCACCTTGAGCACGGGCGACGTTGTGGTGGTTGGGAAGACGTGGGGCAAAATCCGGGCGCTGTTTGATGAGAACAACGTCCGTCATCGAACTGCCCCGCCGGCGACACCGACGGTCGTCATCGGGCTGCACGATGTGCCCGAGGCAGGCGACCTGCTCAAGGTTGTGAAGGACGAGCGAGCAGCCCGAGCAATCGCAGAGAAGCGCCAGGAGGAAGCGAAGCAACGGGACCTCACGAGGCCCAGCCGCCCCCTCTCGCTCGACGATTTCTCGTCAGCGATTCGGGCAGGTCAGGCGAAGGAGCTCAACGTGGTTCTTAAGACCGACGTCCAGGGGTCCATTGAGCCGATCGTGAACAGCATCGAGCGGCTCGGCGACCAAGACCTCAAAGTCAACGTCATCCACGCAGCCGCGGGCAACATCACGGAATCCGACATCAACCTGGCACTAGCGTCAGACGCTATCGTGCTGGGCTTCCGGGTCTCGGCTGACTCCGCAGCTCGCCGGATGGCCGACATGGAAGGCATGGACATCAAGATCTACGATATCATCTATCGACTCGTCGACGACGTAGAGAAAGCCCTGCAGGGGCTACTTGAGCCGACCTATCAGCAGGTCCTGGTTGGGGAGGCCGAAGTTCGCCAGCTCTTCAATATCTCAAGCATCGGTACGATTGCCGGCTGCTACGTCACCCGCGGGCTTGCGCGCCGCAACGCAAAGGTGCGCGTCGTTCGCGACGATGAAGTTATCTACGACGGTGACATCGATTCGCTCAAGCGATTCACCGAGGACGTGCGCGAGGTGCGACAGAACTTCGAGTGCGG
This sequence comes from Anaerolineae bacterium, assembly GCA_049975205.1. Taxonomy (GTDB): domain Bacteria; phylum Chloroflexota; class Anaerolineae; order B4-G1; family SLSP01; genus PWVB01. Next base: position 49,971 of record JBNGDL010000005.1, on the reverse strand, counting down.
CGTCAAAGTCGACGGGTTCAATGACCTACAAGTTGGGGATCTCCTCCAATTCTATGTCACGCGACGCGTTGAACAGGAGGCCTAGGCTTCAAGGAGTGTATGAATGGGTAAGAAATACTTACGCCGCGTCAACCAGCTGATCCAGCGGTTGGTGACAGAGATCCTGCACAAGGAAAGTCACGATCCGAGATTCGCGGACGTGACCATTACTGACGTTAGCGTGAACCGCGACACGACCCGGGCAGAGATCTACTTCAGCATCATAGGAGAACCAGAGGAAATCGCGGAGGTCGGGGAGGCGCTCAATGGGGCATCAGGGTGGCTACGACATGAGATGGCACCCACGCTTCGCCTTCGCAACCTGCCTGAGTTGGTGTTCATCTATGATCCGTCGCTAGCACACGGGGCACGGATCGAGGCATTGCTACAGGAAATACACGAGGAAGAAGACCTAGATGAGCCAACCGACGACACAAGAGAGCACCCTGCAGCAGACAGCATCGCTTCTAGTCAAGAGTAAACGACCGCTGCTCATCGCTCATCCACGACCCGATGGAGACACCATCGGGTCGACGTTGGCGCTGCGCCTTGCGCTGCTTGAGCTGGGCAAGCAGCCGGTCATCGCCTGCGAGCACCCCCTGCCCGATAACCTCTCCTACTTGCCGGGGGCAGACGCCTTTGTCCAGGACATCGCCGAGGATGCCCCCATCGATTTGGTCGTTGCCATCGATATGAGTGACTTAAAGCGCACCGGCGACATCTTCCACGACAGCTGGCGGAGCCGCTATCCCCTTCTCGTCATCGACCATCACGAGACAAACGAGGAGTTCGGCGACGTCAACCTGGTCGTCTCAGATGCTGCAGCGACGGCGCTGCCGATGATGGACGTCATCGAAGCCCTCGGTGTGGCCGTCAAAGATGACATCGCGACATGTCTGTTGGTCGCGATGCTGACCGACACACGAGGGCTGCGTACCGAGACTACGACCCCCGAGATTCTAAGGACGGTGGGGGCCCTCATCGAGGCTGGGGGCGACTATCTTCGGGTGATGCAGAAGACGCTGGACGCAGTCTCCTATCGCAAGATGCGCGGCTGGGGCGTGGCCCTCAACCGCCTCCAACTGAGCGATTCCATCGGGTGGACCACCTTCCCGGTCGCGGAGAAGGAGGCGCTTGACGTCAGTGATCACGATGATCTCGACCTGGGGAATCTTCTAAGTCGACTTGCAGAGGCCAAAGTGATCGTCGCCTTTGTCGAGATGCGGGACGGCACCGTGAAGGTAAGCATGCGGGCACGCCCTGGTTACGATGTGGCGTCGGTCGCCTATGATCTAGGCGGTGGCGGTCATCGACAGGCCGCGGGCTGCACCATCGACGGTCCGCTCGACGACGCCGTCAACCTGGTCCTGTCTCGTCTACGAAAAGTCGTCGCAAAGGTCTAGATTCCGGCGTTGCCCAAGCGTGATGGCGCCGCAGAAGCGGGACCTGTCTGCAAGCGCCATTTACATGGTATCCGTGTGAGCCAGAGCTGGGATCCCATTCCATGTATGGTGTACTGATCGTCGACAAACCAGCGGGGATGACGTCGCACGATGTCGTGAACCGCGTGCGACGCCTGGCCCGCCTCCGTCGTGTCGGGCACGCCGGCACGCTCGATCCTATGGCAACCGGTGTGTTGACGCTGCTTCTGGGACCCGCAACACGGCTGTCGCGCTTCGCGATGGCAGGTCGAAAGCGTTATCAGGGCGTTGTCCGCCTGGGTCAGACCACGACGACCTACGATGCCGAAGGCGAGATCCTCCAAACCGAGCACGTCGATATCGACTTCGAGGCGATCCAGGCTGCGGTTCGGAAGTTCGAAGGGCCGATTCTGCAGACACCGCCAATGTATTCAGCGATCAAAGTCGATGGTCAGAAGCTCTACGAGCTTGCCCGCAAGGGCCGCGAGATCGAGCGAGAGCCCCGGGAGGTCACCATCCACCACATCGAGATCCTTAAGTGGGCGCCGCCGGACCTGACTCTGGACGTGGTCTGCTCCTCAGGCACCTACATCCGTAGCCTGGCCCACGACCTTGGGCAAGAGCTCGGCTGCGGAGCCCATCTGCACGCGCTTCGTCGCCTCGCCAGCGGCCCGTTCACGCTGAAGGAAGCTCACAGTCTGGAGGAGCTAGCGCGCCTTCAGGAGAAGGGACGTCTGGACTCCGCCCTGCTCCCGCCGCACACTGCGCTAGGCTCGATGCCAGCGGTCCACGTGAAGGCAGATCAGGAGCAGGCGATCCGCTACGGACAGCAGATCACGCTGAACGCAGCGCCTGAGAGCGACCTAATCCAGGCTCGAGACCCAGAAGGCCATCTCATTGCCGTGCTCCGGCGACTCGATCAGGAGACCTACCAACCAACGCTGGTGCTGCCTCCCGCTGACAGTTAGGAGTAACCGACCGATGACAGACCCTATAGACGAGCGGCTGATCAAGACCTATCTCAAGAAGACGATTCAGCTCTCCCTAGCAGGCACAACGCTGGAGCTTGGGATCTCCCAGACACTCTTCAGCAGCCACGAGGTCGATACCGGCACGCTACACCTCCTGAAGACCCTACAGACAAACGTCCCGGACATCGTCACCAAGATCCTTGACCTTGGATGCGGCTACGGGCCTCTGGGGCTCTTTCTGGCGCAGACGCACCCCGGCAGCCAGGTACATCTCGTCGACCGGGATGCCCTCGCCTTGTTGTTTGCGAAACACAATGCCACGGCGAACGAGATCGCTGAGACCGAAGTCTACGCAAGCCTCGGATATGATGGAGTGACCGACGACGATTTCGACCTCATCGTATCGAATATCCCCGGTAAAGCCGGTGAGGCCGTCATCGAGGCGATGCTCCTCGACGCGCAAGAGCACCTTCGCGAAACGGGAATGGTCGCCGTTGTGGTCGTCTCTCCCTTGGAGTCCTTCGTTGAAGAGACGCTCACCCAACCCGGGGTTGAGATCGTCCTCCACAAGACGATGTCGGCCCACGCCGTCTTCCACTACCGATTCCTGGAGCCGGGGCACGGAGATAGACGACCGGCTTTCGGGCGCGGGGTCTACGATCGCGAGGCGCTGACCTTCGTGCTCGACGATCTCACCTTCTCTATGCACACTGCTCAGGGGTTGCCCGAGTTCGATACCCTGAGCTACGAGACCGAACTGCTGATTAAGGCGCTCAGGGATCTGGAAACGCCATCTGTGACCAAGGCGGTGGTATTCAATCCGGGCCAGGGGCACATTCCTGTCATTCTCTGGCGGTTGCTCGCGCCCCACGCCATCGATCTGGTGGACCGCGATCTGCTGAGCCTGCGTACGTCCAGGATGAACCTCATCGAGAATGGGTGCCCGCCATCGTCACTCGGTGAATTCCATCAGGTGAAGCTTGCACCACCGGACACCGATGTGGATCTCATCGTCGGCATCCTGAGAGAGTCCGAAGGCCCTGAGGCGATCGAGTACGGGCTTGCCGAGGCGGCCTTGCATCTGAGGCCGGGAGGCCTGTGTTTGATCGGCGGTGGTTCGACACCCGTGACGCGGGTGCTCAAGTCAAAGACCATCGCACGATATCTACGTCCGCTCAAGCGGAAGCGTAGTAAAGGTAACAGCACCGCCTTGCTGAGACGACGCTAGGTCGCTAGGCGGCACTGTTGGATCATGCTGGCCACACCGGGCCTGCTCAACGAAGCTTAGCGCACCGGCACGGGACGGCCCTGACCCTCCACCAACCACCTGTAGGTCTTTTCGATCCGGTCCCAGTTTTCCTCGCGGTCGAGGCTCCAGAAACGCCCAATGACAGAGACCTCCTCGCCCACACCGAGGCGCGCCATCTCCTTTTCGACGCCTTCGATATAGTGCGCACCGCTTCCCACCCGTTCTCCACGTCGACCCAACATCGCGTGATGGTAGACCTCGGGAACATCCAGCCGCCGTGCCATCTCCAGCAATGCATTGAGGTGCTCAACGGACCCGTGGGAGCTGTAGAAAGAGACGATGCCCAAGAGGTGCAATCGCGTTCCATCCTGCTTTGCCCCTTGCATCGCCCATCGAAAAGCGTCATTCTCGAAAAAGGTGTCGTCCTCGATAGCCTCGTTGATCCGGACGCGATCCGCCAGAATCCGCCGTCCGGCACCGATGTGCGTATGTCCCGACTCCGAGTTGCCCACCGTACCCTGTGGCATCCCCACAGCCTTGCCGGCTGCCTCCAGTCGCGTGCTCGGCCAGGCGCCCAATAGCGCATCCATGACCGGCGTTTCGGCCTCCATCAGCATGTTACCCCAAGCCTCATCGCGGATGCCCCAGCCATCGGCGATGATCAACAGCACACGCCGCTGAGCATCAGGCACCTCCTCGACGAGCAGGCTTCGACCCGTCATCTCCTCAGGCGCCTCGAGCCCCATCAGTTGTAGGATCGTGGGGGCGACGTCGGTGAGCGCGCCACCGTCCCTAAGAAGCACATCCTTCAGCTCCGGATCCGCGATCACGAAAGGTACCTTGCTATCGGTGTGCCCGGTGTCAACGGTGCCATCAGGGTAGAGCCAGCGTTCGACGGTGCCGTGATCGGCCGTAATCACGGGTGTGACACCGGCGCTCTGGGCCGCGGCAACGACCTCACCAATACGTCGGTCAACCTCCTCGACCGCTCGCAGGACGGCACTTCGATCCTCAACGTGACCCACGACATCGACGTTAACGAAGTTGGCGACGATCAGATCGATCTCTGAATCCTCCACTGCGCCGACAACGGAGCGGGCAACCTCTTGCGCATTCATCTCCGGCACAGCACTGTAGTCGTCGACCTCTGGAGAGGGCACCGTCAACCACTGTTCGCCCGAGAACGGCTCCTCTCGCCTTCCGTTGAGGAAGTAGCTAATGTGAATCGACTTCTCTGATTCCGTGATCTTGGCCTGTTTCAGCCCGTGCCGGCTCACGACCTCGCTAAGCGTATTGCGGATCTCGCCCTCCGGCGGAAACGCGACGTTTACCGGCAGATCCTGAGCATACTCGATCATCGTCACGAAGTGGACGGTCATGTCCTGGCGCTGGAAATGAGGAAACTCGTCAGCCACAAACGCGGAGGTCAGCTCGATCTCACGCTCACCTCGCAAATCGTAGAAGATTACATAGTCGCCATCCTGGATGCGTCCAATCGGCTCGCCGGTGGCGTCGACAGCCACGATAGGCTCCAGAGTCTCATCCTCCTCGCCCCGCTCGTAGGCTGCCCGTACCGCCTCTGCCATCGGATATTCAGTCTGTTCTGTCACGATTACGCCTCCCACCCTGGCCTCATCCCAGGTCATTGTTCAAAACCCAAGGCATTATAGGCAAGGACCGGCCCCGGTCAAGGCAAATTGGGAAGATCTTGAGGTATAATTGGTGGTTGGATATGGCTTGGATCAAACGGGATCTGCAGGAACTCAACCTAGACACGCCAAGTGCCGTCACGATTGGTGCTTTCGACGGCGTCCACCGCGGCCATCGGGCTCTGATCCAAAAGATGGTCGCAGAGGCCGAACGCCGTCACTGGGCGCCCGTCGTCGTCACCTTTGATCCTGTGCCGGCCCAGGCCCTGGATCAGAACGGAACGCACCTTCTCACGTCCCTGGAAGAACGAATCCATCTCGTTGAGAGCCTCGGCGTCGCTGGCATCCTCACCCTCACCTTTGACCAAGCGCTGATGGAGACCCCGGCAGAGCACTTCGTGCAGCAGTTGGTCGATCACCTGAGGTTGAGTGGCCTCTGGATTGGCCCCGACTTCACGCTGGGCAAGGACCGTCAAGGCGATATCAACTACCTGAGTGAGGCAGGACATCGACTAGGCTTCGAGACCCACGTCCTTTATCGAACGATTCTTTGGGAGGGCAGACCGGTGCGCAGCAGCAGGATCCGGGAGGCGCTCAAGCGGGGAGACATCGACGAGGCCAACGGTTGCCTGGGCTACCCTTACCATCTGACAGGAACCGTTGAGCATGGCGACAAGCGGGGGCGGGAGTTGGGATTTCCTACAGCCAACCTCCGCGTTCCGGAGAAGCGCCTGCTGCCCGCGGACGGCGTCTATGTCTGTTGTGCTCACGTGGGAGATGAAATCCACGGTGCCATCGCGAACATCGGAACCCGGCCCACCTTTGACCACGCCCCCCGGTCTGTCGAGGCCTACCTGCTTGACTTCGCGATGGATATCTATGGCAGTTCGATGCAGCTGGACTTCCTAAAGCACCTGCGTCCTGAGAAACGCTTTCTCTCAGCGGATGCGCTGGTAGCGCAGATGCATCGCGACGAAGCCGAAGCGAGGGCCTGGCTGAAGGAGACATCCTGGTGCGAGGAAGGCATCCACGTCTATCCGATGGAGACAGAGTGAGAGCATGTCCCTTGGCTCAAGGTCTGGCCTATTCGATCGATAGCTCGTAGACGTCGCGACGTCGCCAGCCGGACAGCGCGGCTACCTCCCGCGCGGCTTGGGACTTAGAGAGGCCCCTAGCTAGGTGCTCGCGTAGCGCAGCGCGCACCTGATCTTCGTCCCAGCGTGTCTCTTCTGGAGATGCCCCAGCCACGACAAGCGTATACTCCCCACGTGGCGCATGAGCTTTTAAGTAATCCAGTGCCTCCGCTAGATCTCCGCGCCAAACCTCCTCATGGAGCTTCGTCATCTCGCGACACAGGGCGACAGCCCGGTCACCCCCGAAGGTCTCGTACAAGGCATGGAGCGTCTGCTCGAGCCGATGAGGAGCCTCATAGAAAATGAGCGTGGCTTCCTCAGAAGCTAGCCTCTCGAGCGTGGTTTCGGGATTCTTTCGAGGCAGGAATCCAACAAACAAGAATCGGTCTGTGGGCAGTCCGGAGACGACGAGCGCGGCCGTGTGCGCAGATGGGCCGGGGATCGGCACAACGGGAACGCCGCGCTCGATCGCGGCCTGAATCAGAGGATATCCAGGGTCCGAGATCCCCGGCATCCCCGCCTCAGAGATCAGGGCGACATCCCCCTCCTCCAAGGCGCTCAGGATCGTAGCGATCTTTCTTCGCTCGTTGGCCTCGAAGAAGGAGGTGACAGGCGTCGCAATCTGATAGTGGCTCAGAAGCACGCCGGCCTTGCGGGTATCTTCCGCAGCAATCAGCTGCACATCCTTCAGGACCCGCAAGGCCCGCAGTGTGATGTCCTCAAGATTGCCAATGGGTGTGCCGACGACGTACAGCGTCCCCATGGAATCAGTGGTTCTTGACGAAGACGATCCGCGCCAGGGCCTTGGAACAATAACCTGGGTAGTTCAGCACGATCTCCGCCGATATGGGAGGATGGTTCGGATTGTCACGCGAGTGAATCTGGACCCGGAACACTCCGTTGACCGCCATCGGTGCATTGTTGAAGAACTGCTCCCAGCCCGAGTCGCCGTAGGCCTGTTTGTCACCGGAATAGACGACGGTGTCGATACCACCACCCCAGACGTGAATGGGGTAGCCGGTGAGGGGATTTCCATCAATATCCACCACTGTGCCGGCGACGCCCATCCAGGCACAGCCGTAGAGCGGCGTCTCGTACGTGATTTCGTAGGTGAAGGGATAAGGCGACCGGGTCACGCGAGGAGTCGGCGTTGCAGTGGGTTCGGGCGTCGGCGGAGGCGTCGTGGGCTCGGGCGTCGGCGTGATCGTGGGCGTGAAACTCGGTGGCGGCGTTGGCGTCACGGTCGGTGTCGTCGTCGGTGTCCACGTAGCCGCATAGGCGCGCGACGTAGGCGAGGGCGTGATCGTGGCGACCACGAACGCGTCAGGCCCCGGCGGAAACGGATTGAAGAATAGGTATGGGTTGATCGCAATCGAAATGTAACATAGGAGCACGACCACCGTCATACCCAACACCACGAGGCTCAACGTGTTGAACACACGCTCCTGCTGGCCCATAGTTGTCCTCCTAGGGTTCGGGGGTTACAAAGACCTGGATGTCTGCAGAGGCCCTAAGCTGGTCCAGCCACTCGCGTACGGCTTGATCGCGCATAAAGACCAGGTCCTCCTGGGCGATTTCCTGATCCGGCACCCGCTCAACGACCTGCACGATATGATATCCTAACTCGCTCTTAACAATCTCGCTCAGCTGACCAGGTTGTAGCTCGAAAGCCGCGGCTTCCACTTCCTTGGAGGTGAGCATCCCTTGGGGGAAGAACCCTAGATCCCCACCCAAATCTCGCGTGCTCAGATCCTGGGAATACGTCCGGGCAAGCGACGCGAAATCCGCCCCAGCCTGCAACTGATCGAGGATGCGCCGAGCCTCTTCTTCCGTAGCAACAACGATATGGCGAGCGTGCACGTGGTCAGCTCTTGAGGGCACAGCCTCCGCGATTCGGTTTGCCATCGCAGTTGCGATCATATCCCCCCGGAGGCGTTCGCGCATCTCCTCCAGCGTCAGACCCTCCTGAGCCAGCCATGCGTCGAGGGCCTCTGCCCCCTTCTCCTCCTGCAGGGCGCTCACGGTTGCATCAATCTCCTCATCCGTGACGACGACACCCGCTTTAGCCGCTTCCTGCTCAATCAACTCCTGTTCGATCATCACGTCCAGGACCCACTGACGTCCTTGAGCCACAGCGGCTTGACCCTCCTCAGTGTCAGGATTCTGACCAGTCGCGACCAAGGATGCCTGATAACGACCAACCTGGCGTTCATATTCGGCCAAGGGGATCGGTTCACCGTTCACTAAGGCGGCCAAAGGTTCGGTCGTCGCCGTGGGCGAAGGCACCGGGGTGGCGGACGCCGCGGGGTCCACCGGCTCAGGCTGTGGCGTGGCCGTCGATATCTCCGCGTCAGTAGGATTCGGCACCGGCGTCGTGGTGCAGGCTGACACGAAGATCAACAGGGCGGCAACGGCCACGAATATCATTGGGGACAGTCGTCTCGAGTATCTCATCAATCGCCTCCGGAATAGGATGCTCTCCCACACCTCATTATAGACTGAGGCGTATTTTAACGCAATTCTAGCCAGTGAATATCCAATGTCAATGCACAGCTAGATGCTAGCCAACTCCGGAGAGAGACACGCCCCAGCTTCACCCTCTGTCTTGACCCAGTCCGGATTTCTGACTACAATCGCGCAAAGTGCACTACACCGAAGCCCGTAACTGACTCCCAGACAGATGTGCAGCGAAGGAGAGACAGAATTGGAACCAGGAGGGTCATGGTCGCGCACAACATAGAGATATCACGGCACCGAGATACTCATATCCGCCCCCTGGATACCAGCCGGGACATGCCAAGGGTTCTTGATCTCATTGAGATAGGATTTCGGAACGAGCTAGACCCTCAAGGCTGGAAGATGCTCGACCAGATGCGGCGCTACTATGTGTCAAATCCCCTGACGAGCCTCGTCCGTGGTGTGGCCATGGACACCACTGGTTTCGTCTACATCGAAGACGGCGTCATTGTGGGCAACCTATCACTGCGGCACGCGCTGCCCCGCGATAGCCGCGGCCGTCTCATCGGCAACGTCGTCGTTGATCCAGACCACCGCGGCCAAGGGATTGGGCGCGCGCTTATGGAAAGAGCGATCAAGGCGGCTCACCAGGATCACGCTGACTGGGTCGGGCTCGAGGTCCGAGCTGACAACGCCGTCGCGTGCCAGCTCTATCGCCACCTTGGCTTTCGCGCCGTTGGCAAGACCGAGCACCTAATCCGCCCCGGGGGCATCGGGTGGCCTAACTATCCACGGCCCGATCGCAATTGGCGCCGATCCAAACCTAAAGACGCGGTACACTGGAGAGATCTTGCCACCCTGATTCACAACCACGACCAGAGGAGGGTTCTGGAGATCCGTACGAATCTCTATCGGTTCGGGGGTCTTGAGAGGCGCATCAGCCTCTGGCTCACGCGTCAGGCTGAGAAAGCTTGGGTCTATGAAGAGGACGAAAAGGGAATCAGCCTTGCAGCCCACCTCGAAATTGATCGCCGGTATCGATTTCACGCTTGGGACATTCTGATGCGGCCCGACCTCGGTAAGGCCAGGGCGGAGGAGCTCATAGCCCGCTGTCTAGCTGGCAGCCACAGACTCCCGCCGTGGCCCGTCGTGACGATCGTCCCCGACCAACCCGAGCTTATCGGGGCGCTACAGGACATTGCCTTCCAGCCACATCGAACGCTTCAACAGATGATGCTAGAGCTCAAGGTGTAGGCGCCCGAGCCATAATGTGTAATGGCACGCCTCAACAGAGCTTCCACAGGATCTCACATGCGCCCCGGCCAAGGCGTCGCCGCACGCCGACTCACAGTCTACCAACCAAAGAAGTCGTCAGCGAAAGCAAAGCCCATCCCGGCAGCGTCAGCTGCCTCAGCGTCGGTCTCGAAGTCCCCCACGAAGATTGCCTGCGCCGGGGGCACCCGATAGTAACGACAGGCTGCCAGAAGCATGCCAGGTCCTGGCTTGCGCCAGTCCCAATCCGCAGACACGTAGATCTCAAGGGGCCCCGCACCCTCCGCCAGATCCTGGACGATCTGGTCATACGGCTCAACATCCAGGGACAACCGCGGATCACCCACGGCGACGAACCAGGGCACCTCCTGCAGCAGGGGAAGCAGCCTCGCGATCTCCCAGAAGCGGCGACCCAAGGCAGCGGCCTCCGGATACTTCGAATCGCCGGTCTCCAGGCCCCATGCCGGCCCCGACTGATTGGTAGCGACCGCGAGATGATGCCCCTCATCCTTGAGTCGGGTGAGGACCTCCTGGACGTCCGGTAGAGGTCGAATGCCAAAGTTCTCTACCAGCGTGCCGTCGACGTCAAAGATATACAGCAATGTTGGCGCTTTCGTAGACATAGTGTGCTAGTAGCGGCAGCCGTATGGCTAGCTCACCAGCCTGCGTTGCCGGAAGACTTCGTAGAGGGCTACGGACCCGGCGACGGCGGCGTTGAGGGAATCGATCTTGCCCACCATCGGCAGGCGCAGCATCCAGTCACAACGCTCGCGGACCAGCCGGCGCAGCCCCTGCGCCTCGTTCCCGACCACGAGGCCGAGGGGAACGGTCAGGTCAATCTCGGTGTAGATCTGCGCACCGTAGACCTCCTCAAGCCCGGCGATCCAGACCTCTGCATCCTTCAGACGCGCGATCTCCTGAGCCAAGTTCGTGACCTGAGCAATGAGCATATGCTCGACGGCACCGGACGAGGTACTCACGGTGTCCGGTGTGATACCAGCCGCGCGCCGCTCCTGGATCACAATGCCGTGAGCGCCGACAGCCTCTGCCGTCCGGATGAGAGTCCCAAGGTTCTGCACATCCTGAACTAAGTCGAGGAGCAACAGAAGCGGCGGTTCCCTCCGCTCCTGGGCTAGGTCCAGCATATCGTAGATATCCGCGTAGGGATACTCGGAGGCCTCCAGGGCTACGCCCTGGTGCTGTTCATGGCCCACGATCCGATCCATCTCGGTTCGGGGTATCTCCTCAATGCGCAGCCGGGCCACTCGGGCTAGGGCCAGAATCTCGTCGATAATGGGCACACTGACGATACCCTCTGATACCAATAACTGATAGGGAGTCCGTCTGCCCGCTCGAAGCGATTCGTGAACCGCGTGCCGCCCGTATAGTGTTTCTCGCATCTCTCCTCTCAGCCCTTCAGGTGCCAGGTTGTATCCATCGGGCCGTCCTCAATCGCAACCCCAAGCGCCTCCAAGCGTGCCCGGATCTCATCCGCACGCCGCCAATCCTTCGCAGTTCTCATTTCGGCCCGCAGCGCCAGCAGATACTCGATCAAGTCTTCGACCAACGCGCCTCCCATCCGAGATTCTGCACTCTCAGTCAGGATGCCCAACACGCCCCCGGCAAGGTCGCGAAAGAGCTTGTCGATCGCAGACAGCGTTCCGAGACTAACTGCGCTGCCTTGATCCAGTGCCCGGTTGGCTTCCCTAACCAGGCCAAAGAGCACACCAAGCGCCTCCGGAGTGTTGAAATCATCGTCCATCGCCTCACGGAAGCCCTCCCGGAAGTCCTCCAGAGAGGTGACGTCAGAGAGCGCCGCCGTGCTTGATCGCTCTGATGGGAGCGTCTCTCGCATCCGACGACGGAGGTGGCGCACGGTTTGATGCAAGCGGTTCACGCCCCGCTGCGCGGCGTGAAGGGCATCGGGGCTGAAATCCACAGGGTTGCGATAGTGACTGCTCAATACGAAGTAGCGGATCGCCTCCGGTGAGTAGAGCTTGAGAGCGTCCTTAATGGTGAGGAAATTGCCCAGGCTCTTACTCATCTTCGCGCCATCAACCTGCAAGGATCCTACCAGCAACCAGTAGTTGGCAAAGGGCGCGTCATTGTGGGCCTCCGACTGCGCAATCTCGCAGTCATTGTGAGGGAAGATATTCTCCACCCCGCCCCCGTGGATGTCGAAGGTCTTGCCTAAGTATTTGTTTGCCATCACCGAGCATTCGATGTGCCACCCGGGGTATCCCTCACCCCAGGGACTGGGCCAGCGCATGATGTGATCGGCATCCGCAGCCTTCCAGAGGGCGAAATCAGCCGGATCCCGCTTTTCTTCCCTGATCTCTATCCGGGCGCCTGCCTGCAAGTCATCAAGGTTACGTCGAGCTAGTTTCCCATAGCCGGCGAAACGTTTGACGGAAAAATAGACGTTCCCATTGACCTCGTACGCGTACCCGTGGTCGATCAGGTTCTGGACCCAGCTAATGATCTCGGGAATGTGACAGGTTGCTCGAGGGGAGATGTTGGGCCGAAGCACACCCAACGCATCCATATCGCTCAGGAAACTGTGGATGTAGGTCTCGGTTAACTCAAAAGGGCTCACGCCCGCACGTCGTGCCCCCCGAAGGACACGGTCTTCACCGGAGTCCAGGACGTGACCTACATCGGTGAGGTTCCGTACGTGAAGCACCTGATAGCCACGATAGCGAAGATAGCGGACGACGACGTCCATCGCGACGTAGGTCTTGGCGTGACCAAGATGGGCATGGTCGTAGACGGTGGGACCACAGACGTACATCCGCACGTACTCACGATCCTGCGGACGAAAACGCTCCAACTGACGCGTGAGATAGTTGTAGATCCTGAGCGCCATGCTTCCCTATCTTCAGAACAAGGCTTACCTTAGGCCTCCGGTTCTGCAGGGCGGGCGAAGATCATGCGACCAGCCGCAGTCTGAAGCACCTTGTTTACAGTGACCTCAATCGTCGAGCCAATAAAGGAGATCCCCTCCTCGACCACAACCATGGTGCCGTCGTCAAGGTAGCCGACCCCCTGATTATACTCCTTGCCTTCTTGCAAGACGTGAATCGTAAAGCTCTCACCGGGCAGCAGCACCGTCTTCACGGCATTAGCCAGCTCGTTCACGTTCAGGACTTGCACAGACTGGAGCTCAGCGACCCGATTCAGGTTGTAATCATTGGTTAGGATGCTGCCCCCCATCTCCTTGGCGAGGGCTATCAACTTATCGTCCACTTCGCGCACGGACGGCATATCCTCATCCACAAGATGCACGGGCACAGGCGACTCCTCCTGAAGCTGTCGGAGGACCTCGAGGCCCCGACGGCCCCGATTGCGCCGCAATGTGTCCGCGGAGTCGGCGACGTGCTGAAGCTCGTTGAGGACAAAGAGCGGTACGACAAGCTCCCCTTGGATGAACCCGGTTCTGCAGATGTCTGCAATCCGTCCATCAATGATCACGCTGGTATCCAAGAGAATCGGCATCGGTCTACCAGATGCTCCCAGCTCAACATCATCCGCCGCCTCAGCGCTTTGAGTAGAAAAACGATCCCGGAATCCTTGCAGCAGGTCAGGGCGGGCGATGGCGATAGCCAGGCCCGCATAGCCAAACGCAGCGGCAATAATAAAGGGCATGAACTGCCCCAGAGGTTTGGGAAGCAGGGAAACGGGATAGGCCGCTATCGCACCCAGGGCGAGCCCGACGAAGAGACCAATCGTGGCAGCGAAGATCGTGAAGGCCGAGACTTGTTGTACGGCACGTCGAAGACGATTGAAGGGACGCAAAAAGAGCTGGGGCGTGACGAACCAACCAATGACGGCGCCTAACAGCCCTGAAGCGATGATGACGTAAAGGTGAATCGACTCCGGTATGACCGAGAACTGCCCTAATTGTGAGCTAACTGCAACACCGACTGATCCGAGTATCAACAAACCAATAATACGGAAAATGAGTTTGATCTGCTTTGCCTGCATAATAACTCCATACGATTATTGATGGACGATCCGGACGGTCGTCCGTTCCACCTTTAAAAGTGCGCGGCCCTGCATCAGGCTCTAGGCACCAGGAGCTTAGAGCGATGCCGACGGCGGAGGTCCAAAGATACGCCAGTCATCTTCTAGGTGCCAACGCCTGACGGAGACCAATAAGGATAAGTGCACAACCTGCTTTGACCGAAATCTTAGCACAGTCAGCGGAAATGTCAAAAATATTGACTTTCCAGCCATTTTTGGATATAGTGAGTCCGAACTCAAACCTCCTAAGGAGAAAGGTCATGGCCCGTTGCCCGGAATGTGGTGCGAAACTGCAACTTCCTGAGAACCTGTCCCGTTGGGATCGGATATACTGCGAGTCCTGCAACGCGGAGCTCGAGGTCCTGTCTCTCAGACCCCTGGAACTTGAGGCTGTCTACGATTTCGAGGAAGATGAGCTTGAGGACCTCGATGAGGAGCTAGACGAGTCGGAGGACATTGAAGATCTTGAGGACCTCGACTGGGACGAAGATGACGACGAGGAGGATGAGGACGAAGATTGGTAAGCGGCAGTATACCGTGTCATGATGACAGGCCACCGGCTAGCGCCGGTGGCCTGTCTCTTATGAAAAGTTGAGCAAATCAGACTGGTCGGCTATGCTCCCCGGCGCGACAACACAAACAGCACCAGCACAGCGATCGCAAGTGCCAGCACAATGAAACCGCTAACACGTAGCACCACGTTCAACACATTGGTAACGCCAGAGCCTTCCTCTTCAGGGGCTGTCTCTTCCGCTGATCCACTGGGATTCGGATTGGACTCCTCCACATTGCCCTCGGGGGCTTCCCCCTCAGCAGCGCGACTGTAGCCCAACTCGATGTCCAGAACTTGACCCTCACTCAGCAGGAAGTTTACCTGCCCGCCATCGGCAAGCTCATAGCCTGGAGGCGGTGAATGGCGCAGGATGTAATTCCCAGGATCAAGCTCCTCAAAACACCAAGGCTCACTGATCCCATCGGTCGTCCGGCTGTCTACCGGCCCACTGCGCGCCAAGAGATTGATCTGGGCGTTAGGTAGCAACATCTCGTTTTGATCAGCCTGACGGAACATGTCCCCGTTTTCGTCGTAGAAGGCTGAGACGCAGACAGACGCCTTGCCCGCTGGCGGTTCTGAAGCAGCAGGTCCACCACTGCCCTGCTCCGAGGGCTCGACGGTGGCTGTCGGTTCCGCTTCAGTCGTCTCTTCTGTGGGCGCTACGGTCGGGGTCGCTACAGCGCCTCCAGAGGCTGAGATCACAAGTTCCTGACCGATTTGCAGGAAGCTAGTTGAGTCAAGGTTGTTCAGCTCGTAGATCTGGTCCGGTGTGACATCGTACTCCAGGGCCAGACCGAAGACGGTGTCGCCCGCCACTACGGTGTGGACGATGGCTCCATCAGGACTTCGGGTTGCGGTAGGCCGCGGCGTGGGTTCCACCTCAGAGGTTGGCGGCAGCGGCTCGGATGTGGGCGTCGGTGTCTCTGCGGGTGTCAGCAATTTGAGGCTTGCGTTGTCATAGTAAGCATCATTGTGTTTGAGGGCCCATTTCGCGTAAGACTGCACGAAAAGCGTTGCGGCGCCCGACTCACCTACGGTGGCCTGCACCGGCCCAACGTATCCGTAGGTATCGTAGACGTAGTAAGGTGAGCTCCAGACGATGTTGGAGGAGAAAGGATCCGTACCACCGTTGGGATCAATACCAACTCGGAAGTAGAACCCATTGGGATCGCCGCAGGACGTAGGGGGCCAGTCCTCGCTGCACGACCAAGCATGAGCGTAGAAGGAGCCCTCAACAAGCGAGCCCGGAGGGATATTGCGGACGACCTGATAGTACCCCGCGTTCTGCTTTCCGTAGAATGTGAAACACATCCCACTGTAATATCCCTGATGGATGCGGCTCGGGTCTGCGTTGAAAGGATGCTCGTTGGGGATGACCTTGCACTCGGGGCGCTTGAAGTCTCCCTCCTCGCTCCACCATGTTACCCATCCCTCGGGCGTGAAGATCTCGCCATACTGGGCCCCTGTGTAGGTATCTCGAGTCCAGTTATCGGGGTTGGGGTACGGATTATCGATAGGCTTACCAATACCTTCAAGGCCCGGGTTGACCAACAAGTTGGCCCCGGCTTCCTGCTGAGATGGGCTCTGCATTTCGCTGGCCAGCACCCCTCGCATCGGAAACAGACCGAAGATGGTCAGAGCCAACACAAACAGCATTCCCACCAGTTTCAGCTTCTTACCACTCATGAGCTTGTGCCTCCTTGGATCTATGTATGCACAGCGCACAGTCCCGACTCCCAGATCTCGTCCACCCAACCACAAGACATAATTAGCCGCCAGTGTCGAGGGGGAAGGTCCTGCACCGGCGGCGACGGCATGAGAGAGGGATCACGTACACGTTTCAAGCACGCGGGAGATTATAGCACACGCGAATGCGTTGTCAACGCTTGCCCAGAGAGTATACTCCGTGACGATGATCAGTCAATCTCGACGCCGTCAGATAGTCGTTCTCCCTCGCAGATGGGGCGTGCCTCTTTTCCTGATGGCAATTGCCCTACCCCTCTACCTGGCATTTCGTAGCGTCTCGCTGGATGATTTCGACAGCTACAGCTTCGCTCTGGCGCTCAACGAGTTCGACTTGACCCTCCAACAGCCACAGCCGCCGGGATTTCCAGTCTATATTGCCTTGGGCCACCTCCTCTTTGCACTGAAATCAGATGCCGTGTG
Organism: Anaerolineae bacterium; assembly: GCA_049975205.1. GTDB lineage: Bacteria > Chloroflexota > Anaerolineae > B4-G1 > SLSP01 > PWVB01. Next base: position 33,038 of record JBNGDL010000005.1, on the reverse strand, counting down.
GGCTTTGACGACCCTCAGTGCCGTGAGTGGAACCCTGTCTGTGCTCCTAGTATACCTCATTGGACAGATTGTTGACCCACAATCCCCCAGATCTGCCGTGCTAAGCGCGTTGCTCTTTGCCCTTGTGCCCGTCACCTGGCTTACTAGTGAGAAAGCACTCAGCGACATGCTTGGTCTTCTTGCCATCCTGCTTGCGCTCTGGCTGTGGCTCGTGTGGCGGAGCCGCAGAGCCGCCGTCCCAGGTCAACGGTCCCCTGTCGCAGCAGCGCTGGTAACCGGGATCGCACTCGGCGTCCGCCCGCAAAACGCGCTGCCCCTCATCCTGATCATAGGTGCTCTGCTGGCCCAGGACCTGACCCGGGCCCGCCCGTGGCGCCCTTGGGTAATCGCTGCCGGCCTCTGCGCTGTCGGCATCCTGCTCTGGCTGATCCCAACCGCGCGGGCGACGGGCGGCCTCCTTGCCTATCTTGCGCACATCCGCGATCACGCCATCCACGTGGGCCGGGCGGACTCCCTGATTGGGACAGCGTTACCCATTGGACACGCCCTTCGACTGCGTTTGACCATGTTTGGCGAAACCCTGCTCACCTCCCTCGTCGGCGTCCGCCCCTATCCCCGGCCGCTCGCTTCCGAGTCTCTGCGCTTGACCGTTCTCGCCGCCGTCACGCTCCTCGGCCTCTCGCACCTGGACTGGCGAAACCTCCGTACCAAGGGACTGCTTCTCTGGTTTGTCTCTGTCACAGCTCAGATCCTGCTCTTCGAGACGCTGGACCGCCCTCGCCTCCTGCTACCTACCATCCCGCCCCTGGTGCTGCTCGTCGGCTCAGGCCTGGCGAGGATAGAGCGGCCCAGATGGGCACTACCTGCCCTCACAGCAGGGGTCTCGCTGGCCTTATTGCTCCAGTCGACACCGTGGGCTGCCACCCTGTCACAGGTTCCATCCCCTCCGACGCAGGCAACCGCATACATAGAGGAGACCTATTCGCCAGAGGAAACACTGATAGCTGCAGCGGGGTCCTTTCGCGCCGCCCAGGTGGACCTCCCAGCCTACCCGCTCCTCTACCTCTATCGATTCGATGCGCAGGCCTTGACGGATGGCCTGTCCACAGGACGGCACTATATCGCAATCCTGGATCGAGACCAGTTCACGCCAGAGGCCATCGAAACGCTCACCTCATCCGACACCTGGGTCACCGTCGAGGATCGGACCTTCACGCGGGACTGGCGTAGCCACACCCAGCACGATCAAGTGCGGTTGCAGGTACTAGCGCCGTCCACATTAGTGCCAGCCGACGCCCTGCGGCTGCCAGCGAACGGCTGCATCGATCTGGGCAGTGACCAGGATGGACGCTATCTTGGTCAGGGATGGTTCAGACCAGAGACGATTGGCGGCGCACAGGGGCGCTGGGCAGGCGGGACGCTCACTAGCGCTTTGAGACTTCGGTTGGATACGGACACAGACTACGAGCTGACGCTCCGCGCGCTGGCCTATCCGGCTTCCCAGAGCGTCACGCTCCGCCTTGAGGGCAACGACATAGAGACACTACCGGTGCCCGATAGTTGGGAGGAGATTCAGACCTTCCTACCGGCGGAGCAACTGCCGGTCGATGCACCGGCAACCCTAGAGCTAGTCCATGCTCACCTGGAGTCACCTCAGGCACGAGGCGACGGTTCGGACGCCCGCAGCCTATCCGCCGCCTATGACTGGGTCTGCCTGATACCGGTCACCAACAACCACAACTAGAACCATCGCAGCGCATCGGGGGCGATCTGAATCCAGATCTGATCCCCCTCACCGGGAATCCAATCGTCCATCTCCAGCGTCAGGCTGAGTTCCACATCTCCGACCTGCAGACGAATCTTGGTCACGCGGCCCTGGAAGAGGCGGCGTGTCACCTCGGCAGGAAACGCGTTCGCCGTCACCTCGCTTTCCCTGATCGTAATTCCCCAAGGAAGAATCAGCAGCGTCCCGGTTGTCCCGGTCTCGGGCAGTCCATTACCGGTCTCAAACTCGACTCTGCCAAAGGCAGTCTCAACCTCGTTGCGCCCGATTACCTCCGCAGGAAGCAGGTTGGTGAATCCCAAGAACTGAGCGACCCAGGGTGTAGCGGGATGGCAGAAGATCTCCTCCGGTGTCCCTTTCTGAATGATCCGTGTATCGTGCAAGAGCGCCACACGATCGGCCAAGGTAAAAGCTTCAGCTTGATCATGCGTGACCGTGATCGTGGTCACGCCGACACGCCGGAGAATGATCGAGAGCTCCTCCAGCAACCGCTCGCGCAAGGTACGGTCGAGAGAGCCCAGCGGCTCATCCAACAGCAGGAGATGGGGTTTTGGCGCTAGGCTGCGGGCCAGCGCAACGCGCTGACGCTCACCACCGGAGAGCTCCACAACATTGCGGTCACCGAAGTCCGCGAGCCCAACCAGGTCCAACATCTCCTTCACCCTGGCCTCAATCTCGTGGGGCTGAAGCCGGCGCATCCGAAGGCCAAAGGCGACATTCTCCGCGACGGTCCGATGGGGAAAGAGCGCATACTCCTGGAACATCAAGATAATGCCCCGACGATGGACAGGGACGCCGCGCAAGCTCCGCCCCTCTAGCAGGACCCGTCCGCTCTCACTCCCCTCCAAGCCTGCAATGATCCGAAGCAGCGTCGTCTTCCCGCTGCCGGAGGGGCCTAGCAGGCTGACGATCTCCCCCCGCTCCACCTCAAGGCTGAGATCCGTTAGGAGAGGTTTGCCCTCATAGGTCTTGTAGATGTTCTCAATGCTCAGAAAACTCATTGCTCAGAAAGCCTGGGCGCCGGGCAGGCGCAGCCGCTCAATACTCACAAAGCCGATCACCGACACCGTCATCAGAATCGTGGACATAGCCAGAGCCTGACCATAGTTGAGCTCCCCGGGCCTCGAGAGAAATCGATAGATCGCAATCGGGATCGTGGGCAGTTCCGGGCGCGCGATCATAGACGTTGCCCCGAACTCCCCCATCGACACAGTGAAGGCAAAGATCGCGCCCACGGCCAGCGCTCGCCAGATGATCGGCACGTCGACCTCCATGAAGACCTCAAAGGGAGAGCCGCCGAGGAGTGAAGCTGCCTCACGGAGATTCGGATGGATCGACTGCAGGGCCGGGAGGATACTGCGTACAACGAAAGGCAACGCGACCAAAGCGTGGGCAAAGACAATTAGCGCGATAGTGCCCCGTAGCTCCAAAGGCGGCTGATCCATCGCCAAGAGATAGCCAAGGCCCAGCGTGACGGCGGAAGTGCCCAGGGGGAGCATGAACAGAGCGTCGATGAGCCATCCCTGACGCTGACGATGGAGGGCCACGGAGGCCAGGACGCCCAGAACGAGCGCCACCAAAGTCGCGGATAGCGCGATCCTCAGGGAGTTCCCCACAGCCGCCAAGGGAGGAACATAGAAAATCCCGTGCGTGGGGTTCTCGAAGAGCGCAGCATAATAGCGCAGACCGGCTCCTAGAGATCGGATGACCAGGGTCGTCAGCGGGTAGATCAAGAGGAGGGCCATCACGACAAGATTGGCAACCACGAAGCCAACTTCGAATGGACTGCTAGGGCGTCGCTGCGTCACCCACTCAGGTTTCAGCTCCAAGGGCCGCGTGATCTCCTCCTGTAGGCGCGTGTAGGCAAGGGTCATCGCCAAGGTAAAGAGGATTTGAACCAGGGAAAGCGCCGCAGCAAGTGGCAGATTGGCGAACTGGATGGTCTGGCGATAGATCTCGACCTCCAATGTGGCGAAGCGAGGGCCGCCCAGGATCAGCACGACACCGAAACTCGTGAAGCAGAAGATGAACACAAGAATGCCCGCCGTCGCCACCACCGGCATGATGAGCGGCAGCGTGATCTCCCAGAGGACCCGCCACGGCGAGGCGCCCAAGGTCCGGGCCGCCTGCTCGAGGTACGGGTCGAGCGTCGACCAGAATCCCCGCACCATACGCAGAACAACCGTATAGTTGTAGAAGACGTGCGCAATCAGAATGGCCCCGACCGTGTACCGGAGGTCGAGACCGCCCCCAATCAGCTCATTGAAGAGCGACCTGGGCCCCAAGACCACGCTGAACGCTGCCGCGACCACGACCGTGGGCAGAACGAAAGGCACCGTCGTCAGCGCCTGAATCACCCGTTTGCCGGGGAACGCATAGCGGGCAAAAACGTAGGCTCCGGGCAGGCCCAAAAGCAGTGTGAGGACTGTCGAGACAAATGCCTGCCCAAAGGTAAATCCAATCACCCGTAGCGTGCGCGTGGAAAGCAGCCGACGGATCGTGACTAGAGGCTGAAACACCCCTCCCCACGTCAAGCTGGTCCGGAAGATCTCCTCCAGGGGAAGGAAATAGAAAACGATGAGGAAGATCATGGGGGCAGCGAGCAAGAGGTAGATCACGAGACGCTGCCGAATCGGTGACGATCCTTGCCTCGACTCCTCTTGCTCGCGGCGTTCCTTGGGCCTCTGATCCATGCTACACTACGCTGGCTTTCATCGTCACCGAAGCACGATTTCCGTCCAGGCATTCACCCAAGCCTCACGATTCTGCTCGATAACATCGACCGGCATCGTAGCTGGATCCTGTGCCTTGATCGCGTGTGCCTCAAAGACCTCAGGCAGCCCGGCGGTCTCGCTCACCGGGAAGACGAACATGTGCAGCGGGATGTCGCTTTGGAACGTATCGCTGAGCACATACTCGACGAAGGCTTCTGCCAGATCGCGGTTCTTGCCATTCTTTAGAATGCCGACGAACTCGATCTGCCGGAAGCAGGTTCCAGGTGCGACCACGGCGCCGGTCGGCGACGCCTCCAACGCCTCGTCGCTGAAATAGACCTCTGCAGCCGGACTCGTCGCATAGCTTACCACGATCGGTCGCGTCCCCTCACTATTCACCCCGCCACTGAACTCACTGTAGTAGGCGTTGTCCCAGCTATCCACGACTAACACGTCATTATCCCTGAGCTGGCTCCAGAAATCAAGATAGCCATCTTCTCCAAAGACCGAGATCGTGGTCAGAAGAAAGGCCAAGCCCGGGGAAGAGGAAGCGGCGTTCTCCGCCACCAGCAACCCCTCATAGGCAGGCTCGGTGAGGACCTGCAGCGAATGCGGGACGGCGATATCATTCTCCTCGAAGTAAGAGCGGTCGTAGTTAAGACAAACATCGCCGTGGTCCACAGGTGTGACGCGATACTGGTCGTCAAGCTCGAACTGGTCGGGCACACGATCGAGGCCCTCGGCCTCATAGGGCACGAAGATGCCGGCCTCCAGTGCCCGGCTCAGGAAGGTATTGTCGATCCCGTACATCACGTCAGCCTGGGGCTCCTCCTGGCTCAGGATAGCCTGGCTGACCATCTGACCGGTATCGCCAGCGTCGAGGAACTGTAGAGTGGCATTGTACTCCTCCTCAAACTGCTGCACCACCTCCTCGCTGATCTCAAAACTGCTGTAGGTCATCACACGCAGTTGGCGGGGACCTTCAGGCGTTGCCGTGCAGGCCCCCAGGAGCATCACCATCGCGACTCCAAGTGCAAACCACCGTTTCATCTTCGGCCTCCTAGATCCCTAACACATCATCTAGCCGCCCGATCAAAAGCGCATAACGAGTCGCCGACCCATCCCCGGGCGGATCACTCAGCGGACGGGCTATCCAGGCGCTCGTGAAAGCACCACAACAAGCCATCCGTCACCCGAATCTTGGCCTCCGCAGCCGCCAGCCGATTGCTGATCCCCCGAGCTCGACCGAAGATCAGCGTCTCGTCATCCAGACCAAACGCCAGTCCTGCGGTTGTGACACCGGCAGCGTCACCACCTAAAGGGACCAGCGAGACCCTATCATCGGGATCCCCCTTAAGTGTGAGGGGCTCACCGGGACGGATGAGGCTTACTTCCCAACCCTGATGCCACATAACCACTCGGTGTCCTGCTAGATCCGGCAGCGCCAGGAGGAGCAAGTTGGCAATCTCTTGGTCCGGACGACCACCGAAAGCCCCCAGGACCCATAACTCGTGCCGCCCAGGACGACCGGCCGCCCACAAGAGCGCAAGCTCCAGGTCCGTCTCATCCTTGGCAGGGGGTGACACGTGAAACTCAGTCCCCGCCGCCTCCAGCCTCTCCCGAAGTCCTTGGGGAAGCGAGTCGAGGTCTCCCACTACGTGATCTGGACGCAGCCCAAGCTCCAGGGCGTAATGAGTACCGCCATCCGCCGCAATCACCAGGTCGGGCGTCCGGAGCCAGTCCTGTCTGTCGGCTATCGACGCCTCCATCACACCGTTGGCCAAGATGAGCATCTGCATTTGCGGGTCCTTTCCCAGCTTGAGAGCGAGCGTGCTCCAAGTGCCTCTGAAAACACAAAATCCCCGTCAGCCAAAGAGAGGCTCAACGGGGATTCACCTATCGCCATCTTAGCTCTCCCTCCGCTGGCATGATCCAGATCAGGTTCAAGGGTCGGTGTCATCGACACCCTCTCAGCCCTGGAAGGGCTCCCCCGGCTGCAAAGCACCTGCTTATATGCTCAAAGTTCTATTTTTAGTATAACATCGTTTTCCTTTCTGGCAATGCACATCGCTTCTTAAACTCCTCGAAGAGAGTATAATACCCGACCAAGTTGGCCAAGGAGGAGAGGGCAATGGGGAAAGCCGTCATGAAATTCGGGGGCACGTCGGTTGGCAGTGCACAAGCGATTGCCCAGGCCGCAGCGCTCATCCAGGAGCAGACACGGACTTGGGATACCCTCGTCGTGGTTGTTTCTGCGATGCGAGGAGTGACCGATGCCCTGATTGAAGGCGCGCTTACAGCATCCCAAGGTGATGCTCAGACCTATCGCGGCATCGTGTCGGATCTGCGGGTGCGGCACACGCTAGTCGTGGCGGAGTTGCTCACGGATCAAGAGGCACGTACGGCGCTGCTGAAGACGATCGATGCTTACCTGGACGAGTTCGGTGCCTTCTGCCAGAGCGTTCACGTCCTAGGAGAGGTCACGCCCAGGGCAATGGATGCTATCAGCTCCCTCGGCGAACGCATCAACGCTCGCATCTTCGCGGCGCGCCTCAACCAAGAGGGCGTCCCGGCGGTTGCCGTCGACGCGACCGAGGTGATCGTCACTGACCGGCGTTTCCAGCAGGCAACGCCTTTAATGGAAGCAACGCGTCGCCGCATCCAGGATCACCTGATCCCGATACTACAGGAGGGCACAGTACCCGTCGTCACAGGCTTTATGGGAGCCACTGAAGATGGCGTCATCACCACGCTTGGAAGAGGAGGAAGCGACTACAGCGCCTCAATCCTTGGTGCCGCGTTGAATGTGGATGAGGTCTGGACATGGACCGACGTCGACGGGGTCATGACTGCGGATCCGCGGATCGCACCGGACGCGCGGATTATTCCAGAGCTCTCCTATAGTGAGGTTGGGGAGCTTGCCTATTTCGGGGCCAAGGTCTTGCACCCCAAGACGATCCGCCCTGTCATCGAGCACGACATCCCCCTGTGGGTAAAAAACACCTTCAACCCCTCCTGCCCCGGGACGCGTATCGTCTCGGCCCCGACCACCACGCCCGGTACGGTGAAGGCCGTCACGGTGATCAAGAGCCTGAGCATGGTGACGGTGGAAGGACGAGGGATGATGGGCGTACCCGGTATTGCAGCCCGTACCTTCGGCGCCGTGGCTAGCCAGGGTGCGAATGTTCTGATGATCTCCCAAGCCTCGTCGGAGCAGTCCATCTGCTTCGTGATCCCCACGCGGGACGTGGCCGGGGTTATCGAGGCGGTCGAAGAAGAGATGGCGCTTGAGCTCAGTCGCCGCGATATCGACCGCATCTGGTCTCTGGACGACGTCATCATCGTGTCCGCCGTGGGCGCCGGGATGCGTGGGACCCCCGGCGTGGCCGCCCGGCTCTTCGGCGCGTTGGCCACCCAAGAGATCAACATCATCGCCATTGCTCAGGGCTCCTCGGAGTGCAGCATCTCCTTGGTCGTCAGCGCGAAACAGGCAATCGAGGCGGTCCGGCAGATTCACCGTGAGGTGATCAACCATGGATAAGGCGCGCTTTGTCCCTTCAAGAAAGATCCCGGTGGCTGTTCTCGGAGCTACCGGCGCAGTCGGACAACGGTTTGTCCAGCTGCTGGCGGATCATCCTTGGTTCGAGATCACGGCGCTGGCTGCGTCCGAACGCAGTACTGGTCAAAGATACAAGGATGCGTGCCAATGGGTAATCCCCGGCGACCCACCACCCGGGGTCGGCGAGCGCATCGTGATGCCCCTGGCACCAACGCTGCCAGCACGCATCGTCTTTTCGGCGGTGCCCTCATCTGTCGCTCGCGAGATGGAGCCCCGCTTCGCACAAGCCGGGTATCTTGTCTGCTCCAATGCGTCGGCACACCGCGATACTGAGGACGTGCCGCTGCTGATACCGGAGATCAACGCCGACCACATCTCGATGATCGCCCGCCAGCGTAGCCAACGAGGATGGTCCGGCCTGATCGTAGCGAGTCCTAACTGCACCATCACCGGCGTCGCCGTTGCGCTGAAGCCGCTCGATGATGCCTACCGCGTGCAGAAGGTCTTCATGGCTTCGATGCAGGCGGTCTCTGGCGCCGGCTATCCCGGTGTCTCCTCTCTCGACATCCTCGACAACGTCGTCCCCTACATCGCCGGAGAGGAAGAGAAGTTCCAGCAGGAGCTCCAAAAGCTGCTAGGCCGCGTGACCGACGGACAACTGATCAGGCCGAACATCGCGGTCAGCGCGCACGCCAACCGTGTTCCGGTACTGGAAGGGCATACGGTCAATGTGTCGGTGGGGTTTGAGAAGCCGGTCACGCCTGATCTCGCCCGTCAAACCCTGGAAGCCTACCAACCGCCTGAGATCTGCCGGGACCTCCCTAGTTCGCCGAAACGCCTCATCTATGTGCGAACCGAACCGGACCGCCCCCAGCCAAGACGTGACTGCGGGGCAGCGGAGGGTATGGCTGTAAGTGTGGGCCGCCTCCGCCGCTGCCCGCTGCTCGACCTCCGTCTCGTGGTCGTCACGCACAACACGCTTCGAGGAGCTGCCAGCGGCGCGATCCTCAACGCCGAATTGCTCACGGCCCAGGGATACGCTCAGGCCTGATGCGGGATAGGATTTAGGGCGAGAGCGAAAGGACTACTATGGAATCCTATGGACTGACCTCGGTCTCGGAGTTCCTAGAGGATAGGGTTGTCTACCGCAACCTTCAGCCAATGGACACACGGCTACCGGGCTTCAAGGAGATCGCGAGTGCGCTTGGGATCAGGCACATGCCTGTCCCACGCAAAAGTGAACTCGACTACGGTAAGGTGATGGGCCATATTCTGTCATACGCCAGAGCCTTGGAGAGCAGAACTATGACAATCCAACGTCTGGTCTACGTCGGAGACACTTGGATGAACGATGGTACGGCGTTCAGGAATCTCTGCACAGCTGGGGGATGGCAGGGTACGGCGTTCATCGGGTCTGAGACACGCGATCCGCCCGAGGTCCAGCTCGCCAACGAGGGTGATCAGGTGCTCTACTTAGCTAACCGATGGTCGATGCTGGAGGACTTCGACGGTTATTGTCGCGACCATCACTTTGCCATCGATGCCGCCACGGCAGTCATCATCGATCTGGACAAGACCGCTCTGGGCGCACGAGGCCGCAACGATCACGTCATCAATGAGGCTCGCATCAAAGCCGTGCGCCAGACGGTCGGGTCCCTCCTAGGAGATAGTTTCCATCCCGAGCAGTTTGAGGCGAGCTACAATATGCTCAACCGGACCAAGTTCCATCCCTTCACTGCGGATAATCAGGACTACGTGGCATATCTCTGCCTGATCCTCGGTAGTGGGCTCATCTCGCTCTCGACCCTGGTCGATGAGATCCAAGGGGAGCAGCTCACCAGCTTCATTCAGTTCCTGGAAAGGATTGAAGACCAATCTAGCGAGCTGCCGGACCAGCTTCGCGACCTCCATAAACGGATCTACGAACGCGTTCAGGCAGGGGACCCTACGCCTTTCAAGGCATTTCGGTACAATGAGTATCGATCGACAGTCGGACGAATGGGTCGCCTGGAGCTGGATGCGCGCGCGAACGCTCTCCTGGCTCACGAGATTGTGATCACCCAGGAGGTTCGCGAGATGGCGTCACGTTGGCAGAGTGCAGGTGCGTTGCTCTTCGGCTTGTCGGACAAGCCTGACGAGGCCTCCGTGCCTACCAATTCGTTAGCCGCTCAAGGATTCCAACCCATCCACCGTACGCTGACGCACGCTGTCGGGGAGGCTTACCGGGCGCTGGGTGAGCCTCGCCACGAGACACCAGCGCGATAGCGCACTCTATCACGTCCACAACGATCACCATGCTAATTGGTCACATTGCCGTCGCGATCCTTGAGAAACGATATCTCGGCACAGAGCTCGCTCCCACGCTGGCGGGCGGGCTCTTCCCGGACGTGCTGGACAAGACCTTATGCCAGGTGCTCCACCTGGTCCCAAACGGTCGAACGTGGGGGCACACCATCTTCACCCTCGCTGTCTCCTCCGTGATGGTGAGGCTCCTAGCGGGGAGGGCTACAGCCAGGAGTTGGGCACTCGGATTTATCGGCCATCTTCTTGCTGACTTGCGGGGTGATCTACCTCTCTGGTATCCCTTCAAGGGCTACGACTTCGAGCCATCGCCGGGCTTCAAAGAAATCGTCCAGCGTTTCCTTGCCGATCGTTCAGAGGTCGCGCTCGAGGTTGTACTCCTGATCCTAGCCCTATTGGCCTGGTCCTCTGAGTCTACTTCGGGGGGTAACCATGGTCGGCGGGCCTCGGTAGCATAGGCACTTATGGTATTCGGACACCTAGCAGTCTCAGCACTCGAGCACAAATATGCGAAGCTGGCTGTCGTCCCCGTCATGGCGGTTGCCGTTTTTCCGGATGCAGTCGATAAGATCGCGCACTACGTCCTAGGAAAAACAGAGTCGGGACGTCTCTGGGGGCATACGCTCACCGTGGCTTTGCTCACATCGGCGCTCTGTCTCGTGCTGTTCGGAAAAAGAAACGCGCTCAGTTGGCTGATAGGCTACTTGTCGCATCTTATTTGTGACATCGGAAGTGTTGTTCCGTGGCTCTATCCTTTCGTCGTCTACGAGTTCCCGCCGCCCGAGAGCTTCGAGACCACGCTATGGATGTCGCTGGCACGACCGCGGCTATTGCTCGAATTGGCATTGTCCGTCTGGGCAGTCCTGGCATTACGGCGCCAAATACAGACAGGTATACGGAGGCTTTGGGAAAGGCTAAGCCGAGGCTGGGAGAAAGCTCACAGACAATCTCTGGAGCCCTGAACAAGCGCTCCATCCCCACGCAGACCCCGTATTGGGCTGAGCAAGTGCACGAGGGGGGAGGAACATGCACTATCACAGCTGGTTGGAATGCATACGCGGATGTGGTCATCGTTACTCAATCTTCGACGTCGTCTACCGCTGCGAGACCTGTGGCGGTCTCTTGGATGTCGTGCACGACATGGGGGCGCTGAAAGTTCGTGACGCGGAAGCATGGATAGAGCTCTTCGATCGACGCATCCGGACGACAGAGTGGCCCTACGGCAGCGGTGTCTGGGGAAAGAAGGAATTCGTTTGCCCCGAAGTCGACAACGAGAATGTGGTGTCGATGTATGAAGGCCACACTAACTGCTTCTGGGCCGAGCGTTTGGGAAAGGAAGTGGGCGTCGAGGACCTCTGGGTAAAGCTTTGCGGGAACAGCCATACCGGTTCCTTCAAAGACCTCGGCATGACGGTACTGGTCTCCGTGGTTCGACAGATGATCGCCGACGGCAAGCCGATCCGCGCTGTAGCCTGCGCCTCAACCGGCGACACCTCCGCGGCACTAGCAGCTTACGCAGCAGCAGCGGGGGTACCTGCCGTCGTGCTTCTGCCTAAGGGCAAAGTCTCAACCGCACAGCTGATCCAACCCATTGCCAACGGCGCTCTCGTCCTCGCGCTCGACACCGACTTCGATGGCTGCATGCGTGTTGTCCAGAAGATCACACAGGACAAATCCATCTACTTGGCCAACTCCATGAATGCGCTGAGGATGGAGGGGCAGAAGACGGTCGCGCTGGAGATCGTCCAGCAATTCGACTGGCAGGCACCAGACTGGATCGTGATTCCTGTCGGCAACCTAGGTAACGTCAGCGCCCTGGCCAAGGGATTCCTGATGATGAAGGAGCTCGGCCTCATCCAGAAGCTACCGCGCATCGCGTGCGCGCAGTCGGCCCGCGCCAACCCGCTCTACCTAAGCTATCAGACCGGGTTCAGGGAGTTTGTGCCCGTACAGGCCGAGAAGACGCTCGCCAGCGCCATCCAGATCGGGAATCCCGTGAGTTACGAGCGAGCCGTGAAAGCGCTCTCTGCGTTCAACGGGGTCGTGGAACAGGCCACCGAGGATGAGCTGGCCAACGCCGCAGCGCGTGCGGACAGGACCGGGATGTACACGTGCCCACACACAGGTGTCGCTCTAGCCGTGCTCTTCAAGATGGTCGAGCGGGGGCAGATCAAGCCTGACGACCGCGTCGTTGTGATCTCCACGGCTCACGGCCTTAAGTTCACCGGCTTCAAGGTCGGCTACCATGACGGAACGCTCGCTGACGTAGTTTCGCGATATCGCAATCCCCCCATCGAGTTGCCACCGGACTACGACGCGGTGCAGCGTGCGATCGACGAGAGGATCGCGGGCTAAACCGACGAGAGGGTGTGCGCCGTCTGGCAGGAAACGGGCGAGCGTGCGATTCAGAAATCGCACGCTCGCGTGACATCAAAGTGTCAGGAGATAACGTTTAGCTCTTTGCCGATCTCCTCGAACTTCTCAATCCCGTAGTCCAGATCGTCGTTCGAGAGCGCAGCAGAGATCATCACGCGAATGCGGGCCTCGCCTTTGGGCACGGTGGGGAATCCCAGCGCCATAGCGAAAACGCCCTCCTCGAAGAGGCGGCGGCTGAAGGTTTTGGCCAACTTCACATCGCCGAGCATCACCGGCGTGATCGGCGTCATACTCTGCCCGATGTCGAATCCCAGGGACTTCATCGCCGACTTGAAACGCTTCGTGTTCTCCCAAAGCCGGTCGACAAGATCCGAAGATTCAGAGAGCACATTGACCGCTGCCAGACACGCAGCCGTATCCGCAGCTGTGACCGCGTTGGAGAAGAGGAAAGGCCGCGCCTTCTGCCGCAGGTAATCCACAATCACCTTTTTCCCGGCGACGACGCCGCCAACCACACCAAAGGCCTTTGAGAAGGTGCCGATCTCCACATCGAATTTGCCGTGAAGCCCGAAATGATCGACGATACCGCGACCGCTTTTGCCCAGCACGCCCTCTCCGTGGGCATCGTCCACCATGGTCATAAGACCGTGTGCCTCGGCGACCTCATAGATCTTGTCCAGTGGCGCGATATCGCCATCCATCGAGAAGACACCGTCGGTGACCACCAGGCCCCGGCGGTACTGGGGGAGGAACTCCTCGACCTTTGCGGCCAAGTCATCCGTGTCCAGATGCTCATAGACTACGATCTTGGCTCGGCTGAGCCGCGCACCATCGATGATGCTCGCGTGATTCAACCGATCGGAGAAGATCACGTCCTCGCGACCGACGAGCGGCGGAATCGCAGCCTGGTTCGCCACGAACCCAGCTTGGACATACAAGGCATCTTCGACACCCTTGAAGGCAGCAACCGCCTTCTCCAGCTCAACGTGAAGGCTGAGCGTCCCGGCGATGGATCTTACCGCCGTCGGGCCGACGCCGAAGCGATCGATGGCCTCCTGCGCTGCCTTCTTAAGGCGATCATCACCGGCGAGACCTAGGTAGTTGTTGGTGCACAGGTTCAGCACCTCTCGACCATCGACCTCCATCCAAGCGCCTGGCGGTGAATCAATAATCCGGAGGTTGATGAAGAGACCGCTCTCCTTCAGTTCAGTGAGCTCTTCCTCAATCCAGGTCAGTTTAGGCTCAGTCATAGGACCTCCCTTCTTGTCTTGAGTCAATCGCGTGCATGATTCCAGTATAGCACCCACGGGAAAGGGCAGCAAAGATGAAGGCGCCTTCTGTTTCGCGACAGATGTCATGATCGGGCTCGCCCTCCTTGAGCGTTTTTTCTCCAAGACTCCTTCGTGGTATACTACCCAAAATCGAGGTTCTGCCGGGATCTGGACGCCCATCAGACTGAGGGCAGCGTATCCTGGGCCAAACTGACCCCTCTAGGAGGCATAGTGATGAAGCACTTCCTCACACTGTCGGATCTAGATCCGAAGACCATGCGCGATATCTTGGACCTTGCCGTTGAGATCAAGCAAGCCTGGAAAGCTGGTGAAAGCACCCCCTATCTGAAGAACAAGGTGCTGGGTATGATCTTCCAAAAGCCAAGCTTGCGAACCCGCGTCTCCTTTGACGTCGCAATGCTGCAGCTAGGCGGTAATGGACTCTATCTCTCGCCCAACGAGATTCAGCTTGGAAAGCGTGAGAGCACCGCAGATGTGGCGCGCGTGATCTCACGATATGTGGACGTCGTCATGGCCCGTGTCTTCGGACACCATGATATTGTCGAGCTAGCCCAGTACGCCGAGGTGCCCGTCATCAACGGGCTGTCAGACTACGCACACCCCTGCCAAGGTATGGCCGACTTCCTGACGATCCTGGAATACAAAGGTGAATTTGCAGGAAGAAAGTTGGCCTATCTTGGGGATGGAAACAACGTCTCGACATCCCTGCTCTTTGGGGCAGCCCTTTTGGGGATGGATTTCGCCATTGCCACGCCGAGAGGGTACGAGTTGCATCCTGGGGCGTGGGCCGTCGGGCAGCGACTTGCGGCACAGACCGGAGCGCGGCTCCTCGCGACCTACGACGCTGAAGAAGCGGCATCGGAAGCCGACGTGATCTACACGGACACGTGGACCTCGATGGGACAAGAAGAAGAGGCCCAAAAACGCCGGCAGGTCTTCCCACCCTATCGTGTGGATCAGGACAAGGTGGCACAGGCAAAGGACGATGTCATCGTGATGCACTGCCTGCCTGCACACAGAGGCGAGGAGATCACCGATGCGGTCGCCGATGGTCCGCACTCGGCGTTGTTCGACCAAGCAGAGAACCGCCTTCACGCTCAAAAGGCGATCCTCGTGTGGCTGATGGACGCTGCTTGAGCCTATCGAGGAATTTCGTCTCCGTACACTTAGCATGTCCGATGGATATTGAGGTGACCTATGGCAGGGAACCGCTTACGCTTCGAGGAAGCTATCCAGCGAGCCAACGACTTCGTCTGGGCAGAGAAATGGAAGGATGCAGCCGCCGCCTATCGTCGGGCCCTTAGCGAATTTGCAGACGACGAATCGGCGCTGATGGGGTACGCTTGGGCCTTGCTCAACGCGGACGCGCTTGACGACGCCCTGGAGGTCTACGAGCACTTAACTGAGGTAACACCGGAGGATCCAGGGCCTTATGAGCGCATCGCGGAGATTCTGCGGCGTAAGGGAAAGGCCCAGCGTGCCGCGGAGGTTTACCTTCAGGCGGCGGAGCGCTATGGCAGACAAGACCTCACGGCAAAGCGCATCTCTGCGCTAGAGACGTCGCTGGAACTGCGACCCAGAAACGAAGCTGCGTGGCGGGAACTGCTGGGGCTCTATCGATCGCAGGGCCAGCCCCAACAAGCGGTCCTGGCTACGCTGTGGCTTTCCTACCTCTACCAGGACGAACGCCGGGACCAAGCTATCGCGCTTTGCCGGGAGACTCAGACCGATGTCCCCTACGATCCTCGCATCGGGCAGATGCTGATCCTGCTCCAGAGCAACCGCGGGATCCCCCGGCCCCCAGCCATCGGGTCGGCGGAGGAGAGGGGCCCGGACGATGAGGGCGGCTTGCAGACAGAGCTCGAGATCGAAGAATCCGGCACTCCTGTCGAGATCGCTCGCCAGAAAGCTCTTGCCAAGCTGGCTGAGTCGATCTTCGCAGAGGACAAAGGGGAGACTCAGGATGCCTCCCAAATGGAGACTGATCTGCTGATTGGCCATGCGGTAGATGCCCAGACGCGAGGCGACGTGAACAGCGCCATAGCCCATTACGAGCAGCTTGTGGACACTGGCGTCTCTATGCCCTCCATCCACTTCAATCTTGGCCTGCTCCACAAAGAGCAGATGCACTTCGACCGGGCGATCGCCCATTTCGAAGAATCCCTGAATGATCCCGAATACGTGCTGGGCAGCCACTTCTCCCTGGGCGAATGCTATCAAGCGAAGGGAGAGTTCCAAGAGGCCCTAAAACACTTCCTTGAGGCTGTCAAGGTCGTCGACGTCGCTGTGATCGAGCGCGAACATGTGGACGACCTCATCCGTGTGTACGAAGGCCTGACGCAGAGCCTTGTGAACACCGGGGAGCCAGATCGGGCAAAACAGGTCAGCGAGATGCTGGTGGACTTTCTAGGGCAACGTGGGTGGGAAGACGACGCCATCAAGGCGCGACAGCGCCTTGACGAGCTGGCACGTCTAGGCACCGTGCTCAGCCTCGCCGAGCTCTTCAGCCTGCCTGGGTCCGAGGAAATCTTGCGATCGATTGCGTTGGCACAGGAGTATCATCGTCGCAACAAGACGTATTCGGCTCTGGAGGAACTCTTCCACGCCATGAGCGGCACGCCGGACTACCTCCCCCTCCACCACCTCCTGGGCGTGATGCTACGAGAGACCGGTCACTTAGAGGAGGCCATCGAGAAATTCCAGGTCCTGGCTCGCACCTATGAGATTCGTGGACAGGTTCAGCAGGCACTGACCACCTATCAGCTGATCCTGGAGGTCTCTCCCCTGGATATCCCAATCCACCGGCGCGTCGTGGAGTTGTTGATCCAACACGGGCGGATTGATGATGCCCTCGCCCAGTATCTCCAGACCGCGGATGCCTACTATCAGCTAGCGCAGCCCGACCGCGCTCGTGAGGTCTATAACGAGGCGTTACGCCTAGCGCCGCGGGGTTCGAGGGAGAAATCCTGGGCGGTGCGAATCCTTCACAGGATGGCAGATCTTGACGTCCAGCGACTCGACTGGCAAGCGGCCATCAAGGACAACGAGGAGATTCTGCGGATCTCGCCCGATGATGAACGTGCTCGTCTCGCGCTCTTCCGCCTCTATCCGCGTACAGGGCGACCCCATCTCGGCATTCACGCGCTGGACGGATTGATCAAACATTACATATCCAACCGCAACGCGACCAAGGCCCTGGCGATCCTGGAGGATCTGGTTGAGGGGCAGCCAGAAAGCATCCCGCTCCGGGCAAGACTTGCGCAGCTGTGTCTGAACGCGGGAGACCGTGACAAAGCCCTGGGTCATCTGGACATCCTTGGTGACCTACAGCTCGAGGCGGGACATAAGGAGGCGGCGATCAAGACGCTGGAAGCCATCCTCGCCCTCAATCCGCCCAACCGGGCAGCGTACGCGGATCTCTATCGAGAAATGGCGCAACGGGAGCCTCCTCACAGAACCGCGCAGCCCACTTGATCCCGGGCACGCGAAGAGAGGGAAGAAGTTCACGAAAGACGCCGCGCCCTAAGGAACCGACAATCACCTAGCCGGCGGCAGCAGCCGTCAGGCAACGCGATTTGAGACTTATCTATGTGGAACTTGGACTGGTTACTTCAGAGGATATCCTGGACTGACATCCTGGATATCTTCCTGGTTGCATTTCTCTTCTTCTGGATCTTCTACGCCATCCGGGGAACGAGAGCTGTGCCCTTGGTTCGCGGGATCACGGCAATTCTAGTCTCTCTTGCACTTCTGACGCGACTCATTGAACTAACAGCCTTCTCCTGGCTTATCGAGCAACTATTGCCAGCCCTGCTTGTGGGTATCCCCGTTCTCTTCCAACCGGAGCTTCGCCGCGCACTGGAGCAACTCGGGCGGGGCCGCGTGGTCATATTGTCACAGAGGGAGACCGAGCGCCTCGTCAGCACGATCGAGCAGGTCGTTGAGGCGACGGAGTCCATGGCGGAGCGTCGCGTGGGCGCCCTTATCGTCTTCGAGCGCCAGACGGGCTTGCAGGAATACATCGAGACCGGGGTCATGGTGGATGCTGAGGTGTCGTCCGCGCTCCTAACGACTATCTTTGACCACCATACGATTCTCCACGACGGGGCCGTGATCATCAGGGACGATCGCCTTATCGCAGCTGCGTGCGTGATGCCTCTGACCGCGGCGTTTTTGGCCGACCGCGAGCTTGGCCTGCGTCACCGGGCAGCGATCGGCATTACCGAGGATGCCGATGCCGTCGCTGTGGTTGTCTCCGAAGAACGAGGCTCCATCTCCTTGACCCACAGTGGTCGCATCATTCGCGACATCGATACCAAGCGCCTGGAATCCATCCTGCGTGCATTTTTGATCCCGCGACAACGCGGAGGAAAGGGACCCCTATCGTGGCTGCGACGCGCTATCTAGGCAGGAAGCAGTGTGCTTGGGAGAGGCATCGACTGAATAGGATAGGAAGGATCTCGTGAGCCGCTGGATCAGTCACAACCTTAGTTTGTTTCTCTTGTCGCTGCTCTTGGCGTTCTTCTTCTGGGCCGTGGCGACGGAGGCGGAAGACCCCACAAGGGTCGATACCTTCCCCACTCAGATTCCCGTGGAGATCCGCGGGCTGAGGGAGGGTCTGACGACCTATGGAGCTGAGGACGCCCGGATCCGGGTCGAGATCCGCGCGCCCGCATCCATCTGGGACAGGCTGCAGACCGGCGATATCGAAGCCTATATCGATCTCTCGACGGTCCAGACGGGGACGGTCGAGGTGCCGGTTCAGGTCTTCGTTGAGTTGGAGCCATCCACCGTCACTGACCGAACGCCGGAGCAGATTGAGCTCACAGTAGAGCGGATCGCGGAAAAGGAAGTACCCGTTGATGTGCAGGTTCAGGGCTCCCCATCCCTCGGATTCATGATCAGTGAACGGGAGGTCGTCCCGCAATCCGTACGCATCCGTGGACCCGAATCTTACGTGAGACGCGTCCAAAAGGCCTCGATTCAGGTCTCGGTCGAGGGCCAGCAGAGTGATTTGCGCGACGACTTCCGGCCTATCCCTGTCGACGAGACCGGGCAGCGGGTCCAACAGGTGGAAATCATGCCTGAGTCTGTGACGGTTCGTATCCCCATAGTCCAATGGCTGAACACGCGGGATGTACCGGTGAAGCCCAATCTCATCGGTCAGCCAGCACCCGGCTATGGGATCGCCAACGTGAGATATGCGCCTCAGGTGGTCACGGTCTACGGACGAGCAGACGTCCTGAACGCGACGACAACCGTTCAGACCGCGCCGATCAACCTTGAGGGAATCACGCAGACGCTCGAGACATCCGTGCCGCTGCAGTTGCCCACCGGCCTCTCTATCCTCTCCGGTCGCCCCACCGTGACGGTCACCCTCACCGTGGATGCCATCCGGAGTGCGCTGAACCTGGAAATCGTCCCTACGATCCAGGGTCTTAGTCCAGAGCTGACAGCTACGGTTGGACTGGAGTCCATCCTGGTGATCCTGAACGGGCCCATATCCGTGATGGAGGCGCTTGAACCAGCAGAGGTTGAAGCTGTGCTCGACCTGAGCGACCTGACGCCCGGGGAGTACAACATCATCCCAGAGGTCACGGTGCCAGACGGGGTCGACATCGAGCAAATCCTACCAGAAGAGGTGCCGGTCCAGATCGAGGAAGCGCCAGACACGGAAGAGACGGTGTTCGGAAGGAATCCCTAAGATCAGAATGCATAAGCGCCCGCTAGATGTTAGCGGGCGCTTGATGTACGGACACCCCCGGGCGGAATCAGAGCTTTCCGATCTCCCGAAGGCCTTGCTTGACGGCATTGAGGGAAAGAAGCGCGCATTTCACCCGCCCCATGCTGAGTCGGATACCACCCATCATCTCCTGAACCTCAGCGAGTCCCATAGCATCGACCTCCTCGGGGGTTTTTCCCACCAGCTCCTCGGTCAGCATTGAGGAGGCCGCCATGCTGACAACGCAGCCCTGCCCTTCAAACATCACCCTCTCGATCCTGCCATCGTCATTCAGTTGGGCTGTGAGATGAACCACGTCCCCGCATGTCGGGTTATCCATCTCGATGTCGACATCTGGATCCTCGAGTTTCCCGTAGTTGTTTGGATTGTGGTAGTGATCCAGCAGCTGTTCGCGGTACAAATCGTGGGGCATTAAGCTCTCCTATGCGTTCATGATTCCTATAATGTCTGGCTAGGGAAGCGAATCCGCCTCATCCACGTCCCAGCAGCTTCACAACTCGATGCAAAGCTGTAACCAGCACATCGACATCCTGCTCGTCGTTGTAAATGTAAAAGCTGGCCCTAGCACTCGCGGGTATGCAGAACCGGTCGTGGAGCGGTTGCGCACAATGGTGACCGGCCCGCACGCAGACACCCTCCTCATCCAAGATCGCCGCAATGTCGTGGGGGTGAGCATCGTCCATCCAGAAAGAGACGACCCCACCGCGCTCATGTGCGCCAGGCCCCAAGACCCGCAGTCCGGGCACCTCCCTGAGACGCTCCATAGCATAGCCGACGACCTGCTGCTCGTGCTCGTGGATGGCCATCATCCCAATGTCGTTCAAGAAGTCAACCGCCGCCCCGAGACCGACGACCTCGGCAATGGGTGGTGTGCCTGCCTCGAACTTATACGGGAGCTCGTTCCATTTGGACTCCTGCTGTTTGACGGTCAGGATCATCTCGCCACCGTAGAGAAACGGTGACATCTCCTGCAGGATATCACGGCGTCCCCAGAGGACACCCACGCCAGGGCCACACATCTTGTGCCCAGAGAACGCCAAGAAATCGGCACCTAGCTTCTGTACGTCTACAGGACGATGAGGGACGGCCTGAGCCCCGTCCATCACAACCAATGCCCCAGCCTCGTGGGCCATCTCCGCCACGCGGGTCACAGGTGGAAGCGTGCCCAACACGTTCGACATCACCGAACAGGCGACCAATTTCGTGCGCCCATCCTCCAGCAAAGGCGGGATCGCATCCATGTCTAACCGACCGTCGTCCGTCACGGGAATGTAGGCTAACTCAGCCCCCTTGCGCTTTGAGAGCTGCTGCCACGGGACGAGATTAGCGTGGTGTTCCAACTCTGTGATCACAATGCGATCCCCGGGACCGATGTGGCTCTCACCCCAGGTATAAGCAATCAGATTGATGGCCTCCGTCGCGTTTCGGACGTTGATGATTTCAGCAGGGCTCGACGCGTGGATGAAACTCGCCACCTTGGCCCTGGCCAACTCGTAAGCCTCTGTCGCTTCTTCGGCGAGCGTGTAGAGCCCACGATGTACGTTGGCGTAGCTCTCCGTCCAGACCTTGACCATAGCTTCGATGACGGCGCGAGGCTTCTGAGAGCTAGCAGCACTGTCAAGGAACACCAAGCGTTTCCCGTTGATTTTGCGCTGAAAGATCGGAAACTCAGCCCGAATGGCCGGCACATCTAGCGGCATGCACGTCCTCCCCAGTTAGCTTTGACTGCTGTTATCCGAACCCAAGTATAGCACAAAAAAGAAGAGAATCTTGAGCAATAACCCGAACCCGATTCGAGGGTACCCACTCCTACGCGGGCTTCTCGAAGCCGAGCCGGACCCGCTCAGAACGGATTGGATTGTTGGTCAGATTCGTTATAATTGAGTTCAGAGGATTACGCACCTATATGTAGGACATCACAAATCGATGCCAGAAAACCAAGATGTGCACGCTCAGCAACTATCGTTCTTCCCACTGAACGGTAGCAATACTGCACCATCGGGAGCCTCAAGTAAATATAAGCTCACACCGGACGCGTCCCTCGATCAGGCCTTAGGGGCGTTCGAGAGGTACATGGAGGACCGTGGGTTTACGGAGAACACACAACAGGCCTTCGGCCTGGACATGCAACTCCTCAGTGAATACCTTGGGCCGGGGGTGCCTATTGGTGAGATCGGTGTCGCCACGCTCAACGCCTTCCTGAAGTGGATGGAGACCAGCAGAAACGTCCCCTGCAGCCCCAAGACCCTGGAGCGTCGGATTACGACGCTGAAGGTCTTCTTTGGATGGCTGGCGGAGGAAGGGGCACTACCCAAGGACATCGCTGCTCCTTTGATCCATCAAGCTGTCTCAGCCCCACTTCCAGACGTCCTGAACGACGAGGAGATTGAGGCACTCCTGCGCGTCACCGAAGAGATGCGTCGCGGGGGCGAGGAAAGCGAGCCCGATGCTCGCCCGCATCTGCTGGTTACCCTTCTGCTGAGCACGGGAATAAAGAAAAGCGAATGTGTCAGCATTCACCTGAACCACCTCGATCTCACAGATGCCGACCATCCCGCCCTGTGGATCCGTTACAGAAGCGCCCGCCGTCGGCACAAGGAGCGCCGCATTTCGCTGCCCAGATACTGGCCTGATATCCTCGATGAGTACTTAAGCCAATACCCCACCCGCGAGTTCCTCTTTCCCTGGACGGCACGGAACCTTGAGTATGTCCTCACCGGAGCAGCCGAAGCCGCCGAGGTGGACCACGTGACCTTTGAGACCCTGCGGTGGACTTGTGCGGTGCGGGACTATATGGAAGGCATGGAGGCCGATGCTCTGCGGCGAAAACTGGGGCTTTCGGAGATCAGTTGGTACGAGGTCGAGAATCGTCTCGATCTTCTGGCACGCCAACGGCCTGACTATGAGCCCCGAGAGCGATAGGGCCATCGCCTCGCAATAGCCTCAACACTCCCCTCCCTTTGCCCATGCCTTCAGAACCACAGACACGAGGAGCTACTACTTGGAAATCGCGCTATCTGACAGGATACACGATCGTTCAGCTCACGTTGCTATCATCGGCCTGGGATACGTGGGGCTGCCCTTGGCCCTGGCCTTCGCCAAGGCCGGCTTCACCACCGTTGACATCGAGATCAGCGAAGACAAGGTCGATGCCATCAATGATGGCCGAAGCTACATTTGAGATGTGGCATCCGAGGAACTGGCCCCCTATGTCGAGAAGGGCATCCTGCGGGCAACAACAGACTACGGGGCGTTGCCGACGTGCGATGCAGCTTCCATCTACGTTGAGACCACGATGACAAATGGAATGTCCATGAACGTTCGTATACTCCGCAATGCCCACGTTTATACAGGCTCGCCCGCTCATCGCTGGGCCACTGCGCTGGCAATCGTCGATGGCAAGGCGGTTGCCCTCGACGATCAAGCCCTAGGATGGCAGGAAGCCCCGGGGTCGGTTACGGAGGATCTTGAGGGTGCCTTCGTCATGCCAGGCATTATTGACGCACACATTCACCTTATGTGGTATGCACGCGGCCTCCAGGAGCTGGACCTCCGCGACCTGAGCCGTCAGGACACGCTCGACCAGGTAGCCGAGGCCGCGACCAGACTTCCGCCGGGAACATGGATTGTGGGACGTGGATGGGATCAGAACATCTGGCTTGATACGAGCTTCCCGACTGCCCAGGAGCTGGACAAAGCGGCCCCAGACCACCCCGTCGCGCTGAACGCCAAGAATGGGCACGCGCTGGTGGCAAACAGCCAAGCGATGGAAGCGGCCAGGGTCAGTGCCAACACACCCGACCCGCTTCATGGGAGAATCGCCCGTGATGAACGGGGGGAGCCCACCGGGATTTTCTTTGAGGACGCTATCTACCTCATCAGTCGGATCAGGCCCGAGCCCGATCTCGACACGCTGGTCGATCTGTTCAATCAGGCCCAGGACAACCTCTTAGCCCAGGGCATTACCAGTGTCCACGATGTGGATGGCCATCCATCGTTTTCTGTTGCCCAAGAACTAAGGCGTCAGGGGCATCAGCGAGTCCGGATCGTGAAGTACGTCCGGCTCGAGGCTTTGGACGCCATCCTGGATGCAGGGCTGCGCAGTGGCCTTGGAGATGACTGGCTGCGCTTCGGAGGGCTGAAGCTCTTCGTCGACGGTGCCCTCGGATCCAGGACGGCGGCGATGTTCGAACCTTATGAGGAGGAGCCTGACAACACAGGGCTGTTGACGCTCGAGCCCGATCAACTCGCCCAAATCGCTCGACGCACTGCGGAGGGTGGCGTGGCGATGGCGATCCACGCGATAGGTGACCGCGCCAACCGCCTAGTGCTCGACGTCCTAGAATCTGTGAGACCGATCAGCCCCTTTCTCCGCCATCGGGTCGAGCACGTCCAATTGATCACGCCAGAAGATCAAAGGCGCTTGGCACAGAATGACCTGGTTGCCTCGATGCAGCCGACTCACGCGATCCATGACATCAAAATGGCCGACCGGTATTGGGGAAAGCGGAGCCGGCATGCCTACGCCTGGCGATCACTCAAGGATGCGGGCGCACGCTTAGCCTTTGGCTCAGATGCACCCATCGAAATCTTTGATCCCTTCCTGGGGCTCTATGCCGCTGTCACGCGCCGCTCGGAGTCGGACGGTGCCCCCGGTCCGGAGGGATGGTACCCACAGCAGCGCCTGAGCCTGACAGAGGCTCTGGAGGCCTATACCCTTGGCGGCGCCTATGCGGCTGGTCTGGAAAAACGGCTTGGATGCCTGATGCCCGGCTATCACGCCGATCTGATCGTATTGGACCGCAACATCCTGGAGATCCCCGCGAAAGAGCTGCTCGCCACGAAGGTGGACCGAGCCATGGTCGGCGGCGTCTGGCGGCTCTAGGAATACGCAGGCCCCTGAACGAAAGGACCTCGTAGGCGAGAAGCGCCCTCGAGGTCCTGATCTACAAATCAATCCCAAAGCTCCGCACTCGGAGAGTCCCGCGTCACAAGAGCTGCTTGTACTTCTCCTCTGCGTAGCGCCGCAACTCCTTCAGATGGTCAGAGGGCATGGCCTGATTGGGTCGGACAGCGTCCTGAAGCGCTCGACTCCAACGCTCGACGTTGGCCAGCAGCTCCTCCCAGAGCGCCACTAACTCCTGATAATGGAACTCGAGTTGCTCCTCCATATCGGCTAGTTGTTCCGCCGCCTTCTGGTTGGCGAGATCCTGACGGCGCCAACGGTCCTCCTCTGTGACCGCACGCTTCTGCCAGTCGCGAGCAAAGGCAGCCTGCCATTCCTCCCACTGCCGCAGGAGCCGTTCTTCCGTCAGCCGCTGCATCTCGGCTATCTCGTTCTGGCGCTTCTCCAATCGCTCCTCAAAAGCCTCCAGACTATCGAGGGCTTGCTTGTTCTGGTTGAAGAGCAGCGCATACTTCTGGGTCTGCTCGACCAAACGCTGAACCTCGCCCTCTACCTGCTCGGCCTGCTCGAGATATTTCTTGACCCGCTGCTCACGCTGGAAGTCGGCGACGCGCAGTTCCTCGATCTTGGGCTCATAGGACTTCGCAATGGCGATGGCTTCGTCTACCCGGCTCGGGAGCTTCCGGATGCTATCCTCAAGTCGCGCCTGACGCGCAGCAACCTCATCGGCGCGCTTGCGCAGCCCAGGCAATTCACCCTCTAGCTCTGAGATCCTGCGTGTGTCCGCCCGTCGTTGCTCCTCGAGGTAGACGATCGACTGCAAGCGGTCCTCGGTACGTTTCGAGAAGTCAGAGAGAGTATTGGACACGGTCTGAATCTGGCCCTGTAAGCGCTGTTCGCCCGCGGCTCGCGCCTCGAGCTGCTCCTCATAACGGAGCATCGGTCGGATCTTCTTCTCCAGATCGGCAATCATGTCGTTGAGCATCTCGATCTCGCCGCGCCGATTCTGGTCTGCCTCAAGCCGTTCCCGCCGCACCTCGGTCTTTACAGCCTCAATCGCACCGCTAAGGTCCCGCTGCGCCGACTCAATCATGCTAGGATAGTCATCGGTGCGTCGCACGTCGGTGCGTAGCGAGGTCACGTCATGACGCAGGCCCTCGATCTCGGCAGCCTGCGACTCTATGACCTGCATCTGCTGTTCAGCGCGTTCCTGTAGAGCAGCGATCTGTGCTTTGTCGCGCTTTCGCTCTTCGTCCAACCAGCGGATCATCTGCTCCAGTTGCGTGATTTCCATTCATTCACCTGCCTTCGCATATCATCGACGTCATAGCCGAAAAGTGCGCGAGCTGGGGATAGTACGTGCTAAGTGACGTTCCCAATACCCAAAGAGACGCCGTGTCCTTTCGATGCAAGCCCCCATTATACCTTACGCCCCTACCTGACAAGAAATCCGGCAAGCGCCAACGATGGCAGGGCGGACAATCAGGCTTCCGATGGCTCAGATACGGCTCGGGATCGGCGCTGGAGAAGCGGTGCCAAAAGCGCACGCTCCTCCGGCGTCAGAACACCGAGAGCCCACGCAAGAAGCGGATATGCCACCAGGACGGCGACCAATGCGACGCCCGAACCAACCTTCAGGAGCAGAACCCCACAGGCGCCCGTGACCACCGCCGTCAGCAGCGGCTTCAGCACCACGTCACCCCAGCCCACGGCGCCGAACTGACGACGCACCCGCAGAAGGAAGGGAATGAGCAGCACCAGCTCAGACACAATGTGAAGCACGGCAGAGGCCGGATAGCCAAATCGCGGCATCAGAACCAAGTTCGCGAGCAAGGAGAAACCGAATGCCCATGCATAGGCGCGGGTCAGATACCGCTGTTCGTCCACAGCGATGAGCACGTACTGTGTGATGCTGTTGATCCAGCCGATAGGAATCGACCACGCCATCAGCCTGAGGGCGTGCATAGCGCCGGGAAGATACTCCGCCCCCCCTAGGACCAAGACCATCTCCCGGCCCGCTACCGTTGCAACAAGGGCCGCAAGAAAAGCCAAGAGCACCAGGATCTTGACGCCGAGGCGATAGAAGCGAACGAGGGCCTCACGATTATTCTGGGCCTGCCGGGAGATCACGGGAAAGAGAGCCAGCGTGAACATCGAGGGTACGACCATGACGGCGTCCAAGTACTTGTAGCCGATGCTGTAGAGACCCAAGGACTCGCTTCCCAAGATGGGTTCCATCAGGAAGACATCGACCTTGAAGAAGAGGTAAGCCAACAAGTGGTTGACCATTAGAGGCCAGGAGTCGCGCACCATCTCGCGACGCAGGGTGCGATCCTCCGGCGTCAAGAGCAGGCGCCCACTCCGCGGGCGTCTAGCAAGCGAGGGCTCGCTGGGGTGCCCGGCAGCGTCCGTACGCCCCACGCCGGCCCGGCGGAGGCTTGGAAAGAGGCGCCAGGCAAGCGCCCCCAGGATCAGTAGCGTCGCCACATTCACCAAGATGGATGCGCCGGCCAGTCCTACGATGCCCCAACCCGCGACAAGGATCAGCGTCTGCAGGGTAACCTTCAACAGCGTGCTGACGCTTGTGAGCGCCGCGGGGTACTCAGCCTTCTCGTAGGCGTAAAAGAGTGCGGTGAGACCCGTCGAGATGGAGTAAGGCATCGAGCCCAAATAGAGGAGCATGATGGCCAGGATCGCTTGACGGGATGCCGGCGAGGTCAAATAGGCCACCGCAGTCTGCCGAACGCCTATGAAGGCCAGCAGCAACGGAACCCCCGCAAGGCTGAGGCCTAAGCGCAACAACGTCGTGTTCATAAGATAGCGCCGTGCCTGCTGTCGATGGCGCGCCACCTCACGCGTCAAATAGGTGTTCAGACCGAAGTTAGTCAGGATGTCGAACCAGAGAAAGACATTGATCGCGTAATAATAATCCCCGGCATTTGCGGGGCCGAGGATGCGCAGCATGAGAGCCGCGAACGCGAAGTCCACAACCCGGTTGAAGATGTTGAGCGCGATGGGCGCCACGGAGTTCTTGGCAAGGCGTTGGACCGTGGTCTGATCCTCTGACTCCCGGTAGACTAGCCGCCAGGTCCAGACGACGCCCAAGAAGACTACCATCATCCCACTGAGGAAGGATGTAAAGGCGCCCAGCTTCACACTATTGGGTGTGTACTTGAAGCGCACTTCACTGCTGCCGTCCACCATCACGCCGCGGAAATTGCCGGCGACCCGGGCGATGGGTATCTCGACCTCGTCATCCTGCGTTCCGCCGACGGGGCGCTTGAAAGCCTTCCATCCCGGCGCGTAGCTGTCGGCAAGGACCAACCAACTGGGCTCGTCCGTTATCACCTCAATGATGACCTCGTTCGCCGTGTAGGAGATGAAGTCCTGCGCCGCTGGCGTGCCGGATGCCGCCTCTGTCGTGAAGTCCTCCAGTCCGGGCCTTGCCGGGCCACTCCAGCCTGCGGCCTCGCGCTCGACAATGACATAGTAGCGTGGGTCGTAGGTGAGAAGAGCCTCGTGAACCTGCTCCACACCGTCTGCGACCACAGTCGCGCCAGCCGGAAGGGTAAAAGCCCGCGGCCCTACGCCCAGGTTCTCATAAACGCGAACGGCGTCGTCGCGATACACTTCCCGATACTTAGGGAGAGGAATCTCCTCCTCAGTGATCACGTACTTGACGTTCAGCAGGTCCGTGAGGGGGCTATCCAGACTGGAGAACTCCCGAAAGGGTGCGATGCGGTTATAGGGCAAGAGGTCCTGTGGCTCGATCCAACCCATATAGCGAGCATACTGTGACGAGAAGAGGCTGTCATAGCCTCGGACGTCCTGCAATCCGTAGAACATGCCGGTGTTCATATTCAGGGTGTTGCGGCCCTGGGGATCGAACGTCGAGAAGCGCCACAGCCCACCATCTGTTTTCAAGAAGTCAATCACCGGCGGTTGGTAGGCCAGAAGCGACGGGTCAACGGCAGGATTGAACCCTGCACCGAAGACGACCAAGTCAGCTAGGACGACCACTAGCGCGAGCGCCTGCCAGACCCAAACGCGCCCTGAAGAGAAGGGGAGCGGGATAGAGCAATGCGAGACCCGCAGGACAATCCCGCCGGCCAGCAGGAAACCAGCGAAGATCAGCGTCCAGGGCACGAGATATGAATAGAAGGCCGTGCTGTCCGGGAACGCGTGCGACGCCTTGGCCAGCGACCAGAAAGCACGCGTAAGCAGTGGTTCGATCCGATCGAACGCCAGCCAACTGGCGCCGACGCCGCCGGCAACGGCCAGTCCGCCCCAAATAGCAGCGGCGCCGACCACGCTAACCAGGCTTGAGGGCGCGTCAAACAGCACTACCCGCAGCCACCAAGGCCGGCCCTGCTCCTCAGCCGTTCCAATCTGGCTACGGGCACCCTTTTCTAGGTAGCGCCCCACCCTCGCCGCGCCGAGGCCAGCCAGTGCAGCAGCAGCCACCGTCAGCGGAAAGACCCATCGAAAAGGAGAGTGGGACTGGCTAATGAAGGGCAAGGCGTAGACCAGGGCATAAACCGGCGTACCGAAGACGCAGGCCAACGAGAAAGCAGAGAGCGCCGCGAAAAAGGGCACGTAGGGCTGCCGGAGCCAAGATCTCAGCTTCACCCCTACGCGGCTCAGGCCAGGTCGCTGCCCATCCCCTGAGAGCGCCGTCCGGTCAGGAGGAGACAGAAGGGCAATGAGCGCCAACAGAAGCGGCAGGATACCCAAGTAGGCCCCACCCTCCACGTAGTTCTTGATACCCCAGTCAAAGGACCCGATGGGCTGGCCGTGGGCGTTCTGCAGCGCCTCGACAGTCTGCCCGGTGAAGACATCGACCAAGGTGCGATGCGTTGGATTGCCAAAGAAGTTCGGGATCAGAAAGGTGATCAAGCGGCGCTTAGGATACGCCCATCCCAGGACCTGTTCCAGGGTGACGGCGCCCTCTCTGAAGCTATCGCGCGCCACCTCGTAGAAGGGCACCAGCTGCACGGCACCGAGCCCCAGGCCCAGCGCCGTCATCAAGAGGATGCCCAGCGCAGGGCTCAATACTTCCGAACGCCATTCGGATCGGGGGCGGGTGAGAAGCTGACACACCAATCGCCAAGCCGCAAAGCCCGCCACGACCAGAAGAACGAAATACGTGATCTCGGGATGTCCTGATAGGGTCTGGAGGCCGAGGGTGATGGCGCCTAGCAGGGCCCACGGCAGCATAGCGCGCTTCTGAGCCCAGAACCGTCTTCGCGCCACCGTGCACTCGACCAACGCTAGCAGCAAAGGCAACCAGGATGCTCCGGCAATGATCATCGGGTGCACAACCGACGCTACCATGAAGCCGCTGAGCTGGAAGGTCAGGCCCGCGATCAGGCTACCAAGGCCTCCGGCCCGGATAACCCGCCCAAGGATGTACATTGAGATGCCGGCTAGTCCCAACTGAACGACGATGAACACGCCAAAGGCTCTCGGGATGGGTATCAGGAAGAAGAGCCAGGTGAGAGGGTAAAGCGCCGAGTGCTGTCCATTCGCCAAGAACGGATGGCCCGAGAATAGATAGGGATCCCAGAGCGGGAGAGAGCCCGAGGTGATCGCCTCAACGAGGAATTGCTTCCAGGCGTAGTTTTCGAGGACGAGATCCGCGAGCAGCGGATTCTGTACCGCGTCCACACCCAGGCTATCGGCAGCAGCGCGGTACGGCTGAAAAAGATAGAGAGCGTCCGCTGGAATCAGCGTCTTGGGACCTAAAGAGACCGGGGCAAAGAGCAACAACGGGAAGAGGAGCAGAAGCCCCCCTAGCAGGAAGTCACGCCAAAGTCGTCGCATAGTCTCTCCATCAGCCTCTGCTTACATAGCCACAAGCCCTGCTAATAGGCTTGGGGTACGTGTCGCCATCCTATCACGCAACGACCAATAGGCAATAGAGAGGCGTGGAGCAACGCCATAACCACCCGGTTGCCGCAACCCGAGGGAACCGGGCGTGCTAAGCTTCCGGCGTATCGAGGATCTGGCGTAGGTCTGCCAGCGTAGGGGGGTGTGGCAACGATGTCGCCGGGATCAGACGAATTTGGAAGTCCAGTCGCGGGATCCCCGAACCATCGCTACGTTTGCCTCGCTCCCAGTCGCGATGCGGATAGAAGAATGAGGCAGCTTCATTCAGACGCTGGTCCAATCGGCCCATGATGACATAGGCCTCCTGCCCCGCGGAGGTGACCACGATATACTGGTAGACATCAAGTTGACCTACAAAGAGATGAACGCTTTTGAACTCCGCAGCAGTGTTGCGCAAGATCAAGGCCACAGCCCGTAGGACATCGTCGTGAGTCACAAAGCCATAGGCGTCACTAAACTCAACCATCCCTCGAATCGTGACGCCGACGAGGGCCAGGTCTGGATCCTGCACCACACGCGCTAACTCCTCCCTTACCAGGAGAGAGGTGGGGAGGCCCGTGACAGGATGCAGCAGCGTCTCTCGATGGGAGCGGCGGAGTGCGTTCCGAACTCGAAAACGTAGCTCTTGAACGTCGAAGGGCTTCGTAATGTAATCGACAGCCCCTAGCTCCAGCCCTGTCAAGCGGTCGATGCGCTCCTTCCGCTCGGTCAGGAAAATGATGGGTGTGTTCTCCGTCCGCGTCTGATCGCGCAGGCGCATGCAGACCTCATAGCCGTCGATGTCAGGAAGATGGATGTCGAGAATGACGAGATCCGGCTGGACCTTGGTCGCCACATCGACAGCGTCACGTCCCCAACTGACATGGGAGACGTCATAGCCCATGGAGTCGAAGTATGCGGACAGCATCTCCGCGGTGCTGGCCTCATCCTCTACAATGAGGATGTGACGGGCAGCTCCTTGATCGCTCTCCAAGGCTAGATCCTGCAAAGGCATGTCGGTGCTATCCATACACAATTCCCTCGTGATCCGCTCAAGTGGCTGGATTAGCCGATGGGTTCCTTATAGACGTGGAAGGTGCAGTTGCTGTGGCCCATGCCCATGCACGAAATCTGATCAACCCTAAATGTACGCCCACCGCTGACCCAGCGCAGGGCTTCTTCAATGATGCCCGCAGCGATGAACCCGCCGGGACGATCGACTTTGCGCCCCCAACACATCGAGCACCGCTCGATGATATAGTGATACTGATCGCCGCCGGGGTCGCGCACGTAGGAGGTTTGGTCGCTGAGAGAGTCGAAGACCTTAGCCACAGCCGGTAGTCCGAACTTGACCTTAGCCTGCAGCGGTAGGACCTTGAAAGCCAGGTCACTTGCACCCACCAGCGCACCGAAGTTAGCCAAACCCTGAGCAAAGAGGACGCGTCCGAGACGTAGCTGCAAGCCCCGCCCCCCACGCGGGCCGTACATCTCTTCCAACGCCCGATTCAGCGCGGAGATGTAGGCAAAGTCGAACTCCTTGTCCATGTTATCCGGTGGCGGGTTCTCGATGAATTGGGACAACTTGGCCATGTTGAGAATAGCATGGAGGCCGTTGCGCCCCATGATTTCCTCGAGCGCATCAAAGACAATAAGCAGAAACCGGTTCGGATAGTAGTAGCCGCTGGGCTCGGGGGGATTGACCACTAAGACCTCCTTCAGCAGGTGACCTGGCTATAGAGCCTACAGTATGGTTGAGAACTCATCAGCCGCACGCCGCATGTCGAGAAAGAGCAGGCCTAGCTTGGCCTGTTGGCGCGCTAACACCGTGAGCACGGCCTCCTCACCCACGGCGCGGAGGATGACGAAGCCCTTCTCTCCTCTGACGTAGACCTCGTCTAACAGGCCCCGTCCGAGCTCCCCGGCGATGCGCTCCCCTAAGGACAGCATCGCGGCGGACATGGCGGCGACCCTATCCTCCTCCACCCCCTGGGGGAGCGAGGTTGCGATCGGCAAGCCATCAACGCTGATAATGGCTGCTGCTTCAACGTCAGGGCTACTCACCTGAAGATCCCTCAGCCGCTCAATCATTCTTTCATTTCGAGACCTGCTTGCCATAATCACACCCCCTTCGAGATAGGTACGGTGCACCGGAATACTGGTATCAAGCGTGGCAACGAGCGTGCCTCATAGCCCCGAGCGTGGAGGCATACATCGGTGGACGCGCCCTTGGTTCCGTCTTCGGATCATGATTGGCGTACGAACGACCCACCCTTTCTGTGCTGAGGTCAGAAAGCGGTCACGAATGTCGTGACCCACTGCAAGACTACCATGGGTGTTCAGAATTGTCAAGATATGGTTAGATTTTCTACCTAGGCGTCCCGGAGATCTTTGAACTGCGGACGCGCCTATCTTGAGAGTAACGGAGAAGATGCCAGCCCCGCATAGAGCAGCTCGAGGCCAGCCCGCATCTGGTCCTCCCAGCAGAACTCGTACTCG
>JBNGDL010000004.1:109707-120950 GCA_049975205.1 Anaerolineae bacterium | reverse complement strand
GAAAATCCCCGAGGCCTCGAAGCCCCGGGGATTCAGTGTCCGCCTCGACACTGCTAGATGAGTCGCTTCAACTCCTGCCGGATGCGTTTCATATCCAGCGGCGCACTGGAAAGCAGTGTGTCTGACCGGAAGAAACGTGCTGAGAGCAGGATCAAGCCATACGTGGTCGCCGCCAGCAGACCCAGGCTGAGCAGGACCTGCCAGATGGGCACGCTAGTAGCCGTCATACGGGCCACCATCGAAACCGGGGAGGTCAGCGGGAAAATGCTCAGCGCCGTGGCCAGCGTGCCGTCAGGTGCCTCGGTAAAGACCGAGTTGAGCCAGAGTGGGATCATCAACGGCAGCAGCACGAGGAAGGTGAACTGACTGCCCTCGCGCATGGTCGGCGCCAAGGTCCCTAGGGCGCCCAGCAGCGACGCAAAGGTCAGATAACCAAATAGGAAGTAGAGAACGGCCCAGACCACGAAACCTGAGGGCAGCGTCTGAGAGAGAGCCCCCGCCGCCAACCCAGCGATCGGCAAACCGCGCCCCACGATGAGGAGCCCTCCCCCAAGCCAGATGGCCATCTGTAGCAGGGCAACAAGGCCCAAGCCGAGGATCTTGCCCAGCATGAGGTCCCGAGGACGAAGACTGAGCAACAACAGCTCCATAACCCGATTCTCTTTCTCTTGCGTCACACTACGAAGCATGAAGCCGCTGCTCATCGTCAATACAAAGAAGAAGATAAACAGCATCCCGGTGGAGACGAGAGAGGTCGCGACCCCATCCGCCTCTGGTGTAGGCGACTCATCGGTGACAGCCAGGGATTCTGAACGGACCTGAGGCATGGGGTTAAGCAAGAGGACCGCCACGTCGACATCCTCGACCAGGTTGTAGGTGATAACGTACTCGAACCAGCTATCTTCCCCCAACTGAGCGAAAGGCGAGAAGCTAGCCTGAACCAGGATCATCTCGCCCGTGTCAAGAAACTCCTCTGGAAGCACATAATACTGCTCGATCTCACCCGCCGCTATTCCGGCGTCGGCAGCCGTTCGACTCGCGAACTCGCGGAGGAGTTCAGCAGGTATGGCTTCCGGTATCTGGGTGATAACCCCAGCCTCATCCACGTAGCCGATGATCTGCGCCGCGGTCTCCTGTCCGGGTCCCCCGAGACCCGGAATGAGTCCGCCATCAGGCTGGTCCTCCGTGAGATCCTGTGCCAGGATCTGCGAACCAAAGGTGATAACAAAGATGATCAGGGGAAAGACGAACGTAGTCAGCCAGAACGAGGGCTTTCCGAGGGTCGTACTGATCTCGTGCTTAATGACTAGATAGACGTTACGCATGACTCATCGTCTCCTTCTCAAGTGCACTGCGACGTTCGCGCAATCCCTTTATGATGCCGCCGATGCGGAGCCTCTGACCATAGCGTAGCATACCCATCCTGAAGACTCGTCCCGCAAGCCATACGCTGGTGAGCGCAGCCCCAGCCAGCAGGGTCCAACTGACCACCATCTGCCAGAGCGGCACGGAGGCCAGGCTCCAACGCAGGAGAATGGTAAGGAACGATGTGGTAGGAAACAGCGTGAGTGCGACAAGCACTGGGCTGTCTGGGTTTGTGAACACCAGTGTCAGGAAGAAGATAGGCAACACAAAGAGCATATTGATGATGCCCGAGATCTGCTGCCCCTGCTGCAGCTCGGTTACCGCGGCACCAATCGACGTCATCACGCCAGCGATCAGGACGTAGGTCGGCAGGAAGTAGAGGGCGGTGATGCCAAGCATCGCCCAGGGGATCTGAATGCCCGCCAATGGCGGGAAGAACCGGCCAGCAACAACTACTCCAAGCCCCAACACAAGCAACCAAACCAGGATCTGCGTGAGCGACACGCCCATCAGGCCCAGCGCCTTCCCCCCCATCAACTGCGCAGGCGAGACCGATGTCGCCATCACTTCGACCACGCGGTTCTCCTTCTCCTCCGTCACCGCCTGCAGCAAGTACCCGCCCGCGGTTGATATGGCAAAGAAGAGGAAAAAGCTCACGATGAAAGGTAATAGGAAGCTGAGGACATTGCTTTCCGTAACCTCACGCCGCCCATCCACCGAGCGAACGACGAGATTGAAACCTTCGGAGAGCACGGCCTGAACACCCTCTGGCTGGCGCGCCACCAGACTGGCCCTGAGGAAATCCTCGAAGTCCTCGCTGACGCGGTCTCCAGGCCCCTCTTCAAGATAGTAGACGCTAACCCGTTTGGCGCTCACGTAATCTTCTGGAACGACATAGAAGGCCTGGATCTCACCACGCTGCAGCGCAGAACGCGCCGACGGTTCGTCAGGATAGGCCCGCATCTGTCCGAAACGGGGCTGTTCCTCGACGAGCGAGGATAGGACGTCGGAGTTCAGCACAGCCGCGTGATCGACGTAGCCTATCGGGCGATCGTCACCGCCCCCAAGAGCTATCAGAATCGAGATACCGCCAATTCCCACGATCAGGAGGGGAATGCCCAAGACCGAGAACAAGAACGACTTCTCGGTCACGCGCCTGATGTACTCATGTTTGACGATGAGCCATAACTTACGCATGGGTACCCTCCGGTTGCTGGCCCTCTCCCTTCACAACCTGAATGAAGATGTCGTCGAGCGACGGTTCCGCCACCTCGAAACGCTCAACCTTGACGCCGTCCCTCCGCGCAAGAGCGTGGAAGACATCCTGAGGTGAGGTGCCTGTATCCAGCGCTAGATGCCAGGCACCATTGTGGCGTCGAGCTTCCAGCACACCAGGGATGTCAGAAAAGTCGCCCTGGCCTTCTAGCGTCACGGCATTTCCAGCAAACTCCCGCTTAATCTTGTCGACTTCGCCATACAGAACCGTGTTTCCCTCATTGATCAAGACGATCCGATTGCAGAGCGCCTCGACCTGATACATCTGATGTGTGGACATAATGATCGCCTTGCCAGCTTGGCACTGAGCTTCAATGATGTCCTTCACCAACCGGGTGTTAACAGGATCGAGCCCAGAGAAGGGCTCGTCGATCACGATCAGGTCGGGATCGTGGAGCAACGTCGTGATGATCTGAGCCTTCTGTTGCATGCCACGGCTCAACTCCTGCACCTTCTTGTGGCGGTGCTCGTAGAGATCCAGCCTCTGGAACCACGTCTTAAGGCGCTCATGAGCCTCGGATTCGCTCATCCCTTTGAGCGTAGCGAGATAGATCAAGGTTGGTTCCAGCTTGAGGTCCTGATAAAGGCCACGCTCCTCGGGAAGATAGCCGATGCGGTTCTTCTTTTCTTCGTTCATCGTGCCGCCGAAGACCGTCACTGAGCCAGCGTCGGGTCGGATAATGTCCAACATCATCCGAATGGTCGTCGTCTTACCGGCGCCATTGGGTCCCAGCAAGCCGAAGATCTCGCCAGGCCCGACCTCGAAACTGACATCCTTGACGGCCTGAAAGCCCCCAAAGGCCTTTGCCAAGTGTGAAACAGAGACGATCGAGTCCATAGCGCACACACTCCTTGTGATGAGGTCTTTGCGTAATCCTGAATCTCTTCCTATTATACAGCAGTAGAAGCGACTTCCGAACCGGCCTAAGTTCCATCTTCTGGTTGTCCTAAGGTCCAGTATTGGACTCGCCCCTAGATCCAAGCTGAGGATGGAACCGGGCTCAGTGCCACCAAGAGAGTATGAGGGCCGTTCGGTACAAGAGAGAAGAGAGGGAGTATGCCGCACGCACGGAATCCCGGCGCCAGCAGCATGATCTGGCAAGGGTACCAACACGACTGGGAGTACAACCATCGTCTCAACCGCTTCGGGAGCTATGTCCGCGAGGCCCCCGAATCCGATAGCGGGGGCGTTGCCATTGTAGGACACACCGCTGCCTCAGGCACAGGCAACGACACCGCGCATTTCATCGAGTTCGTCACCCGCATCACGGGTGCCAAAGGTGTCGCGTTCCAGACCGGCTGGGTGGAGACGATCGCAGAATGCCAACGTGGCGACCTCACCCCCTTCTTGATGCGCGTCGAGGATCTGGAGCTCCAGCCGGAGCTCCGTGATCGCGACATCTACACGGTGGTGCTGAACGGCTTTGATATTTGCGCTCTCGAACACGCCGAGAAGATTATGACGTTGGATCTCGAGGTGAGCGACCCCACGATCTACGCCGGCGGGACGAAGGCGCGCTTTCGCGTCTTCGGCGAGGTCAAGTTCGACTGCCGCAGCCCGGAATGCCAGCTCCTGCCTTGGCGGCTGGAGGTGGAAGGGATTGACGGTCAGGAGGACGAGGCGGTCCAGCCCTCCACCGCGGAGAGTCTCCCCTCTACCCCGCCTAAGAAAGGACTCAGTCGACGGAAGGTCGACAGGGTCGCCCGCTGGATAAAGCGACAGCTGACCGCGCTCACCGATGTCGAGGAGATCAAGCGCTCTATGGTCGGCGATGAGGGTGACATCCTCCGCCGACGGCTCTTTCACCTCTTCGGTCGCGAGTTCTTCATCAAGTTCCTCAAATGGCGATTCTCCGCGCCGTATCTTATAAGGGTCCACTACCTCATTATCGCTGGCGACCGACACGCGCTTGCCGTGACGGAGAGTCCTAACCTCGAGAATGTGTATGGTTGGGGCCTTGAGGAGGAGATTCACCTCAGCGAGAGAGGGATTCTGCCCATCACGATCAGGGGCGAAGATCCGCGCGACTACGCCGTCAACACGCTGGCCTTCCGGCGCCTATGTCTCGACGTCATGATAGACGAGGAGCAAGGCTCGGAAGATCCCATCCAATGGGGTAAAGGGATGCACTTACTGGGTTGGACCACGGCCATCCGGGAGATAGAACCGGCCGAGGAAGGCATCAGCGCCGATCTCCATCTCTTCTATAAGAACTGGAGTGAGGCGATGAACGAAGTCATCACCCTGACCACCTGGGGAGCAGTACGAGCAGCGGGACGCGCTAGGGTCGGCGCCCGGCTGGCGCTCCTCCAAATCCGGGAGGCCGCCGAGTCGTCGCAGCTCGCATTGCCCGGTCGCATCTACTGGCCCGGGGCGGGAAGAAGCGCCAGCCGGGATCCGCGAGCCCGCTTTGAGCGCCTGGTCGACCTTCACAGTAGCGTAGAAGGGAGCCGCGATGCGACAGATACGTAACTTTGTCACGCGCCTCTCCGTCCACTACATTCTAATCTCCATCCTGCTCCTGCTGAGAGGGATCAGCAGGGATCAGCAGCTCTTCGGCGTCTGGATCGTGGCCTTCGTCTTCACGGTCCTCACCGTCACGGCTAGACGGATCCTGCTAAGCGTCCTGTTGCCGCTCGTCATCATGACGGGAGGACTCTTCGTCTTCATCATCGACGGTCTCGTTTTGGTGCTCACCGCCGCCCTGACCCGACTGAACATCAACAACTTCGGATGGGCGCTGCTAGGCGTGATCCTGATGAGCACCGCGAATATCTGGATAGAGCGCGCTTTGAGACTGCTCGGCTGGATCAGAGACGCCGACCTGGGCGAGCAGAACATCATGACGCGCGAGGCGCCGCCCTGGTGGCTCCGAGTCGTCCTCCTGGTGCTCCTGCTCTTTGGCGTGGGCTATGCCTTTGCGATGGCAACACAGCTGTTCCTCGCGGTCAGTCATCTGACTACTAACGTAGTGACAATGGTGGTCGTAGGCACCGTTGCCTTCGCGCTTCTCGTGGCTGGGATTTCGTGGTTGGTGGCAGAGGGACTTGTGCTGGATAGACGTGCACGTTTCAGCAGCTTAGTGACCGCGATCACCGTGCTGACGATCGCAGTGCCTGCCGCCGTCGCAGTGTTGGTCGCACCAGCGCCGCCTCCCGCTCCCCTGCCAGAGCCCCAGGAACCGACTCAATACTGGGATCTGCCCACCGGCTCACGTATTGCCTATCTTCACTACCCCGCGGTCGAAAGCTCCGCAGGTCGAAACCCGATCTTCTTTCTACACGACCTGGGGCGCGCGGTATTGAGGACAGACCTGGACTTCTTCAGTCAGTTCACCGCTCAAGGTTATGACGTCTACTTGTACGACCAGATCGGATGCGGGCTCTCTGCTCGGCTTGACAGCATCGAGGCATATAGCATCTTGCGCCACGTCCGGGATCTCGAGTCTATTCGCGAGACGATCAGAGCCGATCGGCTGATCCTGATCGCCCACGCCGGTGGCTCGGAGATCGCCGCACGGTACATGATTGAGCACCGCGATAGAGTCGAGCGTGTGGTCTTCTACTCGCCCACCCCGCTGTGGAATGACGAGGAGTTCGTCTTCGACGAAACGAGTACCGCCGCTTCTCCTGGTCGGGAGCTCGCCGCAGGGGCAATCAGGCCGTTGGTCGCCACTGCGTTAGCTGTGCAGAGGCCCGCCACCGCCCAACGATACCTCTCTCAGGCGGAGCTTACGGCCTGGGCTAATGCCGTCATCGACGAAGGTACGATGGTCTGCGCTTCCCAAACTGACGTGGCCCCCGACCCAGAGAACCCGGGCTACAATCCCTACGCGGAGATCGTAGGTGAGGTCACAGCGAACAGAGGGACGGATCCGCGACCTGCACTCCGCCAGCTTCTGATCCCAACGGTACTATTGAGGGGCGAATGTGACCCGGTCGACCCAGCCGTGGTCGACCAATATCAGCAGGCGATTCCGTATCTTCAGGTCTATCACCTTGAGGACGCAGGAAGCATGCTACACCTTTCACGACCGGAAGCCGTGAAGGAGCTCATTGTGGCATTCCTCAGGAAGGGGCGGGACGGGGAGTCGTGAAGTGGGCGGTACAGGACTTGAACCTGTGGCCTCCTCCGTGTAAGGGAGGCGCTCTGGCCGACTGAGCTAACCGCCCGACGCTGATCATCATAGCACTTTTCGAGCCCAAGTCAAACAAACCTGACGGCTACCAGAAGTCTGAATCGCTCAGCGCTGACGGTCCGTCGGGCCACGTCTTGGCGTGAGCGCAGAAGCGAGTAGACTCTCGCTATGCTCACATCACCCAGGGGTTTGAGGCAGCGGCGCGGGCTCTTGCGATGGATGAGCGCCCTCACTTTCGCTATTCTGATCTTCAGCGTCGGCGCTGGCTGCCAGTCGGGGGAGGCGGGCGCCCTCCACTCAGAGCTACCATCGCCGACCGCCCTGGCGCCCACGAAGACCGCGGTGCCGACCCCAACGCCGACGATCACGCCCTACCCGACGCCGACCCCGCACCCGACCCCTCTGCCCACCATCGTGATCCCGATGCTGACCCAGGTCGTCCCGACCGTCACGACACCTGAACCGCATCCGGAGGTCTGGAGTCTTCCCGAGCGCGTGGTCCCGCACCCCTTTGGCGTGGAGATCCATTTCACCCGTGCCTCGCGACAGGAGCTCGACTATCTGGCCGCTGGTGGCTTCAAGTGGGTGCGCATGGACCTCTTCTGGCACACGGTGGAAAAGACACCGGGCAGATATGACTTCTCGGAGTATGATGCTCTGGTGGCATCGATGAGACAGCGCGGGATTCGGATCATGCTGATTCTGGACTACGGAAATCCTCTTTACGACCACGGATTTCCGCCAACATCTCCAGGAGGCAAAGCAGCCTTTGCGCGCTTCGCCGCCGTTGCAGCCGCTCGGTATCGCGATGCCGGGATCCTGTGGGACTTGTGGAACGAGCCCAATCTCGACCACTTCTGGCCCCCCAAAGCAGACGCCACGCAGTACGGTCAGCTTGCGCTCAAGGCAGCGACTGCCATCCGCCACGCCGACCCCGGCGCCCTCATCGCCGGGCCGGCGGTCTGTGGCTACGAGTGGGATTACTGGCACACGTTGGGCCGGATGGGCCTGTTCACAAAGGTCGATGCCCTTAGCGTCCACTCCTATGGTGTCGAGACGCCGGAGGACGTGATCGCCCCCTACTTGCAGCTGCGCTCACTCATCGATCAGTACAACCCCCTCTGGAAAGTTCCGGTCATCTCTGGGGAGTGGGGCTTTGCGTCAACCGAGGGCGGCACGACCGAGGTGCAACAGGCTCAGTATCTGGCCCGTCAATGGCTCATCAACCTTTCCCACGACATCGATCTGAACATCTGGTACGACTGGCGGGATGATGGCACCGACCCGACTAACCCCGAGCATAACTTCGGCACAGTGCGCCATGACTATGGCGCCAAGCCTGCCTATCGCGCCGCCCAGACTTTGGCCACGACCTTATCAGGGTATCGTTTCCTCAGACGCATCCCGCTGGCGCGGTCCTCAGACTACCTTCTGCTTTTCCAGAGGGAGGAACTCGTAGCCCTGGCAGCCTGGACGGCGGCGAGTGCTCACACCATCGTTCTTCCTATCACGGTGGATGAAGTGAACGTAGTGGAGATGACCGGCCAAACGCAGAGCCTAGTGGGCGAGGGAGAGGAGTTGGCTCTACAGCTGAGCCACTCACCCCGCTACCTCCACTTCAGGCCAGACCAGGCTCCAACCCTGCTCGGGGGATGGGGGCCCGAAGACACGATCAACACCCTCCGGCACCACGAAGAGCCCACGATCCCTATTGTCTTCGAGCGGTATGTAGGGATCCCCTTCTTTGGTGAACTCCAGATCTGGGCAGATGGCGCCCCGCGCGGTGAACTAGCTGTGAATGCCTCGCCTATGGTGCGAGAAGTGGTGCGCGTTCCGCTCCGCACCGAGAATCTTCGCGGCACCGTCCCCGCAGAGGTACGCCTCGTGCTGGACGATCCGGCCATGGCACCGCTGCACAGCGCTGCCATCTGGATCCAGATTCCGTCCCCATAGTCCAACAATGCCCCGGCGGGCCTGCCGGGGCATTGTAAGAGAGATCCCAGCGTCTGGCGTTACTTACGGGGCAGAAGATGGGTCGCGCTGCCCAAGAACAGCTCCGCGGCTTCTCCCTCCGTCTCGGCCAGCGTTGGGTGCGGATGGATCGTCTGAGCCAAGTCCTCTGCCAGGGCGCCCATCTCGATCGCCAGCACCCCCTCAGAGATCATCTCCCCGGCGTCGCGCCCCACAATGCCAAAGCCCAAGACTAGACCCGATTCGGGATCCGCGATGATTTTGGTCATCCCCTCAGGGGCATCCATGGTGAGTGCCCGTCCCGAGGCCGTCCATGGGAACCGCGCCACCTCGATCTTGCGTCCTTGCTCCTCGGCCTCCTGCTCTGTGAGCCCCGCCCAAGCCAGCGAAGGATCGGTATAGACAACGGCTGGAATCGCGGCGGCGTCGAAAGCTGCTGGCAGATCGGCGATAAC
This sequence comes from Anaerolineae bacterium, assembly GCA_049975205.1. Lineage (GTDB taxonomy): Bacteria > Chloroflexota > Anaerolineae > B4-G1 > SLSP01 > PWVB01. The sequence goes on along the minus strand of JBNGDL010000004.1, from coordinate 111,745 downwards.
CTCAGCAGCGACTCGGCCCTCGTACATCGCCTTGTGCGCAAGCATAACGCCGCCTACGACATCGCCAATCGCATAGATACTCTCATCGGCGGTCCGTTGTCGGTCATCCACCTTGATGAAGCCTCTGTCGTCGACCTCCACCTTGGTGTTCTCCAGCCCCAGATTCTCGGAGTTAGGTCGGCGCCCAATTGCTACAAGCACGCGGTCAAAGGTCAAGGTCTCCTCGACCTCCCCCTCGAGCGTCACCTCCACCTCGTTGCCACGCTCCACCATCTTCGCTACCTCAGTGCCCGTGTAGACATTGGCAAAGATCTCGTTAATGCGCCGGATGAGCGGACGCGCGAGGTCTGAGTCAGCCTGCGCAATCAGCCGGTCCAACATCTCGACGACTGTGACCTCGCTCCCAAGAACTGCGTAGACCGATCCCAGCTCGAGCCCGACGTACCCCCCGCCCACCACGAGGAGCCGCTCGGGAACGTCTGGCAGTTCGAGCGCGCCGGTCGAATCTACGATACGCTCACCGAACTCTGCGCCGGGTAGCGCAATTGCCTTCGACCCCGTGGCAATGATGGCGCGCTCGAACTTGACCCGCGCCAGGTCGGCGCCCTGTAGCCGCAGAGTGTTCGAATCCTCGAAGACGGCTCGCCCCTCCACCACCTGAACGCTCCTACCCTTAGCGATTCTCATTAAGCCATCGGCGAGACGATCAACCACCTTCTCCTTGAAGGCGCGGATCTGATCGACATCGATCTCCGGGTCGGGGAACCTCAGGCCAAGAGGCTCGGCGTGACGCGCGTCGTAGAGGAGGTTGCTGACGTGCAGCAACGTCTTTGACGGGATACAACCACGGTGCAAGCAGACACCGCCCAAGCGTGGATCTTCATTGACTACCATTACGTCATAGCCAAGGTCGGCTGCCCTGAAGGCAGCTGCGTACCCGCCCGGACCCCCGCCAATGACGACGACCTCAACTTCTTGGGTCATCTCACCCATCACCATAGATTACGCCTCCTTCTCCTCCTCAGGGTCGAAGTCCAACGCCACCGAATTGATGCAGTAACGCAGCCCCGTGGGCTCCGGGCCGTCCTCAAAGACGTGGCCCAGATGGGATCCACATCGGCTGCAAAGTACCTCAGTGCGCTTCATGAATAGACGCCGATCTACATCCTCCTCGACGTTCTCTTCATCAACCGGTGCGTAGAAACTCGGCCAGCCACTGCCCGAATGATACTTGGTATCAGAAGGGAAGAGAGGCTGGCCACATGCAGCACACCGGTAGATCCCTTCCTCGTCATGATCGTAATACTTGCCGGTAAACGCCCGCTCCGTGCCCTTTTCCCTGAGCACGTGATATTCCTCGTCGGTCAACGCCTCGCGCCACTCGGCTTCGCTCTTGTTCATTTTCTCTTTCATTATCCTTACCTCAATACGTGGTCGCGCCCAGTGCACTCGCACTGGCTGATGCTCGTCCGCGACCGCTACGTGACATCTGTCTTCACCTTCAGCCTATCCGTGAAGTGCTTCTGGAACTTCGCCACTTTCGGCGTAATCACCACACGGCAATAGGGCTGCTGGCGATGCTGCCTGTAATACTCCTGATGATAGGGTTCGGCCGGGTAGAAGGCCTCAAAGGGCTCGACTTGGGTAACGATAGGATCCTCATAGACCTTTGCCTCCGTCAGTTCCTCTATCATCGCTTCGGCGACTTCTTTCTGTCGATCACTGTGGTAGAAGATGACGGAGCGATACTGTGTCCCAACATCTGCCCCCTGACGGTTGAGCGTCGTCGGGTCGTGGATCGAGAAGAAGATCTCCAAAATGTCGCGATACGAGATAGCCGAAGGATCGAAGGTAACCTGCACGACTTCAGCGTGTCCGGTTCTGCCGGTGCAAACCAGCTCATAGGAAGGGTTGGGTACATCGCCGCCGGCGTAGCCGGACACGACGTCCTCCACCCCCACGACCTGTTCATAGACCGCCTCCAGACACCAGAAGCAACCGCCACCCAGCGTGGCAGTCTCTCGATTTTGCGTCTGAT
>JBNGDL010000004.1:15166-109607 GCA_049975205.1 Anaerolineae bacterium | reverse complement strand
CCGTCTTCCCACGTCTTGGGCTCTTCACCCTCCGGGAAGGTCACAGCCTTCGCAACCGGTTGAACCTTAGCGCGAGCCAGCCCCAGAATCGCGACTTCGGGATAGTTGATAATCGGCGCGAATCCCGTGCCGCCTATCGGCCCGACGTTCGTAATCGTGATCGTGCTGCCCTGCATGTCCTGGAGCGTCGCCTGTCCCTCTCGGGCGCGTTCTGCCACCTCCTTGAGCTCAATCGCCAGCTCGACGATGCTCTTCTTGTCCGCCTCGCGGAGCGTCGGCACAAGCAACCCCCGATCCGTATCCACGGCGATGCCAACATTGTAGTACTTCTTGAGGATGATCTCCTCCGTCTCCATATCGAGCGTCGCATTGAACCTCGGGAACTCCTTGAGAGCAGCGATCAGGGCCTTGATGACAAAGACGGTCAGCGTCAGCGCGCCACCTTGCTCAGCAACCTCATCCTTGAAGCGCTGTCGCAACTTCTCCAGCTCGGTGACGTCAGCCATGTCCTGGGTCGTCACGTGTGGTATCTGCGACCAGGCTAGGGCCATCTGTTTGGCGGTCGCGCGACGGACCGATCGGAGCGGCACCCGCTCGATAGGACCAGCGCGATCGTACTGAGGCAGCGGGGGTACCTCGACCTTCTGCGGCGACACGCCCGTGATTTTGCGCTCTCGGTGCTCAGCCTCGCGTTTGGTGGCGGCCTCCTCTTCCTTCTCAACCTCCCGGCCCTCGGCGTGGGCCCGGACATCCTCTTTGGTGACACGGCCACCAGGCCCCGTCGGGGTCACAGCATGAAGATCCACACCCAGCTCACGAGCCAGACGCCGTGTGGATGGCGCAGCCGGCACGGGCCCCTCGCGATGAGGCTCGGCCGTAGGCTCAACCCGTGGCTCGCGTCGCTCACGCTTGGGAGCTTCCTCGCGCTCAGCCTCTTCAGCACCTTCGGCCTCTTCTGCCTTGGGCCTCTCCTTAGGCACGTTATCGCCCGCACCGCCAAAGACCATCATCACATCGCCAACGTGAACCACGTCCCCCGGCTCCACGCGAATGTCCGTCACAACATCGCTGTAGGGAGACGGTATCTCAACTGCAGCCTTGTCTGTCTCCACCTCTAGGATGATCTCATCCTCCGCGACTTGTTTACCTACGTCCACCTTCACATCGAGAACTTCACCCTCGTGGATACCCTCGCCCAGATCCGGCAGCTTGAACTCTTTTGCCATGCCGCTCCTCCTCACACACTCTGTGTCTCTCGTGCTGCCCGAAGTACGCGATCCACGTCAGGCAGATAGGCCTGCTCGCGTGCAAACAAGGGCACCACAATATCGAATCCCGTCACGCGCTTGATCGGGGCCTCCAGGTACCAGAAGGACTTCTCATTAATGCGCGAAACAATCTCAGCACCAGGACCGAAGCTGCGATGAGCCTCGTGAACGACGACGACCCGACCGGTCTTGCGGACCGACTCGGTGAACACCGAGTCGTCCATCGGCGCAATCGTCAACAGGTCGATGACCTCGGCGTTGACGCCGTCCTCCTCCTCAAGCCTCTCAGCAGCTTCCAAGGTTGGGCGCATCATCGCCCCGTAGGAGATCAACGTCAGGTCCTCACCTTCACGCGCGATCACGGACTTGCCAATCTCCATCACCTCTTCCTCTTCCGGCACCTCCTCGCGGAAGGCGCGATAGATCGACTTGGGCTCAAAAAAGATGACCGGGTCGGGATCACGAATGGCCCCCACCAGTAGAGCTCGGGCATTGCGCGGGCCTGAAGGGATGACCATCTTCAGCCCAGGCGTGTGAGCGTAGTAAGCCTCTCGGCTTTCCGAATGGTGCTCGAGCGCCCGGACGCCGGCTGCGTAGGGAGCGCGCAGCACCATCGGAACTGCGAAACGCCCTCGGGAGCGCCATCGCATCCGAGACACGTGCTGCTCAAGCTGATGAAACCCCTGGTAGACAAACCCAGAGAACTGAATCTCCGCTACCGGTCGAAGCCCATAGATCGCCATCCCCAATGCCATTCCGACGATGCCACCCTCGGCCAAGGGCGTGTCGAGCACACGGTCCTCACCGTACTTATCGATGAGACCTTCTGTAACGCGGAATACGCCACCGTCCACGCCAACATCCTCACCCACGACGATTACACGATCGTCCTTCTCCATCTCCTGAGTCAGAGCATGGTTTAGCGCCTGCACCATTGTCATCTTAGCCATTGTTCGCCTCCTTCGCCTCCAACTCCTCAGCAAGCTCTTGCCTCTGCTCGAGGAGGTAATCGTGGGGCTCGGCGTACATATGGTCGAACATCTCAAGCGCATCCACAGGCTCGCTCATCTTGTCCTCCGCCTGCTTCACAGCTTCACGGATCTGCTGATCGATTTCCTCCTCGAGGGCCTCGATCTTCTCGTCATCCAGGAGCCCCTTATTCTTCAAATAGATCTGGAATCGTGCGATGGGGTCTCGCTCAGCCCATTTCTCCACATCTTCTTCTGTGCGATAGCGGGTCGGGTCGTCAGCCGTCGTGTGCACGGACATCCGATAGGTGACGGCCTCTATAAGCGTCGGCCCTTCACCCGCCCGCGCTCGGTCAACAGCCTCTTTCGCCGCCGAGTAGACGGCTAGCACATCGTTACCGTCCACCTGAATCCCGGGCATACCTTGAGCCAACGCTTTCTGAGCCAGCGTCTTGGAGTTCGTCTGCCTCTCGCGCGGCATTGAGATTGCCCATTGGTTGTTCTGGCAGATGAAAATCGCCGGTACCTCGAAGACAGCCGAGAAATTCAGCGCCTCGTGGAAGTCTCCCTGGGAGGTGGCGCCATCGCCAAAGAAGACCATGGCAACATCGTCTTTTCCTCGGTACTTGATTCCGTAAGCGATTCCCACGGCGTGCAGAGTCTGGGAACCCACCGGGATCGATGTGGGAAGGTTGTTGACGCCGTCCTCAATGTGGCCTCCCTCATTGTACCCGCCGTAGTAGAGGAGTGTGTCCACCATTGACCGCCCGCGCATCAGCTCGCCGGCGCTCTCGCGAAAGGCAACAACCATCCAGTCAGACTCACGCAGCGCCGCCGTGGCGCCCACATTCGCCGCCTCTTGTCCCTTGACGGGCGCAAAAGTCCCGATTCGTCCCTGCCGCTGAAGCTTCAACATCCGCTCATCGAAGCGGCGACCCAGTAACATCCATCGGTGTAGGTCTAGGAGAAACTCGTCCGACAGCTCGGGCTCGAGTTCCTCATCGACGTTTCCGTCTTTGTCCAGAATCGAGAGATACTCCACCTGATATGGGATCTCTATCACGTCTCTCGGCATCTTCCGCCTCCTATCATCGTGCTTGGATTACCCTCACCACAACAGAAAGCCGCCGCAACAAGTCAGTCCTGTATCGGCAGCTCCCCGCTCACGATATTTGGTGCAACTCCTGTCTAAGATTTGTTTATCTAGTATTATTATTATAGACGAATATCTTATATATGTCAACGTGTCTAGCATATAAGTTTCATTAGAATCATCTGGCCTGTTTGGCGTCTCTGCAACTATTCGCTATCATAGACCCCACTATGCCAAACTCCATCAAAGACTTGCGACACCTGATCTTCGCAGTGGTCCGGATTGCCATCCAGCGCATCCTCGCGCAACCAGGATTAGCGCTCGCAACGATCGTGGGGCTGTCTGTCGCCATCGGGTTAACGATAGGTATCCCACTCTATGCCGAATCCATCTACTATCGTGTGCTCAGAGATGGGCTCTTCTCAGACAACGCCAGCTCTCAGCAGCAGGGCCGGCGGCCCCCAGTAGCTCTGCTGTTCCGGTATGCCGGATCGCTGACGGGACCCAGACAATGGGAAGATCTTGAGCCAGTCAGCCGATACTTCGAGCAAGAACTGCATAAAGACCTGCGACTCCCTCCCTCACCTGGGGGGCAGTCCACGCACCTTGCGAGCACGGGTCTCTTCGGACTTTTTCTTGAGCGCGACGCCAACCGCATCACCCAAGTCGAACCTGCCTACCGCGTGGTGCTCGCGACGATCGACGAGCCGGAAACCCATCTGTCACTCGTGGAGGGCGCGTATCCCTCATCTTCAACGGACCCCGAAGACCCTGTGGACGTGCTCGTGACCGGATCCGTCGCGGAGAAGATGGGGATCCAGGTTGGTGACACTTACATCGCCTATGACACGCGCGCTCAGCACCGTTACGAGGATGAGCCAGCGAGGTTCGACCTAAGGGTCGCCGGTATCTGGGAGCCCAGCGATTCGGAGGCGGAGTTCTGGGAATACTCAGGGTTTGTCCTGGACAACTTGTTCTTCGTGTCCGAGGGCGCCTTTGTGCAACGGATCGCCCCCCGTCTGGAAGACGAGATCTATCAGTCAATCTGGTACATGCCGCTCGACGCGGCTGCCATCCATGTCGACGACGTGGAGCCCCTCCTGCTGCGCTTTGAGTATGTGCAGCGTGACGTCCGCGCCATGCTGCCCGGCACGATCCTCGATGTCTCCCCGGTGAAAGCACTGGAGCGTTATCAAGAGGCCGTCAATCTGTTGACTTTCTTGCTCTTCATTTTCAGCATTCCCGTACTGGGGCTCATCGTGACTTTCGTGGCTCTCGTCGTGGCCTTGAGCGTGGAACGTCAGCGAGGTGAGGTCGCTTCCCTGCGCAGTCGCGGGGCGACGTCTTCGCAGATCATCGGCATCGGCGCGGTGGAAAGCACGATATTAGGCCTCGTGGCCTTCATGATCGCACTACCCTTGAGCTATGCCATTGCCTATAGCATTGGACAGACCCGGGGCTTCCTCGATTTCTCACTACGTCAGGAGATGCGGATTGGGATAACCTGGGGCACGGCCCGCTTCGGTTTGCTGACACTGGGCATCACGGTGGTGGCCCAGATCATCCCCCTCCTGAGCGCCGCGCGACACACCATGGTCACCTACAAGACCGAGCGCGCACGCCGACTCCGCCCACCTTGGTGGCAGCGCGTGGGCCTCGACCTTCTTCTGGCGATACCGGCGGGCTATGGTACCTATCTATTGAGCCAGCAGGGCTCGATCCTGATGAGCGCGGAGGAGGTCCCCGCGGACCCCTTCGAGAACCCGCTGCTCTTACTGATCCCCGCACTCAGTCTCCTGGCCGGCACTCTGCTGATCCTCCGTCTGCTGCCTCTAGTAGTGCGCTTTATCGCCTGGGTCGCCAGCCTCAGTCGCAGCGTCGGGCTTTTGATGGCTGCGCGCCAGTTGGCGCGCGTACCGGGACTCTACACAGCGCCCCTCTCACTTCTCATTCTCACAATCAGCCTTTCTACCTACTCTGCCTCCCTCGCGGCGACGTTGGATAGCCATCTCCAGGACCAAGAGCAGTACTGGGTCGGTGCCGATGCAAGCGTCGTCGATATAGGGGATGCCCCCGCGCGGAGCAGCGGATCCGGGCCCCCTCCCAGCGTCGACGCCGAAGCTCAGCTCTGGCGGTTCCTACCCGTGACCGAGTATCTTAATCTCCCGGATGTCGAAGCCGCCGCCCGGGTCGGTCGCTACGAAGGCCGGATTCAGACAACAGAGGGCTATCAAGACGGCACCTACATCGGCGTGGATCGCTCCGATTTCACTGCCGTGGCTTTCTGGCGATCGGATTTCGCAACCGAGTCCCTGGGCAGTTTGATGAACCTGCTAGCCCTGCGAGAGGATGCCGCCCTGCTACCCTACTCGTTCATGCGCGCCCATATTCTCAACGTCGGAGACACCGTCAACGTCGTTGTCCGCGCCTACGGGACGTTTGCCTCGATACCGGTCACCATCGTTGGCGGCTTCGACTACTTTCCTAGTTGGTACCCTGAGACCGGTCCGCTCGTGGTGGGCAACCTGGACTACCTACACCGTGAAGCCCAGCTCCGCTTCCCCTATCGGGTCTGGCTGAAGACCGGACCCGACGCGGATTTCGAGCGGCTGGAGGATGAGCTCTGGGCGCTGAACTTAGGGGCTCAAGGACTCCTGGCATCACCGTTGCGGATCCTCCGCGAGCAACAACGGCCGGAGCGTCAGGGACTCTTGGGGATCCTATCGGTGGGATTCTCGGCCGCGGCGGTCCTTGCGGCTCTGGGCTTCGTCCTCTACACCCTCTTCTCGTTCAGGCGTCGCGCCGTCGAACTTGGTGTGCTGCGCGCGGTTGGCTTGTCCGCGCGACAGATGATCTCCTTCGTGGCCAGCGAGTTGGGAATCCTCCTAGCTGTGGGTGGCGCTGCCGGAACCGGACTGGGAATCGCAGCCAGCAACCTCTACGTCCCGTTTCTGCAGATCGGCGCCGAGATGACCGCCAGGGTACCGCCGTTCGTGGTTGAGATCGCGTGGCCCGCACTCTTCCGCATGTATGCCTTGTTCATCTTGCTCTTTGTAGTGGCCCTGATCATCCTCATCCGTATCTTGACCCGGATGAAGCTCTTCCAAGCCATTAAGCTGGGTGAAACGACCTAGAGCTGGGCAAGTGGTCCGTTCCCTCTTGGCGCCTGGTGAGGCGGTTCCGGATCGGGATCCAGCAACCCCTGCGACACTTTTACTATCTTCATGGCTGTCACGGTATCTGTGTTTCGAGGAAACCATGTTATAGTTGTGGGCGGTCAATCACAGAGACACGACGCCTGAACGGGTCAGGCTCATTATGACAATCGACTCAAGAACCCAGAGACTCCACGACCTAGCCGTGATCGTCGCCCCAGGCGAAGATCACGTTGCCGTCGCCAAGCAGTACATCTCAGCCCAAACTACCCTGAACTGGGAGGGCCACGATACCCTCATTGTACAGGCCGACATCCCAGCCGGTCACCGCTTCGCGATCAGGCCTGCTGCGGAGGGAGAATGGATTCGTCAGTACGGGCAACCCTTCGCGAGATCCAAAGGCCTGCGTCCCGGCGATCCCATCACCGACGCCACTGCCGAGAGCATCGTGCCGGAGGTCGGCGCCGACCGAGTGGAGATTCGAACGCCCAAGCTGCCTGCATGGGAGGGCAAACTCCCCACCTTCCAAGGCTTTCATCGGTCCGATGGCCAGGTGGGGATCCGCAACTGGGTGCTGATCGTGCCTCTAAGTATGTGCGCCGCCCACGAGGCCACCCAAATCGCGATGCGGGCTGAGCAAAGCGAGCTCTACAGCCGCGACACCTATCCCAACGTGGACGGGGTCACATCACTCCCCCACGACGGTGGGTGCGGCTGCCCCTACAGCCTAGCGGGCGCGGAAAGACCTGGGGCCTACGAAGCGACGCTGCGCATGCTGGCCCAACACATCCAACACCCCAATATCGGCGCGGCTGTGATGATTGAGCTCGGCTGTGAGAAGACGAATCTCACAGCCTTTGAAGCCTACTTCGGCACGGCGGATCTTGGCGCGCTCTACGGCAAGCCGGTACGACGGCTCAGCATTCAGGCCTGCGGCGGAACGCAGGCTACCATCGAGCGGGCGCTCGATCTGCTCCCTGGGCTCATGGACGAGGCCAACCGTGCGGAACGATCCCCCGCCCCGCTGAGCAAGCTCGCCTTAGGCCTGGAGTGCGGCGGAAGCGATGCCTTCAGCGGCATTACGGCGAATCCCGCGCTGGGCGAGGCAAGCGACCTCTTGGTGCGGGCGGGTGGGCGTAGCGTCATCGGCGAAGTTCCGGAGTTCTTCGGCGCGGCCCAGTTGTTCGCGGCACGTGCGGTGAGCCCCGAGGTCGCTACGAAAGTCTTCGATGTACTAGCGTGGTACAGCGACTACGCCGCTCGATCGGGCCATACGATGAGGGAAAACCCCAGCCCCGGTAACAAAGCAGGCGGCTTACTCAACATCACGATCAAGTCCCTAGGCGCACAAGCGAAGAGCGGGACAGCTCCGCTCCAGGACGTGATGGACTACGCCGAGTGGGTCTGGGATCAGAGCGCTCCTGGTGTCTACCTGCTAAACACCCCGGGCTACGATCAGCTATCCGTTCCCGGCCTTGTGGGCTCGGGCTGTCAGATCGTCTGCTTTACCACAGGGCGCGGCACCGGCATCGGTAACGCTATCGCGCCGGTCCTCAAGATCAGCTCGAACACGCCCCTCTACGAACGGATGCAGGCAGATATCGACATCAACGCGGGCGCGATCCTGACCAAAGGACTGACCCTGGCCCATATGGGTCGTGAGATCTTCGATGAAATCGTTGGGGTCGCATCAGGAAAGCTGACGAAGGCAGAACTGAACGGTCACCGCGAGTTCGCCCTCTGGAACGTCGAGGGCCTCTGGCTCTGACAACCCAGCCGGCACAGGGGCGAGATCAACGACTCTGGGCCGGAAAGCCTCGGTGCCTAGAAAGGAGGCTCCCGAAGATGAAATCAAGAGAACGGGTCATCGCGACGCTCGCCCACCAGGAACCCGATCGCGTCCCCGTCGATCTAGGCGGCAGTGCCGTCACTGGAATGCACGTGAGCGTGGTCTACAAGCTCAGCCAAGCCCTGGAGCTGGACCCGCCCGGCACGCCCGTCAAGGTCGTGGACCCATACCAGATGCTCGGTGAGATCAAGCCCGATCTGATGGATGCCCTGGGCATCGATGTCGTAGGTCTCGCCGCACCAACGACCATGTTCGGCTTTAGGAATGAGGGATGGAAGCCCTGGACCACCTTTCACGGGACGCCGGTTCTCGTCCCTGAGTGCTTCAACACCCAGCCCGAGCCTAGTGGTGACCTGCTGCTCTATCCCGAGGGCGACAAGTCCGCGCCGCCCAGTGGCAGGATGCCTCCCGGTGGCTGGTACTTCGACGCCATCGTTCGCCAGCCCCCTCTCGATGAGCAGCATCTCGACGTTGAGGACAACCTCGAGGAGTTCGAGCCCATCTCGCAAGAGGACTTAGACTACTACGCCTGTGAGGCCCAGCGTCTATACGAAAGGACCGACAAAGCAATCCTGGCAAGTTTCGGCGGCACCAGCTTTGGCGACATTGCCCTGGTCCCCGCGCCGTGGCTCAAACACCCGAGGGGGATACGGGATATTGAGGAGTGGTACATCAGCACAGTGGCGCGTCGCGACTACGTCAAGGCCGTTTTCGAGCGACAGTGCGAGTTGGGGCTGGAGAACCTAGCGCGAATCTTTGAGATGGTGGGGAACCGCGTCACCGCTGTGATGGTCACCGGGACGGATTTCGGCACCCAGCGAAGTCCGTTCATCTCGGTTGAGACCTACCGCGACCTCTACCAACCCTTCCACACCCGAATCAACAACTGGATCCACGAGCATACCACGTGGAAGACCTTCATCCATTCCTGTGGCTCGGTCCGCAAGCTGATTCCCAGCTTCGTCGAGGCCGGCTTCGACATCCTCAATCCCGTCCAGTGCTCCGCTGCCGATATGGACCCGCTGCAGCTCAAGGAGGAGTTCGGAGATGACCTCGTCTTCTGGGGAGGCGGCGTAGATACGCAGAAGACCTTGCCCTTCGGGACGCCTGAGGAGATCAACCAGGAGGTTCGGCAACGGATAAGCATCTTCGGCCCAGGTGGCGGATTTGTCTTCAACAGCATTCACAACGTCCAGCCCCTCTCCCCCGTCGAGAATGTCCTCGCCCTCTACGAGACCGTCCGGGCATGCGGTCACTATCCGCTCAGCTAGAAGGATTAGAAGGTAGTTATCTTGTACCCTGATATGGACGAAGAACTCACACGCCCCCCGCTCCCCGCCCACTATCGCCGAAACTTCTGGTGCCTGGCGCTCGACTTCTGCTTTTTCGGAGTCGGCATGGCCTTCTTCGGCCCAAGCACCGTCCTGCCGAGCTTTCTCACGACGCTTGGCGCTTCGGCTACCGTGATCGGATTCCTAGCGACGCTGCAGCGAGCTGGGTGGCTGATGCCCCAGCTTGTCGCTGCCCGATACCTAGCGGATAAGCCCTTCAAGAAGCCCTTCATCCTGATCCCTGCGGCGATCAGCCGTAGCATGCTATTGCTTTTGGCCGGATTCGTAGTAGCGACCAAGGCTCAGCCCTCCGGGCTGATGATCCTCGTCACGCTCCTGAGTCTTGCCATCTTCTGGATCGGCGATGGGCTGGGTAGCCTTGCGTGGTTTGATTTCCTCAGTAAGTCCATTCCGCCCCGTCGTCGAGGCCGTCTCACAGGCGTTGGGCAGGTGCTCTCGGGACTCTTCAGCTTCCTCGCCGGATTCGCCGTCGAGTGGATGCTGAGCGACAGAGGACCTAAGTTTCCTGTCAACTACGCCGCCCTGTTTGCGCTGGGGTTTGCCATGCTTGCGGGCTCCTTCATTTCCATCTCGCTTGGCATCGAGGAAGAGGGCGTTACGGCCTCACGGGTGCCCAGTTGGCGGGAGTACCTTCCTCAACTAGGGCATGTGCTCCGGCACGATCACGCCTTCCGGCGGTACCTGATCACGCGGCAGATCTTCAGTTTGAGCGGACTGGCAACGCCCTTTTACATGACGTTCGCCCTGGACGAGCTGCATCTGCCCTCACAAGTGGCAGGCCGGTACACCTCCGTCGGCGTCGTCGGCAGCATTATAGCGGCAATCCTCTTCGGATGGCTCAACGAGCGCCACGGGACGCTCCGGGCATCACAGGTCAGCATACCCGTAACCGCAGCTGTGCCCGTCCTGGCACTCCTCATCCCCAGATTTATCACCGATCCGACGTGGTTAGCGTGGGCCTATGCACTCGTGTTCTTGACGATGAACGCTTCTATGAGCTGCTACCTACCAGCTTGGACGGCTTTTGTGTTGGAGTGGGCATCAGACACAGAGCGCCCCCTCTATGTAGGGCTCACCAACTCCCTCAACGGTCTGACGGCCCTTTTCTCGACGCTGGGTGGCCTCATCCTCCAATGGACAGGAGACAACTACCAGTTTCTCTTCATCCTCACGCTCGTCGGCACACTGATCGCCCTTCCTCTTTCCTTCGGCCTCCCCGAGCCACGAGAAACCGTCCGCGAGAAGGTGTTGGCATGAGGCTCTGCCCGGATTCGGGAGATGAAGAGGCGTAGAGCGCCGTACGACAGGAGACAGGAATGAACCTGACCGTCAATTGTGCCGAGAGCGTGGGCGAATTCCATCACTTCTGGCAGAGTACCGGCTTTACACCAGCATACCTGCTGCTCAACGCCGATATGCAGCAGGCTATGGCCTACGTCGGGTCCATCCCCCATGGGGGGATCACCTGGGTGCGTATCCACTATCTGCTGGAACTTGTCATCGCCAAGGACCTGGACACCGATGAACCAACCTACGACTGGTCACGACTGGATACGGCCCTCGACGTCGTGGTCCGCAATGGACTCAAGCCCATCTTTGAACTGATGGGTAACGTAGCCGGGCACTTCGACGACTACACGGATAGGACCCAGGCCCTGAGCTGGCGGAGGCTCGTACGCGACCTGGCACGACACTTGATTGACCGCTACGGCGACGATGAGATCCGTAGCTGGCTCTTTGAGACCTGGAACGAACCCGACATCGGCTTCTGGCGACAGAGCGACGAGGCGTTCCTGATCTACTATGATGCGTGCGACGCGGGGCTCCACGAGGCCGGCGCTGAGTTGCAGTTAGGCGGACCAGGCACGTGCCGTACGCTTTCGAGCACCTTCAAGCGTTTCCTGGCTCACTGCGACACGGGCACAAACAGCCTCACGGGTGAGCCCGCCCGTCGCCCGGCCTTCATCTCCGTTCACGAGAAAGGCGTACGAGCCCACCCTGAGGAGCTCACACCCAACTCGATGGGCATGATTGAACGTGAGTCGCGCATCATCGACTACATCAAAACACAGCATCCCGCGCTTGCCGATGTCCCTTTTATGAACAACGAGTGCGACCCGCAAGTCGGCTGGGGCACCGTCCACACGTGGAGAGCTCGTCCTTACTATGCCGCGATAGTCGCCAAGATCATCAACCAGCACGTGGTCGAGCTTATCGATGGTAGAGCGTGCAACTACGAGCTTTTAGGTAACGATAACGGGTTCCTGGGCACGTGGGGTCACCGTACGTTGCTGGCCCGCTTTGGCGAGTCAGACCACATCGATCACGGACAGGCGGAGGGACATCGAGACGTGCCTCGCTCTGAGGAGGACCTCACACGCCGCCGATTCGAACTCATCAAGAAGCCTGTCTTTAACCTCATGACGATGCTCTCTCTCCTCGGCGATGAGCGGGTCCCTGTCAAGGGCATCGGAGGGGCGGCGGACCCCCTTGGCGTGATCGCCACCCGGCGCGGCGCGAGCCAGGTCGCTGTTCTTATCTACCATAGTCTCGACAGGATCGCGGTCAGCGGGAAGGAGCCGATTCGGTTGGAGCTTCGGGGCCTCCCCTTCGATCGCGCCACCTCAGCCTACTACCGCATCGACGCCGACCATGACGGCCCGTTCGCCGTTTGGGAGAATATCGGGGCACCCGAACGACTCGACGCGGCGCAATACGCGCAGCTCCGCGCGCGGCAGGAGCTGACAGCGGTCATGAAGCCGCATGACGTCACGATCACGGGCGGCACCCTCACGGTGAACCTCGCTCAGCCGCTCCCTGGCGTAACCCTTGTCCTGCTCAGCCAGCGTCCGGACCACCGACCTGAGCGGGTGACAGGCCTTAGGGCCGAACACTACGAGGGCATGACCGACCAAGACGAGGTGCTTCTGATGTGGGACGGTCTACCGTCTCGCGTGATTCGAAGCTATGAGGTCTTCTTCGCCACGGATGCTGACGGTCCCTATGAGCGGGTTAACCGGGCAGATCAACTCGACACCGCCTATCTGCACGCCCGCGCTGTTGACAAAGGATACTATCAGGTGCGGGCACTTGACTATTGGGGATGCACGGGGGACTTCTCCGAAATCCTTCAAACCTGAGACAGGAGCCAACAATGAACCAGTTCAGTGGTTTGGGAATGCATATGGAGAATCTATCTCGACTCTCTCGAGCACAGACACGCTCCATCAGCCCTGAGAACTTCACGGGTGAAAAGGGCCAAGGAGGCAGAGCTACGGAAGGAACTGGCGCCAGCTGTGCGAGGGAGCTGGGTCGGGGCTGGAAGATCTCACCCTCGGTTGTCATCGAGCCCGGCGAGACCTTCACGCTGGCCGATATCGAGGGCCCCGGCGCCATCCAACAGATCTGGATGACGCCGACGGGCACGTGGCGCCACAACATCCTACGCATCTATTGGGATGACCAGGAAGAGCCGTCCGTCGAGTGCCCCGTAGGCGACTTCTTCGCAATGGGCTGGGGCACGTACGCCCAACTCTCATCGCTGGCGGTCTGCGTCAATCCTGGCAGCGCCTTCAACAGCTACTGGGAAATGCCCTTCCGCCGGCACTGCCGGATCACGATGACCAACATCGCCGACGAGAAGCCGAGCGTCCTCTACTACCAGATCAACTACACGCTCACCGAAGTACCTCAGGACGCTGCCTATTTCCATGCCCAATTCCGCCGTGTCAATCCACTCCCCTACAAGGACGTGTACACGATTCTCGATGGCGTGTCTGGTCAGGGCCACTACGTCGGCACGTACCTGGCATGGGGCGTGAACAACAATGGGTGGTGGGGAGAGGGCGAGATCAAGTTCTACATCGACGGAGATGGTGAGTTCCCCACCATCTGTGGGACTGGCACAGAAGACTACTTCTGCGGCTCGTACAACTTCGAGAACCGCGCCACTGGGGAATACCAGTCCTTCACAACCCCCTACGCCGGACTGCATCAGATCATCAAGCCAGATGGCGTCTACCGCTCCCAGATGCGCTTTGGGATGTATCGCTGGCACATCCCAGACCCTATCCGCTTCCAGCAAGACCTGCGGGTGACGATTCAGGCCCTGGGCTGGCGCAGTGGGAGACGCTATTTGCCGCTGCAGGACGATATCGCTTCGGTGGCCTATTGGTACCAGTCCCTGCCGACGGTTCCCTTTCCGTCGCTCCCGGACAGGGATAGCCTCGAGGTCATCTAGGGGCTACACGAGCGGCAATTCGTGCTACTTCAAGAGGCGACGATGAGCGGACACTATCTGATCACAGGTGCTCTTTGGCACGGTCTCATATCCCCCGCCGAGAGAGGGGGTAGCGGCGACGATCGCCTACTTCGAGGAGGCATTGAGCGCCGGTCTTGTCACATCAGACGAACTGCAGTAGATAAAGGCTGGACAACAAGAAAGGAGATGACCACATGAGAATACTGACCTTCAGATCGTTCAGAGGGATCTCCCTCGGCATCAAGACTGATCTAGGCATTGTCGACGTGAGAGGCGCGGCTCAGGCTCTGGAGCGCGAGGATGTGCCGGTCACACCGGCGGCTTTCTTCGCTCGCGGGCTCGATCATCTACCCGACCTGACCAGTCTGCTGGCCGAGGCGCTGCCAAAAGCAGAAGGCGCCCCGTGGCTCCTCAATGAGGCCACGCTCCAGCTGGGCCCCTGCCTCCATAGCCCAGAGAAGATCATCTGCGTTGGGCTCAACTACCGCCGCCACGCTGAGGAATCCGGATCAAAGGTACCGGACGTGCCGGTGCTCTTCTCGAAGTACAACAACGCCTTGGCTGGTCACAGGGAGCCAATCCCCCTTCCCTCACACACCACACAATATGACTATGAGGTCGAGCTTGGCGTCGTGATCGGCAGCGCAGCCAGATACGTGCCGGAGCGCAAGGCGCTCGACTACGTCCTGGGATACTGTAACGCCAACGACGTGAGTGCCCGCGATCTACAGCGGCGCACCAGCCAATGGCTGCTCGGGAAGACGCTCGATAAGTTCTGCCCCGTCGGCCCCTATCTTGTGACAGCGGACGAAGTCGAAGATCCTCAGAACCTGTCGGCGAAGAGCTGGCTGAACGGGGAGCTCCGCCAGAACTCCAGTACCTCCGACATGATTTTCACCGTGGCTGAGATCATCAGCTATGTCAGCCAGTACGTGACGCTGAAACCGGGCGACCTTATCCTCACCGGGACACCCGAAGGCGTGATCCTGGGCATGAAGGAGCAGGTTTGGATGAAGCCGGGTGATATCGTAAGCATCGAGGTCGGTAATCTAGGCAAACTGACGAACCCACTGGTTGCAGAAGGCTGAGCAAGGAAGCCAAGCTTACTGAGGAGATCCGATTAATGCACGAATCGACGGTAGAACGATGGTCCATGTTTGAGGTCACCCTGGAGGGCCCCAAAGAGGGCAATCCCTTCCTTGAGGTCGAGCTCTCCGCCACCTTCCGGCACAAGCATCGCGTGATCGAGCCTGAGGGCTTCTATGACGGAACAGGGACTTACAGAGTCCGCTTCATGCCGGACACTGTAGGGGAGTGGACCTACACGACACACAGCAACGTCGGGGCCCTAGACGGTCAGACGGGCACCCTTGTCTGTACGCCGGCGCAGCCGAACAACCATGGTCCCGTTCGGGTCGACCAGACCTACCACTTCGCCTATGAGGATGGAACCCCGTACTATCCCTTTGGGACCACGTGCTATGCGTGGAACCATCAGGGCGAAGAACTCGAAGCGAAAACACTGGAGTCGCTCAAAGAGGCGCCCTTCAACAAACTCCGCATGTGTGTATTCCCGAAACACTACGCCTTCAACCGGAATGAGCCAGAGTACCATGCCTTTGAGCGGCGCGCCGACGGCAGCTTCGACCTAGAACGCTTCGACCCCGCCTTCTTTCATCACCTGGAGCGCCGCATAGGCGATCTGCTCGAGCTCGGGATCGAGGCGGACCTCATTCTGTTCCACCCCTACGACCGGTGGGGCTACAGCCAAATGCCGAGCGACACTGACGCTCGTTACCTCCGCTACGCCATGGCCCGGCTCGCGGCCTACCGGAACGTATGGTGGTCGATGGCGAACGAGTATGATCTGATGGAATCAAAGACGATGCTCGACTGGGATCGGTTCTTTCGCATCATCCAGACCCACGATCCCTACCAGCACCTGCGTTCGATCCATAACTGCCATGAGTTCTATGATCACAACAAGCCCTGGGTCACGCATTGCAGCATTCAGCACCACGATCTGACCCAGGTCAACGCCTGGCGCGAGCGCTACCGAAAGCCAATCGTCGTCGATGAGTGCGCCTATGAGGGCGATATCCCGTACAATTGGGGCAACATCACGGCTGAGGAGATGAGCCATCGTCTTTGGGAAGGCGTCTCCCGAGGTGGCTACGTGGGGCACGGAGAGACCTATCTGCACCCGGACGACATCCTCTGGTGGTCGAAAGGCGGTGTCCTGCACGGGTTGAGCCCGAAACGCATCGCCTTCCTCAGGGAGCTCGTAGAGGCGAGCGGCCCACTTGACCCGGTGGATGCAAGCTGGGATCTTAACCAGTCCGGCAACAGGGACCACCGCCTCGTCTACTTCGGTATCCACCGCCCGGCGTACAAGGAGCTCCTGCTCCCAGAGGCAGCCGGCTACGAGATCGATGTCATCGATACGTGGGAGATGACAACAACCGCGCTCCAGGGGACCTATTCGGGTCGCTGTCGTGTCGAGCTTCCCGGAAAGCCCTACATCGCCCTGCACATCCGACGCGTCGAGTAAGCGCCAAACGTGGGAAGCGGCGGAACCAGCAGGTCAAGGAAACCAGCTGGAGCCAACTGCCCCGACTCGTTTCGACTGGTGTCTCCGTCCTTCAGAACGTGATCCACTCACTGGGAGGCCACAGCGTTAAGGGTGGACCCACCAGCAGGCGAATCGCAAGAAGGGCATGCAACACCACGCTCACGATGAGAATCGTGAGAATCTCCGGGTGACGCTTCGTGTTGGACTTGTGCTGGAACATCGCGCGTGCGATCCACGCCCCCGGGAACCCGCCCAACAGAGAGAGCAGGTGGAGCGTGAGTTCGGGAACCCGCCACCCCTTCAGCAGATTCTTGAGCTCAGAGATCCGCTTGTCCCAGGCGTAGAAAGCCCATGTGACGATACTGAAAGCCGCCACCCACGTAACGTAGGGATGGACTCGCAGGCGCGCTTGAAAAGAGGTTGCCAGCGACGCAGATAGCCCGATGCCGACGAGTGAGTAGATCCAGAAGGTCTTTTTCATACGATCCCGCGCTATCAGCGGTACTGTGGTAACAACTGAAGATAGGTCTCGTCCTCCTCTTCAGGCGGAGGTGGACGATAGTCAGGTGACTGGTGGCGGAAGTAGGTGTCATAGAGCTCGGCATAGTGGCCGCCCCGCTCCATCAACGCCTCGTGATTCCCTTCCTCGATGATCTTGCCCTCTCGAAGCACGATGATGCGATCCACTGCGCGGATGGTGGAGAGGCGATGGGCAATCAGAATAGAGGTACTCTGAGCCAGTATGAGTTCTGTCGCCTCCTGGATCTGCGCCTCGGTAAACGGATCGATGCTGGCCGTCGCTTCGTCGAGGATGAAAATCGCCGGATGTTGCACCAGCACCCGCATCAGGGCAACTAGCTGACGCTGGCCCATCGACAACTGCGATCCACGCTCCCCCACCTCTGTCTCCAACCCATTGGGCAACGTGGCGAGCCACTCCCCGTTCCCGATCTGGTCGGCGATCGCTTGGATCTCGGCCTCAGTTACGTTCGCGCGACCATAGCGGATGTTTTCCAACACGGTGCCGGAGAACAAGAATGGGGTCTGCGAAACGATACCCAGCTGCTTACGATAGTCGTCCAGATTGAAGGTTCGGATGTCCTTCCCATCAATCAGGATTTCTCCATCCTGAAACTCGTAGAAGCGCGCAATCAGATTGGCGATACTACTCTTTCCGGCCCCCGTATGGCCCACCAGGGCCACGCTCTCACCCGGATCAACGTGGAGCGAAAAACCATCGAGTACCTGCTCCTGCTCTGTATAACGAAAACTCACATCCCGGAAGTCAATCTCTCCGTGAAGGTCACCAACCGGCTGGTCATCGATCTGCTGGACGTCCGACTCGGCGTCGATGAGGGCGAAGAGTCGCTCCGAGGCCGATAGCCCGCCCTGAAACTGGTTCCAGAACGCGGAGATACTCAACACGGGAAACCAGAACCTGTCCATACTGGTCACAAAAAGGTACCAACTGCCCACCGTGATCGCTGTCGTCGCGGTTGCACGCCCGCCGAAGTAGACGATCACTGCCGTTCCGATGCCGGACAGCGCGTTGAGCAGCGGGAAACTCAACGCTAGGACGTAGCCTCGCCTTAGGTTGACTTTATAAGACCGGTCGTTGATCTCAGAGAATTCCTCGTAGATCGCGTGCTCTTGGCGGAAGTTCTTCGCTACGCTGATGCCGGTGACAGCCTCCTGAATCGCCGCGTTGACCTCTGCCATCACCTGGAAGCCCTGTCGTGTCACCTTGCGAGCGATACGGCGCAGGCTGAAGGCGACGGCGAGGACCGGCGGGACAAACGCCAGCACGCCGAGCGTCAACCGCCAAGAAATGCTAAACATGTAACCAATCAAGAAAAGGATCTGCAGGACCTGTCCCAAGAAATCCGTTACCAACTGAACAACGCGTGCAAACTCCTCAGTATCCGACGTGATGCGGCTGATGATCCGTCCGGAGCGGTACTTGTCGAAGAACGAGAGGTCGTGGTTGATGGAGGCAGAGAACGCATCATCTCGGAGGGTCGCCATGATAGTACCAGAGACACGAGCAAGCAGGCGGCGCCCCAGCCACGTGCCACCCCAGTCCAGGGCGCCTCCCAGCAACACGACACCCACGATTCCGCCTATGACCAAAACGTTGTCCCGGTCGCCGACGAGAATATCGAGGCCCTCCGCGGTCGCGATGCGGGGGAGAATGGCGAGAAGCGAGGTAGAGACTGTTACAATCGCGATGACTAGTACGCGCTTCCAGTGAGGTCGAAAATAGTCGTAGATGCGGCGAATTAGCTCGCGATCGCTGTATTCGCGATCGTACTCCTCTTCTCTAAGACCGTAAAAAAAGCCCATTAAACTCCTAACGTTGTAGCGCCATTAGGGCGCCACGCCCTTCTAGCGCCACTCCATAGACAGACGGCATCCCTACTCATAGCGTGCGAAAATATCGCGGTATGGCTCCGAAGACGCCATGAGCTCCTCATGCGTACCGACGGCGTCGACGTGACCCTGCCTCATCACAATGATGAGATCGGCCCACCGAATCTGCGAAAGGCGATGGGTGATCAAAAAGGTCGTGCGTCCTGCTGACAGACGCTCAATCGCGCGCTGTATGCGATCCTCGGTCTCGCTATCGATAGCGCTCGTCGCGTCGTCGAGGATCAGGATCGCCGGATCGGTGAGGAAGGCGCGTGCTAGGGCGATTCGCTGCCGCTGACCACCCGAGAGCGTAGCCCCTCGTTCACCCACAACGGTCTCATAACCATCCGCGAAGCTCATGATGAACTCGTGCGCCTGCGCGGCCTTAGCTGCGGCCCGAATCTGTTCTTCTGTTGCTTCCTTGTTCCCAAAACCGATGTTCTCCGCTATCGTGCGAGAGAACAGGAAGATGTCTTGTTCGATGATCGAGATCTGACGGCGCAGCGCTGCGATGTTCCACTCCCTTACATCCACGCCGTCGACCAGCAAACGGCCCTCGTCGACATCGTAGGTGCGGTTGATAAGTTTGGCCAGGGTGGATTTCCCCGAGCCCGTCTGGCCGACAATTGCTACCGTCTGACCGGGCTCAACGCTGAAGGTGATATCCTCAAGCGCCACAGACCCTTCTTCCATCTCACAAATGTCATCTGGGGGCGTATAGCAGAACCAGACGTGATCAAACGTGACCGCACCCTCGATACGGGCGTCACGGCCTGTCGGGTTCTCGTCCAATGCAGTGCGAGTGTTGATCAGCGACAGCAGCCGGCGAGCGCTAGCCAGTCCTGAAGCCACACGTGGATAGGCGAACTGTCCGGTCCACGTTGGGAAGCCGAAGAGCATCAGGATGCCAGCATAAGCGACCACGTCGCCTACGCCCAAGGCCCCTGCCCGGAAGAGCAACAGGGCATGCAGAAGACCACCTCCGATGAGAAAGGCGAGCAACAGCCTGGGCAAGAACTTAGCCTGGATATCCTGCTCCCAAACAAACGCCTCGCGCCACTCCGAAACCGAATCTTGGAAACGCTCGATCTCGTAGTCCTCCTGAGCCGCGCCCTTCACCGTCTCAACACCCTCAACAGCCTCTACCAGGGTGGTATTCATGTCACCAAACCGCTTCCGCACTGCCTCGCTAGCGGGCCTCAGCTCCCGAAGGTAGCCATAGACAACAGAACCGTAGAAGATGAGGTAGACCAACGGGGACAGGATGAGTTGCGGATGGATGCCGGGGGCTACAAAGAGCGGCATAATCACGAAGTTGGCCGAACCGATGACAAGGTTGAGGCCAGGATTGAACATGAAGTTGATCTCGCGAACATCGTTGGTGGCTCGGGCCATGAGATCGCCCGTAGGGTGCGCATCATGAAATGCCATGCTTTTACCGATCAGGCTAAGGTAGAGCTCGTCACGGATGTCGCGCTCGATCCGCTGCCCCAACGTCTCGGCTGAGAAGTTGCGCAGCAGCTGGAGGCCAAGCCCACGCACGACCTGGGTCAATCCCACCAACACGACGCTGATACCCAGAGCTCGCAGGTCCGGCGAGACGCCAACGATAGCGTCGAAGGCTCGCCCGATCAGAACGGGCTGAGCAGAGGCCAAGAACGCATTTCCGATCGCCCCAGCCAACATCCCTATGATCGCTAGCTTGTGACGGAACGCGTGAGAAAAAACCCAACGCTCCGCGCTACGACGATCCGACTCCCAATCCCGCTCTAACGCGAACTCACCACTTGTCATCGAGACCCCAACATCTAGGCTCCATAGTCCAAAAGGCTCAAACTGCGCTCAGACTGCGAAACGTTGACACCTCAAAGAGCTGTCGAACGATCTTCCAACGCGACATTCCAGCAATTGTACGGATGAAAGGCCGAGTCGTCAAGGTAACGATTCTGTTCGATTTGACAAGTCCCCAAGATCCCACAGAATCACAGGGAATCGACTCTAGCCGGCGGGCGGACAGCATCCAGGTCTCACACCCAAAAAGCCCAGAGAGCCGGACAGCCACACGCTAATGGAAAGCGAAAGGAGGGCCCCTCATGGAGTTCTTTGAGTTGATCGAGAAGCGATACAGCGTCAGGGCATACAAATCAGACCCCGTGGAGGACAGCAAACTGGAGAAGGTTCTCCAAGCGGCCAGACTGGCCCCTACCGCAGCCAATCGTCAGCCCATCCGGGTGATCGTCATTGAGACAGCGGGAAGGGAGGAGGATCTCGCCAGGATCTATGGCCAGCGGTGGTTTGCCGAAGCGCCCCTCGTGCTATGCGTCTGCGGCATTGAGGCCGAGGCGTGGATGCGCAGCCACGACGGCAAGAACTACATGGATGTCGATGCCGCGATCGTGATGGACCATATCGTGTTGGCGGCCACGGCGCTGGGGTTAGGCACATGCTGGGTGGCTGCCTTCGATCCAGAGGCGGCTCGAGAGGTGCTCCAACTACCCAAGGGCGTGGAGCCGATTGTCTTCACACCCCTTGGCTATGCAGACGATACCCCGCGTGCCAAACGACGTAAGCCGATGTCAGACATAGTCAAACGAGGTCACTGGTAGATCCCGGCGGCGGGCTCACCCTCTCGACTGGAAGAGCACGCCATCGACGAGCGCACTTGGATGCCGATAGACAAAGACCCAGACCAAGACGATATACAACTCATCCAACAGCTCTATGACAGCGATCCGGAGCGCGAGTGGGAACGTCTCTCGCGCCACCGGATGGAATTTGCCGTGACGTTCAAGGCTCTTGAGCACTACCTCCCCCCTGCTCCTGCCGCCATCTTGGACTGCGGTGCAGGGGCCGGGCGCTATGCCATTGCGCTATCAGAGCGCGGCTACGATGTCACCCTGTTCGATCTCTCCTCAAAGCTCCTTGAGATGGCCCGTCAGAGGGCTGAAGAGGCCGGGATCGTGCTCGCAGGTCTCGAGCTAGGAACGGCGACCGACCTTTCCAGATTTTCTGACAGTGAATTCGACGCTGTCTTGCTGATGGGGCCACTCTATCACCTTCTGAGCGAGTCAGATCGTCGTCAGGCGCTGTCTGAGGCGTGCCGGGTTGTGAGACCCGGCTCTCCTGTGTTCGCGGCCTTCATCGCCCGGTACGCCAGCCACATCGACGCCGCGGCCCACTACCCCGAACGAGCACACGCAGAGCGGGAGCTATACGACCGGATTAGGGAAACCGGGCAATTGCCACCCACCGCCGATGATGCGGCGCGCTTTGTCGCCTATTTTGCTCACCCCAATGAGGTGTCAGCGCTGTGCCAAGCCGCTAACCTGGACGTCCTGGCCGTGCTGGGCCTAGAGAGCCTGGTGGCGGGTCACGAGGACAGCGTCAACCGGTTGACCGGGGAGCCTTGGGAAACGTGGGTCGATATGAGCTATGAGATTGGCCACGATGCGTCGATTCACGGAGGTGCAGAGCACCTTCTGGCCATCTGTCAAAGGCCCCAATGGCGTGCGACGCTGCGGCTCATCGCGCAGACGCTCAACCGGGAAGGGCTTCGCTATCATGTGGTGGGAGGCGCCTCTCTAGCACTCCGAGGCCTGCCAGTGAGGGTCCGAGATCTCGACATCGAGATGTCGAAGGAGGCCATCTATCGTTTTCAGGAGCTCTTTGCAAATGCCACGACGCTTGAGGTCAAGTGGCGCGAAGACGAAGATGTGAGATCCTACTTCGGACGCTTCCGAATCCAGGGAATCGAGGTCGAGGTGATGGCAGAGCTCGAGCGATGTACTGACGGGCGCTGGGCGCGCTCCTTCTGCACAACCGACGATAGCGTGGACCTCGAGGGTATCCGAATCCCCGTCTTGGCCTTGGAAGAGGATGTGCTCGCCTATTTGCGGCAAGGACGGGTCGATCGGGCAGCCTTAGCGCTGCCGAGTTGCGACCCGGATCGCCTCCGTGGGCTACTGAGCGCTGCATACGCGCAGGGACTCCTGTAGGGTGGCTCGCTGAACAATGAGCCCACAACGATCCAGTCTGCGCATCCACGGGCTCGTCGGGCTGATGAACCGAGTGCGAGATCAGCTGCGGGCAGGCGTGGCCCCAGAGGATCAGGATGATCTCCGCCAAATGGTACGCGATGGGACCCGGGCCGTAGAACGCATCTGTCGCGAATACAACACCTCGCCAGCTTCCCTGCCCGCCCCTTCACGCCACGCCTACGAGTATCTTCGCGGGCTGGATCTCGATCAACTTCCCGGTCCGGAGGATGGCGGCCCGATGGGACCGATACGGGTCCCTGGGATCTTGGCGACCTGCAATCGATACCACCGGGAGTTTGCCAAGCTGGTCAATTCTGGTGGTGGTGCGCTTGGCGCTGAGGCGCCGGAAGTTCAGCGCATTGCCCGAAGGCTGGCGTCCGAGGCTGAAGCGATCGCCGACCTATGCGCAGATGCCGGAGGCACGCCATCGGCCCTACCGATACGGTCTAGACGGGGCTATCAATGGTTGCGCTTTTTGAGCAACCCGAAGAACCTTACACAGCATCTGGACGTGTTGACGCACGTGACCACCGCGGGCCGTCGCCTTCTTGAGAGAAGATCTCACCCTGGAGCGCCACTACACGTGAGGCTCTTCGCGACCCCTATGCTCTACCGTACGCAACTCAAGGGGCGAGCCTATCACGTGCTGATTAATGAAGGTTTTCTCAACGCCTCACGGTCGACCCTCGGCACCCTTATGCGGGCGGCGTTGAATCAACAAGAAAGCAAGTCACTTCGCCCAGCCCTCCGTGCATACGCTGTATCCGATGCCTTCGCCGAGATCCAAGCCGAGCTACAAGCCTCTACAGCCGCACCACCAAACGCCGGAAAAGGACAATACCACGACCTGGATGAGGCCTTCAACCGTGTCAATGCCGCCTACTTCGAAGGCGAACTGAAGCGACCGAACTTGCGCTGGAACCGGATCCCGACGTTTCGCAAACTGGGTGACTATGACGAGGCTGGGGATAGCCTGATGGTCAGCATAACGTTGGATAGTGCAGACGTACCGTCCTTTGTGATAGACTATGTCGTTTATCATGAGTTGTTACACAAGACGATGGGGACACGAGCGATCAACGGCCGACGCTATGCCCATACACGAGCATTTCGTGAAGCTGAGCAGGCTTTCCGTCGGTACGAAGAAGCTCAGGCAGTCATTAACAGCATGCTGAAAGCATCTAGGTAACTTGGATTGGAGGCATTCTTGGCCCGAACAGAAGACGCTGCGCAAGATTCGTGGAAGAAGCTAGAGCAGGACATCATCGCGTGCCGTCGCTGTCCCAGGTTAGTGGCGTGGCGCGAGGAGGTGGCGCAGACCAAACGGCGCGCCTATCAAGACTGGGACTACTGGGGACGGCCCGTCCCCGGATTCGGGGATCAGCAAGCTCAGCTTCTGATCCTAGGGTTGGCACCAGGAGCGCACGGCTCGAATCGCACGGGACGGATGTTCACCGGCGACAGCTCCGGGGAGACACTCTATGGCGCCCTGTTCAGGGCGGGTCTCGCAAATCAACCAACCTCAGAGCATCGCCGCGACGGCCTGCTCCTCCACGACACCTTTGTGACTGCCGTCACTCGGTGCGTGCCCCCCAAGAACCGGCCCACGAAGGAAGAGATCGCGACCTGTCGCCAATTCCTTGTTCGCGAGATCTCCTTATTATCGAGTCTTGAGATCGTGCTGGCACTGGGACGCATAGCCTTTGATGGGTATCTCGCGCTCTGCGACGCGCAGGGATATGACCTTCCCAAATATCGCTTCCAGCACGGTCTGAGTGTAGAGCTACCCAAGCCGCTGCCGCGGCTGATGGTCTCCTATCACCCCAGCCGACAGAACACACAGACAGGGCGGCTGACCCTTGAGATGTTTGACGAGGTCTTCTCTGAGATCAACCGTTATCTGGCAGACAGCGCTTCGTGATCAGATCATCGAAATCTTGTCAACCCGAGCAAACGTCGTATAATGTGGAGGTTAGCCTTGGGAGGTAAGCAGCATGCCACTCTACGAATACGAATGTCAGAAATGTGGGTTGCGCTTTGAGCGCCGCCAGAGCTTCAGCGATGATCCTGTGAAGATATGCCCAGATTGCGGTGGAGCTGTCGTGCGATTGATCCAACCCGCGGGCATCATCTTCAAAGGCTCCGGCTTCTACGTGACTGACAGCCGTTCCAAGTCGCCCACGGCGATACCGGGGAGTCGTAAAGAGGACACGGACAGCACACCGGAGAAGAGCAAGTCCGACGCCTCGTCGGAGTCGACTAAGTCTGAGAGCGCTGCTAAGACAACCTAGCTGTAGATCAAGACCAAGATATCATGGAATTGGGCCTGGCAAGATGCCAGGCCCTTTGTCTTGAGAGCTGACGGCACGTGATGCAACAGCCGAATGTGTTCCTGACCCCGCTTAGCCTGCTTGTACCAGCTTCACTACCGTAGCGCCCTCGCCTCCTTCATTCAGGGGGGCAGTATCGTACGACGTGACCAGAGGATGGGATCCCACATAATGCCTCACCTCACGACGTAGCTTCCCGGTGCCTTTGCCGTGGACGATGCGCACCCATGGCAGCCCGGCCATCGCGGCCTCATCAAGGTAGCGCTCGAGGTTATGAAGCGCCTCGTCGGCCGTCTGCCCGCGTAGATCGATCTGAACGCCAGGAGACGCCGGACGAGACGGCAACGAGATGCCTGACGAGCGAGGCTTAGAAGATTCTGCCACACCAACCAGGGAGACATCCTCCTTGGGAACCCGTGTCCGAATCGAACCCGTCTGAACCGTGACCTCCTCATCATCAGCCTCGAGAACAGTGCCCTCAATCCCGACGGATAGAAGCTTCACCGTGTCGCCCTCCTTCAAAGGTCGACCCACGACATCGCCGGTTTCGGCTGGCGCTTCCTCGATCAGAGGTTCCGGCCGCGTCATGCTGATCTTGACACCCTCCAGCTCCTCCTCGACTTCATCCAGCGCTGAAGGCGATCCGGCCATCGGCGTCAACATCATCTTGGTGCGCAACGAGCGCAGTTCATCCCGCAGCGCCGAGACCTCATTTGTCGCAGTCTCTTCTGCCTTCCGAAGTATCTCCCGCCGCTCCCGCTCGATCTTCGCCAGTCTCTCTCTGAGGTCCTCCCGGAGGGCAGCCACCTCCCGCTCGAGCTTCCGGGCGGCGTCGCGTGCCTCAACCTCCTGGATTCGCAGGTTGTGCAGATCGGTGAGCATATCCTCAGCACGAAGCTCCTCGCCGGATATCATGCCTTGAGCATGCTCTACAATGTCATCCGGCATACCCAACCGACGAGCGATAGCAAAAGCATTCGACCGTCCGGGGAGTCCAATCGTTAGCTTGTACGTAGGCGCTAGGGTCTCGACATCGAACTCCATCGAAGCATTGCGCACCCCTTCTACGTTGTGGGCGTACAGCTTGAGCTCCGGATAGTGCGTGGCGACGAAAACGGTACAACGGCGTTGGCGGAAAGCTTCCAAGAGAGCTCGCGCCAATGCGGATCCCTCTGCCGGATCTGTCCCAGCGCCGAGCTCGTCCAGCAGAACCAACGATCGATGGTCCGCTTGATCTAGAAAGGAGAGGATGTTATTCAGGTGAGAGGAGAATGTGGAGAGATTCTGCTCGATCGACTGCTCATCGCCGATATCCGCAAAGATCCCGCTGAAGCACGACACCTCCGATCCCTTATCAACAGGGATGTGCATCCCCGCAAGGGTCATCAGCGTCAGCAGCCCAACCGTCTTGAGCGTTACCGTCTTTCCTCCCGTATTGGGACCCGTGATGACGAGGACGTGTGTGTCGTCCGCCACATCGATGTTCACGGGAACGACCAACTCCGGATCGATCAAGGGATGCCGCGCACCCTTCAAGTGCACAATGGTCCCAGGATGTAGATTACCGTCCTCCGGCTCCGGAGGGTCCTGCTCCACAGGCATAACCTTGGGCGCCGTTGCATGCAGAAGTGACGCGTATCGAGCCTTTGCCATCAACAGATCCAGCTCTGCTAACGCGTCCAACGTATGGCTGATCTCATCTGCCACCCGGCCTACCTGAGCCGTCAAGGCGCGCAGAAGGCGGATGACCTCCTGCTCCTCTTCCAGTTTGAGCTCACGCAGCGCATTGTTAAACTCCACGATACCAGCAGGCTCCATAAAGAGCGTAGCCCCGCTCGATGAGCGATCATGCACGATGCCTTGGATGTGGCCCTTGAAATCAGTCTGGACAGGAATAACGAACCGACCCTCCCGCCGCGTGATGAGACTCTCCTGAAGATAGGGCGCGACCTCGGGGGAGCTAATCAACCGGCGCAGCTTGTCCTGAACGCGATCCTGGGTCACCCGCAGCTCTCGGCGAATACGGGCCAGCTCCTCAGAGGCACTGTCGCGGACCTCTCCACGGTCGTCAAGCACCCGGTTAATCGCTTCAGACAGGCCCGGCAGGGCCTCAATGCGCCAGGCGATGTCGGCAAGTCCGGGGAACGGCCCCTCAAGACGGGTCAAGATCCTTCGCACCCGCTCCGCACCGATAAGCGTAGCGCGCACCTCAAGAAACTCGCTGGATTGCAACGTGACGCCGTGGCGTGCCTGCTCAGCCAGGGACCGGATGTCACGCACGCCACCCAACGCAAAATCGGGACGCGCGTCGATCAGGGCACGAGCCTCGCTGGTCAGCGCCAGCGATTCCTGGACTTCGCGGATGTCAAAAGACGGCTCCAGGGAAAGCGCCAGTGCCTCCCCACCGGAAAAGTCGGCCTCACGTGCAAGACGTCGGCGTATTTCTGGAAACTCCAATGTCACCCAATGACGATTCATTCAAACTCCCACAAAGAATCGGTTCCGCTCTTATGACGACTGGGAGCAGAACCGCTCAAGTCTTCCAGCCTGGCCTACCTCACGATCCGACGCCCAACCCTACTGGGGCATCAACACCGGCGGCAGCCCTCGGAAAAAGGGCACGAAAAGCCAACCGTAGGCGCTGAGCACCTGAATCGTGTAAGGTCTGAGCCCCGAACTCAGATACGTGTATCTAAGTCGCGCCCAAGCCTCTTCATCAGCCTCCCACCTCTCCTCAACCATAACCCCCATGCTGTTGACGAGCAATGTGACCAGGATCATGGCAATGATGACACCCAAGAACAGCCCCAGCAGGTTGTCCAGAAAGCCGATGTTGGGCAGCTTGGTCACAGGAAAGGCCAGCCGAATCAGGATAAACCCGCCGACAAAGAAGATCACCAAGAGAGCATCGAATACGACCCCTCGTGCCAGGACGGGATTCTCACCAGTGATGGCCTGCAGGCGAAACGTTGTCTCGCGATACAAAGCGGCGCTAACCAGGGTCGCCGACCAAATCGCCACCAAAGACAAGAGCCCGCGCACCAACCGCTGATACGCGAAGAAGACAACTAGACCGCCACCGAGAAAAACAAGCAACCAGTCATACGAAGTCATGGATGCCTCCCTGGATGTTACAAGGCTACCGAAGTCCGTTGGCGCGGCGCCGCCACCGTCCTGATTATACCATGTTTCAACTTTTCACACCCAATGGGTTACGGTCCGGCATAGAAGATGCGGTAAATACGCCCGCCGCCGTCATCGGAGACCAAGAGGCTGCCATCTCTCGCCGTCACGACATCCACCGGGCGCCCCCAGTTTGAGTCATCCGGGCGCAGCCACCCGACGGCGAAGTCCATGACCCCCCCTGCAACGCCGTCTTCGACGGGAATACGCACCACTTTGTAGCCGGTAGGTTCCTCCCGGTTCCACGAACCGTGAAAGGCCACAAAGAGATCACCGTGATAGTCCTCTGGAAAGACGTCCCCGGCATAAAAGCCCAACCCCAGGGGCGCCGAGTGCGCCTGCATCTCGACTGCCGGATCAAGGACGCCTTCGCAGTCGCCAGGGCTGCCGTAGTCAGGGTCGACGATGCGACCACTATGGCACCTTGGCCAGCCGGCATCATCCCCCTGCTCAACAACGTAGACCGTCTCAGGTGGTTGATCGTCACCCAGCCAGTCACGCCCGTTATTGGTCGCCCAAAGCTCGTCCGTCCCAGGCCTGAAGGTGATGCCCACAGCGTTGCGAAGCCCCGTTGCATAGACCGACGCTTCGCTGCCATCGGGGCGATATCTGAGGATGGTAGCACGACGCGAATCCTCCTCGATGCAGACGTTACAGGAGGAGCCTACAGAGACATAGAGCCACTCCCAGTCGGGACTAAAAAGCACCGTGCGCGTGTTGTGACCACCGCTAGGCAACCCGTCCACAACCACTTCGACGCCATCTGCGCGTGGCGGCTCTCCACCGAGGACGAGCCTCACCACACGACGGGTCTCACCGACATAGAGCGAGCCGTCCCTGTGAAAAGCCAGACTACTCGGTTGGGAGAGCTCGTCTGCAACGACCTCGATACCATCGAAGACACCATCGTCGTCGCGATCAGGCAGACGGATGATGCGCCCGGCACCCCGTTCTGCGACGTAGACCTCGCCATCAGGACCGACCGTCATCATCCGGGGATCCGAAAGACCCTCAGCGAAGACCGATACCCCGAAGCCTTCGGGTACCACCACGGTTTCCGGCGGCGGCACCACCCGGGTCGGGCGGCTCTCGACGGTTGCCTCCGTTGTGGGGGTCGCAGCCTCAGGAGCCGTCGTTGACGTCGGCACCTGGGTGGTGGGTTGCGGCGTCGAGGTCGACGTCGGCGCTGGTGTATCCACCTCTTCGGACGAACCCTCAGGCAAAGGGACCGCAGTTGCCGGCAACTCAGCGGTCACTGTCGTATGCACAGGGAGATAGCCGGCTCGATTCAGCCTCACATACACGAGGACGCCGGCGGCGATCAGCACAGCTGCAACCAACACTAGTAGTCTCACGCTCTTACGCATAGGTTCCCACCTTTCTAGGTGCTGCCCGAAACGCCACTATCATTACGACCCAATTATAGCATCCCACACACAGACCAAACCAACAATCACACTGAGCGCGCTCGCACATCAGAAAGCCACACGGCCTTAAGTGACCGTGTGGCTTGTGAGCGTCCGAAAGCCGAAAGCAGGTTATGCCTGATGCAGTGGGGGATCAGGAGCTGATTGGCACCTTCTCCTCGTCCTCCTCCGCTTCTACCTCGTCAAGCGGAAAGATGGTCTGGCAACTCAGGCATTTGGCGGTATCCTTCTTATCCTCGACGAGCAGGCCACCGCAGTGAGGGCATGGCGTCCGAAGCGGTCGCTTCCACGATGTGAACTCGCAGTCGGGCCAGTTCGAGCACCCGTAGAACGGTCGCCCCCGCTTGGTGCGGCGCAGCACAATCTCCCCATCTTCGCAGTCGGGGCATTTGACCCCAATCTTCTCGAGCCACGGTTCGGTATACCGACACTTCGGGAAGTTCGTGCAGCCGATGAACTTGCCATAGCGTCCCCAACGGACCACGAGCTGCCCATCTTCACACTTGGGACATTCGCGTCCGACATACTCCACCTGCTCGATCTTGGGAATGGCCTTCTCCGCCTCCTTCAGCGCCTTCTCAAAGGGACCGTAGAATTCGTGCATCACGGCGACCCAGTCGCGATCACCGGTGGCGACTTCATCCAGCTCCGACTCCATCTCAGCCGTGAAATCGACATTGATGAAATCCGGGAAGTTCTCCACCAGCAGATCATTAACCAGAATCCCTGTCTCTGTCGGCTCGAGTCGTCGTCGACGCCGGTTGACGTATCCGCGCTGCCGCAAGGTGGATAGGATGCTCGCATAGGTCGACGGTCGTCCGATCCCATACTCCTCGAGATCCCGGATCAAGGTCGCGTCGCTGTATCGCGGTGGTGGTTGTGTGAAATGCTGTTCCGGCAAGAGCTTGATAAGGTCGAGCAAATCCTCCGCAGCCAGCGGCGGAATCTGCTGCACCTGCTCCTCTTCCTCGTCCTCCGAGCGCGTCTCCTCGTAGACCACGAGGAACCCGGCAAAGCGCAGCGTCGATCCCGAGGCCCTGAAGAGGTAGGGCTTGTCCTGCTCAGTACCCGCTAAGATCTCCACACTGATAGTATCGTAGAGCGCAGGCTTCATCTGACTGGCGACAAACCGACGCCAGATCAGGTCGTAGAGGCGGTATTGGTCCCGACTCAAGTACGTCTTGATCTCATCTGGCGTGCGAAGGACACTCGTTGGTCGAATCGCCTCATGGGCCTCCTGAGCCATCTTGGACTTCGTTTTGTAGATGGGAGGCTCGGAGGGGAGAAACTCCGCTCCGTACTCCTTCGTGACATAGGCGCGCGTCTCAGCCTGAGCCTGCTCTGAGACATTCGTGCTGTCGGTGCGCATATAGGTGATGAGCCCCTCGGTGTTTCCCTCCCCGAGGTCGATACCTTCATAGAGCTGCTGCGCCAGCTGCATCGTCTTTCTGGCGGAGAATCTGAGCTTGCTCGAGGCCTCCTGCTGCATGGCGCTGGTGGTGTAGGGCGCCGAGGGATACCGCCTTCGCGTCCCCTCTCGGACCTTCGACACCTCATAGAGCGCCTTCTCCAGATCGCGCAGGATCGGTGTGACATCACCTTCACCCTTGAGTTCGACATCCTCACCACGGATGCGAACCAGGCGCGCGGTAAAGATCGCGCGTTCTTTCTGCTTCGCCGATTCCTGCGGAGCTAACTCCGCATCGATGGTCCAATACTCCTCGGGCTCGAAGGCCTCGATCTCGCGCTCTCGCTCGACGACGAGGCGAAGGGCTACGGACTGCACCCGACCAGCGGAGAGGCGGCTGCGCACCTTCCGCCACAGCAGCGGGCTCAGCTTATAGCCGACGAGTCGATCCAGGATCCGCCGAGCCTGCTGGGCATCGACAAGATCCATATTGATGGATCGGGGATGTGCGAAGGCCTCCCCAATCGCTGCCTTCGTGATCTCGTGAAAGACAACCCGGCGCGTCTGCTCCTCGGTCAGGTCCAGCACCTCGGAGAGATGCCAAGCAATCGCCTCACCCTCTCGATCGAGGTCCGTGGCCAAGTAGACCTCGGCGGCGTTCTCAACCGCCGCGGAAAGCTCCTTGACAACATCGCGCTTCTCGTTGGGGACCCTGTATCTGGGCTCGAAATCGTTCTCCACATCCACGGAGAGTTTCGAGCGCAGAAGATCGCGAATATGCCCAACCGAAGCCTTTACCTTGTAGCCCTTCCCCAGGAAGCGTCCAACGGTTCGAGCCTTGGTCGGCGACTCAACAATGACGAGCTTGCCCGTGGGTTTCGGCGGTTCCGGTTTGGGCGGCGGCTCCATACCCGCATGCATCGGCGTCTCACCCATGCGGAACATCTTGGTGCCGCACTCCGCGCAGTGTCCCTGCGTTGCCGGCTGCCCCCGCTTGGTAAAGACGGGAGTTGGGTCGACCATCTCCCGTTTTTCCCTACACTTGACACAATAAGCCATCATCTGCTGTTGTTCAGCCCTTCGCTGTTGTTCAGCCATATACCTTCCTAATCAAGACCCGATCCACACTACCTACCGAGAGCGCGTCTTTCTCTAAAGACAAACAGACCCGGAAGCGATACCGCCACTTCCGGGAGCCCTGCGATCAACCAACGCTTCACTGCGATGAATCATAACGGAAGTGCCCATGGCTGTCAAGGCTTGGGCAAACGGCAATCCTAGAGGAGATCGGCGCGGTCCTCGGCGCGCA
This sequence comes from Anaerolineae bacterium, assembly GCA_049975205.1. Classification (GTDB taxonomy): domain Bacteria; phylum Chloroflexota; class Anaerolineae; order B4-G1; family SLSP01; genus PWVB01. The sequence continues at coordinate 76,986 of JBNGDL010000004.1, read as the reverse complement.
AGCGCTGCACCACCTCTTTGACACGCTGGGATAGCTCCCTCTTGGTGATCAAGAGTGCATCCGGGGTGTCCACGACGATCAAGTCGCGCAGGCCGATCGTCACCACTAGACGGCCCGCCGATGAGATCACCATCGTCTCCTCGGTCTCCAAATCCATCACCTCACCCACAAGCACGTTACCCGCAGCGTCGTCTTCCAGAGCGCTCATAACCGACGCCCAGCTCCCGATATCCGACCACCCGATCTCGACCGGGATCACGGCTACGCGATCGGCCCGTTCCATGATGCCATAGTCGATCGTCTCCTTGTGCAGCGCCGGCCAGAGCTCAGAGAGCCTGGCCTGATAAGCACCCGAGTCCATGGCGGCGTCGAGTTCCTCGAGCGTGCTCCACAGCTCGGGCATCCAACGTGCCACTTCCTCCAGAATCCTCGCGGTCCGCCACACAAACATGCCACTGTTCCAGGAGTATCCACCATGCTTCAGGAAGTCACGAGCGCGGTCGAGCTCGGGCTTCTCAACAAATGCCGCGACTTCGTGATAGTCAAGACCGTCCACGCTGCCCAGACGCTGCCCCTGTCGGATGTAGCCATAGCCGGTAGCAGGGTAGGTCGGCGTTATACCAAGCGTGACTAAGTACCCCTGATCCGCCACAGCACGCGCCGCCGTAATGCAGGTTCGGAAGCCCTCGACATCCTCTACGTGATGATCCGCCGTAAGGACAGCCATGACGCCGTCACGATCGATCCGGTGCAGATGGAGCGCAGCTAGGCCGATGCAGGAGGCCGTGCCGCGTCCCATAGGCTCTATGATGAAGTTCTCCCGCGGCAACTCGGGATACTGTGCCGCCAGTGCGGCTACCTGCTCCGACGCCGTGACGACGAAGACGCGCTTCAGAGGGAGCAACGGTAGGAGCCGATCCACAGAGGCCTCGAAGAGCGTGCGCTTGCCCACCAGGCGCAGGATCTGCTTGGGGTGTCGCTGTCGGCTCATCGGCCACAGGCGCGTCCCGCCCCCGCCCGCCATGATGACGGCATAGAGATTCCCGCTCATCTTTCCTCCTTCTCCGAGACCTCACTCACGTGTGGTCGGCTCCATCTCCACGAGGGGCCTCGGTTGTATACGTAATCCCAGACTCAGCCACACGCACATACTGCAGTCCACTCACCTGGCGAACCATGCCCTTGAGCTCCATCATCACCAGCGTACTGCTCACGACCTCCACCGGAATGCCTGACTTCCGCGCCAGATCATCCAGATGGCGTGGCTCTGCGGACAAGTGCGCGTAGATCGCCGCTTCAGTCGGGCTCTCCGGTAACACCTGGCGCGCGGCTTGCTTCTCAGATATCTGCTCGAGATGGAGAACCTCGAGGACGTCGCGGGCCTCTGTAACAATGTGCGCGCCATCGCGAATCAGTCGATTGCAGCCCTCAGAACCTGGGCTAAGGATGCTTCCTGGCACGGCAAAGACCTCCCGCCCTTGATCGAGGGCGAAGTCCGCTGTGATCAGGGCGCCGCTGCGCAGGCTTGCCTCCACAACAATCACCCCGAGGCTAAGCCCGCTGATGATCCGGTTCCGCGGAGGGAAATTCACCCCCTCCGGCTTGGTACCCATAGGATAGTCGCTGACGACGGCACCGTTCCTGGAGATGGCATCGGCGAGTTTTCGATGTTCGGCAGGATAGATGACGTCAACCCCCGAGCCCAACACGGCCAGGGTGCGCCCGCCGGCCTCCAATGCAGCCCGATGGGCAATCCCATCGATTCCCCGCGCTAGGCCACTGACAATCGTCACACCATTCTGCGCCAGCTCCCCAGCGAGCCGCCTAGCAACCTCCCGACCGTAGACGGAGGCCTTCCGAGTTCCCACGATGGCGACGGACCACTCGTCGCCGGGGGTGATCTCACCTCGGACGAAGAGCACCGGGGGCGCATCCGGCAGCTGGGTCAACAGCGACGGATAGTCTGGGCTATCCCAGGTCAGGACGTGCACGCCTAATCGCTCAATGCGAGCGAGGAGACGGTCGAGATCTGCTTGACGGCGAACCTCCATCAAGTTGCTCAGTGCGCGTTGGGGAAGCCTGACCCGGTCGAGCGCCGCCCTCGGCGCTTCCCAGGCAGACTTCAAATCACCGAACTCATCAATAAGGGCCTTGAGACGAACGGGGCCGATCCCACGAACGAGGTTGAAGCCGAGCCAGTAACGCAGATCCTCATCCATTACCGCCTCCTCTAGAGCGGGGACTACAGAGCGATGAAGGAGCTAGACGGTACGCGATCTAGTACGTTCCGCAACGCGGATGGAGCTTACTAGGAGTCCAACAGACCAGGCAGCAGATGAACGACCATCCGGCCACCCTCGAGATCAAGCTCGGTGACAACGTCCTCGATGGCAGGAATGAGAATCTCGCCCAAAGGACCACGAACGACGAAGATATCGTTAGCGCCGGGAGCGGTGAGAACTTCGACAACCTCCCCCAAGGGCTGCCCCTCTTCAGACACAACTGTGAGACCCTCCACCTGGAACTCGTAATACTCATCCTGCTCGAGCGGCACCGCATCCTCAAAGCTGACATACACGAGCTCGCCGCGCAGCTCCTCAGCAGCATTCCGATCCTCATAGCCGCTGAGCTGGAGCAACGCGACCCCCTGATGCAGACGCACGTTCTCTACCTCGTGGCGTTCTTTCGTTCGACCGAGGTAGACTTCATCCAGCGCAGCCAAGTGTTCGGGATGATCGGTCAGGAGCTCCATCCTTACCTCTCCGCGGATCCCGTGGGGGCGCAAGACACGTCCTATTGCCAAATAACGAGGCTCAGGCTGCCTGTTTCGCATTCCTGAGCCTCGATCTAAAGCTACCATAGGCCCTTCCGGCCATATCTAGACAATCTCCAAGGTGACTTTCTTGCCCATCTTGGCGCCCAAGACCCGGGCAAGCGACCGCATCGCATTAATCGTACGACCACCTCGCCCGATCATCCGCCCCATATCCTCAGGAGCAACTCGGAGCTCAAGAACGATCGACGTTTCCCCTTCGATCTCTGACAAGCTCACGGAATCGGGCTTATCCGCCAACGCTTTGACGATATATTCCACTAGGTCCTTGACCGTCGACATCGCGCCACCTCCTTAGGCAAGTGAAAGAAAAAGACATGGACGGGACGAGCAACACATTATGGCACTGTGTGAAGTCGATCCACAAAGCTCGCTCTGTGAGCTGGCAAAGCCTGAGAAGGATTGGAGCATCATCGTATCCGCAACGACACTCCTGCCAAGGGATGGCTTATGTCATAGGCGCAAAACGACGGACTACAAACCCTGACTTATGCTTCTTCCGGCTCCTCGGTCTCCTCAGACTCGGTCTCTTGCTCCTCAGTCGTTGACGCCTCCTCTTCAGGAGCTACCTCTTCGGTCGCCGCCTCTTCAGGCGCCACCTCTTCAGGGGCTGCCTCTTCCTCAGCCTCAGGCGCCTCAGCGACCTCGGCTTCCTCCTCGAGCACAGCAGCCTCTGGGGGCGAAACTTCCTCTACCACCTCAGCCTCGACGTCGGCCTCGGCTTCCTCAACTTCAGCCTGGGCTTCTGCGATCAGAGAGTCCAGGGACTCACCGGCTCGAAGCCGCTCAAACCGAGCCATCGTGCCGTGCGTTCGGAAAATCCGAGCAACACTGTCACTAGGCTGCGCGCCCACCGACAACCAGTGCAGGGCGCGTTCTTCGTCAATTCTCACCGTTTCAGGCTCCGTCCGGGGATTGTAAAAGCCAATCGCCTCGACGAACCTGCCGTCTCTGGGGGCAGAGCGCTCCGCAACCACAATCCGGTAGCTCGGTTGCTTCTTCGCCCCGACCCGACGTAATCTTATCCTAAGCATAAGCCTCCTGTATCAAGTTCGAATTTCTTGTTCTTCTGGTGTCCGTTTTTAGGACTTATTCATAACTCTAGGCAGTCGAGAGCTTTCGTCTTGACTGCCTCACCCACGCCGTCATACATCCAACGGTGACACGAACTGCACGCTCTGCAATGGCGGTTATCGGAACAGACTGGGCAGACCTCTCATCTTGCCCTGGTTGAGGCTCTTGATAACCCGTTGCATCTGCCGATGCTGTGAGAGCAGTTGGTTTATCTGCTGAACCGTTGTGCCGCTTCCCGCAGCTACGCGTCGCTTCCGACTGGCGTTCAGGATCCTTGGGTTGCCTCGCTCCTCTGGCGTCATAGAGAGGATGATGGCCTCCACTGCTTTCAGGCTCTCCTCCGTCTGGCGTTGGTCAATCTCCACGTCGCGCAGAGCGTTTCCCATACCGGGAATCATATTGAGGACATCCTGGAGTGGGCCCATTTTCCGTACCTGACGCAACTGCTGAAGGAAGTCCTCAAGGTCGAACTCCCCTTTGCGCAGCTTCTTCTCCATCTGCTTGGCTTGATCGGCATCAAACGAGGCCTCGGCCCGCTCAATGAGGGTGAGCACATCCCCCATACCCAGAATGCGTGAAGCCAACCGCTCCGGATGGAAGGGTTCCAGAGCGTTGACCTTCTCACCAGTCCCCAGAAACTTGATGGGGACCCCGGTGACGGATCGCATACTGATCGCGGCGCCACCCCGTGCGTCGCCATCCACCTTTGTCAAGATCAGACCGGTGAGCCCGACCCGTTCGTGGAAGCCCTGAGCGATGTTAACGGCTTCCTGACCGGTCATAGCATCAGCGACCAAGAGGATCTCCGTCGGGTGCACCCGATCCCGAATCGCCGCAAGCTCCGCCATCATCGCATCATCGATCTGGAGCCGACCCGCGGTATCGAGGATCACTACATCGGAGCCTCGGCTCCGCGCATCCTCCAGGCTATGAGCACAGATGTCGGGCGGGTGAGCATCCACCCCCTCGCTATAGACTGGGATATCGATCTGCCGTCCCAACACCTCTAGCTGCGTGATAGCGGCAGGCCGGTAGATGTCGGCAGCAACCATCAGTGGAAAATGCCCTTGGGAACGCAAGTGCAGGGCCAGCTTCGCCACCATCGTCGTCTTGCCCGAGCCCTGAAGCCCAACGAGCATCAGGATATACGGAGGCCGACCCTTGAATGACAAGCGGCCCGGCTCGCCCAGGGTCTCAACCAGCTCCTCATGGACAATCTTGACGACTTGTTGGGCCGGATTGAGAGCGCGGGAGACTTGCTCACCCACCGCTTTTTCCCGGACGCGCGCTGTGAAGTCCTTGACGACCTTATAGTTGACGTCAGCCTCCAGCAGCGCCAGCCGGATCTCTCGCAACACGGCTTTGACATCTTCCTCACGCAACACACCGCGCTTGCCCAGGCGGTCGAAGATGTCCTGTAGCTTTTCGGTCAATGATTCAAACATAGGTTCCCGTACTGCCCTTTTCCACTTTGACGTCCATTCTAATGGATAATGGGAATTCGTCAAGCAGCGCTCTACCAAATATGTAGAGAAACCGAGGTTTATTCCAGAGTATTTGCGGCGAGCCGAGCTGCTGCTGACCGCTCCGGCGCCAGCCTATGGCTGCGCCTGGTCGGCGCGTTAGCTCTATCCTTGTCAATCCGCGATAGCGGGGCATAATAGCCCTCGGCGCCAGGATGGACGGTGCCTCTTAGGATGCCGTCTTGACCTGCCGAGATCCGAGCATGCCTGACGTCTGGGAGAGCCCCGACGATCGAGTCAGAGGTAAACAACACTATGACGACAAGACGCACACCGATTCCAGTTATTCGGACGTTGATTGTGCTTGATCGAGAACGCAAGCGAAAACAGAGTCGAACGGGTCTGAGCCTGATCGTGCGGCTACTTGGGTTGCTTGTGCTGATTTCCGTGCTTGTATCCGTGCTCTTCGTAGGGATGACCGTTGGCGGGGCCGCAGGCGCCTATACGATGATCACCGAAGGCCTCCCCACCCCTGAGGAGGTAGAACAAGCGAGTGTGCAGACCTTCGAGACTACGAAGATCTATGCCTGGGGATCCGACACTAATGGGGATGGCACCCGCGACCCGGAGTTGATCTACGAGGTCATCGATCCCAACGCAGGAGACCGAAACTGGGTTTCCCTGTCGGACATGGCCGAGTACGTCGTCTGCGGCACGGTAGCGATGGAGGACAGAACTTTCTGGAGTAACCCAGGCTTCAACATTCGGGGTATCACCCGCGCCTTCGTCTCCAATCTCCAGGGGGACGATGTTCAGGGTGGTTCGTCCATCACACAGCAGGTTGTGAAATGGTCCGTGATACCTCTTGAGGAGCGATTCGAGATAAGCTACGCTCGTAAGATCAAGGAGGTCCTGATCTCAATCGAGTTGACCCGGCTGTATGACAAGGAGACGATCCTCGAATGGTACCTCAACACAATCTTCTACGGGAATCTCGCCTATGGGATCGACGCCGCTTCACGCGCCTACTTCGGCAAGTCAGCCGAGGAGCTTACGCTCTCTGAAGCCGCGACGCTGATCGCCTTGCCACAGTACCCTCTGCTTAACCCTTTTGACGCGCCCGAGGACGCTCTGGAACGCAAGAGCCTGGTACTACAGCGAATGGTCGAGGAAGGATGCATCACAACCGAGCAGGCGAGAGAGGCAGAAGCTGAGTCCTGGCAGCTTGCCGAGTCGGAGGCGCGCTATGACATCCAGGCTCCCCATTTTGCGATGTACGTGCGTCGGGAACTGGAGGAGATGTTTGGGCCGGAGATCGTCGCTGGCGGCGGGTTGCGCGCCTATACCACCCTAGACCTAGACCTTAACGAGCAAGCTCAATGCGTCGTCCAAACCTACCTGAGAATAGAGCAAGGCGAGGACCCGGCGACTGTGATTCCCGAAGCTATTGCGCGAGGTTGCGAGGCCGCGCAGTTCCTGCCGGACGTCCCGGCAAGTCGCGTAGGCCAGGATTTCAACGTGAAGAACTCGGCGGTCGTGGCCATCCGTCCCACCACAGGTGAGATTCTGGCGATGGTCGGCAGCGCTAATTACTGGGACGACGAGATCGATGGTAAGTTCAACGTCGCTGCCGACGGCCTTCGGCAGCCTGGCTCGTCCTTCAAACCCTTCACCTATGTAACGCTCCTTTCCCAAGGCCACAATGCCGCTCATATGTTCCTCGACGTACGCAAAGCCTTCGATCAGGGGCCGGGTATGGCTCCCTATGTCCCGGAGAACTACAGCCGGAACTACCACGGCCCTGTGTCACTTCGGGATGCCTTGGCCCGTTCTCTGAACATCCCGGCCGTCGAGGCGATGTCCATCGCGGGTATCGACAACGTTTTGCGCACAGCCCACCGGATGGGGATCACAACACTCGATAAGGGGTTGCAGCACTACGGTTTGAGCCTGACCCTGGGCGGTGGAGAGGTTAAGCTTATCGATGAGACCTATGCTTTCGGCGTCTTCGCTAACAACGGCACGATGTATGGCGTGCCGGTGCCGGAGGAAGAGCAACGACCCAACTTCCGGGAGCTTGATCCTATCGCGATCCTGCGGGTCGAGGACCGCAATGGAAAGGTGCTCTACCAGGTGAATCAGCCGGAATCACGGCAGATCCTGGAGCCCCGGCTGGCTTATCTGATCACCAATATCCTCTCTGATCGGCGAGCCCGAGCGCCGGCATTTGGTACACCGAATGCGCTCGAGCTATCCAACGAGCGCCCGGCAGCCGCCAAGACGGGAACCACCAACAACTTCAGTGACAACTGGACGGTCGGCTACACGCCGCAGTATGTAGTGGGCGTCTGGCAGGGAAACAAGGACGGCGACGATTATATGATCAACACCCCGGGCTCGCGGGGGGCCTCTTATATATGGCACGCCGTGATGGAGTACGCGCACAGGGACAAGCCCATCCTCTCCTTCAACAATCCGGGTGGCCTAGTCGAGGTCACTGTGTGTTCAGTCTCGGGCCTCAAGCCCAACGACCATTGTCCCACTCGGACGGAGTTGATGATCCCAGGCACAGAGCCTACGGAGACCGACACCTTGCATCAGCTCTACAAGGTCAACCGTGAGACAAACAAACTTGCCACGATCTACACGCCCCCGGATAAGATCGAGGACCGCGTCTACGTGATGCTGCCACCTGAAGCTCAAGACTGGATCGCGAGCCTTCCCGAGGAGCAGAGATCGCTCTACCAACCACCGACCGAATACGACACTGTCTACGGACCCAATCAGTCGCAGGCCGAGGTGGCCATCGTCTCCCCCACCACCTACTCGCACGTAGGCGGCGTCGTGCCCATCATAGGCAACGCGCGGGGCGACATTGCCTTCTACCGGCTCGTCTTCGGCGAGGGCGTGAATCCGACGGGGTGGACCCCGATCGGACCCGACCACCACAATCAGGTCGACAACAACCTCCTCGAGAACTTCGACACGACGGGGCTGCCGGACGGCGTCCACACGCTTCAGCTTCAAGTGATAGGACAGGATCAACAGGTCCGACAAGCCTCGATCCAGCTAATTGTGGACAACACGCCGCCGAAAGTGGATCTGACCTATCCGCTTGCTGGCTCCGAGTTCGAGTACGGCTTCGACGAGTGGGTCAACATCAACGCAGAGGTCAATGACGTCTATGCCATCGACCGTGTGGAGTTCTACCAAAATGAGAGCGAGGAGCCCTTCGCAGTACGGACGATAGCGCCGTTCAACGTGAACTGGACCTTGCAGTCGCCAGGGCAATACCGCTTCCGCGTCGTGGTCTATGATGCAGCCGGCAACAAGGCGGAATCGGAGCTTGTGACCATCCGCGTGATCCCTCGTCAGGAATAGGTGCTTTCGGAATCGGTCAGACAATGCGAGCGCTGCTCATCTCTCAGGACCCGGACGAAACCGCCGTGCTTTCTGTTGTCTTACAGAGAGCCGGGGTAAACGTGACCCGCTCTCGCGAGGTCCCCAACCCTATGCCTCAAGAAGAGGAAAACCCCATCAACCTGATCCTGCTGGTCACGACAGAAGGGTCGCCCCTTCCCAGCGTCAAGACCATCCGTGCCCAGAGCCAGGTGCCGCTGATGGTCGTGTCCGAACCCCTAGATGAGTCGACTCACGCCGTCACCCTGGAATCAGGAGCCGACGCCGTCATGCAGCGCCCCTACAGCGCGCGGCTGTTGATCGCCCAGATCCGTGCGTTATTGCGTCGCTCAGCCAACTTGCCCTTCTTCACACTCCCTACCTTGAGCGCACAGGATGTGGAGTTGGATCCAGCAACGAGGACCGTCGTGGTGGGTGGGCGCAGTCCCAGGCGGTTGACACAGTTGGAGTTCCGGCTCCTCTACACCCTGCTAATCCATAAGGAACAGGTACTTCCGACAGAGGTGCTGGTCGAGCAGGTCTGGGGCTACAGCGGTGAAGGGGAACGCGACCTGGTGCGCGGACTCGTGCGACGGCTGCGTGCCAAGATGGAGCCGGATCCCAGCCACCCTCAGTATGTGATCACGGTACCAGGCGTCGGCTATACGTTCTCACCGGAGACCTAGCCCCCTACCAGACAAAATCGCGACATCCAAGTTGGCATAGGTTTGCATTGACGAAGGGGCGGCACCCGCAGGTGCCGCCCCTCTTATGTCGAGCCAGAACAGACGCTATCTGTTCACGTCCACGTCACCGTGATCTGTAAAGGAAGACCTTCTGCAACTCAGCGAAGACAGCTGGAACCAGGATCAGGGGCGCGATAGCAGCCCATTCCTCGAGGTTCAGAGGTACGGTGTTAAAGATATTTCCGATCGCCTCGATCGGCACATAAATGACGATGAAGAGCAGCGCTACGGAGAAGCCAACGGCGTACTGCATATACTTGTTAGAAAAGACACCCAACTTGAACAGCGGATAGCGCTCAGAGCGGGACGTGTAAGCTCGCAGAAGCTCGGACATGACCAGCGTGACGAAAGCCATGGTCTCGGCAGTCTGAAGGGGATCAGCACCAGCCCGGTCTGCGAAGTAGCTCCTCCCCAGCCAATAGGCAGTCAAAACGGCAGCGGTGATGGCAATCGTCTGAACGACCACGCCAATCGTCATGTCCTTGTTGATCACCGGCTCATCAGGCGGGCGTGGCGGACGGTCCATAATGTCAGGATCACCCTTCTCCAACCCCAGTGCTAACGCGGGTGCCCCATCGCTCAGTAGGTTGAGCCAGAGCAACTGGATCGCGGTCAGTGGGGCCTCCCAGCCGAAGAGCGTCGAGAGGAACAAGATCATAATCTCCGCCACGTTACACGAGATCAGGAAGTAGACGAACTTCCGGATGTTGGAGTAGATAATGCGGCCCTGTTCGATGGCGCTGACGATTGAGACATAGTTATCATCGGTTAGCACCATATCAGCGGTCTGCTTCGTGACATCGGTGCCGGTGATTCCCATTGCAACGCCGATATCGGCCTGCTTAAGGGCCGGCGCGTCATTCACGCCGTCCCCCGTCATCGCCACCACATTGTTGCGATCGCGCAAGGCGGCCACGATGCGCATCTTGTGATGTGGCGCCACGCGCGCGAACACATCGACGCGATCGATTCGCTCGTGCAGTTCCTCGTCACTCATCGCCTCGAGTTCAGCACCCGAAATCGTCTCATGACCAGGACGGAGAATGCCGATCTCATCAGCAATGGCGGCAGCCGTCGCTGCGTAGTCACCGGTAACCATGATAGTGCGCAGCCCAGCACCTTGGGCCTTTCTGACGGCTGGCAACACCTCTGGACGAGCGGGATCGATCATCCCCTCGAGGCCTACAAAGACGAGGTCCCGCTCGATCTGATCGGGTTTCGGCTCTTCCGGTACTTCGTCCAGAGGTCGATAGGCCACGGCCAGGACTCGTAGCGCTTGCGAGGCCATGGCACCATTGGCCGTCAGGATCCGCTCCTTTGTCTCCGACGTCATCGTCACAGGTCCGCTGTCCGTCTGAAGCTGCGAACACCGGTCAAGCACTAGATCTGGCGCGCCCTTGACGATGGCGACATAGCTTTCGCCTGAACCCTGAGGGCGAACCGGACTCAAGTGCTCGGCGTCAACCCCGTTCAAACTGTGGATCGTCGTCATCCGCTTGCGCTCGGCGTCAAAGGGGATCTCGTTGACTCGAGGGAACTCCTGCTCTAGCCTCTCACGCCAGTATCCTGCCTTGGCAGCAGCCACGACCATCGCGCCCTCGGTAGGATCGCCTACCATGCGGTACTCTGATCCATCACTCCCATCCTGCTCCAGGATGGCATCGTTACAGAGCGTCCCGCCCCAGAGCGTGGCGCGCAGCGTCGCGTGATCCCCAAGATCCGCTTTCTGGCCATCGAGCTCAAAGTGTCCCACGGGGCCGTAGCCGCGCCCAGAAACCGCGTACTCCCTACCATCAGCCCAAATGCGAACGGCCGTCATCTGATTCTGCGTCAGCGTCCCCGTCTTGTCGGAGCAAATCACCATCGCGGAGCCCAACGTCTCAACGGCCGGCAGACTTCGGATTAGGGCATGTCGTTTGACCATCTCCTGCATACCAAGCGCAAGGCAGATCGTCACAACTGCCGGCAACCCTTCCGGAACCGCAGCAATGGCGAGGCTGACTGCGAGGATAAAGAGCTCCTTGACCTCAAGCCAGGTCGGCACACCCTGGCCGACAATGATCGGCCTCACCAAGCCGACCACTAAAACCAGACCGCACGTGGCCAAGCTGGCGGTCCCCAGTGTTTTGCCCAGCTGATCAAGTTTCTTCTGGAGCGGTGTATCCTCTTCTTCAACCGACTGAATCATCTCGGCGATCTTGCCAATCTCGGTCTTCATGCCTGTGGCAATCACCACACCCTGACCGCGTCCATAGGTGACGACGGTGCTCATGAAGGCCATGTTATGCCGATCCCCGATCCCGGCGTCCTTCGGCAGAGTGTGGTCCGCGTACTTGTTGACCGGGACCGATTCTCCCGTCAAAGACGCCTCCTCCATCTTCAGATTCATGGTCTGCGTGAGCCGGAGGTCTGCGGGCACGATACTACCGGCCTCAAGCAGCACAATGTCGCCGGGCACAAGCTCGCGGGCCGGCACCGTGACACGATGCCCGTTGCGGATCACCTGAGCATCAGGAGCGGCCATCCGCTTTAGAGCCGCAAGAGCCTCCTCTGCCTTGCTCTCCTGAATCACACCGATGGCTGAGTTGAGGACAACAATTGCCATAATGGCGGCAGCCTCGATGTAATCGCCCAGCACGGCTGAGACAACCGCCGAGACCAAAAGAATGATGACAACGAATTCAGTCAGTTGGTTCCAAAGGCGTTCCCAGAAGGTGGGCGGGGGTTTTTCCTCAAGTTCGTTCGGGCCGTATTCGCCCAAACGCTGCTTGGCTTGTTCCGAGGTCAGGCCAGCCTGACCATCGGTCTGGAGTGCATCGAGTGTCTCCTGCACGCCAAGCGCGTGCCACTCCTTGGTCTGGTCAATCATGAATTCTCCCTCCGTACGGAATGTCTGAAAAGCGTACGGAGGTCCATTCTAGCACACTCCGATCTTCCAGCAAGCTTGCGGAGGCTGGGGCTTCCAGGCCGACCGACGATGTTTGCCGTGATTGACACGCCTTTGCCTCTTCCTATACTGAACTCAGACTGGACAGGATCCAAGGTCGGGAGCACAACAGGCACGACACCTATGCAAGTCACACTGGAAGCCGTTTCGAAGACGTTCACGGACGGAGAGCAGCCGCTGGCGGCGCTGGCACCCACAAGCTTGGTTGTAGAGTCGGGTGAATTCGTCAGTTTCATCGGCCCCAGCGGCTGTGGGAAGTCAACGCTCCTGCGGCTGGTAGCCGACCAGGTCTGGCCGAGTTCTGGTTCTGTGCGTCTCGACGGACGGTCCCCAACGTGGGCGCGCGAGCGGAAGAAGATCGCGTGGATGGCACAGAACCCCGCACTGTTGCCGTGGAAACGCGTCGCCGACAACGTAGCCCTGCCCCGCGTGGTGAACCGACGCTACCAGCAGACAGCCCCAGATCCAGCATCGCTGCTGGAGATGGTCGGCCTCTCAGAGTTCGCGACAGCTTATCCAACTACGCTTTCGGGCGGGATGCAGCAGCGTGTTGCTCTGGCGCGCGCTCTAGCCACCGGTGCTCCGGTCTGGCTGATGGATGAACCCTTTGCGGCATTGGATGAACTCACACGCGAGCTCCTGACCGAGGAAGTCCTCCAACTGTGGCGGACTTTCCGGCCTACAGTCCTCTGGGTAACCCACAACATCATAGAGGCGGCGCGTATGGCGAACCGGGTCATCGTCATGACACCTAGCCCGGGGAAGATTCGCGGCGTCGTGACCATCGATCTCCCCTATCCAAGGGATGAGACGACGCCTCAGATGGCAAGTATCATCCGACGGCTCCGGGAGCTTCTGCGCGAATGAGCACCGATCCAGCGCGGGAGAGAGCTCGCGGTGCTAGCGCACCCCGTACCGGGCGCGGAGCGAGTCGCGGCCTCATCATCGACGTCCTCTCCGTCGTCCTTATCGTGGGGGTGGTCCTCGCCGGATGGGAGACCGTGGTGCAGTTAGCGGATGTCCCACCCTATCTACTGCCAGCACCGTCCCTAGTGGCGAAGACGTTGTGGACTGGTGCCGCGCGCTACCTTCAAGCCACGTTGGTAACGCTCCTCGAGGCGTTAGGCGGCCTGGGGTTGGGCATTACCGTCGGCACTTTGGTGGCCATCGCCATCACCTTCTGGGCCAGCCTGGAGCGGGGCATCCTTGCCCTGGCGATCCTGGTGAAAGCGACGCCCATTGTCGCCGTCGTGCCCCTGCTGATCATATGGTTCGGCTTTGGCCCGCTGCCAAAGGTGATCGTGACCGCGCTGATGACCTTCTTCCCAGTCCTCGTCAACGTCCATGCAGGGCTCCATGCCGTGGATCCGGCTGTGCTTGCCCTTTTTCACTCCCTGAGCGCCAGCCAATGGGAGCTCTTCCAGCATGCGAGATTACCGTCGGCCCTCCCCTACATCTTTGCGGCGCTCAAGGTCGTCGGTCCCCTCTCTCTGGTTGGCGCCGTCGTTGCGGAGTGGGCAGGCGCCTCCAGCGGGCTTGGGCGGACAATGTGGTTGGCCTACACGAACCTCAACATGCCTTCCCTTTTCGCGGCCGTCTTTTGCTCGGCGGTCACTGGCATTGGCCTCTACGGTGTCATTACGGCACTGGAAGATCGCCTGATCTTCTGGGATTAGGTGACGGGGAGATCAGCAAGGGAGTTGCCATGAAAACACGAATGCGCTCTGCGCTGGTCTGCTCAGCGATCGCCATCTTATGCCTCATCACGGCTTGCCAGCCGGGAATCTCCGGACAGGAGGACACGCTGGTCTTCATGGCTGGCTACAAACCGCAGGCCGACCTCCCTTTCGTCGGCGTCTATGTCGCCCAAGAGAAGGGCTTCTTTGATGAGGAAAACCTCAGCGTGGAGATACAGCACTCAGGCGGTGGGGGAGAGCACCTGCAGCTATTGGTCGCGGGCAAAGTGCAGGTTACGACTCAGGATGCCGCCGTCCTGCTGAAACGGCGCGCAGAACCGGGCCTTCCCTTGGTATCGATAGGGTTAATCGGTCAGCGTGGCCAACAGGCCTTTGTCGCCCTGGCCGACAGCGGGATCGAGACGCTTGAGGATTGGAGGGGACACCGCATTGGGTTCAAGGGGACGCCGCCCCCGGATCTCCTAGCGCTTCTCGATGTCGCCGGGCTCACCGAGGACGACGTCGAGTTGATCAACGTGGGCTTTGACCCACGGATCCTGGCTGAGGGCCTGGTCGACGTTTATCCCGTCTACACGGCCAACGAGCCTTACACGCTCCGCGAATGGGGCTTTGAGCTCCGGATGTGGAACGCCGCTGACTACGGCGTGCCGACCCTAGGGCTGGCCTACGTGACAACGGAGGACGTCATCGACCGCGATCCGGAGTCCTTGGCACGGTTCATGAGCGCAGCCCTTCGTGGCATCGCCTATGCTGACACCCACCGCGAAGAGGCTGTCGAGATCGTGCTGCAGTACGCCGGCGAGGAAGCGGATCCTGCGCATATGAGGTACATGCTCGATACGGAGCTCGAGGAAGCTCGTAGCGCCCTTACGGACCAGTATGGCATCGGCTGGCAGACGGTAGAGCAATGGGAGGAGTTGCTGAACTCACTGCTCACGTATGAGGCGATCGCCAAATCTGTGAACGTCGAAGAGGCCTTCACCAACCGTTTCCTGCCCACGGACCCTGACTAACAGCACCCCGCATTCTGATCGGAGCCCAGACTAGACCCGCACGCCAAAGGCGGCGGTCCCTCAGCGTACTTCAAACGTGCCAAGCTCGTAGAAGTCTCCCACCTCGCGACCTGCGGGATCCACAATGGGCAGACGGGACATATCAGCCAGTAGGTAGAACCCCGCAATGACCCGGTACTCACCAGGCGGGCCGCCGGCGTCGACGTAGAACTCATAGGGATCCTCAATCTGTTCGCCGGGTCGCCAACCGCTGGTCGGGCGGGCGCCCTGCACGGGCCAGCCATCCACCTGACCGTAGAGCTTGCCGTCTGGTCCCACCACCTGCACGAAGACTGTGTAGTCCTTGTCCAACTCCTGAAGCGAGCGCCACGTGAGGTGAACTCTAAGTGGCCCCCCTGCTGGGATATTCTCAGCATTGAAGGCAGCATCGACAAGGAGAATCTTGTCCTGGAAATTCGCCAACCCCTGGGTGGCGGGGACCACCGTCACGGCGCCGATTGAGCACTGAGTTCGAGGACGACCCAGCCAGGTGCAGCGCGCCTGCCGTGTTGTGTCCTCTGGGTCAGGCCAACGCACCTCGAGCCGGTAGCGGCCTGGCTGGTCAGGGGCGGTTATCGCGTGACGGCGAATCACGGATGTCGGGCCAGCGCGACACAACACCGAACCGCTTCCAATGCCTAGAGGACGAAGAGCCTGCACATCCACTGAGGTGCCATCCATCAAGCGCCAGACCAACTCTGGATAGGGCGTCGTCGTCAACGGACGCCGGCACACCCAGGCCAGATCCACATCGAAGGGAGAACCGGCGGAGACCTCGGTGGGCATCTGACTGCCGACTAGCCAAAGGTACGGTCCTGCAAGGATCCTATGTCGTCGTGAGAGGGGTTCAAACCCTTGGTCGCGCAGCGTCACACGATCAACGCGGTGCCAGACCTCTGCTGTCCGATCGACGGGGAGGCCTTCGCTCCCAAAGTGAGGAAAGACCCCTACCTCCAGAGCATATACTCCCCCCGGAATCCACGCCGGCCATTCGAGGACATGGTAGTCACGGACCTGGTCCCCGGCCTCCCATGCCAACGAGCTCGCGTAGCCGTTCACCGGTCGCCCCCCATTCATCTCCCAGAGGGTCGCGCCGTCTGCAGCATCCAGCAGCCGGAACCTGATATCGATGTCGTCCTCCATCGGGGCTTTTGCATACCAGCTCAGGGTGAGGTGGTGCATTGGCCGGCCGAGAGGGTCGGCCTCAAGCGTACTGCCGACCAACATCAAAGCATCGCCAAAGCGTATTCCGTCCGAGCCGTCCACGGCGGGGGCTCCACGAGGTCCGACGCCGACCAGCGGACCGACAGAGCTCACACCGTAGCCCTCGACTCCCGGCAAGTATCTGGCCAAATAGACAGCCTGTCCCGCCGCAAGTCGCGCCTCCAACGCCTCGCGATATTGCGCCTCACTGAACAGCGTTACCAGCTCCAGGTCCGTCCGAATCCCCTCCACCTGCTGGAGGTAGTAGAGTGGCGGGAACTTCTCGCTATCGGCGAGTACCGTTGCATCGGTGCTTAGGGGCTGCTGCAATGCATAGCGCGCCCAGGCCTCATCGGCGCGCCCCTGACGGATCGTATCGATCTCCGGTCCGGTACGCCAGATCTGATTGAGGCTTATCAGCAGCATCAACACAATGATCGCAGTTCCCAACGGCAGGGCGGGCGTCTGCAGCCGCCTGGACAAGGATCTCGCCCCCCACCCTAGATAGAAGAGAACCAGGGTATGAGCCGGGATCAGGAAAGCGGAATAATCCGGGTCAGCCACGTAGAAACTTAGGTTGAACCAGACCCAAGCGGCTGCGGCTGACAGCAGGCCGAGATTGAGCGCGGGGTAAGCTCGTCCAAGAGCGAAAAGCCCGATGGCTGCCAGCACCAGCCCAGGCCAACCCACCTGGTTCAGCAGCAAACGGCCCACTAGGTGCCATCGTGTAGGGTCCTGATAGAAGGCCAGCGGCCGGAGGGCGCCGCCAGAATCGGCGTTGGTCACAAAGCGCCAGAACTGGTCCAATGACATAAACTCGCCATCCGTGACAGCAGGCCAGCGCAGCGGTATGTAGGCATAGAGCGAGACCCCAAGAACCCCCAGCCCAAGCGCCAGCAGCCACGCCCTTCTGTCGGGGCGCAGGCGGGGAACGAGCAGGCCTGAGGCTGCAACCAATGCTAGGGCGCCCAGGGTAATGTGAGAGGCGATTGCCAAGCCGACAAGGAAGGCTAAGGCCGGCCACGCTCGAGCCGTCTGGATTTGACCGCCGTGCCAGCGAACCGCGAGCCAAAGGCCAATGGCGACCAGCGCTGCGTTAAGGGCGTAGACCTCGGCCTCGATGGCGCGGGACCAGAGAGTAGGCGAGAAACTCAGCATCAGCGCAGCGCCCAGCGCAAGCGGTCGGTCTAGTCGTCCTTTCGGCGGTTTCACGTCCAAGGCGAGAAAGAGAAAGGCGGATGCCAGAGCAGCGAAGATAGCGGAAGAGAGATTGATCCGCCAGGCCATCGTCCCCACAGGGAGCAGTGAGAATGCCTTACAGACCAGAGTGTAGAGAGGGTAGCCACTTGGGTGTGCAACGCCTAGCTGGGGTCCAATGACCTGAAACTCAAAGGTATCCGCCCGCCCAACGTAGGGAGAGATATCGGGTAGATAGACCACCAGGGGAAGCAGAAAGGCCAGACCTAGACCTTGCAACCTGGTCAGGTCAGTGACTGCGATCCATACGCCGAAGAGGCCGCCCACAAGAAGAACCCAAGCTCGCCACGGCTGGTATCCCGCGCTGAGGACATCAAGGAGCGGGAGGTAGAGAGGCAGGAACCAGAGCGGTCGCACGCGTATTGCAGGAATCTGTCGTTGCAGGAGCCAGCAGCCAACAACCGCAAGGAGCGCTCCCAAGGCTGCCCCCAGCAGGACACCAGCCCATTCGTAGCAGAACGAACAGTAGGCATCGTGGGCGAGCGCACGCGCAGCGCCGGCACCCCATACGGCGCCCCCCAGCCCAGCGCCGAGCCAGGGAAACCAGGGAGATAACGAACCGTTCGTGTCAGAAGACCTGGACGACATTCGAGGCCCCCTAGTGGACAGAGTCGACGGCCGACAAACCTAAGGCTGAGGAACCGCCGTTGGCTCAACAGGGGTAGGCACGCTCGCCTCAGGGGCTACGGACTCGTCGATTCCCTCTGTCTCAGGCACGGCCTCCTCCACGCCAAGTAGGCCCATCTGCCGACGGAAGTAGAAATCCAATATCTCCTTCACGACGGGCGCTGCGGTCACTGAGCCCTCACCCCCATCGTAGATCCAGGCCACGGCCACGATCTCAGGGGCCTCAGTGGGGCCATAGGCCATGAACCATGCATGGGTTGGCAACGTCTCGCCCTCAGCCACGTCACAGCGTCCAGCTTTCAGAGCAATATCATCGCAGTACTCGGCCGTCCCGGTCTTGCCTGCCAGGTTGACCTCCAGGTCTTCGAGTAAGGCACGGCTACCGGTTCCCGTCTCAGACACCGCCAGGTCGAGCCCCTCTCGAACAACCTCCCAGACCTGTTGGTCGATTTCCAGTGTCTGGCTCACAACCGGGGTAAAGGGCTGGATGATCTGGCCACCGGCATCCTCCACGTGATGGATCACCTGAGGCTGGTAGAGGGTGCCGCCATTTGCCACAACCGCCAGCGCATTAGCCATCTGCAACGGCGTCACGAGAAGATCGCCCTGGCCGATCGACAGGTTATAGGTATTGCCCGTCGTCCACGTCTCCTGATAGCGCTCCCGCTTCCATCGCGGTGTGGGCACCAGTCCCGCCGCCTCACCGGGCAGATCCAAGCCGGTCGGCGCACCGAGCCCAAACACCTGCGCGTATGCAGCAAGACGGTCGACGCCCAGGCCCTCGAAGTTCGTATCCTCAAATCCTCCACCCACTTCGTAGAAAAATATGTCGCACGACTGGGCCAAGGCATCCACGACATTCATCGGACCGTGACCGTGGCCTTCCTGAAGATAAATCCAGCAATAGAAAGGTTGGGCCAGGCTAGGGTCGTCAGGGGCGAACTTATTGGGAAGCAGGATCCGTCCCGGGCCGTTAATGGTCGTAAAGCGATTGATGACGCCCTCTTGAAGCGCTGCCGTAGCCGGCACGATCTTGAAGATCGAGCCGGGCGGAACCTGATCGGCGATGACGTGGTTAATAAACGGTCGATGAGGATCATTTAGCAGACGCTCATACTCATCCTCGTCCAACCGTCGACTGAACATGTTATTGTCATAGGTCGGCAAGCTAACCATCGCGAGGACCTGACCATCTCGGGGATCCAAGAGGACGACAGCTCCCCGGGACGAGCCTACCTCTGCCAGACCTTGGCGCAGAGCCTCCTCCGCAATATCTTGAAGCTGAGTATCGATGGTGAGATAGACGTTGTCACCCGGGATAGGCGCCGTCTCACTCAGGACGCCCAACTCCTGATCCAGGACATCCTTCTCAACCAACCTGCGACCGGGGATACCGCGCATGGACTCCTCAAGCTGCGCCTCGACCCCAGCGTAGCCTATCCGGTCTACGCTGGGATTATACCCCTTCTGTTCATACTCCTCGACACGCTCCGCCGGAATGGGCCCTAGAAAACCTAGGACCTGCGAGAGAAGCTCGCCGTACGTGTACCGCCGGCGAGAGATCACCTCGATACCGACCCCCGGCATAGTCGCGCTGCCTTCCTGGGCAATCAACAGAGCGAGGTCCCGGTCCACATTCTCACTCACCACAATCGGTGCGAAAGGTACCAGATGCTCCACCTCTTCGACCATCTCCACAAGACCCGGCTCCGGAACCTTGCCGAAGGGCGGAAAATAGACCCGACCGACGGCATTGATCTCGGTCCGGTACTCGGGGCGATCCAAGCCCTCACTGGTGCTGTACTCAGCATCCTCGAGCAGCTGCGCGAGCCGCATCAACACCTCACGGCGTCGTCCCTCGTCCTCGGGCAGCTCCCCCGGCGTAACCGTGACGTTGTAGGCCGGCACATTCCGCACAAGAATCTCGCCGTTGCGATCGTAGATCACGCCACGAGGAGGGCTAACCGTAATCAAGCGAGTCTGCTGCTGCTCTGCCCTCGCCCGCCAGGATCCGCCCTCAAGGAACTGCAACTGCCAGAGACGAATGAGAAGGAGTCCGAGGATCAGCAGAATCCCCCAGCCGAGAAGGGCTACGCGAGGTGACCGGATCACCCAGAAAGGGCGTGATGACCCATCGGCGTCCCGATCGTTGTCTTCGACAATGCGCCTGTTCACACCAGGGCCGGAGAGTCCTAACCAGCGGCTCATGCAGCAAATCCTCCGAGCCGACGCGCGGACCGCTTGTGGAACCAGACAAGGAAGGTAAAGGCCACCGGAGACAGAAGGAAATTCAGGAGCGCGGCCGGGCCGGCGACTGTCTGAATCGCCTCACCAATGTCCACAGCGTATCCCAACAGGGTCATCGTCACCAGCAGGATGAGATGTCCGGTCAGGGTCCCCAGCGCTGACATCATCGCCAGCCGAACGACAGTGGGTCCCAGCGCATGAACCCAGGGCAACCCTGCCAGAAACCCGACAGTCGTCAGCGTTAGCGTCCAGAGGCCAAGCCCGCTCCCCGAAAGCAAGTCACAGAAGATGCCGCCAACAAAGCCCCACAGCGCCCCCTCTTCTGCCCCACGGATGATCGACCAGGTCACAGCCAGGAGCAGAACCAAGTCTGGGCGCCCGCCCAGCACACGAATCCCTTCCAGCCACGAGCTCTGAAGCACCGCCGCGACCAGGAGGATGGGAATGCCATAGTAGAGGCTCATGGGACCTCCAACTCCTGCAGGTCAGGCTGGGGGAACTCAGTGATCACCAACACCGTTTCTAGATGACGAAAATCGACAGCGGCCCGAACAACGGCTGTCTGAAAAAGCTCGGATTCCTGATAGCTGACACTTTCGACCTGACCCAGGATGAGGTTCCGGGGCAGCAGTCCACCGATCGCGGACGTGATCACCGTCTCGCCTTCCGCGACCTCCTCGTCGGGCAGAATGTGCGTCATATGAAGTCGTCCTTCATCAGAGCCTTCCAGGACACCAGAGACTCGAGATTCCTGCAGCATCGCTGCTACCTGGCTGTCAGGATCGTTGATAAGCTGCACGTAGCTCAGGTTGGGCGAGGTGCGCACAATCCGCCCAATCATCGCAGCCCCTCCCGTCACAACCGGCATACCGGCTGCCACACCGTCGCGCGAGCCGACGTTGATTATCAAGTAGCCAAGATAGGGGTTGACATCCTGACCCACGACATCCGCGCACGGAAAGAGTGAGCAACTCTGCTCGACCACATCGGCGCCGACCACGGTAAGCGTAGGATTCTCCTGCCGGAAGTTAAGCTGACGTCTCAACTCCTCGTTCTCAGCCTGGTACTCACGCAGTCGGAAGTTCTCTTGAACGAGAGCATCGTTGGCCTGGCGGAGCTCCTCGACCTCCCTTTGTAGCGCGCGAACGTCGCGCGTTGAGCGGGTCAAGAAACCAAAGCTCCGGACCACGGTCGAGACACCGCGCTCTACAGGCGCGACAATGAAGCTCAGGACATCTTCAAGGGGCGCGAGCGTACCGGATTCACTGAGGATGAGGAGGAGAAGTGCCAGCAGGAGAAGTATCCAGGCTAGCCAAGGACCACTATTGCGTTGCATTAGGCAACCTCTGTGCTCTTACCCGTCTCCCCGTCTACGGAATCGCACATTTCAGGCATTGTCAAGCCGTCAAGGCATCCTCTACCAGGACGCCGAACCGCCAGGTCGCCAGTTGTCTTCGGAGGCCAACGTCGCTCTCAGTACGTTGAAGTTCTCTAGGACCATCCCTGCCCCGCGGGCTACGCACGTCAGGGCGTCCTGCGCTACCCACGCACGTATGTGCGTCTCCTCGCTGATCCGTTCGGCCATGCCCTTCAACTGCCCTCCACCACCCGCCAAGCAAATGCCGGTTTCCATCAGATCGGAAACCAACTCCGGCGGGGTTTCATCCAGGGTATCTCGGACGAGGTCCACGATGATGTTCGTCGAACGACCCAGCGCCTCACGGATCTCGATACTGCTGATCTCGATTTCCTCAGGGAGACCGGTGATCAGGTTCCGCCCCCGCATCGCCATCGTGCGCTCCTCAGGCAGCGGGTAGGCGGAGCCAATGTTGATCTTGATGCGTTCAGCCATCCGCTCGCTGATGGCCAGGTTATACTTCTGTCGCGCATACTGCACGATATCCTCATCTAGCTCGTCCCCCGCGATCCGGAGGCTGCGACTGACAACGATGCCCTTGAGTGCGAAGACTGCCACCTCGGTCGTGCCACCCCCGATATCCACGATCATACTCCCCTGGGGTTCGGTCACGGGCAACCCCGCGCCCAGAGCCGCCGCCATGGGCTCCTCGATGAGGTAAGCTTCGCGAGCACCTGCCTGCAAAGCGGCGTCGTGCACAGCCCGTTTCTCGACTTCTGTCACACCACTGGGGACACCCACGACGACCCTCGGCCGTGGATAGGGGATCAGGAGCTGCTCGTGCGCCTTCTTGATGAAATGGCGAAGCATCACCTCAGTAACATCGAACTCTGAGATGACGCCATCGCGCAAGGGGCGTATTGCGATGATATTGGCGGGCGTCTTGCCCACCATTTCCTTAGCTTCCGCGCCTACAGCCAGGATTCTTCGACTATGTCGGTCGCGCGCTACCCAGGAAGGCTCGTTGCTGACAATACCCTTCCCGCGCACGTAGACCAACGTATTCGCCGTCCCGAGATCAATCCCGATATCGAGCGAAAAGAGCCCCAGCAGCGCATCTATTGGGTTAAACAATCGTTACCTCAGCCTCATTTCTCCAGGAACGGTTGAGATTATACCATAACGAAAGGGTAGAGCAATGAGATCGGCGTGCCACCGTCTCTAGAGTGGGCATGACGAGAAGCGTTGAGATCAGCTTACGTGCCAGGTTCGAGCTGCTGCGTCAGAGTGCGCAGCTCCTGTAGGGTCGTAATCGACGCAATCTCTCGCAGGAAGGCAGCCGGGGTAGCACTTGTAGCCCAGGTCCGCCGCACCAAGGGACCGATGGGATCCTCACCGGCTGCCCCAGGCGCGCTGGCATAAGCGCCGTGAAAGGCAAAATAGGCCTGGTTTAGACGCCGAATCTGGTAGCCATTCTCGACAAAGAACTCACGCCGCCGCTCCATATACGACTCTGCTTCGGAGATCTTACCCTCTGTCAAGAGCTGATCGACGACCACGCGCGTTTTGTGCATCTCAGCTCGGAAATCGAAGTCGGGCGGTCGCTCCTCACCGCCGTCTGGCTCCATCCTCAGGGGGTTCGGCAGGTCCTTGTTCGACGCCAGTAGAGGCTCATAGTATCGCAAAAGCACCTCTTGGCCGGCCCACTCCCCCACGAGCGAAGCTGTCGTCTCGTTGATCGTGCGCGTCTCCCCGTTACGCATGTAGTACCAGCCCAGCGGATAGAAAGCCAGATAGTGGTGTGTCCACTCGTGGGCCACGACGTCTGTAACCCAGTCGATCGAAGCCACCTCGAGCAACATCGCCGGATAGGCAGCCAGCCCACCAATCTTGGTCACGTAGGCCGAGTAGTCGGGAGCCATACGCATAGTCTGCTCCTCGATAGCCGTCTGTTCCGCCGCCGTCAACCCTGCCTCCAGCTGCTGTTGATAGACGCTCTCGATCCTATCTCGAGGAGAGACAACGAGAATCTGTGGCAGAGGTGTGAACGCACCCCTCACAGGAGGCAGCACAGAGAAGAACGCGCTAAGCCCCCCTTCAGCGAGCACGTGGCTGACCTGTGACTCAAGGATAGCTTCGGCGATCGGGGCAGTCTTAGCCATCTTCGCCCGCAGCCCCTCCCACGCATCCCGTTGCGCCTGGCTCGCGACCTCGGGATCTGCAATATCTGGATCCGTGTAGATGCGGTCGATCTCGCGCGACAGCCTCTGTGCTTCGCGAATATCGTCCAGATACGCAAGCACAAAGCGGCTCTGCTCCTCATCGCTCATGAAGCGTTGGGGAGACAGCAGGTAATACACAGTTTTTCGGGCCAGGGCTTCCATCTCCCAGGAGGCAAAATCGAAGGTCTGCCCCACGGTAACGCGATCGAGTGTAGCATCCAAATCCTGCGGCGGCGCCCCCCCTCGACCCAGAAGGATTAGCACCACCATTGTCGTGAAGATCGCGACTCCCCAACGTGCACCATGCATCCTTAATCGCTTCATAGCGCTCAGTTTACCGTCTCTTCGTTAGAAATCAATATGAGGATCTCCTTTATTCAATGAGAAGCTTGTCGAAACTAGGGTTTCGACGTATAGTTATGATGTTGGGCACGGCACGTTCCGTGTCCGTTGAGTCAAGACGTTTCAAGTAGAGTCACAACTGGAGATATTAGATGCCCTACCGCGATGAACTACTAACTTGCGAAAAATGCGGAGAGACGTTCGTCTACCGCGTCGAGGAACAAAGGCTTCAAGAAGAACTCGGCTTTGAGCCCGAGAAGCCAGAGCGCTGCCCCAACTGCCGCGAAGAGATCGAAGCAGGACCCGGACTTCGTGCCGGTGTCGTGAAATGGTACAGCGATGAGAAACACTTCGGGTTCATCACCCAAAAGGATGGAACCGATGTGTTTTTCCACCGCACCAACATCGAGGGTGACCCGGCGAATTTCGGTGAGAACGCCCAGGTCTGGTATGAGTTGACGACGACAGATCGGGGACCTCAAGCTGTCAACGTCCATCTGCGGGAATAATCCAGCAGTTAACCTCGCTTAGCAACCGGCGTGCTCACGTCCAGTGTCTTTGGAGCACGCCGGAGTGGTTTTCGGACGTTCGCTTCTTCCCGGGGAGAAACGGCTATGCACGTCATCGTCAATGGGTGGTTCTGGGATCGCCCAGAGACTGGTAGCGGCCAATACGTCCAGCGGCTGACTGAAGGACTTCAGGCCATCGACCCCGAGATCGAGTTGACGGTCGCTCTACCTCTCCGACAGCGAGACGGAGTGAAGGAGACGAGCAGCAATTCCCGCCTTCAGCTCCTCGGTTGCCTCACTTCGCGCACGAATCTTGGAAAACTGCACTGGGAACAGCTGCTTATGCCCCGCCTAGCGCGTCAACTTGGCGCTGATCTGCTCCATACGCCGTACTGGGCTGCGCCTTTAACCTCACCGGTACCAGATGTTGTCACGGTCCACGACATCATTCCCCTAATTCTGCCGGCCTATCGCGGTGGCCCACTGGTCCGCCTCTATACGGCCCTGGTAAGGGCAACGACATCGCGGGTCACGATGATACTCACGGACTCAGAGGCCTCTCGAGCCGACATCCTTCAACACCTGACTGTACCCTCAGACCGGGTCCACGTTGTACCTTTAGCCGTCGGCGACGAATACAACGATCAGCCAGAGAAGGAGGATGGTGAGATCCGCACTGAGCTGCGACTTCCTCGCGATTACGTGCTCTACCTGGGAGGGTTCGATGTGCGGAAGAATCTGCGCGGAGCATTAGAGTCCTTTGCGATCGTCCGCCGCGCATGCCCTGATGCCACCCTTGTTGTGGCAGGGCGCCTACCTGAGTCTGACACGGAGTTCAGCCCTGATCCGCGCCGTCTGGCTCGAGAGAGCAACATTCCCGAGGAGGCAATTCTGTATCTCGGGTTTGTATCAGAGCGCCAGAAGCGCACGCTCTATCGAGAGGCGCGGGTATTCCTTTGCCCTTCAATCTACGAAGGCTTCGGCTACACAGCCCTTGAAGCTATCTCATGTGGTACGCCTGTCGTGGGAAGCAATACGACAAGCTTGCCCGAGGTCGTTGGCGATGCTGGTGTCCTGTTACCCCCACACGATGTCGAAGGGATAGCCGGTGCGCTGATCCAACTTCTGACCGATGATGTCTTTCACGCGGAGCTGAGGGCAAGTGCCCGTCGGCAAGCCCACCGCTTCTCCTGGGCCAGGACCGCTCGTGAAACGCTGTCTATCTACCGTGACGCCCTGCTATGAGCTTCGCATCCTCACTATGGCGTTCAAGACTGAATCGGTCGGGATCTGCTAGTGCGCCCCCCGTCAGCGAACATCATTCGGCATCGGCGAACGCCGCTCGAATCGGCCCGCAGAATAAGAAGATTATGGTATAATCAATTGTATGGAACCCCGTGAAGTTCGGGCGCATCTGAAGAGAATACCGGCATTCCGGAGCCTCCCCGAAGAGGGAGAGAGCGAACTACTCCGGCTGGTGCCACATGTCCGAGAGCGGACCTACCCAGCCGGCGCACAGATGTTCACGGAAAGCGAAGCCCCGGACAAGACGGTCATCATCCTCGAAGGACGAGTCAGGATCAAGCAGACTGTCGAAGGCGCGACAACTCAGATTCGGGAGCTCGGACAGAGGGTCGCGGGGGCCATCCTCGGACGTGCCACGCTTGAACTGGGCGACTTCGAACGCACGGCGGTTGAGGCCATCGAGGAGACCCGCGTTCTTGAGCTTCCCTTTCGTGACTTGATCAAGGGCTATGAGAAGAGCAGCTACCTCAGAGAATACCTAGAGGGTCCACTCAAGCCCGAACGATTGATTAACACACTGAAAGGCATCTCGCTCTTCAGCAAGCTCACCGATCGGGTGGGCGAACTAGAGCTCTATCAGATCGCGAGCATCACCCACGAGCAGTACTTTGAGCATGAGGAATGGCTATTTCGGCAAGGTGAGACCTCAGATCGCCTCTTCTATGTACTCTCCGGGAACGTCCGGTTGACGCAGGTGGACCCGCTAGGGATCTCCCACCGCGTGGACACATTGGGTCCCGGCGATACCGCTGGCGAGACAGGTCTCCTGGTCGGAGACTTCCACGACGTCACGGCTGCGGCAGAGGACTACGCGCGAGTTCTGTATATCCTCCGCGCGGAGCTCCATGATCTTCTTGAGGAACGACCCTACCTGGAGCGGAAGCTGGCTATCTCTGAAAGAGTAGCTCAACGGCGGCGACTCCGTCAGTTTGATTGGCTCCGTGACGATGAGTGGGTAGTTGCTGTCGTGCAGCGACACTGGACCAGGCTCTTTCGGCAGACGGCTCCACTTGTCCTTATCCTGCTTCTCCTGCTGCCAGTCTTGGTCGCACTGCTGAGGAGTGAGAGCACCTTCCTCCTCATCATAGCGGCCTTGCTAGCGATTCCTATGTTACTCCTTCTCGGGGGGATTTTCTGGCAGTATATGAACTGGCGCGACGATTACTTTGTGGTCACCACCCAGCGTGTGGCACACATCGAGCGTGTCTGGCCTCTCTCGACTCAGCTCGAGGAGACCTCCCTGGACAATGTCGAAGACATCTATGAGGCACAGTCAAGCCTCACTGCGAATCTCATGAACTATGGCGACCTCGTGCTGCAGACGGCTGGTGAGACGGTGGACATCGATATGAGTTATGTTCCAAATCCAGGCCACTTAAGGGAACTGATCTCAGAACAGATGGGGCGCGCGAGAGCGCGCGATATCCTGCGAACACGGGGAGAGATTCGAGATCTCCTAGCCCGCCGTCTGAAGCTGGACGGGCGTGACGAGGAAGAGACGGAGAGAGAGGAAGGGGCTTCGAAGCAGACAGAACCCATCCGGCCTCAGAGAGAGCGGTTTCTTCCCGCCCTCTTTTTCACGTCCATCCTGCAGTTCCTCTTTCCAGCCTCGCGGGTGACATCAGAGGGCGGAAGCACCATCATCTGGCGGCGGTATTGGGTGCCCGGTCTGATACGACACGTGCCCATGGCCATCGTCTTCCTGCTTGTGACCTTCGGAGGACCGCTTGTTTTCCTTCCCACCCTAACAATGCAGGGAGGCGGAGCGGCACCGGTGATTCGCACCTCGTGGTTGCTGATATGGTTGTTCGCAGAGGCGGTTCTGTTCTCCGTCCTTCTCTGGTTAATTGAGGACTGGCGCAACGACTACTTCGAACTCACTCTAACCCATATCATCCTGGTGGAGCGTCGTCCGCTCTTGCTGCAGGAATCCCGACACGAGGCGCGCCTAGATCGCATCCAGAACTTGGGGTACGAGATCCCGAGTCTACTTGGCAGGATCTTTGGCTACGGTCACGTGCAATTCGAAACCGCGGGTACCGAGGGTAAGTTCCAGTTACAGTACGTGCGGAATCCAGAAGAGGTCCAGCAGACGATTTCTAATCGGCAGTACGAGTATCGACAGCGCCAGCGGCAGTTGGAAGCAAACCGCCGGCAACAGGAGCTGCTGCACTGGTTCTCCACCTACGACGAGCTCCATCGAGATACCAGTGTCTAATGTCAGCGGAATGATAGTAGCTCTTAATACGTAGATTGAGACGAGTAGGATACATATCGGAGGCACTATGGCTTTGCGGGAAATCATCACAGTTGGAGACCCGCGTTTGCGTGAGCGATCAAGACCGGTCCAGAGCATCACGGCTGAGGCCCAGGAATTGATAGAGGATATGGTAGAGACGATGCACAAGGCCGACGGGATCGGCCTGGCTGCAGTTCAGGTTGGCGAACTGGATCGCATCATCGTGATCGAGCTGCCCGAAGACGAGGAGGTTTGGGGCAGCGGAGAGCTCTTCGTGGTTGTGAACCCGGAAATCGTGAAGGAGTCCCGGGATACAGAGGTCGGCATCGAGGGCTGTCTCTCGGTCCCCGGCTACGTTGGTGAGGTTGAGCGGGCCAGCGAGGTCGTCGTCCGTGGGCTCGACGAGAACGGCAAGCGGTTCCGCCTTCGTCCACGAGGGTTCCTGGCCCGTGTGTTCCAGCACGAGATCGATCACGTGAACGGAGTGCTCTATATCGATCGACTCGTTGAACCGGATCGCATCTGGGAAGTAAAGCCTGGCTCTGAAGAACAAGCCGAACTGTTACAGGAAGGCGGAGACACAGAGAAGGAGGTCTCGCCAGAAAGAGACTTTTCCGAGACAGTCTCCGTCCAGAAAGTGTAGGTTCAGGCTGGCGCAGCCTGGTGTGACGATAACCCAACGTGTGATTGGCAGCCCCCTGCACAGGGCTTGGTTGTCCTATGTGGGGGGCTTCTTATGCGTGCTCAAGCGAGCAACTGCATACAAAAGGAAATCTTGAATAGTTAGGAGGAACGCGTGATAACGAAGGAACAGGTGCGTGAGGCTCTGCAAGACGTGATGGATCCGGAGCTGCGCAGGAGCATTGTTGAACTTGGTATGGTTCGTGAGATAGAGATTGAAGGTAATGACGTCACAGTCACCATCGCCCTCACCGTACCGAATTGCCCGCTGCGAGATCAGATCGCCGCCGATGCCGGGCAGGCTGTGGACAGCCTCAGTGACAACCTTAGCGTCGATATCGTCCTGACCTCGATGACAGAGGAGGAGCGGGAGCGGATGCGGGAAAAGCTCCGCGGACAGGGACAGCAGCAAGGATCCGGCTTACCTGCCGGCAATCTCAATCGGATTAAGACGGTCATCGCCGTGATGAGCGGCAAGGGAGGCGTTGGAAAGTCAACCGTGGCCGCGATGCTGGCCGTGGGTCTGCGGCGTCAGGGCCTGCGCGTGGGTGTCCTGGACTCAGATATCACGGGGCCCAGTATCCCCAAGCTCTTCGGCGTCCAGCAGGCACCGACGATGTCGCCGCTGGGCATCATGCCGCCTCAGACCTCGATGGGAATCAAGATCATGTCGATCAACCTGATGCTAGAGGATGAGGAGCAAGCCGTCATCTGGCGAGGGCCGATGATCGCCAGCGCCATTAAGCAGTTCTGGAACGATGTCTTCTGGGGAGATCTCGATGCGCTGATCGTGGACATGCCTCCGGGCACCTCAGATGCAGCCTTAACGGTCATGCAAAACCTGCCGGTAACCGGCATTGTCCTCGTCACTTCGCCCCAGGACCTAGCGGGGATGGTGGTACGTAAGGCAGCTCACATGGCGGGTCATCTGGACACGCCGCTGATCGGCGTGGTTGAGAATATGAGCTACACCGTGTGCCCCCACTGTGGTGAGCGGTACGCGCTCTTTGGCAAGGGCGACACAAAAGCTATGGCCGAAGCCTTCAACACCCGCTTCCTCGGCGAGATTGGAATCGATCCTGAGATGTCTGCGCTGAGCGATCAGGGTGCAATTGAGACTTATGAGAACGACGACTTCTCCGAGCTCACCAGTGTGGTCGACCAGCTGGTCAAAGACGCAGAACCTGCCGGTTTCGCCGGACAAACGAAGAGCTCATAGAAGGCAAGAACCTAGCATTAGGTTGATGGTGACGGTCAGACGGTCGCATCGGCCGTGGGCGCGGCGGGCACGCGTGTGCTCGCCGCGCTTCACCGGGCATCAACACCTCTCGGCACCCACACCTTAGATGCCTATCCTTCATTGTGCGATTTCACCCAGCTAGCTATAATGACATTGGGTAGATTGACCTAACCAAGGCGGGTATTCATCCTAACAATAGGCTAGGGACGAACTGCCGTTCTGGATCATAGCGCAACACCTGTTCGTGCATCTGCACAGGAACGACAGAAACTGCTTCGAAGGAGGTTCATATGCTAAGTTTCATGAAAGACACGCTTGGCGTGATCATGGGGGGCGGAGCCGGCACGCGTCTGTATCCACTCACCAAGCTGCGGGCAAAACCCGCCGTGCCGCTAGCCGGCTACTACCGATTGATCGATATCCCAATGAGCAACTGCATCAACTCCGGGATCAACCGCATCTACGTGTTGACGCAGTTCAATTCGGTCTCGCTGCATCGACACGTTGTCCGGACCTACCAGTTCGATAACTTCTCTGGTGGATGGGTTCGGATCTTGGCAGCCGAACAGACGCCGGGCAACCAATCTTGGTACCAAGGCACAGCCGATGCCCTGAGAAAACAGCTCTTCCAGCTTCAGGTGCCGGAGCCGCGCAATATCGTCATCCTCGCCGGTGATCACCTGTACCGCATGGACTACTCATTGTTCGTCCAGTTCCACGAAAGTCATGACGCCGACATCACCATCGCCGTGAAGCCGATCGGACGAGACGAGGCGCATCGAATGGGCATTCTCAAAGCCGATGCCGACGGCCGCGTTACAGACTGGGTGGAGAAGCCCTCAGAAGATGAGCTGGAAGGCCTCGCAAGCCTTGACGGGGAGACCCCCTACCTCGCATCGATGGGCATCTACGTCTTCCGGACGCAGACCATGGTCGAGCTCCTGCGGGAGGAGAGCGGCTCAGACTTCGGCAAACACATCATTCCGGCCGCTATAGAAAAGGGAATGCGGGTCTTCGCCTATCCCTTCCAGGGCTACTGGGAGGATATCGGGACAATGCGGGCCTTCTATGAGGCCAACCTCGCGCTGGCTGGCCCCAACCCGCCCTTCGACTTCTTCGCTGCGGAGTGGCCGATCTATACGCGCGCGCGCTACTTATCTGGAAGCCGCGTGCTCGACTCCAGCATCCGGCGCGTCGTCCTTGCCCCTGGCTGCCGAATCGACAACGCGGCTGTGGCGGACAGCATCATCGGCCTGCGCAGCATCGTCAGTGCCGGCGCACATCTACACCGGGTGATTATGATGGGCGCCGATTACTATGAGACCATCGCTCAGCTGGAGGAGAACCGCCAACTGGGTCTGCCCGACATCGGCGTTGGCGAGGGCAGCGTGATCGAGAATACCATCCTTGACAAGAATGTGCGCATTGGGCGAAATGTCGTCATCCGCAATCACGAGGGCGCCGACGATGTGGAGACGGATACCTACGTGGTTAAGGACGGCCTCGTTGTGGTGCCCAAGGGGTCCGTCATCCCCGACAACACCGTCATTTAGCTCGCCCCGGACCGCTCAGCGCGGTTATGTGGAAGGCGGCGCGACCATCGCGCCGCCTTCTTTGTTGCATAGCCAGGCACCCCGCCCTGGGGTGCTCTGGACGATATCAGCTCCGGTAGCTGCCTCGGACTGAAGGTGAGCCTCGACCGCCCCGACAACTGCGTTGACGTCCCTCCCCTCGCAGAGGAGGTGGACGGTAGGGCCGGCATCCAGCGTGAAGTAGACTCGCAATCCCTTCCGACGCCATCGCTGTACCGCCAACATCAGCCCAAGCGTCTGCGGACTCAAGTAATAGATGCCGCTCATCCATGGCATCTCCTTCACCCGTGACGTCATCGCCACAGCGTGGAGTGACATGGCCTCGCGTTCGGCAGTCATACCCAAGGTCGCAAAGTCGCGCTCGATCAGCGCGCTACGTACCGCCTCAAGGATACTGCCGATCCTCTCCAGACGTGCCGAATAGAAGGGACTCGTGGGAGCTACGCGATGGCCCTGAGTTGAAGAGACGCTCTTCTGCCCCGTCTCCCAGACCACGGTGATCACATGAAGATCCCAATACTCACCTGGCAGCAACTGTCGCGCATAGGAAGTCTGATCATCCCTTCCTGCGACCCATTCCACGAATCCGTCTGGGACAGAGCGGCAAGCCGAGCCAGAACCCTTGCGGGCCAGAATCGAGAGCTCGCGCTCATCCAGATCCAACCCTGCCGCCGTCGCAGCGGCCAAGGAGAGTGCTGCGAAAGCTGACGATGACGAGGCAAAGCCAACGGCAGACGGGAAATCACTGGTCGAGACGACCTCAGCCCGCAGGCTGATGTCCGCCAGCGTGCGGACTCGGTCGAGGTGGTCGCATACGCGATGATGGGCCTCAGCCCGTGGGGGCGCGCCATTGATCATGACCTGGTCCGATTCCAGGCCCCGCGCGAACCGCACCGTCGTCTTGGTAATCGCGCCGCTGAGATTGAGAGAGATCGAGCTATTCGCCGGTAGGTTAAGCACCGGGTCGAGTTGCCCCCAATACTTCACTAATGCGAGGTTGGGATGGGCACAGGCGGTCGCAGATGCAGCTATTGAGACTTCCGTTGACATTCTCCACACGTCCTACGGTCAAAGAACGCCGATATCAGACTACTTAGTCTCCAGCAGCGAGATCTGGTCCACCTCAAGCTGTGCTTCCGGATTCGCGAGGTGACCGAATCGAAGTCGACCGTCCGGAGGAAAGGCCATGAACTGATTGTCAATCCAGATGACCAAGCCCAGCGGGCTGTTTGGCACGACAGGGGTCGCGAAGCGCACCTCACCATCGACGGAAAAGCGCACCTGTTTCGGATGCCACGCCAGCTCGTAATCGTGCCACTCGACGGCATCGACGTCCAGCGTCCGGGCGTCCTCACGCACGAACAGCCGGGCCGCGCGCCTTAAGACCCGGGCTGTCAGGGGCCACGCCAAGAGCGGCAACGCCGGCATCCCCAGCGCCAACAAGGGCCAGGGCACCCGCGGAGCAGCGAAAGTAGCCGCCAAGAAGCCCCGAACTGGATGGTCGTCGCACAAGGCAAGGTGGTTCGGAGGCGAAGCGTGGAAGAACCACGTGGCGTTCGGCATCGCTGGTAGCCGCCTAGCTGCGCCGCCGAGCCCCAGCTGTGTGCTGAACGGGTCGTTCCACCAACCGAACCCCCAGGTACCCGGTAGGTCTGGTGCTGACACACGCGCTCGCAGCTGCAGCTTGACAGGCGGATGCCACGGGAACCGGCGACGCGGTAGGGCCGCGTAGTCATCTAGCTGGACAACACAGTAACGATCGCCAGAAGTCGCGGGTATCTGCAGCAGCCGGTGACCCGACCACTTATGAAGGATGCGGGCCCCCACCGACATACGCGCTCGAAGGTCAGGTGGCTGCCCATCAGAATCTTTGGGCTGTGTCGCCTTCTGTTTGGTCATCCCGCCCTCCCCGAAACCAAGTCAGGCTCGTCAGATCGCGCCGCACCAGCGCGGGCACAGTCCATTGGGCCCTTCGCTAGAACCAAGACGGGCACACGGACATCCCCCTGGTCATCGTCAACCACGGAGGCGTCAAAGCCGAGGCCCTCAGCAAGCCGCCTGAACTCCTCAAGGGGGTCCCCGTCGGAACCGCCAAAGACCAAGACAAGAAGCGCTCGCACCCACGCGTTTCGAGCGCGAAAGCCCACTCCGGTCAGCACGAGTCTTCCCTGATAGCGCTCGGAGACCCTGGTTCGCAGCACACGCCGAATCTCCAGAAGGCACGTCGGGTCCACAGCATAGTCTGTTGGGAAGGTAGAGAGCGCAGTGTCGAAAGCGCCGTCAACGAAGGGTAACGCCTGCGCGACGGCACGTACCCTGGGCACCCTTACCGCGTTTGGCCCCAGCCTTCGCGCTGCCACCCTCTGCATCGCCCGAGAGGGCTCGACGCCCACAACGTCATACCCTCGCTCCGCTGCAGCTGCCATGAGACGCCCTGTCCCGAATCCTATCTCCAGCACGCGCGCTCCCACGATGTGATCCAATGCCTGCTTGCGCCAACCATCCCAGTGCCCCAGGCTGACGAGCCAAGCCACGGCTTCATAAGCGACGGCCCACTCATGGTAGAGACGCCGCGTCGCCCACCGATAGAACCGTCGATAGGCCCGCCGAAGACGGGAGATGTTCTTCACACCTTGTCTTGCCTGCTAGCGGGCGGAGGCGCGCAGCCAGCCCCAAACCAACCCCCGCCGCGGAGCAAAGAGGAGCGCCACCAGGAAGAACGCCGTGCACACCAGCACGATCGCGGCTCCGGACGCCACGCTGATGTAGTAGGATAAGTAGAGCCCAACAACGCCAGAGACCGCGCCAATGAGGGCGGCAAGTGCCATCATGGGCGCCATCCTCTTCGTGAGGATGTAGGCGGTCGCCGCGGGGGTCGTTAGCATCGCCACCATCAAGGCTACCCCAACGGTCTGCAGTGAGACGACGATCGTCAACGCAATAAGAACCAGAAGCAGATAGTGAAGAAGGTTCGCCGGCAGCCGAAGAGTCTCAGCCATGATCGGGTCAAAGGAGAGCACGAGGAACTCCTTGTAGAAGATCACAATGGTCACCACGACGACCGCGCCGATGAGGCCCGTCGTCCAGAGGTCCCCCTGTGACACGCCGAGCACGTCGCCAAAGAGAAAATGGGCAAGGTCCACAGCATAACTTCGCATCGTCGAGATCAGCGCGATACCGAGCGCGAACATCCCGGAAAAGATAATGCCAATAGCCGTGTCTTCCTTTATTCCGGCCCCCTTCCCTATCGCTCCAATCCCAATCGCCGTCACCACGCCTGTGCCCATCCCCCACCAGAAGATGGGCTGACGCGCGCCACCGCTGACGATGTAGCCAACGGCAATACCAGGCAGTATCGCGTGCGCCAGGGCATCTCCGAAAAAGGCCATGCCCCGAAGCACCATGTAGGTACCCACCAACGCACAGACGATGCCGACCATCACCGCAGCGATTATGCCGCGGACCATAAACGGGTAACGGAGCGGAGCTACCAAGACCTCAATCATAAGCCCCTTCCCTCTTACCCGCCACAGCAACTATCGCTCAACACCATGAGACCGTCCGTCGTTTCCACCAATCTCAACTGGCCTCCATAAGCACTGTGTAGTCTGTCCGGGGTAAAGACCTCTGACGGTCGTCCAATGCCGATCAGACTGTGGTTGAGTAATAAGACGCGATCGAAGTAATCGGCAGCTTGATTCAGATCGTGCGTTGCCACCATCACCGTAATCCCGTCTTCCTTCAATTCATCGAGGATCTCCAGAATCCGCTCCTCGGAGGAGATGTCGAGCCCATTCAGGGGTTCGTCCATCAGAACCAGCTGGGCCTCCTGAGCCAAGGCTCGGGCAATGAACATCCGTTGCTGTTGCCCGCCGGACAGCTCGTTGATCTGGCGATGCGCAAGAGCCTCCAAGCCACCGATTCTAAGACACTCTTGCACAAATGCCCGATCCTCTTTCCCCGGTCGACGGAGCAACCCGAGCTTCCCATACCGCCCCATCATGACGACATCCTCGACTGTCACAGGAAACGACCAATCCACATCGCTCCGCTGAGGCACGTAGGCAATGCAGATGTGGCCCGTGGGGCTGCAACCAGCGACCCGGACATGACCTGCGGTCGGCTCAAGGACGCCAGCGATCACTTTGAACATCGTGCTCTTGCCCGCTCCATTAGGGCCAACCACGGCCACGCGCTCACCGCGCGTGAGGGTGAACGACAGGCCATCTAGCGCCGGGTGACCATTGTAGCTGACCGTGAGATCGGACACCTCCAGGATCGCCGCTTGTTCTTCGTGGGCGACAGGTCTCACAATCCCTAGCCTCTCCAGCATATTGCCCTCTCCCTAGCGTCTCTCACTCCAAAGCGCTGACGATCTGTGTCACATTGTAGCGTGTGAAATCCAGATAGGTGCTGGCCGGACCGTCCGCATCGCTCAAAGATCCAGTATACAGGAAAACCAACTCGACGCCCGTATCAGCAGCGACCTGCTGCGCCAGGCTTTCGTTTGCCGACACGCCGACAAAGACGGCAGATATATCTAGCTCTTCCATCGTCTCCTGCAACGCGGCTAGCTGCTGGGCGGAGGGCTCCGCCAGCGTGCTGTAACCCGGGATGACGATACCGACCTGTTCGAAGCCGTACTCGTCGGCGAAGTAGGTTAGCGACGCGTGGTCGGTCACGAGCTTGCGGCGGGCTGGATCCAGTTTCTCAACTTCGGCTCGAATCCATACGTCCAGGTCAAGCAACTGAGCCTGGTACGCAGCCGCGCGCGCTTCATAGGCCTCGCGGTGTGAAGGGTCGAGCGCCCCCAACGCCTCACGGATGTTATCGACCCATATCACCACATTGTTGGGGTCGAACCACGTGTGAGGGTCCCTGTCATAATCGTGGTCCGCTTCCTCATCCTCGGCAGGCAACACCTCGTGTTCGTCAGCCACGTCAAACGCCAACATATCTATGCCGTAAGAAACAGGAACCACCTTTACATCCTCGCCCGCACTGCGCAGTAGGTCTTCAATGAATGTCTCTAGGCCCGCCCCGTTGATGAAGACAACGTGCGCGTCCGCGACCGCTGCGACATCCCTTGGTGTTGGCTCAAAAGCGTGAGGGTCCGCTCCCAAAGGCATCAGACGGACCAACTCGATGTCGTCCCCGCCAACGTTATGGACAACATCGGCAACGATACTGGTCGTCGCCACCACTTTCAGGCGTTCACCGGTCTCTAGCTGGACCGCCGTCAGCTTCGGCATCTCAGTCAACGTATTGTGGGCCTCTTCCGTATCTCTCGCCCCGCACCCACTGAAGAGAACCAAACCCAATAACAGGGCGAGAACAGCCCCGAATACTACCCTACTCCTAGACTTCATAACACACCCTTTCCTTGGTGCCCCCCCTCGGTGGCCTCCTTTATGCGGACGACTTACTCGGCGTCCTTTCTCTGACACTCAGGGCAGAGACCCAGCAGTTGAAGCAGGTGCTCGCCAATCTCGTATCCGGTCTGCGCCTCAAGCTGCGCGATTACCTCGTCCAGCTCATCGTATCCTCGAAACTCCACTGCCTTGCCACATCGCTGGCATACGAGTTGGTGATGATGTCCCGGAGAGGCTCCAAGGAACCCATGGCAGCCGCCAGGCAGATGGACTCGAGACGCCAGTCCCAGCTCCTCAAAAAGCTCCAGCGTGCGGTAGACAGTGACCAACCCCAAGCCAGCGTGCCTGGCTTGGCCTAGCTCAAGGATCTCTTGAGCTGACAGGGGCACCTCGGTAGCTGTCAGCACAGCCATCACAGCCTTGCGAGGCTCCGTGATCCTGTGTCCATGGCTCGACAGTGTCTCTTCCCACTTCTTCATATCATATCGCTTAATGAAAGTCTATTTCAATAAAAGTATAGCGGCATCCTGATAAATCGTCAATATCACATTTGAAGGCGTGGGGACCAGTGGGGAAATCGCAGTTGGCGCTGGCCTGTGCCCGAGCGTCATCCCGAACGGGTCATGCAGCCTGCAGCACAGCAAACCATATTGGTGAGAGATCTAGCTCCCAATGAGGCTAACCTAACCTCGCGCACCCCCAAGCTGAAGCAGCTGCCTGCGCACGCGGAGGCGTGCCAGATTCGAAAGGGGTGGCGGGTGAGTACTTAGAACGAAAATGTGCATCTGAGGAGGCAAGTAGTCAAGCAGGAGTCCCAAGAGGTCATGCACCTTGGTCGAGTCGATGGCATCGTAGTTCTGAAGCGCCAGGGCGAACTCCTTGGGAGCAGCGCTCAGGGCATTGATCAAATCGATCATACCGTCCATCGGACTAGAAAAGCTGGACCTTACCGGAACTAGGTCGTGAGTCGCTAACGCTTCCCTCAAGCTGGACAGGAAGGCGCTCGGTTCGTTGTGGGCGTCCGATAGTGCGACCACCGCCGCGGGCCATTGCGCCTGAGCTACCCATTGTCGAACTAGAAGTGTTTGCTCTCGCCGCTCCTGCACGATCAACAAGGTCAGTCGGTAAGCCATGCCCGCGTCAAGGTCACAGGGCCGGATGCCGTTCGATAGGGGAATCGTATCTAGCATACAAAGAGCCTGGTAGGCCGCGCCAGGGGCAAACCCAGTCCGGATTCGCCCCTGACTTCTCCGCTCTCAGATCAGTGCAACCATCGCCACTAGGTAGGGCACAAGCGCGAGCAGTGCCATGGCGGGGTGTCCGCGACGGGCGTTATTGCGACTATCCCAGTTGAAGAGATATATCGCCAGACCAAAAGACAGCAAGCCACTGATCGCCAAGACGGCGACTGAAGCTAGTGGATCCACGACCGTTTCCTGACCATAAGCCAGACCCAGATAGGTCTGCATTGCGTGCGAGGCCGGGAAGAGCATAGAGACTGGTAGTATCGACTCGGGTAGCACGCTGAGAGGCATCATCAGTCCGCCCAGCAGCATCGACGGCAGGAAGACGAGCTGGGAGAGCAGCACAACCGCTCGTGAGTCCCCGGCAATGACACCGATCAAGGTCCCAAGGCCGGTACTGGCAAAGACCGCCAGAAGCGTGACCAAGATAAAGGCCAGCCAGTTAGTGGGGGCGATTCCGTCGAACAGAGGCACCCCGGTCAAGGAGATCAGTGCCGCAACGATCAGGACGTGGAACGCCGTCGTCAGCGCCGGCATCAGCAGAATCGCAACCGCGGGAACGCCATTGATCTTGTAGCTGCGGTAGATCCCCGCCTCCCGCGACTCCACCAGAGGCCCCGGAAGCCCCAGAAGCGTACTTGCCATCGTCGCGAAAAGCACCATCGCCGGAATCATCGTCTCGGTGAACATCGGGTTGATCTGCGTCATCACCAGCCCCATCATGGCGTAGAAGGCCAGGGGGAACAGGTAGTTCATCAAGAGCAAAGTCGAGTTTCGAAGACCCGTCTTGAACTCAAAAGAAAAGTGGTTGACCAGGGCCGTCATGCAACACCTCCGGCGTTCGTGATCTCTAGAAAACGTTCCTCCAGCGAGGGGCGTTCGACGCGCAGATCGATCAGCTGATCCTTGCGTTCCTTCAAATAACTCAGCACGGCGCTCACGGTCGCGCCGGGATCGACGCTGAAGTAGATCGTGTAATCCTCCTTCGCGCTTCGCTGCTGCACACCGGGAAACGGCGTCCCATTGGTCGACAGCACCGACGCCTCGGTTCTGACAGATACCTTGGTAAAGCCTGCACCGGTAGCCGTCAGTTCGTTCGGCGTACCCATGGCAACGATTTTGCCCTCTAGGAGAATCGCCACGCGATCTGCCATCTTCTCAGCTTCGGCCATATCGTGCGTGGCGAGAACCACGGCAGTGCCCGCCGACCTAAGCTCCTGGATGAGGTCGTGGAGCTCGCTCCTGGACCCGACGTCCAGCCCGGCGGTCGGCTCATCCAGCAGAAGCACGGGTGGACGGTGGGCGATGGCTAGCGCCAGGGCAAGTCGCCGCTGTTGCCCCACAGAGAGCGACTCGAACTGGCTGTCGCGCTTCTCGGTAAGGCCGAGGCGTTCCAGGAGATCATATCTCGGGCTGACGCCGTGATAGGCACAGAAGAACCGCATGGCCTCATCAACGCGCATGTTCGCCGGGAGACCCGACGTCTGCAGCTGGACCCCGATGAGATTGCGGAGCTTGCGCGCCTCCCGACTTGGATCCACACCCAGAACGTCCAAGGTGCCCGCGCTGGGCTGGCGGAGGCCCTCCAGGCACTCTAGCGTGCTGGTCTTCCCCGCGCCGTTGGGGCCCAAGAGGCCGAAGACCTCCCCGCTCCCCACCTCGAAGCTGACATCATCCACGGCGACAACGTCGCCGTAGAGCTTGCGAAAGTTCGCGACCCGAATGGCTGCTTGTGTCATCAGAGACTACCTCCCTATCACTGCCGTTAACTGTCCACAGTATAAGCGGCGGGATGGAGCGTGTCATCACTAGATCGGATGAACTAGAGGGTGATTCGCAAGCGAGCACCGGCATCACCCGAACGGGTGATGCTCCTCACCAGAGAAAAAAAACCAGAACAGAGAGGGTGAAAAAGAGGCCGACCTACAGCAGAGGTCTACAAGAGCCTAAGTTCCGTCGCCACTACCGTGGCCTGAGCACGGTTCCGAACGTCTAGCTTGTCGTAGATGCGCTTGGCGTGGGTCTTGACCGTGTTGATTGAGATGTAAAGGCGGTCGGCGATCTCCTGATTAGTCAAGCCTTCAGCCATCAAGCCCAAGACCTCGACCTCGCGGTCGGTCAGCGACTCGATGAGCTCACCGCGCGGTGGGGCGGGCGATGCGGCAGGCATCTCAATCGCAGCGGGGCTGGCAGCTTCGAAGACGGTGAGAAGGCGCATCACATAATCGGTCGATCCCTCAAGCGCCTGCAACAGACGCCGCATGGGCTCGCCGTGGTCCACAAAGGTGCGCACATAGCCCTCTGGTTCAGCTCTCGCCAGCGCCGACGACAGCGATGATAGCGCGTCCTCTCGCCTCCCGTGTGCGTCAAGAGCCAGGGCCTGAACCACCAGCGCCTCTATGACGCGCCCGAAGCGCGCGTCTGCTGTCGCGCTAGCGATGATGCGGCTCGTCAGCCGTACTGCGCAAGCAGGATCGCCTTGCGCAAGTCGTACGCGTGAGAGAATCAATGCCTGTGCCTCGAGTAGATAGGGAATGTCGCCCTTTTCCGGGATGGCGAAGGATGCGGCCCAGCTCGCAGCGGATGACAGATCACCCGTCCGTACTCCCAGGAGCGCTCGGTAGGCATCGACGACGGGGACCGCCCACTCCAGATTGGCGCGTCGTACATGTCCCATCAGCGCGTCCAGCTTGCTGTGTGCCTGCTCGGGCTGGTTAAGGGCAAGAGCAACCTCGGCAAGCCCCACATACCCATTTAGCAGGATCTCCCAGTTGAACCACGTTGTGCCGATCTCGATGCCGCGCGCTAGATGATCTCTCGCTTGTTCCAGGTCGTTCCACTCATAGAGCAGGCGGCCCAACCCAGTGTACGCTACGCCCGAAAGCGGCGAGACAGGGCCTAAGCTTTCCGCTTGACGACGAGCCTCTTGGTAGGTATGGGCAGCTTCGCGCAAGTTCGCCTGAAGCATCTGTAGCTCGGCCAACTGGCTCATCGACATAGGCAGAAGGTGCAGGTTCTCGTCCTCTTGGAGAAGATCGGTCGCCTCTGTGAAGGTCCTCAGCGCCGCCTGAGTCTCCCCACCGTACTGCTGAGCCATCGCCAGGTTGAACGCAGCAACGCCCTGTAAGGCCAGACGGTCATTAAAGGCCCCCACATGGACGTCCTCACCCAGGTAGGTGCGCACCTGGTGAGCATAGGCCTTTGTCTGCTCTAGGTCCATCTGAACGAAGCTGAGTGTTCCTCGAATGCACGACACTTCCGCGAGAACACCTCGTGCCTCTGGAGGCAGTGTCAGGGTCTCCGGGGAGCCATCAGCAACTGCACCGACCAACCGCTCGACACGCTGCAGGTAGGCTTCGGCTCCTTCACTATACCGTGAGGCTACCAGGGCCCAAGCGGTTGCCATACTGAGCGTGGCATCCTGGCCAACCAACTCCTCAGGCAATCGCTCGATCCAGCTGAGCAACGTCCGTAGCTCGCTGCGGTGAAACGCATCCTTCAGGGTTTGCTTAATCAGGTCAGAGGCGGTCGTATAGGCCCCGGCCAGCAAAGCGTGGTCGATGGCCTCAGACAGCGCATCGTGAACGCTGTACCACCCGCTGGCGCGACGATGCAGCTCCGCGATCTGATCTTCGGCTAGCTCTTTCGCCAGCTGAGCTCTCAAGAACTCCAGGAAGAGATGGTGATATCGATACCAGCGACGCTCTCGATCCAACGGCACGAGAAAGAGGTTCGCCTGTTCGAGCCACTCGAGCCTCGCCTGGCTGTCACCACATCTCGTCACGGCGTTGCAGAGCGATGCGGTCATGCGCTCTAGGACCGCGGAGCGAAGCAGGAAATCACGAATCCCCCTCGGCTGATGGTTCAGGATCTCCTGCGCCAGGTAGTCGAAAACGTAGCGGTGGCTGCCCGAGAACGATGCCATAAAGCGTGCAACGTCCTGGACCTCCTGGAGCGAGAGAGCTGCCAACTGCAGACCGGCAACCCAGCCCTCGGTCAGCGCCTCTAGCGTGGCGACATCCTTGGTTTCCAGGCCAAGCCCCATCACCTCGTTGAAGAGCGCCTCGGCCTCGCCAGGTGAGAACCGCAGATCTTCTGGCCCCAGCTCCAGCAGTTGGCGCCGAGCCCTACGCAAGGCCAGGGATAGTGGCGGATCGCTACGCGTCGAGACAATAAGGGAGAGTTGGGGCGGGAGGTTGTCTAGCAGGAAGGTCAGACCTTGATGGATCTCCTGGGCAGAAATGGCATGGTAATCATCCAGGACAAGGATGGCAGGACGGTCCTCCTCCGCGATCTCATTGAGCAGCTCGGTCAGTATACCCTCGATGGGTGGGGATTGAGGAGCTTGCAGCATGGCCATTGCGCGCGCCCCGATACCATCCCAGACGGTCTGCAGGGCCCCAATGACGTAAACCCAGAACCGAGATGGATCGTTGTCGCGCTCGTCCAACGAAACCCAAGCGATACGAGGCGCCCGTCGGGCGATCCATGCTGCCAAGAGTGTGGTCTTACCGAAGCCTGCAGGTGCCGACACCAACGTCAGCCCGTAGTGCTCGCTCTCGTCCAGTCGAGTCAGCAAGGCCGGGCGATGGACCAGCTCTGGATGCGCTCGAGGCACGAAGAACTTAGTGCGCAGGAGGCGCACCGGCGTCTTGGCAGAAATGGACTTCGTGGGTGTTTCAGGCATTTGGATTTCCAGATCTCTTGGCAATAGACACGAAGAGTCTAGCACAGACCACGGGTTCAGCAATGAGATTGCCCACTCTGGAATCCTTCTTTTCCTGCCACCAGCTCATTGAGCGGGCTGGTGAGTCGAACCTGTCACGATGCCGTCACCTTAGTCACGAGACACAGGACCATCCGTGCACGCGAGCCAGCCATCGCGACCGGGTACCTCACAGGTGCCACAGAGACCCATCCCGCAGCGCATCCTGGCCTCCCACGACAGCTGATGGGGAAGACCTCGAGAGAGACAATGCGCCTCCACAGCCTCAAGCATAGGCAACGGCCCACACGCGTAGACGACGTCGGGTGAGTTTGCTTCGATGCTGGCCTCCATAATGCCCGTCACCAACCCCTGCGTCCCAAGCGAGCCATCCTCAGTCGCCACCCGCACGTCAGCACCATCTCGACCGAACCGGTCGGTCAAGATGACGTCTGCAGCGGTTCGCGCGCCAATACAGACCTCCACGGCATAGCCAGCCCCGAGGGCTGTCCGAGCCAGGAAGCGAAGAGGGGCGACCCCATAGCCCCCGCCAACGAGCAGCAAACGGTGGTGCGTCGGCGACGTTGGAAGGGCGAACCCCTGCCCGAGCGGTCCCCGGATCCAGAGCCGGTCGCTCACGTGAAGCCGGTGCAGCGCATGCGTGAAGGATCCCACAGCGACAACCGTCAGTGAAAGCGGCATCGAGCCCGCGACACTGAAGGGTCTCTCATCGACGTTTGGGAGCCAGGCCATCACAAACTGCCCTGGCTCTGCTGGCAAAGCTCTGTCGAAACGAAAGGTCTTGGTGCGGTAGTTCTCGGTCCGGATATCGGCAATGGTGAAGGGCTGATGCATAGTTCTCCTACTTTGCGCCAAGGGTGGTCGCCTGGCTCCCCCAGCCGGGACCGTCCCTGCGATTATGATGATGCCGCCTCCCTAGGAATCCCTTAACGGTGGACCAGCCCCACGATCTCGTCCAGCCGCTCGTAACCCTCATCGCGCAGAAAACCTGCCAACTCCGCGGCGATCTCCCCTAGGGCCTCGACGCCGCGGTACCAGACCGCCGAGCCCACCCCTACCAAGGACGCCCCTGCCATAAGCATCTCGGCGGCATCACGGCCCGTGGTGACGCCCCCGGTGCCAATGATCGGGACAGCCACCGACCGTGCAATCTCGGCCACGCACCGCAGCGCAATGGGTTTGAGGGCCGGGCCCGAGATACCGCCCACCCGGTTGGAGAGCACAGGCCGCCCGGCGGCAGCATCGATCACCATCCCTGGCATCGTGTTGATCGCCGTGATCGCATTGGCGCCGGCCTCGACGA
Organism: Anaerolineae bacterium; assembly: GCA_049975205.1. Classification (GTDB taxonomy): domain Bacteria; phylum Chloroflexota; class Anaerolineae; order B4-G1; family SLSP01; genus PWVB01. The sequence continues at coordinate 32,309 of JBNGDL010000004.1, read as the reverse complement.
CAGCGCCAGCAATCCGAGCGATGTCGGGTACATTCGGCGCCAGCTTGACACTGATGGGCACGCGGCCCGCGGTCGCCTTCACCGCAGCAGTGACTGCAGCAGCACTCTCGCACGCCGCAGCAAAGGGCGTGCCGAACTCGTCGGCAACGTTGGGGCACGAGATATTGACCTCGATCAGGTCGGGATTCGCCGACGTCACAGCGCGTGCGACCTCCGCATACTCCTCGACCGTACCGGCAAAGATGCTCGCGAACAGCGGCACGCCCAAAGGTGCCAAGCAAGCCCGGCTCTGTGCGAGCAGTTCAGCCTCCTCAGCGGCACCTGGATTGCTCAGACCAATGGCATTGATCACGCCGTGCCCCCAGTCGACGGCAACGGGATTGCGATGACCGGCGCGAGGCATGGGACCACAGCTCTTGGTAGTCACCGCCCCTGCGCCAGCTCTGGCTGCCCTAACCAGCAACGCCGGGCTGGTACCCAGAATGCCGGAGGCCAGGACGATCGGGCTTCGGAGCCGCATCTCGAGAAACTCACACGTCAGTTCGGACGTCATGGCCTTAAGCAGCCTCGGAGAGCACCACCGCATGACGCCGGACCAGACGGCACGATGGCTCTAGTCTCGACAACATCTCCTAGGATCTCAGGTACTCCTGGACACGATCGAAGGTCGCAGAGTCAATCTTGTCCTCGCGGCGGAGCATCTCAAGGATGCGTCCCAGGGTTAGGACAGCGTGGAGCCGGTATCCCGCCCTGGCGAGCGCAGCGTCCCCGCCCTGCTCGCGGTCGACGAGCACGACGACGTCCCGGACCTCCAACCCAACAGCCTCCATTGTGGCGATGGCAGTTAACAAGCTACCACCGCTAGTGACGACATCCTCGATCGCCAAGGCAATCTGACCGGGCTCAAAGGCCCCCTCCACCGACTGGGCCGTGCCATGGCCTTTGGCCTCCTTGCGCGGATAGACCAAGGGGCGCCGCAATCGCATCGCGACGGCGGCAGCCGCCGGCAAAGCAGCATACGGGACAGCCGCCAGGCGATCGAAGGAGAGCGACTCGATAACCTCGGTGTAGGCAGTCACGATCTTCTGGAAAAGGTCCGGATATGAAATCGCCCGACGAAGGTCGATGTAGATAGGAGACGTCTTCCCGGAAGCGAGGGTAAAGCTCCCAAATCGGATGCAGCCCGCCTCGAAGAGATCTAGGATCAGCTGGCGATGGGAGTTCCGGTCGGCCAAGGCCCCCTGCCGACCACGGTTGATCCGGGCGCGCAGATCCTTGGCGGCGGACCTCGGGTCCTCAGCATAGAGCACGCCGCGGGAGACAGGCACGATCAGACCACTGCCGTCGGCATCCAAACCCGTAGAGAGCGCTGCGTCGAGATCCCCACCCTGAGCACCGACACCGGGCGCCAGAATCCACCGCTCCGGCGCCAGCTGCCTAACCGCCATCAGGGCCGCGACCTGCGTCGCGCCCACGACGAACCCAAGCTGGTCAGCCCGCCCCCACGCCTGCCCCTCCCGAGCGATATACTGATAGAGAGGGACCGAGCCATAGTCCTGCACCAGCTTCGCTGAGGGATTTGAGGTATAGCAAAGCAGCAGGACCATCTTGCCCTCATAGAGAAGAAACGGGGCGACGCTGTCCGCGCCGAGATACGGGCTGACCGTGACCGCGTCCGCGCCCCAAACGTCGAATGCTGCGCGCGCATAGGCCCTCGCAGTGTTGCCAATATCTCCCCGCTTGGCATCCAGGATGATCGGTATGGAATCCGGCACCGCCGCAACGACGCCTTGCAGCGCACGCAGACCCTCAGGACCAGCCTGCTCGAAGAAGGCGAAGTTAGGCTTATAACAGCAGACGAGGTCTGCTGTTTGCTCAACGATGTCAAGGCAGAAAGCGCGCAACCGTTCTGCGAGCTCCGCCTCAGAGGCGTACCTATCTGGGATCCGCTCAGGGTCTGGATCGAGACCCACACACAGGAGTGAATCGTTCTTCTCGATCGTCGTCGTCAGCTTATCGACAAAGCTTCTTGTAGCAGATCTATTCATCATTATCACCTTTGGGTGCCAACCCCTATGCCCTACCAAGCACGGCCGCCAGCAAGGCCATCCGCACAAACATCCCGTTCTTTACCTGTCGGAAATAGGCCGCGCGAGGATCGCTATCGATGGCGGGATCGATCTCGCCCACACGGGGTAGTGGATGCATCAGGGTCATCGTGGGCTTGGCGCGGGCCATAATCTCGGGTGTGAGTTTGTAGTAGTCTTTGACTTCCTCGTACTGCGTCGGGTCGGAGAATCGCTCCTTCTGAACGCGGGTGACGTAGAGGACATCGGCGTGCTCAATCACGTCCGCGACGTCGTGGGTTTCGCGCACCTGAATCCCCCTGTCGATCAGCTCATTCATCAGCGACATCGGCAATCGCAGAATCTCCGGAGAGACGTAGCGCAGGCTTACATCATATTGCATCAACAAACGACTTAGCGAGTGGACGGTCCGCCCATATCGCAGATCGCCCACCATCGCGACCTTGAGTCCATCAATCTGCCCCAACTCCTCTCGAATCGTGAAAAGGTCAAGCAGCGCCTGTGTGGGATGCTCCCCTATGCCGTCCCCCGCATTGATGACGGGAACCGTCGCCGCGTCAGCCGCAATGCGAGAGGAGCCCACCTCCGGGTGCCGCAACACGATCACATCTGCATACTGCTCCAGCGTTCGGACAGTGTCAGGTAGGCTTTCGCCCTTGCTCACGCTGCTAAACTGCACACCTTGGGTGATGGGAATCACACTCCCCCCGAGCCGTTCCATCGCCGCGATGAACGAAGCACTGGTCCGCGTGCTGGGCTCGTAGAAGAGGCAAGCCAACACGTGTCCCTTCAGCAGATCGCAGGTCCCCGCGCGCTCCACCAGCTCACGCATCTCGTGAGCCCGGTGAAAGATGTAGGAGAGCAACGCCCGGTCGAACTGATCCACAGAGATGATGTCCTGACCCGTTAGACCGTTCGTATATGCCTCCTGTGTCTTGACACCCTCGAAATCGAACAACCTTGGCAAATCCTTCACATAATCCATCCCCTCTTCTCCTTCCTGCACGGATCTCAGAAAAAAAGCCCGCAATAGCGGGCTCTCCTCACAACGGCTCTGATGTCCTCGTTCTTATATCACCGTCTTCATAGACCACCCTCCCGCGGAGTTGAACCCGCCTCACCCTTCCTTTAACCTCCATACCGGAAAAGGGGCTCCACCCGCACTTGGTCTCGAGCCGATCGTCGCGAATGGTATGGGGACGACCGACATCCACCTCGACCCACGTGTCCGGCTGGTTTGGCAAGCCAAAAAGGCGCTGCGGGTTAGCTGCCATCAACATTACCAGCCGCTCTAGGGTCAAGCGCTCGTCAACCACCGCCGTCAGCATCAGGGGCAGTGCCGTCTCCAATCCAGGCACACCAGGGAATCCGCCCTCAGCCTGCTTCTCCGCCACAGTGTGCGGCGCGTGATCCGTGGCGACACAGTCTATTGCGTTGTCGAGGTGTGTCCAGAGAGCGTTCACATCTTCCTTAGTGGCCAACACGGGACGCACCTCCGCGCGCCAGCCAAGGGCCCGTCCATCTGCTTCGGTGAGAAAGAGATGGTGCGGCGTCACCTCACAGGTAACCGGAACGCCGCGCTGCTTCGCTGCTACAATCAACGCGATTTCCTCCTTCCTGCTCACGTGACAGACGTGCACCCGTTTCTGGAATGCGGTCGCCAGACCGAGTGCCACCGCGACACTTCGCCCCTCTGCGTGCACAGCGATAGGCTTGGCACACGCCCAGCTGCGGAAACACGCCATCAGAGAGAGCAAGCTACTCACGCGCAACGGGCCATAGGTCTCATCCATATAAATCTTGAGCCCCACAGCATCGCGGGACATCGCCGTCAATTCATCCGTGAACTCGGCGGACGCCCCGGCGAAGTACCTGACGTCACAGAGTGCTTCCCTTCGGGCTTGCTGACAGGCAGCGTGAAGGTCCTTGGAGGTGACGAGGGGTGGATGGGTGTTGGGCATCGCGAGAACGGTCGTGAAACCGCCTGCCAGAGCAGCGGCAGTGCCAGTGCGAATATCCTCTTTGTGCTCACCTCCAGGCACCCGAAGGTGAACATGGACATCAATCAGGCCCGGTAACCTCAAGCTTGTCTTGTTTCGCATAGCTTTGCATTGCCGGGCTGGGCCTCTCCCCAACCCGGTGGATTTTAACAGATATCTCAGAAATGTGCAAGCTACGACTCATACGGAGTGTCGAAATAGGACGAATGATGCTTGATATCTAGGATGGGCGTGCCGTCAAGCACATCCAGCCCGACAGCGTCGAGGATGGTGCCACGGATACTTAGGATGCGAGCGGTGGTTACGCTAATCGGATTGGGGCGTACCGGACTACGCGTGGCAAACACGCCCCTGAGTGGGCGACTTCGGTCGCCGCGAGGATGGACCTGGAGGACGTCCCGCGAAGCTCGGTGAAGATGACAGAGCACGAGGATGTCCGCACCCTCCTCCAGTCCCAGTAACGCATCGGCGTAACGATTCTGAATGACGATTTTGACCGGCTGCGCACGAAGCGCCTCAATTGAAGGGGACTCACCCGGTGCAACATCCAGCCCCTGTGCGTCGCGCACCAGATACCCAACTGGCACCATAAGTATGGGCTCGAACCCATCTTCGCGTTCTTCGTCCATAGAGACTCCTTTCTCCTTGGGCATCACCATCGATTATCAAGCAGACGCACCGTACCTCGGTAGTTCAGAAAACACAAGACAGGCTGAGGTCGCGCCCCCAGCAGCTGCTCAGCCGCCACCAGATAGCGATCCACCTGTGTGACATACCCTTTCTCAACCAGCAATTCCTCAAGGTCGTGAGCGTCCTTCACATAATCCGTCTTGAACTCGACGAGCGTCCATCCGTGGGGTGTCTCAAACAGCGCGTCCACGATCCCGCTCTCGATGCCACCCTGCTCGTTTCGGAAGCTATAGGGCACTTCGTGCAGACGGCGGGGCGAGGTGTCCATCCGGTCATAGAGCGTGTTTGCCTGGAAGTGAAGCAGCATCGTCTCCGCCCGGCGCACCGCATCCCGAAGCTCAGTCGCGTCTGTGATGCCGCACGCAGACGCCTCTGAACCGGCCCATGCCGTGAACTCCCGATCACACTCCGGAAAGAGCCACCGCTCCAACGCCCCGTGGACGATCTGGCCCACGACCCATGCTGGCGCCCTAGGTTGCGGCAGCTCAGGCACGACCCGCCAGACCCGCTTAGGCGGGTCACGCATCTCCTCGCGCAGGGTCTCGTCGACGCGCACGGGCGCCGGTGTAAAGGTGCGTAGCATCGGCAGGTCATCCGGCACAAATCCCGCCCATTCCTTCACAGCCTCGACGGCGGAGGGCTGCGACGCCAGACTGCGCTTAGGTGAAAGGGGGCAGCCCTCCGGATAGAGCCTGAGCTCGACCGGATACCCTTCGAGATCGAGCGTGATGCAATCCACACTACCGCCTTCGTCGGCCTCCACTGTTTCCAGCCCCAGCGCCAGCCCAAGACGCTCCAGCCAGCCCCGGCAGCTCTTCCGCGCCGTCCCACTGATCCAAAGCATATCTTTTACACGGGTCGCGGCAACGTAGAGCAGGCGATCGCTCTCTGCACGCTCCTGCGCCTCCTCCTGAGCTTTGACCAGCTGATAGACGGCGGACGATATCTCCTCCGCATCGTCATTGCTAGCGTCCTCCTCGGCGGGAGACGCCTTGAGAGGCAGCACGAGGCCAGCCGTCCTGCTGATGAGAGGACCCCGAACCCCGTGGGTGCCCCTTGCAGCATCCCCGATCACGACCAAGGGGAACTCAAGACCTTTGGCAGCGTGTACCGTCATCAACTGGACAGCTCCCTCAGAGAGCACGCGGGCCTCGCCCTCACGCGTCCCGACATCGCGCAGCTCCTCGACGTAGGCGAGGAAAGCACTCATCCCCACGATTCCGCTGGTGTGCGCGTCACTCAGCAGCTTCTCCAGATTGTGCGCGGCTCTTGCTTGACCGGCTCGTCGCAAGATGGCCCGATAACCCGTGGTGTCGAGGAACGCCTTCAGCACATCCGCTACAGGCACGCGCCCTGCCAGCGCGTTAAGCTTGCGCACGAGCTCAGTTGCTCTGGTTGCCGGTGCCCGCTCCGCGCCCAATGCAACCAGGTCCTGCGACAACGCCCCCCAGAGGGACGTCCCGCCTTCGCGCGCGCTCTTCACCAGCAAATACAGGGCGATATCGGTCAGCCCAAAGGCTGGGGAGCGCAGCAGCCCCGCCAGGGCAAGATCGTCCGTGGGATCCGCAATAGCCTGCAGCGCGTTGAGCGCATCGCGCACCTCCGGACGCTCGTAGAATCCGCGTCCTGCGACCGTCAGGAAGGGAATGCCAGACGCCTCGAGGGCATCCTCGTAGGCACGGAATGAGGTTGACGCCCGGCAGAGGATGGCCACATCGCCATAGTTGGGCGCGCGCCGATCGCCAGGCCCGGCCTCTCGGTCTTCGATCAGGACCTTCTCCTTCTCGACCAGCTCGACCAAGCGATTCGCCACAGCCTGCGCCGCGACCTGCAGGGCCCCATCCTGCTTGGTTCCCAGCGCGATGTGGACCTCAATGTAAGGAGGCTGCATGCCTTCGGGGGCAACTTCCCTATGCGGCGTTAGTGGTGCAAAGGGCTCGATGTAAGGCTGCCGGATATCTTCCTCGGTCCCTAGCACCGGTGCCAGTAACGCATTGAGGCTCTCGACTAGGTCCTTATGGGCACGATACGAGGTGGAAAGCTCGTAGACGTGAGAGGCCTTGGCAGCCTCATTCCGGAAAACCTCCACGTCCGCCCCGCGGAACCGATAGATCGATTGTTTAGCGTCCCCAACCACGAAGAGGCACTCACGCCCCTGGTTAAGCAGCTCCAAGAGCGCCGCCTGACGGCGATTCGTGTCTTGGAACTCGTCGACAAGCAGGGCACGTACTTCTTCACGCCAATAATCAAGCACCTCAGGGTAAGCTTCAAGCAGGCCAAGGGCGCCCGCTTCGAGGTCGTCAAAGTCCAGTGCCCGACGCTCAGCCTTTCTCGCCTCGTACCGCTCCCACACCCAATCGTAGAGCCTGCGGAAAGCCAGATCGTGCTCGGCGCGTGCCTCATCTCTTTCGTTTAGGGTGAGCGTGATCGCCGGAGCGGCGGATCTCCATAGCTCGCGTAAGGTCCTCAGAGCTGACTTGACCTCCTCACGCTGCTCCGCTCCGCCGGGCCAGGCATTCTGTCGCCCACCGACCAAGTTGATCTCGTCCAAAGCCTCGAGGGCTGAAACGGTGGCAGATCCTTCCTCCACACAGGCGATCAGTCTCTCCGAGATCGACCCAACCTTCAGGTCTGAACCGGCGAACTCTCTCAGCGCCGACAGCACCGCCGCCCGCTGCCGAACCATCCGATCTGCAGGGTCCAACGGCTCCGCCTCCGCCAGCATCTCTATGGCCTGCGCTACAGCCTCATTCGTCAAAAACGCCTCGAGGCGCTCCCCGCGATGGCGTGCGAGCAACGCGTCCCAATGCGCCAGCAACGCCTCCGGGTCACTGGGCACCTGCGACCAGATCTGAGACAGCTCCAACCGCTGCGATAAGCAGATCTCGACGACGTCCCGGACCCCACTCTCCCCCAACAACGCAAAGAGTTGTGCTACGAACGGCTCGTCGGCAGCCCATCCAAGCGCCTCATCAGCAACCTGAGCCTTAAGCAACGCCATCACGCCCTCGTCAAGCATCTCGAAGCGTGGATCGATGCCTGCCTCCGCGGGATGGTGCCGGAGGATCTCGGCACACAGGCTGTGGATGGTCCCGATCCGGGCGGCATCCAGCGCCGTGTAGACCTCGCGCCAGGTGTCCAACTCGGAGCCTGTGATAGACCCGGAGTCCAGGTAACGGCGCACCTCCTCACGAACCCGGTTGCGCATCTCACGAGCGGCCTTCCGCGTGAACGTGATCGCCACAACGGATCGAAGATCGGAGCTCTGCCCCTGCCCCTCCTCTACAGCCTCCGCGAGCAGTGAAAGGTAGCGCGCGACGAGGGTGCGGGTCTTGCCCGTCCCTGCTCCAGCCGTCACGACGACATCGTGCCCCCGTGCCGTGATCGCCGGTCGCTGCTCGGGACTGGGGCTCATCTGCGCAATGATGGGATGCAAATCGCTCACGCCCATACCTCGCTAGTAACGCCTGGGCTCATAGTGCCAACAGAACGCCGCCGCCGGACAGTAAGAGGGGCACCCGCCGTCAGGCGTTGCTGGCGAGAAAGCACCCGCGCGTGCTCCGCGCACGGCCTCCCACGCGTAGTCGACCGCCGCCTGCATCGCAGCTGCCGGTCCACCTTGGAACCTGGCCAAGGTGAAGCTACTCCTTTCCGCTTGTCGCACGTGCCAGTAGAACCCATCGACCACCTTGCCGAGGTGCAGCGCCTCCTCAGCCGCAACCGCATAAAGCGGGAGTTGCACCTTGTGGCCCTCGGCCACCGCCCTGGGCGTGAATTGAGACTTGCCGCCGGTCTTATAATCGATGACGCGCACGCGCCCGTCAGGCGCCACGTCGACACGGTCAATCAAGCCGCGCAACGCAAAGCTGTCGTCCCCGTCTCGAATGACGTGGGGAGGATAGCCCGCAAAACCAAAGGCTGCCTCAAAATCGGAGGGGACGAACGCTTCTCGCATCTCGTCAAGCGCCACAAGCGACCGCCGGACGTCCTCCAGGATCTCAGCCCGTGTTTGGTCCCACCACGCTGTCGGACGGAACTGCTCCACCCGTGGGGCGGCGTTCAGGACAGACTCAGCTATGCCATCCAGGCCTGCCAAAAGCGCCGCCAAATCAGTGGGATCGTCGACGGACTTGAACACTCGCTCAAGGATCCGGTGGTAAATGTTGCCGAGCTGACGGGCATCAAGGCCCTGTGCGGGGGGCTGGCGTGGCTCCAGTCCCAGCGTGTAGCCCACGAAGAACCGAAACGGGCAGGTCCGATAGGCCTCGAACCGACTGGCGCTCCAGACCGAATCGGCACTGTAGCGTTCGCTGAAAAGGTCGGACCAAGCACAGAGTCCCCCGTCATGTGCAAGCTCGCTCCTTGCCCCACCCGAGACGTCCTCCGGCACTGTGAGGCGCTCTTTGAGAACCGCCGTGCCCCTCTCCAGCGCTGAAGCACGCTCAGGGCTTCTTTCCTTCAGCCACGCCAGCGCTTGTGGCACAGCGTCCCCGGAGACCGCTATGTCCAGCATAACTTCAGGCCAGGATGCCGCTTCAGAGAGCTTGGGATAGCTAGCACTGGTCAGGTCGACCGGCTCGGCTGCCAAACGTTGACGCACCTCCTCCCAGTAGGGTGAGGCCTGCCAGGTCGCCCCGTTGTCAGCCACCCGGGGACGGGTAAGCAGCAAGGCGTCAGTAGCCCGGGTCGCCGCTTCGTAAAAGTACTCGGCCTCCGCGCTCTCGGTCGCAAGATCCAATGCCAGGCCATACGCATCGCGCAGCCGCCTGCGGTCGCGATCGCGGAGCAGCGGGTCCTCGGAAACGGTGGTCGGGAACTCCCCTTCCGCCAGCCCCATCAGCGCCACAGCTTGGAATGAGAGGCCGCGAGCCCCCACCACATCGGCGACCAAGACCGCTTCCTCGTCCTCCGGCAGAGGAACCCTGTAGGTGGCACCGTCGATTGCACCCACGAGATCTTCAATGAAGCTCTCGAAGCTCATGCAGGTCGCCGCCCTGATGTCGCCCACAGCATCCGCGCCAGCGGTTCCAGCCCGACCAACACCGGCTGCCGCAACAGCCTCCTCAGCCCAGACCAACCCTCGTAGCACGTCCTTCAGGGCGTCAAGCGCGGCCCTGTCCCGGTCGCGAAGCTCCAACGGTCCGACCTCGATCCTTCGCGCGACGCCAAGAGCTAGCGTCGGCCCATCCTCCACCGCGTCGATGCCACCGATCAGCGCCTCCAACCAAGCCACGAGCTCCCGGCAGGCGTGCAGACCATCCGGGGGCGTGACCCGCTGCACAAAGCACTCAAACTTCACTCGGAGCTCCTGCGCGGCAGTGCCAGTGGGAAGATCCGACGGCGTCGAGATCTCACTGTCGTCCAAATCCTCTGGCGCATCCCCTTCACTGAGCAGGTCGAAGGCCTCCCGCCACTGGTCGAGACCTCCTATGACACTGCCCCACCGAGCTACTCGATCCAGGGTATCCGCATCCCCAGGCGCGATCCCAATTGACGCTTGCGCGTCACGTGTCGGCAGCGCGTCCCAGTCGAAATAAGAAGAACGCCACGCTTCCACCGTCATACGCCAGGGAAAAGCCGCCTCTTCACCCAGCGGCAAACGGACGAGGTCGAGAAGTGCAGCAATCACCGGGTTCTCGCGCAGGGGAAGGCCCTCCACCAGCTGGATTGGAAGCCCGAACTCCTCGGCCACCTGGACCACAAAAGGACGGTAATGACTCATCTGGCGGGCAAGCAGTGCGACCTCGTGAACCTGAAGGCTATCCTCGAGGAGCCGCTGTTTGAGCCACCGCAGCGCAGCACGCACCTCGCCTTCACGGTCAGGCACCGTGATCAGTTGGACAGCGTCTTGAACAGGCGCCATCGGCGCCCCCTGGTCTTCCCTTAAGGCCCGAGAATAACTGCCACGGTCGGTTGGGGAAGCAGCCCTCAGGAAGGTCTGTTCTAGATGGGCTAGCGGCGCCGCCAGGAAGGCCCTGGAGCCAGCCTGAGGCAAGGGCTCTGCGACGACACCCAGGGAAGCCTCCAGCCGCTCCCGGGTTCGGTTAAAGCGACGGTGAACGAAATCCCGTGGCTCACCATCGAGATCTCCCGTCAAGGAGATCGTGAGGTTCTCGACACGGCCTGCCAAGTGACGCAGAACCCGAGTCTGGACGGTGGTGAGGTCGTCGAAGCCGTCTACGAGAACTAGTGACCAGTCGAAGTCCACATGCTGGTCACTCGCCAGGACTTCAGCCGCCAGCCATCCCACGCCGGCAAAGTCAGCCCAGTCCTGAGCCTGCAAGTGACGCTGATAGGACGCATAGAGGGCTGCCAATTCCGTCAACCGGGGCCCGCTCCCCATCTCGTCAACGGAACGGGCAAAGTCCTCAGGGTCGACGCCGCCCGCCTTGAGCTCGCGGATAAGGTCGAGCACAACCTGAGAAAAGCCCGGCTTTGTACGCAGAGCCGCGTAGTGGTCGAGCTCAGCCTCCCCAATAATCTGGCGGACTAGGCGGTACTGGATGACGTCGCTCAGAGGTGTAGTGACGACGCCGGCAAGCTGCAGGACATCACGGTAGAGGGTGTCGAACGTGCCGACACGGACGCCGATAGCACCGCCAGCCTCCGCCAGACGGCGTCGCCACGCCCTGGCCTGGAGGCGGGTTGGGACCACCACGCGCGTCAGAGCCGCTAGCTTCGCGCTGGCTCGGCAAGCCAGACCAACCATGTATGCGGTCTTACCAGCTGCTGCGGGCGCAAGGTAGAGATGAACGCTCATCGCACCCAAATGGGCGAGCTCCACGCCCACTGATCATTGACCTGACGGACCCTGACGGTGTAGATGTCGGTCTCCCGCGCCACGGATGGCAGATCGTGATAGATCCCCCGCCATGCCAGCTCCGACCAGCGCGGCGCTCGGTGGAAGCGATAGGCCGGGGAATCGATAAGGCCCAGGCGTCCGGCTCGCGCTCCCGCCATCAACATGCCCAACGGCAGCACCTCGCGGCGACCGTTGATCTCCGCCAACACCTCGGCCTCGGCGGGCATCTCGACCTCCAAGCAAATGCTTTGCGTAGCCGGTGTCACCGTGTTAGGATTCCCGAAGGTCACGGTGCTGAACTGCACCTGTCGCTCACCGTCCGCATCCCAATGGGACACGAAAAAACCCCGCTCCTGCTCATTCGTTTCAGGCGGCGCTAACAGCTCGGGACCGTGGAATCGCGGCTCCACAGACAGGATCTGGCCCTCAGAGATCCCAAACGTGACGTCCCATGCTACAGGCCTTCCACGTGCTCCCCATCCCAGCTCCAGTGTGAGCTTCGTGTGGACCAGACCGTTGTTAGGTAGCTGGGCTGTACGCATATCGCATGACGACCAACGTCGCAACAACTCTCCGTTCTTAAGAACGTCGACGTAGTCAATCGGCGCTCCCGCGACCACATCGAAAGCAATCTCTCTGCGGTTGGCCTGGTCCAGGACGGCTCCCATAGGATGACCGTTGATTGTGGTCGCCAATTCGATGCGATCGCCGGTCAGCGCATAGGTGCGGCGGGCCCACAGTGCATCCCAGATCGCGGCCCGGCTCTTGGCCTCGGCCCAGAGGCCTGTGCGACCGTGACCATGGCTTCCAGGATGCGCGCTGTGATGATCGGTGGAGCCAATCACACCGAAGACGTGGCCCTGCGCCAATCCATAGGCCATCGTGCTCTCGTGATCCGAAGGCCCCATCGTGTGTAGAAAGGGACGTGGCCCCTCATCGGCGACACCGCAGCCATGCATCGAGACGACTTCGACGACCGGTTCGAGACTGGGATCGAAAGTAGCCCAGTTGATGCCCCGCTGCCCTCGCTTGTAGGCAATGTGATGAGGAAAAGCTATGACCTCCACACCCGCCTCCCGCAGCGCGCGCAGGCGACTGTGAAGCTCAGCCAGTCCGGACACTTCGAGGATCTCGCCGCGGGCACCTTTGTAGAGAATCGTACGGTCACCGTCGGCACAACTGTGCATCTCGAAGCTGAGGAAGGTCACGAACTCACCCTCCTTGTGAAAGGCAGCCGTTACGTCCTGCACCTCATCCCAGACTTCGCGAAGCCGTGCGAAGCCCCGCTCGTGAAAAGCCACGATGTGCTCGATCTCGGGAGTAGGTGCTGGCATATCCGGCCACAAGGCGTGACCCGTCACGGAACAGAAGTCTAGCTGCTCTCTGGCGTTTCGTAGAGCATCGTCCAAGCTCCCCCGACCGTAGGAAATGCCACAGTGGTTGTGAAGGTCGCCATAGTATACGTGGAGGCCATCATAGGAGTCCATAGCATCCTCAGACTTCCTCATTAAAGCTGCCCTCTATCCACGGAGGGCAGCGCCTGCAACCTCAACGGGCAAGACTTCACCCGCGTCCTACCTTGACTGACACTAGCGGGCTAAGCCTCCTTGCGCGCCCGTGCCGCCATGGCCTCCCGGAGGGCCGCGACATCGTGGGGTACGAAGTAGCCGATGATGCCAAAGATTAGCGCGCACACAGCAAGCGTGCTCACCGACACCGTGACGATAGCGGTGTGGAGCGACGCGCGTACGGCGATGATCCCAGCCAACCACGGCGCCAATGCAGCGCCACCATCCTCCACGAGCTTGCGCACAGCTTGCGCCGTGCTTCGTGCCTCGGGCAAGGTGATATCTGGAACCGTTGCCATCGCGTTGGGGGCGGTCGTGGAAAGCGCTAGCCCAGCTACGGTCAGCATGGCGGTAAAGAGAACCCGGTTTCCGACGGGAACACTCATCGTCGCGTAGAGCAGTGCCGCAGCCAACAGAGCCCCCGATCCACCCACGATAGCCCGTCCCCGTGGTGTGCGATCGAAGGCCAGGTCGCTCAGCGTTCCACCCACGAAGTAGCCGGCTGAGAGTGCCGCAATCGCGATCAACATCGTCACCAAAGTCTGACCCGGCGTGAACCCGCGCTCGACCTCAAGGTATCGAAAGAACCAGAAGATGAGCACGTTCCAGGCGAAAACACCAAAGAACCCCTGGGCCATAAGCAGAAGGAGCGTGCGATTGCGCAGGAGGCTGCGCACCGCCTCCCGATCTATACGATAGACGCTGAGTTCCGCCACTTCCTGGAGTTCTGGCTCGGCACTTCCCCGCTGCCGCTCTCGCACGGTGAAATAGATCAACGCTGCGACGACGATGCCGAGGCTTCCCGTAATGTAGAAAACGCCACGCCAGCCCAAGGTCTTGCCCAGCGTGGTCGCCAGAACCGTGCCCACGGCGAAGCCCAAAGGGCCCGAAATCTGCATCAAGCCATAGACCTTACCGCGCAGGCGGGGCGCGAAGTAATCAGCTAGTAGGCTGTAAAGTCCCGGATAGCTGGAGTCGTCGATACCCGTCGTCGATCTCGTCACCATGAAGAGGCCGAAGGTCGGTGCCAGCGCATTGAGCCACGTGGTGCTGCCCCAGATGGCAGAGGCCAGCGCCAACAACTTCGAGCGGTCGAAACGATCATAGAGGTAGCCCCAAAGAGGGTAGAGCACCGACGCCACCACGATAGCCAGACTCGACACCGCCCCCATCTGTGCCTCGTTGATCTCAAAGTCCTCCATAATGGACGACGTCAGCGGGCCAATAAGCAGCTTATCGGCCTGATGCAGGAGCAGGAAAAGGAAAAAGACAAGGGCAACATACCAGCGATAGCGTGGCTTCATAGACGAAAGTATATTCAGGATCCCAAGCACGTCAAAGCTCAAGAACACGGTGGTGAGTAGTTCGAGATAGGGCGGCTGGCTTCCGCCCCGCCGACAGATTGGCAAACGTAACACCGCTCAGGCGGACCTGACAACCATCAGGCAGAGTCCAGGCTAGCTCTCCATTGTTGCGCTTCCACCCACGTGTTATAGTGAGGAAGTTGACACTGGCCTTGTGCCGATCCTGTCCGATGTCTAGAAAGGTCATTGAATGACGACACGCCGAATCGAACATCACCCCATCCTCGATGCAGAGCCCTTCGAACCGATCACCTTCACATGGCAGGGCAAGACCTTGGCGGCCCGCCAGGGCGAGACCATCGCGTCCGCGCTCTTCGCTCACGGAATCCACACCTTCGGTCACCACCCTAAAGATGGTGCTCCACAGGGCATCTTCTGCGCCAACGGGCAATGCTCCCAATGTCTAGTCTTAGCCGATGGCGTCCCCGTCAAAGCGTGCATGACAGCGGTGACGCCGGGTATGTCTGTCATGCCGGTCAACGGCCTGCCAACGCTGCCGCAGGCCGACGCCGTACCTGCCACGCACCAGGTAGAGATCGTCGAGACCGAGGTGCTCATCTTGGGCGGAGGACCGGCCGGCATGTCCGCCGCCATCGAGCTAGGGAAGGCGGGGGTATCCGCGATTCTTGTGGACGACAAGGACCGCTTGGGCGGCAAGCTTGTACTCCAATCCCATCGCTTCTTTGGCTCTGTTGAGGCTGTCTACGCTGGTACCCGAGGTGTCGATATTGCAAAGAAGCTGGCGGAACAGGTTCACGCGCAGCCGTCCGTTATCACGTGGCTAAACACCACAGCGCTAGCGGTTTTCAGTGACCGCAAGGTCGGGCTCCTCCGAGGCCAGACCTATGTGTTGGTCGAGCCGCAGGTGCTCCTCGTGGCGACCGGCGCCAGGGAGCGCTCGCTTGTCTTCCCCGGCAACACGCTGCCGGGCGTTTACGGAGCCGGCGCTTTCCAGACGTTGGTCAACCGGGACCTGGTGCGCGCCGCCGAACGGCTTTTTATCGTGGGCGGTGGCAATGTCGGCCTCATCGCCGGGTACCACGCCCTACAAGCTGGCATTGAGGTCGTAGGCCTCGTAGAGGCGCTCCCCGCCTGCGGTGGCTACAAAGTCCACGCCGACAAGCTGCGTCGGCTGGGGGTGCCCATTTACACCTCCCATACCGTGGTCAGCGCCAACGGGGAGGATCACGTCACCTCGATCACCATCGCAGAGGTCGACGATCACTTCGAGCCGATCTCCGGCACCGAACGCACCTTCGCCTGCGACACGATCCTGATCGCAGTGGGGCTGAATCCGGTGGACGAGTTCACGGAGAAGGCCGGCGAGTTCGGGCTCCCCGTCTTCGATGCCGGAGACGCCCAGGCCATCGCGGAAGCCTCAGCGGCGATGTTCACGGGCAAGATCGCCGGCCGCAAGGCCGCTCAGGCGCTGGCCTACACCCTGACGATTCCCGAAGCCTGGGACGAGATGGCTGAGGTGCTCCGATCCCATCCGGGCGCGACAATCGACCGACCCGTGCCCGAACGCGAGACCGGCGTCTTCCCCGTCTTCCACTGCACGCAAGAAATCCCCTGCGACCCGTGCACGGCTGCCTGTCCGCAGGGCCTGATCAAGATCCCCGGCGGTGACATCCGTCACCTCCCGATCTTCGAGGGTCACGTCGGCGGCAAGGACTGCATAGGCTGCGAGCGATGCGTCGCGATGTGTCCTGGGCTCGCGATCACCCTGGTGGACTACCGCAAAGACCCGGAGCATCCGATCGTCTCTCTCCCGTACGAGTTTCCAGCGAGCAGCCTTGCGATCGGCGATACGGTCACGCTGCTCGATACGGAGGGGAAGATATTGGGACAGGGTCCGGTGGTCGGCCTGAGACGTCCCGGACCGAAGGATCATACGACAGTCGTGCGCGTCAAGGTGCCACCTACTTACGCCAAGGACGTCGCCGGTCTCCGAGCAGGGCCAGCTCCTCAACCTTACACGCTTCCCGACGCTGTGGAACGCTTGGACGACGACGCCATCGTCTGTCGGTGCGAGCGCGTGACCGCAGGTGAGATCCGGGCGCGCATCCGTGAGGGCTATCGGGATCTCAACGAGCTTAAGGCGGTGACGCGCGCCGGGATGGGGGCCTGCGGTGGCAAGACCTGTACCCGGTTGATTCATCGGCTCTTCCGCGAGATGGGTATCCCCGAGGAGGAGATAACCGAGGGGACAGCGCGACCTCTCTTCGTCGAGGTGCCGCTGGGCCGCTTCGCGGGGGTGGACGATGAAGACTAACTACGACGCGATCATCATCGGTGCCGGCAGCGTAGGACTCCCAACGGCGCTGGCAATGGCTCAGGCTGGGGTCGACGTTCTCGTGATCGACAAGGCCGCAAGTCCCGGACAAGGTTCTCACAAGGCCGCCATTGGCGGCGTCCGCGCCACTCATTCAGACCCGGCCAAGATCCAGCTCTGCCTCCGGAGCCTGGAGATCTTCCGGACGTGGGAACAGACCTACGGTCAGGACATAGAATGGACCGAGGGCGGCTACGTCTTTGTCGCCTACCGCCAGCAGGAGGAGACTACTCTGAAGGATCTCCTGAAGGTGCAACAGGGGTATGGTCTCAACATCAGCTGGCTGGACAAGGCTGA
>JBNGDL010000004.1:4684-15066 GCA_049975205.1 Anaerolineae bacterium | reverse complement strand
TAAACGCAGCCGGCGCCTGGGCCAGGCACATCGGCACGATGGTCGGGGATCCACATCCGGTCACGCCGGACTCGCACGAGGCCGGGATCACCGAGCCCGTCACCACCTTTCTGCAGCCACTGGTTGTCGACATCCGTCCCGGCCCGGGGTCCATCAACTGCTACTTCTACCAACTCGCCACCGGGCAGGTTGTCTTCTGCCTCACACCGGACCCACCGATTGTCGGGCTCGACCGCCGCGAAACCAGCAGCTTCTTGCCCTTGATCGCTCAACGCCTGGTCGACCTCGTTCCACGCCTCGCCTACCTGCGTGCTCGGCGAACCTGGCGCGGGCTTTACCCAATGACCCCTGACGGATCACCGCTGATCGGCTGGTCGCGGGCCGCTGAGGGCTACCTAATCGCAGTAGGGATGTGCGGACAGGGCTTTATGCTAGGGCCCGGTGTCGGGGAACTGCTGGCAAGGATGGTCACCCAGTCTTCCTTGAGCCAAAGTGATGAGGAGATCCTGAGCGAGCTCTCCCCCTACCGGCAATTTGAAGGCGAGGAAGCCCTCAAATAGGCAAGATAGGGAACAACGGTAACCGTGCCGACAGCCTTACCGTCGGCACGGTCACCAAACCTGGTCCTGTCCGGAACAGCCTCTCCTAGTCCGCGGCCTTGTGATGCCAGCCGCCGACTCACCACAACGCCCTTCCCAGGTCGATGTAGTCCTATGTCATCGGGCGAAAGTACCTACCCTCTCGCTCAAGAACCAGGATCAGGACGCCTCAGCGCGAAAACTCGGTTTCCTAGGCCAAAGACCAGACTCGTCGATACCTCGGGATCGCGGAGAGCAGCGCCAAGCCGATCACGCCGGCCAAAACGGCCGCGGTGATACCGACTGCGGGCGTGTCCCAGTGCTTGAGCGCGATGCCGATATAGGCCCAGACGAAGACGGCGTCATAGGCGATGGCGGCGTGGCGCACGCTCATCGCCAGGGCGATCGCCGCAGCAACCACGAGCATGATGACAGCCCAGGCGTGCGCGCCAATCCCCCAACCGCCCCAGTCCAGGAAGTAGAGCAGCTGCGTCGCATTGGCGACCGTGGCCACGCTGATCCATCCGAGGTAGATGCTGAACGGCACCACGATCGCCCACCGATCTGCCGTCGAGATTTGGTCACGTCCCGACCATAGCCTCAAGAAGATGAGGATCAGCGAGACCAAGATGACCAACATCACGGGCACGGTGAGCACGAAGCGCTCGTAATGCCAGAGGAAGATCCAGGCGATGTTGGCCAGGCCGCTCACCGTGTACACCCAGCCGATCCGCCGGACGTGCGGGTTGTCCTGCTGAGACGGCAGGGCCTGATAGATAGCAAAGGCTATAAGGCCCAGGTAGATCAAGCCCCAGATCGAGAAGACGTAGCCCGCCGGTACGAAATAGATGTCGAACCGGTCGGAGATCTCGCCCGTGTTTTGCCCGTTAATGGGTAGGGCATTCGCCAGCGCATTAACGACGATGGTCGCCAGCGTGATGATGACATTGACAATCGAAAGCAACCTGTTTTTCATGATCCCTCCTAACGTGTTGGACAAACTCCAAGCAAATTGTCGTGGCCCGCCAGCCACTCGTTCTCATTATACTCCAGCAAATAAAGCACATCAATTGCCTGTACATGAAATCTATTCAAGTTAGCCGTGAAGCAGGCGCCTAGTCCAACAACCCCGCCTCGCGCATCCCTGCCCCATAGGCTACATACGCGCAGCGCTCCTCTGGTGAGAGGGTGTCGCGGTCGTTGGGGGCCAGCGCCGCCTGCTCAAACCTCTCGAACGGGCTGCGGAGGCCGCGATTGCCTTGCCAATGACGTGCTCGCCCTCGCCATCTCGGTAGAGGCAGGCAGTATCGACGTGATTCACGCCGCAATCCAGCGCCCTCTGGTATCCCTCGGGCGTCTCGCAGTAGGCCCCGCCAATTCCCAGACGGGTGACTTCCAGGCCGGTGCAGCCCAAGATGGTCGCGGGCAGTTCAAGCATACGGGTAGCCCCTCTCCCAAACCATAGTCGGATAGCTGCGGCGGAATCCAACGATCTCAAGGATCGGCGCCCCTTCACTATCCAGAACCGAGGTCTCGTTCCAGTCCTCCACCGTGATCCGCGACTCAAACCCTGAAAGGTGGTCTACCAAGGCCTCGAGCGCGTGCCGGAGCAGCACAGGATCCGTACCCGCCGCCGTCGTGATGTGCGCACCTCCAGCGCTTGCAACCAGGACGGGCAGTCCCCGATGCTGGACAAGCCACGTCGAAGGCAAACGGGCGAAGGTCAGGGACTCCCCAAGTGTGCTTTGAGGGCCGCCCTCCCGTGAGGGGCCGTAGAGGTTGGCGGGATCATGTGCGTTCATCACGACCATCTCTGCCGTGCCCTCGGCGGCATCGCGGAGTGCACGTAGCCGATCCACCACGTCCGGCAGGGCGAACTGCACGCCGGGTAAGTCCCTGACAAAATACCCACGTCGTATCTCTCCCCGCATCTCCAGCCGCTTCAGCTCCTGGTAGATGAGGCCCCATTCCCACGCTCCTACCTCGTTGTCCAGCGACCTGTTGGTTACGACACCGTGCCGCTCCAAAAGCTGGCATGCTTGACGAGCGGCCCGTTCAGCCAGGGAGACCTCCTTGCCCATCACGCCAAAGCGATGAACAGGCGTCCAGCGCCCCACCCAGCGGGGTGTTAGTTGCCGGCTCACTCGCTGATGGACTCTGCGTTCGGCCGACCGATACCGTGTAGACTCGGGCCGTCTGCCGATAGTGACGGTATCAAGTCCCAGCTGTCTGCGTCGCCGGCTCAGCTCTTCTTCCAGGGAGCTAAGAGGAGGCGTCTCAGACGGGCTCACGGTACCCGATGCCACGATCGTGCGCAGGGCCGCCATGCTGTCGTTGGTGACAAGACCCGCCATCACCAACTCAACCAGCGCGCTCTCGACGACCTTCTCCTCCAAATCCAATGCCCCACAGAGGTCGGCAAAGAAGACGGCACCCTCCGAACGTAGGAAGTCATAGACCGTCTTGGTCACGTCACCGAGGTTGGAGAGGTCTTGAGGGACAGGCTCTAAGTAGATCGCGCCCTCACCTCTGAAGAGGAACCGCACTCGGCTGTGGCGGGGATCCACGCCGCCGGAGCCCACCCACACGAGCTCGCCGCTCTGACACAAGGCGTCGAGCTCGGCGGACTCATAGTCATGTAGCCGGAGCGACAAGATGTCTCGCTCAACGGTGCTGCCCACCAAAGGCGCAGCGCGCAGTTGTTGCAGGGCCTTGACGAGAGCCCCGTCCCCCGACCAGCGCCTGGGGGTGACCAGGTGTTGCCATTCGACCAAGAAATCCGCGTAGACCGGAAGAGGCACCGGCTGCACCTCATTCCGCAAGATGTGCAACGTGCGCCGGTGGATCTCCTCCAGCGTTCGGCGGTCGACGTACTCCGGCTTGCCGGCTACCGCCGTGTCGGTCACACTGACCTGACCTTCGGTCACTTCACCCTTGGGGCTGAAGTGGCCATGGGCGAGCTCGCGCGTCTCGACCAACCGCTCAAGCTCCTCAGTCAGCCAGTCTTCGGGGAAAGCGTACCGCGCCCGGATGTCAGCCTCGGTAACCGGCCCAGCATGACTCAGGTAGCGCCGCAAGATCGTGCGCCGTGCCTCTTCGGGTGAAACAACCTCCTCGCTTGGTACACCTGTATTGGGTGGGAGATCCAGTGCGGCTCGGTATTCAGCCTCGTACTCTGCCGGCACCCAACGGTGATCCACGCCTCGGCTCGTAGGCATGTCCAGCCCCACCACGCGCCCTTGGCCCGTCAACCGAGCGATCCAGTTTGCAGGGTCCACGGTGGCTCGCCGGGCGATCTCGGCAGACGAGAGATCCCCCATCTGCTGCAACAGCACGGCCAGCTCTTCTGCGGTCCGGGCAAGCGCTGTGGGTGCAGTGTGCTGCTGCTGCGAGCGCACAGTCTCGATGGCTTCGGGGCGGAGTAGCTCATCCAGCGCGATGTCCTTGAGGAGATCCTGCAACAGGTCTCGATTGACAGCCAGCATTTGGAGCTGTCGCTCGGCCCTCGGCGCGTCCCACTCATACATATGGACGTTCACGAAGTCCCAGAGCAAGCTCTGCGCCACGGGGGAGGGGGTCAAGGATGCGACGGTCACCACGTTGATCGAACCCTCCTGAATGGCGTCGAGCACCTCCTCCAGGTGGGGCAGATCCATTACGTCCTGCAAACAGTCCCGATAAGTTTCCGCCACGATGGGGAAGTCGTCAAAGTGGCGAACCACCTGTAGGAGATCCCTTGCGCGCAAGCGCTGTAGCCAGAAGGGCGTCCGCTTTCCCCGTCCGACCCCGGGAAGCAGCAACGCACGGGCGGCATTCTGCCGGAATCGCGCGCCAAAGACGGCGGAATCCGGGAGCTCGCCCAGGATGCGCTCGCGCGCTTCGCTTGCCGTGAGCCCTGTCACCACGTCCAGGGGAAACTCCGCCTCGACGTCCAGCAGTCGGAAGAGGATCCCATCGTCGTTAGTCTCTACCTCGACCTCGATTCCCGTCCGCTCCCTTAGCGCACTCGCCAACGCCAGGCCCCAGGGACCATTGACGCGCCCCCCGTAGGGCGAGTGGATGACCATACGGGGATCGCCCAGGGCGTCCTCGAAGACTTCTACCAAGATCGTCCGGTCCGACGCGATAGCGCCGGCCTGATCGAGCTGACCGGCGACGTGGTCCACGACGTGCCAAGCGGAGCTCGCGTCTAGGGCGTAGGTCTCGCCTAACCAGGTCAGCAACGCAGCCACCTCGGGCGCCTCACGCGACTCGCGAAGATCCCGGGCCTCCGACAGTCCCCGTTGCGCTTGCAGGGCTTCGAGTTTTTCGGCGACCGTCCGTCGGAAAGCCCCCACCCGCTCGCCCAACTCATAGGGCCGCCATGGATACTCACCCCGCCAGAAAGGCATCCGGGGGATGGCGCCCGGTGCCTCCGCCACGATGACGCGATCGTCGGTGACCTCGATGACGCGCCAGACTTGGGAGCCGAGCATCAGCGTGTCGCCGATCCGGGTCTCAAAGACGAACTCCTCGTCGAGCTCGCCGAGCTTGGTCTTGCCGTCGCTCAAATAGGCGCCAAAGGACCCGGAATCCGGGATCGTGCCGCCGTTCGTGAGCGCTAACCATCGCGAGCCTGGTAGGCCCATCAGCCTCTGGTTGACCCGGTCCCACGAGATCCGGGGCCTCAGCTCCCGGTACTGCCGGCTTGGATATCGACCGCTCAGCATCTCAAGCGTCGCCTCTAGGACGCGCCACGTCAGCTGATTGTAGGCATAGGCGCGTCGTACAAGGTCGAAAAGCGCTTGAACATCCCATGGCTGAATCGAGACCATGGCCACGATCTGCTGGGCCAGGACGTCGACGGGCTGACGGGGTGTCATGGT
This sequence comes from Anaerolineae bacterium, assembly GCA_049975205.1. Classification (GTDB taxonomy): domain Bacteria; phylum Chloroflexota; class Anaerolineae; order B4-G1; family SLSP01; genus PWVB01. The sequence goes on along the minus strand of JBNGDL010000004.1, from coordinate 9,623 downwards.
GAGTTCGACCTCCTCCCGCAGCATCCCGCCCGCAATAGCGGCAGCCTCGACGACATCCTCGCGATGCGTAGGGAAAATCCGGCCCTTGCTCGTCTGGCCCACGAGGTGCCCGGAGCGTCCGACCCGCTGGAGCCCCTGCGCCACCGACTTGGGGGATTGGAGCTGCACGACGAGGTCGATCTCGCCAATGTCGATACCCAGCTCCAGCGACGACGTTCCCACCAGCGCCGGCAGCTCGCCGGCTTTGAGCTGACGCTCCAGCTCCAGACGGGCCTCCTTAGCAATACTTCCGTGGTGAACACGGATGGGACCGCCATCGCCCTTCTCGACGCCGCCACCGGCCCCCAGAAAGCCTACCCCCTTCGCAACCCCACCCTCGATTAAGCCCGAGGGCCTTCCCGCGGCCTCGGCGCGCCACTGCTCGTTGAGACGATCGGCTGTCCGCTCGGCAAGCCGTCGGTTGTTCGCGAAGATCAGCGTGGTCCGGTGCTGCCGGATCAGCGCTAACACCTTCGGGATCAGCGTGGGCCAGATGGAGTCGCCCGGCAAATTGCGGAAATCCGCCGCCGCGGACACCACCCGGAGATCAAGCGGCTTCTCATAGGCGGCGTCGATCACCGTAACCGGACGCGGCTGCAACCTGCGCGAATCTCCCTCGCCGTGCCACGCACTCCCACCTAAGAAGCGGGCGACCTCCTGAAGCGGGCGGATGGTCGCGGAAAGGCCCAACCGTTGGATCGGCTGATCCGCCAGATCCTGGAGCCGCTCGAGGCTTAGGGAGAGGTGCACACCGCGCTTGTTCCCAGCCAGTGTGTGGATCTCGTCCACAATCACTGTGCGCACGGAGCGAAACATCTCACGAGCCTTTGGGCTCGTCAATAGCAGGTAGAAGGACTCCGGGGTCGTGATCAGGATGTGGGGCGGCGTCTTGACCATCGCGCGCCGCTCCCGCTGCGGCGTGTCGCCGGAGCGGACCGCGACGCGGATGGACGGGAGATCGCCGCCCTGCTCATGTGCTTTCTGCCGGATCCCACCCAATGGGACGCGTAGGTTGCGGTGGATGTCGTTGTTGAGGGCCTTGAGCGGTGAAATGTAAACCAGGCGTACGCCCTGAGCGAGTTCGGACCCTGAGCTGCTGGACTCGTCAACGTGCGACGCCTCGGTGGGATCAAGTATCGAGCCGGCGAGTTCGCGATAGAGCTCGTCGATTGCCCATAGGAAGGCAGCCAGCGTCTTGCCGCTGCCAGTAGGTGCCAGGATCAGCGTGTGCTCACCTCGCTGTATCGCGGGCCACCCCTGGGCCTGAGGCGGTGTCGGCTCCCCGAATGTCTCCCTGAACCACGCCTGGACCGGCTCCAGGAAGGAGGAGAGCCCTCCGCCCAGCGCTGAGTTCTGTCTTGCCATTGTCTCTGCTCTGTCTAGTTGCGTCGGTTGCAGGATTGGAGGTATGAGCTGCGTGCTAATACGCTCGTATTCTACCGCTTAGGGGCGAGGTTACCACCTCAGTGCTGAAATAATCAGTCGACGCGAGGCGTGATGTCGTGACCGTCCCTAATGACATAGATCGGCGCTTCGTGAGACCAGATGGCCTCCCAGACGTTCTCGGCGTTGAGCACGACGAGGTCCGCCTTGTTTCCCTCGCTAAGACCGTAGTCCTGGATTCCCAGGGCTTCTGCGGCTCGCGTCGTAATCAGGTCGTACAAGATCTCCATGTCCTGGGAGGTGGTCATCCACATCAGGTGGGCAGCTAAGAAGGCGACCTCCAGCATGTTGTTCCGTCCGAAAGGGTAATAGGCGTCCGCGATGTCATCCTGACCGAGGGCAATGCCCACACCTGCATCATAGAGCGAGCGCACCCGAGCATAGAGGGGGCCGGTCTGGGGATCGCTCACCACGCCGATCCGGGCCTTCTTGAGCAAGGCCTCCACCTTCCTATAGTAGGGTTCTGGGTAGAGCGCCATCGCGCGGGCGTGTTGGGCTGTCACGCGGCCCTCCCATCCCTCCTGGATCGTCTTCACCGCCAACATCTCAAGGGTCCGCAGCCCCGGGTCGCCGGCATCGTCGATCAGCATCGACACGTCCTTGTCGTATGCCTTGGCGATGGCGAACATCTGGTCGATGTGCGCCTGGGCGTCTGCGTCGGTATACTCGATCCAGGGGATCCCGCCGACCACGTCGGCTCCAAGCTCTATGGCCTGTCGGACATAGTCCTCGGCACCGGGGTCCCTGACGACGCCATCCTGAGGGAAAGCCACGACCTGGAGCTCGACCCGCCCCTTGAACTCCTCGCGAGCCCGCAGCAGAGCCTTGACGCCTTCCAGCTTGGCCTTCGTGTCGGTATCCGCAAAGGCTCGGATGTGCGTGTTCCCGAACCGGATGGCGAGGTTCAGCGCCTTCCGCACGTTCTCGATGATCCATCGTTCGTCATATTGCGCTTTCACCTTGGCGGCCTGCTCGATCGCCGTCATCGCCCCACCCATCGTGCCGCCGGTGTAGGAGCCGAGGGCCTCTTCCCCAACCATCGTCAGTGTGTAGACCTTACAGAGGTGAAGGTGCCCATTGACAAACGACTCGGTCACTAAGTTGCCCTTAGCATCGATGACGCGCCCAGCTTCGCTATCTGGAATCTCGCCGATCTTGACCACGCGACCATCTTTGATCCCGATGTCAAGGAAATCGCCCTGCGAAAAGCGCGTACGCGCCCCTTTGATAACCAGATCATATGCCATGAGATCCTCCCTCTCAGCGGTTTCGTAGAGCAGGACTGGTGTTTAGTATCTCGACCAGTGCTGGCGCCGACATCCGGGTGAAGCGGCGAGTATGCATGGCTTCCGTAGAGGTCACAGATTTGCATCGGCCCAATGCCGAAACCATGCCATGTGCCAGTCAATGAAGTCGTCGTTGGCCCAGTAGTCGCCTTCTCGTGGGGCCGTCCAGCGCAACACAAACCCCATCAAGTAGATATGACGGATCGGCGGCCCAAGCTGCACGGCGACCAGCTCCTGAGGCGTCAGGCTTCGGACCTTGGCGTAACCCTCGAGAAAGACCGCGAGCCGGCGCTGGCGTCGCGCCTCGGCCTCTGCAGTGGTGTTCATCCAGTCGTCGGAGGCGAGAACCACACCGACATCAAGCGCGCGCCACCCACATCCGGAGCTGTCGAAGTCAAAGAGCACCGGGGTGCCGCTCTCATCATAGCACACATCCCCGCCGTGGAGGTCGCCGTGGCAGATGCCGTACGCCGGCTTCGATGTAGGAAGCAACTCGGTTACCCGACGCTTGCACGCATCCGCAATCCGCTCTATCAGTAGGAGATCCTCGTTGCGATGTGCCATCAGGCCTGCGATTACTGGCAGATTCTCATCCACCAAGTGATGCATGTCCAGATGACGTCTCCGATAAGGCTTAGGCATCTGATCGGCTACCAAGTGCATGCGACCCACCGTTTCGCCGAGCGCCCTGATCCGGCTTTCGTCGCCTCCGTCGCCAAGCACACCTTCAGCACCCTCAAACAGGACTGCATAGCGGGTGCCTTCCGGCGCCGCAAGCCGGCTGACGTAGCGCCCGTCCAGTCGCATGACAGGACGGGCAACGGAAATGTCATGCTTCGCAAGGTGGTTCAGCAGCCGGACCTCTTCAGTCACATCCAGCCGTGTCCGGCGACCGTGCCTGTACACCTTCAGATAGTAGAGTCGATCAGGCGTTTCCACCCTGTAGGTATCGCAGATGCCCTTGCGGAAAAGACGGCAGACCGCGCCACTTGATAGATCGTACCGGCTCAGGACGCGCTCAGCGAGGGCCTGGGCCGCAAGCGTGGAATCCTGTACCGGGAAAGAGGACATCACTCAGGGCACCCGGGGAACCAGGCGACCAGGTCTTGCCTGATGCTCCCCTCTCTGGCCATCGTAGCTCTGCCCGTACGCAGCATTCTCACCCTATGACTGAATCTAGCTGAGTTGCGACAGATGCCGCCGTCCCTAAAGGATCCGCGACATCTGTCCTCCTATCTCTGGCGCGCTTTGCTGCCCGCCGTGGCCAGCAAAGCCCTGAAGGCTCGTCGGGTGCTAACGCGTCACCTCAGCCTTTGAGACGAACGCCCGCTTGCCCAGGACCTCGACGACCTCGCCGGTCAGGAGGAACTCACCCACTAGCCGGTGGTCGTCAGAGCTACTGCCCACCATGACGTCAATGTGACCGGGTTCGACGACGAACCGCATCTCGCGATTGTAGAAACCCAGTTGGCTCGCCTCCAGGGTGAACGTGACACGGCACCTCTCGCCGGGGGCCAAGTGCACGCGCTTGAATCCGGCTAACTCCTGCGCCGGTCGTGTCACGGTAGCCTCGCGGTCGCGCACATAGAGCTGCACCACCTCATCACCTGCCACCGGGCCGCTGTTGGCAACCGTGCAGGAGATCTGCACCGCACCGCCGGTGTCCACCTCGTCCGGATGGATCTCCAGATCGCTGTAAGCGAAGGTCGTATAACTCAGCCCGTGGCCAAAGGGGAAGAGCGGTGTTGAAGGCATATCGGTGTAACCCTTGTGCATATCGGTCTCGGTCCGGCGGTAACCGCTACCCAGCTTTTGGTAGTGATAGATCGGCACCTGGCCCGAGTGACGGGGCAACGTGACCGGCAGCTTACCGCTGGGGTTGATATCGCCAAACAGTGTCGCCGCGATCGTCGCACCACCTGCTTGACCCGGATAGTAGACATCCAGGATTGCAGGCACGAGATCGACGACCTCAGCCAGGCCATAGGGTCGACCCTGGAAGAGAACCAGGATCACCGGCGTACCGGTAGCAGCAACCGCCCGAATCAACTGCTGCTGCACGGCAGGCAGGGCGATGTCTGCCGTATCGCGTCCTTCGCCCTCGGTGCCGCTGGCCAGCCACCCGGAGTAACCGCCCACGGCCAAGATCGCAACATCGGCCTGCTCTGCGA
>JBNGDL010000004.1:0-4584 GCA_049975205.1 Anaerolineae bacterium | reverse complement strand
GGGGCGTGCAGCACTGTCGCCCCCGCACCAGCCACGCGACCTACCGCCTCCAGCACAGTTTCGCTGCCATGCTGTTGCCGGACGTAGGGCTCGATACCACCGGCGGCCATCACAGGCGCCATCTCTGCCATCACCGCCTCCATCGCCTCAGCCCCCATCATCGCGCCTTCATCGGTCAGGCCGGCCATGCCCGCTTCGTCCCGCTCGGCAGCGTGAGCCCCTGCCATGGCCTCAAACATCGCCAGAGCTCCCGGGAACGTATAGCCGGGGAAATACGTCATTACCGTGTCGGCGTGAGGGCCGATCACGGCAAGGGTGCCTTGACCTTTTGTCAGCGGCAGCAACTCGTCTTCGTTCTTGAGCAGCGTCATCGATTCGGCAGCCAGCTTCTTCGAAAGCGCACCATTCGCCGGATCCACGAACGGCGGCATGACCTTGCCCTCGTCCACGTATGGCTGCTCAAAGAGACCCAACCTGAACTTCCACTCGAGGACGCGCCGCACCGAGCGATCAACCAGATCCATCGAGATCAGGCCCTCCTGAACCGCCTGGACCAAGGCGGGGCCGTACCCATAGGGCACCGGCAGCTCGACATCCAGCCCGGCGGCCAAGGCCTGCGCCCCTGCTGTCGTGGCCGAGGTGGCGGTGCCTTGCCGCGTCTGAAGCCACTCGATGGCCATATAATCCGACACCACAACGCCTTGGAACCCCATCACACCGCGAAGCAGGTCCGTCAAGATCTCGGGCGATGAGGCGACCGGGATACCGTCGATCTCGCTGTACGAATTCATGATCGAGCCCAACCCGGCCTCGTGGATGGCGGCCTCGAACGGACGGGCAAAGGTCTCGTAGAGCTCGCGCGTGCCGATCTGAGTCGCGGCCATGTTTTGCCCTGCCTCAGACAGACCATAGCCCAAGAAGTGCTTGCCGGTCGCTATCACGCCCTGTCGGAAATCGTCGCCCTGTAGGCCACGCGTAAAGGCCACACTCATAGCCGAGCAGAGATATGGGTCTTCGCCGTAAGTCTCGTGTACGCGTCCCCAGCGTGCGTCACGGGCCACGTCCATCACCGGCGAGAGAGCCTGATGCAAGCCGACGGCGCGCATCTGCTGTCGGATGAGGTCCGTCATCTCCTCTACGCCCTCCGGGTCCCAGGTCGCTGCCAAGCCAATCGCGGTAGGGAAATTGGGCGCTTCGGGGGCGACCAGGCCATTTAGCGCCTCGTTATGTGCGATGGCGGGGATACCCAAACGGGTTTCCTCAACCAGGAACCGCTGGATGGTATTCGTCAAGGCCGCCATCTGCGGCGGAGCCTTGTAACCGAACATGCCCGGGGCTGAGATCTGACCGAGGCCCTGGCCCAGCACCTGTTTCATCTTGGCAGGATCCAAGCCCTTCGGGCCCAGCAAGGTCATCGGCATGAGCCCGACCAGTTGGAAAGCCTTTTCGACCAACGTCATCTGACTCAGCAGATCCTCGACGCGGTCAGCAATGGGTAGAGAACGATCGCGATAGGACATCATAGACTCCTTACATCTTCTATCTCAGCGCAGCCACAGCGGTGCTCTCGATGACAAGCCCCTCTTTGTAGCGTTCCATAAACGCCGCGAAGCCCTCCACATCCCTTGGATCGGGCGCTATCGTCGTGCTGGTTTCGCCGGCAAAGACCTTGTTGGCGAGATAGGCCTCTAGGGATTCGGTCTCTGCCTTGTGAAGCATATAGGCGGCCAGCAAAGCGATCCCCCACGCCCCACCCTCACCCGCGGTCTCCATCACGGATACGGGGACATTCACCGCCGCTGCCATGATCCGCTGACCCACTTCCTCCGTCTTGAACAAGCCACCATGACCCAGGACCTGGTCGAGCGCCACGTGCTCCTTCTCGAAGAGAATATCCAACCCAATCTTCAATGCCCCAAGCGCCGAGAACAAGTGCACGCGCATAAAGTTCGCAAGGTTGAACCGGCTCTCGGGCGTACGGACAAACAGGGGGCGTCCCTCCTCCAGGTGGGTGATGTGCTCGCCCGAGAGGTAGTTGTAGGACAGTAGGTTGCCCCCATCGGCATCACCCTCAAGCGCCTTCCGATAGAGCATCCGGAACAGCTCCGATTGGCTGATCTCTACACCCAGTTCATCCGTGAATTCCTGGAACAGCTCAACCCAGGCATTGATGTCGGAGGTGCAGTTGTTGCTATGGACCATGGCCACCGGCTTGCCGGCAGGCGTCGTCACCATGTCGATCTCGGGATAAACCCTAGACAGAGGCTTCTCCAAGACCACCATGGCAAAGACCGAGGTCCCTGCGGAGACGTTGGCCGTACGCTCCGCAACGCTGTTGGTCGCGACCATGCCCGTGCCCGCATCACCCTCCGGTGGACAGACGGGGATACCCGCTTGAAGCTGTCCCGTGGGATCCAGTAGCCGGGCGCCTTCGTCAGAAAGAGCGCCTGCGGCCTCTCCTGCGACGAGGACATCGGGCAGGATATCCCGAAGCTTCCACGGGAGACCCTCGGCTTCTAGTCGTTCGTTGAACAACGCGATTCTGCGCTCATCATAGTCGTTGGTGGTGCTATCGATAGGGAACATGCCCGAGGCTTCACCGACGCCCAAGACCCTTTCCCCGGTCAGTTTCCAGTGGACGTAGCCGGCCAGCGTGGTCAGCTGGCTGATCTCCGAGACATGGGGTTCCTGATTCAACATCGCTTGGTAGAGATGTGCAATGCTCCAGCGCTGCGGGATATTGAAGTCAAACAGCTCCATCAGCTGCTCCGACGCCTCGCCGGTGATGGTGTTCCGCCACGTGCGGAACGGGACGAGGAGGTTGTCGTCCTCATCGAAAGCCAGGTAGCCGTGCATCATGCCGCTGAAGCCAATGGCACCGATGGTCCGGAGCGAGACATTGTACGTCTCTGAGACCTCGATTCTCAGCGCACGATAGCTTTCCTGCAGGCCTGTCCACACGTCTTCGAGACTATAGGTCCAAATACCGTCTTCGTACCGGTTTTCCCACTCATAGCTTCCCGATGCGATCGGAGCATGGTCTTCACCGATCAGCACAGCTTTGATGCGCGTCGAGCCGAACTCGATGCCAAGAGAGGTCTTTCCACCCTCAATCGCCTTCTGGGTATCGCTCTGATTCATAGCAATCTCCTTATGTCGCTTGCTGCTTTGACGATCACCGCCAACTACTATAGGTCCGCCCCGCGTTGGGCGCAAATCACCAGAGAGAAGATACTCTGATATCCATCGTACGCTGGGCGCCTGAGTCTTTGGCCATGGAAGGACAAGGTCTTCAACCTCCACAGTCGATTCCCCTAACCGATCCCGCTCTTTGACTTTGACACACAGGGCAAAGCATATAGATGCAAGAACAACCTTTCAGCAGGACAACACGAGCAACCCAACCCGCAAACCGATGGTGGAGGTCACCCTTCTGCTAGTTGGGCTCTTCCTGGCAACCGCAATCATCTTGATCACACTTCGTTCCGTGCGCGCCGATCCCGACGGCCAACGGTGCCAATGCGATGACAGCGATCAGGTAGACGAGGGAGCTAAGCTAACGCATGGTCCCACCGCTCTCAGTTGCCTGCACGATCGACCAGCGGCAGGGCAACAGGTCCCATCATAGAGGTCGTGTATGACAGGAGGAGAAGTACACCTAAGCCAACTTATGGCAACGGGGGCAGATATCCGGTCGCCCGCCATACACTCAGCTCGTCCCTGAATCTATCATAGAGCACCTCACAGTTCGTGTCGATGCGCATGGTCACTCTATCTCTCAGATTGTAGGCAGGCCATTCCGGCACGTTGGCAGCAGCCGGTGCGCCGGTTCGGGCAAACGTTGTCCATAGTTCGGCCATCTTGTGTGATGCAACAAAGCGATCAGGATTGTTTCCGGCCAGGAAGTCAGAGGGAGAAGTCGGCGTCTGGTTATTGAACTTGAAGGAGATATCCATGGCGTGGGGGGTGCCAAAGGCGTGATCTGTACCCGGGATTGTCTGCTCCGATTTGTAACCAAAGTTGTAAAGATAAACCGATGCGCCGTCCTGGATCGCCTTCTTCTCGGCAATCTCGATGGACCCTAGCCCCATCATCAGGATGGAGGATATCGCTACGAAGATGTCTGGGGCAGAAGCGTCGGGCATGGTTTGGCGATAGGTAGCCACAATCTGACCCGCATCTGGACCCAACTGCGGCTCGAGTCTCTCCGGTAAGTCAGCGAGGCTCAGCTCAAAAACGCTCACATCCTCTCGTTCCCAAGCGAAAAACGTGTACTCATCCTCGTTCCAACCCACCATCAGCGGTTTGTGACTTGATATGGGCGGGGCAGCCGGATCGAAAGGATGGTTGGGGAGGATATGACTATCGACGACCGGACCAAAGCCGCCTTGGCCTGACTCGGTTGGTTGGCCCATCCGATGCTTACGTCGATAGGGTGGCAATGGAGGAAACTCCGACTGAACCTGAAGCAGCGTGGTCGCGGGAACTTCCAGGAGCTGCCGCCAGTCCCTTGGTGCAATATCCAGCTCTTTGAGGACTCGATGGGTTGTCTCGGCTGCCATCTCGGGCGTATACATTCTGACG
>JBNGDL010000003.1:136500-150880 GCA_049975205.1 Anaerolineae bacterium | reverse complement strand
GAGCGTTGACGAAGAGGTCGACTCAGGTAAAATGTATCAGATATGGATTACCGAATTGATGCCCCGCTGATCGTACAGGGGGACCGCACTGTCCTGCTGGAGGTGAACAGCCCCGACTACGAGGGAGCTCGGGACCACCTGTCCAGGTTTGCCGAGCTAGAGAAGAGCCCGGAGTACATTCACACTTACCGCATCTCCCCCTTGTCGCTGTGGAATGCGGCTGCCGCTGGCTTGGGTGCCGACGAGATCATCGAGGGGTTAGAGCACTTCGCGAAGTACCCGTTACCCGACAACGTCGTCTTCGAGATCCGCGACGCCATCGGACGGTACGGGAGGGTTCGCCTCACCCGGGACCCCTACGACGAGACGCGACTCCGGCTTATGTCCGATGAGCCCCTGCTCTTAATCGAACTCGAGCGTAACCGGTACCTTAAATCTTACGTCCTCAACCGCCTCGGCACACACACTCTCCAGGTCCCTGCCTCTCGGCGCGGTCACGTCAAACAGGCCCTCGTCAAGGCGGGTTTCCCCGCGGAGGACCTGGTTGGCTATCTGCCGGGCGCGCCTCTCTCCTTCGAACTGCGTAACCAGATGCTCAGCGGCGGACGTTTCGCCATCCGCGACTACCAGCAGGATGCAGCGGAGATCTTCTGGGCCAACGGCTCGGACGCCGGAGGTGCAGGCGTCATCGTGCTCCCATGTGGGGCAGGCAAGACGATCGTAGGGATGGTGGCGATGGAGAAAATCCAATCGCACACTCTGATCCTGACACCCAGCACGGTTGCAGCGCGCCAATGGCGGGAAGAGCTGATCGACAAAACGACGATTCCCAAGGAGATGATCGGGGAGTACACGGGGCAGCGCAAGGAGATTCGGCCTGTCACCGTCACCACCTATCAGATTCTGACCCATAGTAAGCGCGGCACGAAGGATGCGGAGCAGCGCCCGCTGGAAGAGCGCTTCCCCCATTTCGCGCTCTTCAACGAGGGGAATTGGGGCCTGATCATCTACGATGAGGTACACCTTCTGCCTGCGCCGGTCTTCCGCATCACAGCGGAGCTGCAGGCTCGGCGTCGCCTGGGCCTGACGGCGACGCTGGTGCGTGAGGACGAGCGCGAAGAGGATGTCTTCTCATTGATCGGTCCCAAGAAGTATGACGTCCCGTGGCACGACCTTGAACGCCAGGGATGGATTGCTCCCGCGGTATGCTACGAGATTCGAGTGCCGCTTTCAGAGGCAGAACGCCTCGACTACATTATGGCGGAGCAACGCCAGAAATACCGCGTTGCAGCGGACAATACGATGAAGCTCGAGATCCTGGATCGGTTGCTGAAATACCACCAGGGGGATAGGATTCTCATCATTGGGATGTATCTGGACCAACTGGGTCAGATCGCCGAGCGCTATGACTACCCCATCATCACCGGGAAGACGAAAGTTGCGGAGCGGCAGGAGCTTTATGAGCAGTTCCGGACCGGTGAGATCACGACCTTGGTGGTCTCCAAGGTCGGCAACTTCTCGATCGACCTCCCAGACGCTAATGTCGCCATCCAGATCTCCGGCACGTTTGGTTCCCGCCAAGAAGAGGCACAGCGACTGGGTCGCATCTTGCGCCCAAAGTCAGACGGCGGTCAGGCCTATTTCTATAGCATAGTCACTAAAGAGACGGTGGATCAGGATTACAGCGCGAACCGCCAGCGCTTCCTGACCGAACAGGGATACCGCTACCTGATTTTGTACGGAGACGAGATCCCAGGGGCCCTAGTCCACACACAGCAGGAAGCTTGAGCATCATCGATGGGTCAGAACTATGTTAGCTAGACGCAGAGACCGACGCAATTCACAGCACAGCAGCCCTCTCAAGCCAGAGCTGGGATACATTTGGGAGAGCCCCGGTCCATCAGAGCCGCCGGAGTATGAACCCCTGTGGGAGGCCCGGGAGCTCAACCCCGAGACGGCCATGGCACGGGAGCTGGTGCAGACCGAGTGGCGCGTGGCGGATCTACGCCATGAGATTGAGAAGCTGGGTGAGGTTCCCAAGGGCCGGACCCGGAAGGACCTAGCCGAGCAACTGGCGAAGCTCTTCCTGAACGAAGGGCGTCTCGCGCAAGCGATCGCCAACCTATCAGAGGAAGAGCGGCGCTACTACACCAACGTCCTGTTACACTCGGTCATCCGCGGTTATTACCTTGCCCCGCAGATGGGAAACTTGTGGGGGGAGTTCTCAAAACCGTGGACCAAGCTCTCTGAGGGTATACAAAAAGCCGGCCTGGGCTTGCAGACGGGGGGAGCGGAGACGCTCGTTCCATTTGGGACGCGTTCGCGGCTCCCGCAACTCTCGCTGCGCTTTCCCACCACGACCGAGCCTTCACAAGTCGTGCCGGCAGTTGATCCACGCGACGTGCTGGCGCAGATCCAACAGCTACTGGGGCTGCTGCAGACAGAGCGCTTCGGCCTTCGGGACACACCCAGATGGAAAGCACCGGAATACCCGTATGCGGAGTCGGTTGTCTGTTGGCCACCTATGCCGGCAGACGCAAAGAGGCTCTACGCCAATGCCGACCGAGAGCGAACCATCGAGCTATGGCCACTGGAGCCCAGTCTGGATGCAGATGCCATACAGGCCACATCAAGTGCGCTGGGAACATCTGAATCTTGGGTTGAGTTTCTCTATCACGCCCTCCGCGCTAGCGGCATCGTTTGGGCAGGCTCTCCTGTTTTCGTAGACGAGGAGGCGGCTCAGGAGTGGATGGCGTTGGCGCCGGGAGAGCAATTGGGTGCGCTCTTTCGAATCTACCGCAGTATCGCTCCTTGGGCGGCGTGGTGGCCCTATTGGCGGGATGGCACGATCCGTATGCTCCGAGACTATCACGGCTATTGGGGGCTGATCTCGGTCGACGAATCCGTCTATCTCAGCAGCATCAACCTCCGCTGGGCCCTGCTGGAGATCCTGGCTTTCCTGCCGGAGCGGACCTGGATCGCGATGAAGGATATCCTGCAGATGCTGGAGGTGTTCTTTCCCAACCCCAACACGCATCGTTACTTGATGGGGCTAAGGCCTCAACATAGAGATGAGGGGTGGTTGGGATTCCTCCGGTTGGCCCTCGAGGCCATCCTAAGTGGACCCCTTCGAGCATTCGGATTGGTGGACCTTGGTCCCTCGCTAGACGATATTCAGGCCATTCGCCTCGACGGACTACAGAACCTCCAATGGGAACGCACACTGGAGGTTCCCATCGAGGCCGGCGGTCAACTGAAATCGGAGGCGGTACGATTCGTACCAACTTCGACCACACTTGAGATCAAGACGCCCGTCCCGGCAGGCTTTATGAGCTTCCTGCTGAAGTGGGCCCGACCCGCGGGCTTCTCTAAGAACCTCGTGGTCTACGACCTCGACGTTGAGCGTCTCCATCGCGCTTTCGAGCAGGGGTATGATCCAGAGGGGTTGGCGGAAGCCTGGACGGACTCCGTTGGATTCTCCCCGCTACCGGAGGTCGTCGCGTGGTGGCAGAGGTGGTGGAATCACTACGGTCAGGTCCGCCTCTACCCGGCCCAAGCCCTCCTGCAGACGCGAGACGCCTTCACCATGCAAGAGCTCCAGATCGCGCTCCCTAACCTCCAGTCCTCTATGGTGGGCATGCTAACGCCAAAAGCCGCCCTGCTTGACGAGAACGAGATGGACCGCATTCTGGATGATCTCGTCCGCCAGGGCTATATGCCCAAGGAGCTCTCTTAGCATGGAACGCCCCGCTGTTCAGAACAGGGAGCGTCTCAGCACCTCTCTGCAGGCCTACCACATCAATGCGCTACAGGAGATGGCAGATACCCTCGCCCTGAGACCAAAGAGACAGCCCGTCCGCAAAGATTGGCTGGTCAGCGAGTTGAGCTCGCTGATTCCAAAACGGGCCAGGTCCGCAGAGATACTCACGTCGTTGAGCGAAGCGGAACGCGGCGCGCTAGGAGTCGTTCTAACTTCAGGAGGCACAGCCACGTTCGGAGAGGTCGCGGTGCCGCTCATCTTGGCCGGACTTGTCGATGTCCCAGGGCAGGTGATGGGACCGAGGCTTCCCACCATCCGGGAGGTGTTGCTAAGCTTGGTTCGCCAGGGCCTGGTCGTGAACCTGACGGGAGATGGAAGGCATTCCACCTTACGCACGCTGACTCATTTGGGCACCTTTGGGATCGCACCAGAGGTCCGCAGCGTGCTGCCAACGTCCCGACTCGTGCCGCCAGAGCCCCGGCCAGCAGGGACCTATCGGGAGGGCCCGCCTTTGAAGGCCATAGAGGCTCGTGACCCTCAGCAGTTCATGCGGAAGCTATTCTTCGCGTGGGCCGAGCTCCGGCGAGAGCCTGCACGGCGGCTGAAGTCTGGTGGCATGGGGAAACGGGACCGGCGTCGCCTCGCCCAAGCCCTGGGCTTGGATGACGCCCAAGAGGAAGCTTTGGAAGAGGTCTCGGAGCTCTACGAGATGCTCTTGGCTCTCAATCTGGTCTCCCAGAGTGACACGACGATCAAAGCCATTGAGGGAAGTGCTGTCACGCTCTTCTGGAACGCCACCCCGGTCCATCAGGTCCACGATCTCGCAATGGCCTACAGCCGCCTGGGAACCATGCTCATTGATGACGAAAAGCGTCTCTATGGGTACTCCCAAGGTTTCGGCCTGCGGACCTCATCGGTCATACGCAAGCAGGTGCTGGCAACCGTGATGCAGGTCGCTACTTTAGGCTGGTTGCCCTTCTCGCTCTTCGCCACCCTGGTGCGCGGGGGACGTGTCGGAACACTGATTGTGGACGAGGAGACGATGGGGTTCGTCTTGGACAGCTTCCAGTGGTATGGGTCCAGCTATCAGGACGAGATCCAACACGATCTGCAGCAACTCGAAGAGCACGTCATCCAACGAGCGCTGAGCGAATTGGCGGAGATGGGCATCGTGGATCTAGGCTATGATACCTCGGACTCTCTCGCTCAGCGCAGCGCTGATGCCGTCCGGGCCACTGAACTTGTTCGCGCCTACCAGGACGAACGCCCCAGGCGTGGAGACGCGATGGTGGATGAAGCCTGGCAGGTAATCCTCCAGCCTGACTTCCAGATGCTGGCGATGGGACCGGTGCCCTTACGCGTGCTGGCTAACTTGGAGCGATTCGCCGCCCGCGAGAAGATCGACGAGACCGTGGTCACCTATCGCCTCACACGTGATGAAGCGTATCAGGCCTTCCAGCGCGGAGAGAGCGTCGAGTCCATCTTGACCTATCTCGAGGAAGCGACGGAGCAGCCTGCTCCGCAGAACGTAAGGCGATCGCTGGAGGAGTGGAGCCAGCAGCACGAGCGCATTGTCCTGCGACGCAAGATCAGCGTGATGCAGGTGCGGAGCGCAGAGCTGCTCGATGGCCTACTTGAAGACGAGGTACTGCGAGACCACCTCCATCGCCTCGACGACACCATCGCTTGGCTCAGGCCCGAGGACATAGAGAAGGTAGAGAATAGATTGTTCGAGTTAGAGATACTCGCTGCTCGTTCAAAGGGGCCAAAGGAGGACCTGCCTAACAGCCTGCGATGGAAGGCGGATGATTTGGAGACGCGGTCAGCGTTACCCAGTCTCTACGTGACAGGTACGCTGCGCCGCATCGCAGAGCCCAACCAAGAGCGGTGGCAGATCACGCCCGAAACGCTTGAGAAAGCCATCACGCTAGGTGCAGATCCTCTTGAGATCATTGAGATGCTGGAGGCGATGACGGGGCGCCCGCTGCCGGAGGATTGGACCAGGCGGATCAAGGCATGGAGTAAGTACTACGGTGACAGTCAGACAGCCCAGGTGCGGCTCCTACGACTTGCACGCCCAGAAGCGTTGGAGGAGCTCCGCAATGCCGACGACCAGCTACGTCGTTGGCTGCGCCCCCTGCCTGGGGCCGGGGATCTCGCCGTGGTCGATGAAGCTCACTGGGAGGGAGCGGTTGAGTTGCTGGCTTCCTGGGGCGTAGAGGTGACGTCCGAACGCTGGTGGTAGCTGGAGACATCGTCCCATAAGCTGATTGGCAAGATAGGCCAGGATGCTATAATGGAGCCGGGTTTCGGAAGCGCTCTAGCGTTAGCCGGCATCCCCGGATCCATCGCAGACCAATCAGAGAAGCTATTCAACATCGCCTCCGGAGGTTGTTATGAACCCGGCACAATCGGGAGCAGCGAAGCGACGCAAAGTACAGACACTCTACGATGAAGCCATCGCCGCCTACACTCGCTGGGATATCGACGACGCCATCTCCAACCTAGAGGAGATCGTCAGCCGCAATCCCGAAAACGCCAGCTACCACATGCGTTTGGCCCAAGCGCTCTCCAGGGCGGGCGATTTCGACCGCGCTTTGCGCGCGCTCGCCAACTATCTGCGACTCGAGCCGGATTCAAAGGTCTCCGACCGGATCGAGCAGCTCTTCGCCAGCGGAATGGACGGCGTCGAAGAGCAACTCACCGATAAGATGACCACAGCTCACATGCCCATCGATATGATTGGGGCGGCCATCCAGATGTGGGTCGAGTTTCGGATCATGCTGGGCGAAGAGCCTCTCATCATCCCCAAACCGGAGGCCTGGGCGGCTGCACTGGATTACACGGTACGCAAGGTCAATCTGCGAGACGTGCCGCTTGAGGACTTGGCGGACTACTACGGCATCAGCACCGACACGCTCCGCAAACATCATGGCACGCTGGTTGAGAAGCTGGATATCATGCCCTGCGACTACCGCTACTTCACAGGCGATCAGAACCCCCTGGACAAACTGGTCGAGGCCGCCGAGCTCTTGGACAAGCTGGAAGCACGATTCCATGAGGAATAACCCATTGAACACGGTCGGACGCAGGAGCGGGGGCTAAGCTGAACAAGGCCCCCGCTCGTATTTTTCGGCCTGAGGTAGCACAGACGCTCGTTTGAGCGGCCTGGGGGGAAATTTGGCGGGCAGATCGAGGTAGATATGCAGGTTACCTATCGTGATAGGGCGTGGGAATTCGATGAGGCGTTGTACGTGCGTCAGGTGCTCGAGCGCATCGAGATCTTGCCGGAAACTGTGCTGGTCGTGCGTAATGGGACCCTGGTCACCGAGGATCAGCGCCTCTACCCCGGCGATGAGGTAAGAATCGTCGCCGTTATCTCCGGAGGTTGACGTGCGGTGTAGAACCTGCGGTGCTCCGGCCGTCATCAATATGCGGCAGCACAAATTGTCACTCTGTGCCGAGCACTATCCCCCGTGGGTGGTCAACCAGACGGAACGCACCATCCGCAAATACCACATGTTCACCAGTGAAGAGCGGATCCTAGTCGCCGTCTCGGGTGGCAAAGATAGCCTGGCCTTGTGGGATGTCCTGCTGAAGCTGGGTTACAAAGCCGACGGGCTGTATATCGATCTCGGGATCGATGGTGGATTCGGTTACTCGGCGAGCTCCCGGGAGAAGGTTGTGGCGTTCCAGGAGGCCCACCCTGAGACGCGATTACACATCGTCGACATCACCGCCCTCTACGGAGAGAGCATCATCGACGTCGCCCAACGCAAGCGACGGAGCTCCCGCCCCTGCTCCATCTGCGGGGTGCTCAAGCGGCACGAGATGAACCGCATTGCCCTGGAAGAGGGCTACGATGTCCTGGCTACCGGCCACAACCTTGACGACGAGGCAGCCACGCTCTTCGGCAACGTGCTTCACTGGCAAGTCGGCTATCTACGCCGTCAAGGCCCGGTATTGCCCGCCGATGACGAAGGCTTCGTCCGCAAGGTAAAGCCGTTTTGTCGGTTCTACGAACGAGAGACAGCAGCCTATGCGCTGGTCACAGGCATTGACTACATCTACGCGGAGTGCCCCTATGCCGTTGGGGCGACCACGATCCGCCACAAGAAGCAGCTGGCAGCTATGGAGCACGAGTCCCCGGGCACCAAGCTTCACTTCTACACCAACTTCCTTCGAGCCAAAGAAGAAGGCCTGATCAACACTGCCGAGAACGTCGGGGCGGAGCTTCATCCCTGCACTCGGTGCGGTCAACCGACGGCTGGAGGCGAGATCTGCCGCTTCTGCCGACTCTGGAGTTAGCGGCGTGGAAGATACCGCGGAACGCGCGTCCCAGACGCCCCTCACGCCCGCGGGGACCGACGGTTCGGTACATGCGAGCAGCGCTCTAGAATGGGGAGCCGCACGCCTACGGGCCGTGACGGAGCGCCCCTATGCAGAGGCTGAGCGGCTCCTGGCGGCGATCCTGCAGGTCACCCGCACGATGCTTCTGGCGCACCCTGAAATTGGGGTCAGGCAGGCCCAGGCACGCGTCTACGCCGACGCCGTTCGCCGGCGGGCGGCGGGGGTGCCCCTTCCTTACATCCTAGGCCAGGCGAGCTTCTTCGGCCTCGACTTCGTCGTGACACCCGATGTGTTGATCCCCAGGCCAGAGACCGAGCACCTAGTAGAACAGGCGCTCGCCTGGATAGCAGACCGTCCAGTTGAGGGGATCACCGTTGTGGACGTGGGCACAGGCTCAGGGTGCATCGCGATCGCGCTGACGGCGACGATGCCCAACCTGCGAGTCACCGCCACGGATCTTTCGGCCCCAGCGCTGGCCGTCGCCCGCATAAACGGCCTGCGCCACAGGGTGGACCAACAGATAGCCTGGGTCCAAGCCGACCTGCTCACGCCCATCGTCGGTCCCTGCGACCTGATCGTGAGCAATCCGCCCTATGTCGCCGAGCCAGAGTGGCCCGACCTTCCCCTATCCGTACGGCGGGAGCCGCACACAGCCCTGCTCGCCGGCCCTGAGGGGTTGGACGTCCTGCGACGGCTCCTGTCGCAGGCCAGGAGCCGGATGGCACCGGATAGCTGTATGCTCATTGAGATCGGGGCGGGACAAGGAAACGCGGTCCGGGCGTTGGCCCAGGCCGCGTTTCCTACAGCCGCCGTGAAAATCCGTCAGGATCTCGCCGGTCGAGATCGGATACTCGATCTCAGGCTATCCGGCCCAGCGCACGAATCCTGATTGAAAGAGGGTGACCAAGTCCGGATGATAGGGGAGAACCCGCACGGTGTAGCCGTGTAGGCCGCTCATATCACAGACCGTCTGCGCCTCGTAGAGGTAGCGTCGGTCATCTGTCTGCTCGCGGACCTGCATCGTGACCGACCTGCCACGGACCAACTCCCCGGCGGGGTTGATGAGCCCGACATAGAGCTCGACACAGACATCCTCTGGCTCTAGATCTCCTAAGAATACCTGGGCCTCGGCGGTGAAGGTCTCACCGACGTGAAGCTCGTCAGGCATCTGACCGTTCGTTGACTCAACGCGAATCTGCGCCCATCCTTCGTAGAGCCGCTGCCGCCATGCCGCCAACTGCTTAGCTCGGGTGAAGTCGTCTTGGGCCAGGCTCTCGTAGCGTTCCGTGATAGGCATATAGAAGCGATCCGTATATTCCGCTACCATCCGGTTCGTGTTGAAGAAGTAACACAAGGAACCGATGCTGGCCTTCATCTGGTCTACCCAGCGGCGGGGCACCCGGCCCGTACGCTCGTAGAACATCGGGATGACATCGCGCTCCAGCAGGTTGTAGAGGGCCTCGGCTTCTACCCTGTCTTGGTAATCAGGATCCTCATAGACCTCACCGCGACCGATGGCCCATCCGACCTCTGGAGTATAGGCTTCCGCCCACCAACCATCGAGCGTGCTGAGATTGAGCACGCCGTTGGCAGCAGCCTTCATCCCGCTCGTCCCGCTGGCCTCGCGCGGGCGGCGAGGATTATTGAGCCACACATCGGACCCCTGAACAAGATAGCGGGCCGTGATCATGTCATAGTCTTCCAAGAAGACGATCCGGTTACGGAACCGTTCCTGTCGCGCCAGGTTCACGATCTCCTGGATCATAGCCTTGCCCGGGTTATCTCGTGGATGGGCCTTACCCGCAAAGATGATCTGGACAGGCCGGTCAGGATCATTGAGGATGCCGTCCAGCCGGTCAGGATCGCGCAGGAGCAGCGTGGCGCGTTTGTAGGTGGCGAAGCGGCGGGCAAACCCAATGGTCAACGCCTCAGGATCGAGGACCTCCTCGGCACCACGGATGTCGGAGGGTGAGGCGCCGCGCTGTTCGAGCTGCTGACGGAGCCGCCGACGCACGAAGGCTACCATCCGCTCGCGACGACGCTCGTGGGTCCGCCAGAGCTCATCCGGCGCGATATCCTCGGCACGCTCCCAGACTTCCTTGTCGCCAGGCTCCTCGCGCCAGCGAGGCCCCAGATAGCGATCGTAGAGGGCCTTCATGTCGCGTGAGATGAAGGAGAGGATGTGCACACCGTTGGTGACGTGCGAGATAGGGATCTCCTCCTGCGGAAGCCCCGGCCAGAGACCTTGCCACATCTGACGCGTCACTGCCCCGTGAAGCTCGCTCACACCGTTCGTATCGGAGGAAAGGCGAATCGCCAGGATTGTCATACAGAAAGGCTCGTTATGATCAAAGGGGTTCTCACGCCCAAGGGCCATAAACGCGTTCCAGTCCAGGCCGAGATTCTGGGTCACATAGTCGTGAAAGTAGTGTTGCATTTGGTGCGGTGGGAAGCGGTCTTGGCCCGCCGGCACGGGCGTGTGCGTCGTAAAGACGAACCCAGCCGAGGCCGCTTCACGTGCCTGCGCGAAGGTGAGGTCGTGGTCGACCATCAGTTGACGAATGTGCTCCAGTGCGAGGAACGCGGAATGCCCCTCATTCATATGATAGACGATCGGCGCCAGCCCCAGAGCTTTGAGAGCGCGATAGCCGCCAATGCCCAACAGCAGCTCCTGCTTGATGCGCAGGTCCTGATCCCCGCCATAGAGCTGATCGGTGATGTCGCGATCCTGAGGGCGCGTGTTCGCTGAGATATTCGTGTCCAGCAGATAAAGCGGGATGCGGCCCACATCCACGCGCCAGATTCGCGCGACGACTTTCCGGCCCGGCAACTGCACCCGGACGGTGAGCGGCTGCCCTTCCTCATCCCTTTCCAGAGTGAGGGGAAGGTTGTCGAAGTGGTTGTCCTCGTAGGCCTCCTGCTGCCAGCCAGCCTGATTCAGATATTGACGGAAGTAACCCTGTTGATAGAGCAAGCCCACCCCGGCCAGCGGCACGTTCAGGTCACTGGCTGACTTCAGGTGATCTCCCGCGAGGACGCCAAGGCCTCCGGCGAAAATCATCAGACACTCAGTCAGCCCAAACTCGAGAGAGAAGTAGCCGATTAGAGGCCTTTCAACGCGACCGTAAGTCCGAGAGAACCAAGCACCGTCCTCCTCGTTGAGATAATCATCGAGGTAGCGCGAAACGCGTTCCAAGTGCGCGATGAACCCAACATCAGAAGCGAGTTTCTCCAACCGCTCCTGCTCAATCATTCCCAACATGCGGACCGGGTTGTGGTTGGTCTCCTCCCACAAATCGGCGTCCATTCGTAGGAAAAGCTCAATCATATCGTGCTTCCACGCCCAGCGCAGGTTGTAGGCAATATGCCGAAGAGGTTCAAGGGGTTCGGGCAGTAAAGGAATGATGGAAAACGTACGGATTGGCCTAGGCTTCATTAGGGGTCCTTCCTTAGAGTAACCGCTGTGACCACCAGTCACTTGATTCACCCACCTGGTCATTTACCTTACCACCGTTCAAAGTCTCCGCAAGCTAACACCATAGCACTGAGAGCAGGAGTGCGCTGGTCGGCACGGTTTTCTTGAGCTTCACCCCACTCGTGCTACAATACGCCTCCGATGCACATCCGAAGCCTGAGCTTGCGCCAATTCCGAACCTATAACCGCCTGGAACTGGCATTGCCTCCCGCTCCCATCCTGCTCTTGGGAGCCAATGCGCAGGGCAAGACTAGTCTGCTCGAGGCTATCGCCTTCCTGGCTATGGGTTCCTCCCCGCTGACCAGCGTGGATCAGCACGTGATCCGGTGGAAAGCGGCGGAGGCCGATATGCCTTTTGCCCACCTCAAGGCGGACGTGGTGCGCGGTGACAAGGTCGAGAGCCTCGAAATTGCGGTTGAGCGCAAAAGCCTCTCCAATGGACATCATCGGATGCATAAGAGCTTCCGCATCGACCAACGCTCGGTGCGGCGCTCGGATTTAGCAGGGCACCTGAATGTCGTGCTCTTCTTGCCGGAAGATCTCGCCCTGATCCACGGCTCTCCGTCGGGACGGCGTCGTTACCTGGACAACCTTCTCTCCCAGGTCTACCCCACGTATGTCGAAGTCTACACTGTCTACCGAAAAGCGGTCTCACGCCGAAACGCCTTACTGCGGCATCTGAGAGAGCGCGGCGGCGATCCTCTACAACTTCTGCCGCTGGAAGAGCGGATCGTGCGAAGCGGGGTCACGGTGTCGCTCTACCGGGTGCAGGTGATCCGAGAGATCACGGCTAAGATCGCCCGTCTACACCAAGAACTCACCGGGGGGAAGGCTTGGTTACAGCTACACTACGAGCCCAGCTTCGACGCGCTGCGCTCGCCTGAGCCCACCAACGAGGTGGCGCCGGTCACGGACGGCGAGGAGATGCCCAAAGTGGATGTCGAGGCGCTCTATGACGCCTACCGCCAAGCGTTGGCAGGCCGACGACGACGGGAAATCCAGCGAGGCATGACCCTCATCGGCCCGCATCGGGATGAGGTGCGATTCATCAGCAACGGACGGGATATCGGGATTTTCGGCTCTCGAGGAGAACAACGGACGGCTGCGCTAGCTCTGCATCTAGCTGAGCTTCGATGGCTGGAAGAGGTTACCGGCCAGTCGCCGGTGCTGCTGCTGGACGAGGTGCTGGCAGAACTGGACCGGAACCGTCGGAGCTATCTGTTGGAGCTCCTAGGTGGCGTGGAGCAGACCATCCTGGCGACCACCGACGCTGAGATGTTTCCAGAGAGCTTTCGCAAGCGGACGACCACTTTCCAGGTATCAGAAGGCGTCATCACACAGGTCCACAGCCCTAACGAGACCTGACCTGATTTTCGGCCAAGGCTCGTCATTCCTTTCTGATCAGCACCCCCCAGACGTCACAACAAGCTCAAGGTAGCGTAAGCTTGGCCAGCGGCTCCAGCGTCTCCGGATGATCAGGCACACCTACACGAGATGTCTTCAACAGATTCCATTCACCCGGAATGTTCAGGGCGTCCATCGCCATCTTCACATTGCCCATACAGGTTCCCCCATCGAAGTAGCGGTATTCCTGAAGGGCCGGATTGTTGCCGTAGCGGGGGTTCTCCTTCTGCAGGAAGAGGTAGAGAGTGTCCCCCTGCCAGAGGAACCTCCAAGGTTGGGCGTTATTCGCAGAAGGCGCTCGACGAGCCGCCTCAATCAGCTGCGCGATGTCCTTAGGGGGCGCGGTCGGTTGATCAAAGGCGCTGTCGAAGAAAAACTCCTCCACATCGAGCCTGCTCCCACCCCCAGACCGTCTTCGGAGGACGGCATTGATCGTTCGATCTGGCGCTGACTCAGCCGCATAACCGAAGATCAAAAAGGCCCCGGTTCGCGCCTCTGAGTTGAGACGAAAACGGACCCGCACATTCGCCTCGCGATTGAGGCTGCCAATAAAGGAAACGCTGAGGCCAATCTGCACCATCTGAACAGCGACCTGCTCCATCCGGTAGCCCAAGTCGGTCAGTGGCATCCGGTCGCCAATCGCATATGCAACCATATAGTGAGGTGGCGTTAAGATTCGACCGTATCCGCCCATCGCGGCTATGAGATCCTCCCCGGTGACAACATCCCGACGCATCACCCGAAAGCGGTTTTCCGGAACCAGAGGTAGTGCGTGGTCGATAATATCGTCGACCATCTCCAACGTCTGCTTGTCCAACGGTCTATTCCGATAGCGTCGCACTGAGCGGCGCTGAAGGATCGCTTGATACAAATCCATGGTCATCCTCGCTTTTAGCTACACATTGACGAAGACGCCGACCTCGAAGGGTCGGCGTCCAATTTCGACTTCACGAGCTCTATCTTCAGAGCCCACTCTTAGCGAAAGCTAGAGGCTTGAGCTAATCCTCATTCTCCGTCTCACCGGACCGTTGCTTCTTATGCCGGTAGACAATGCGACCCCGCGTCAGGTCGTAGGGCGAAAGCTCTAGACGCACACGATCACCCAGCAGAATGCGAATGTAGTACTTGCGCATCTTGCCCGACAGGTAGGCCAGTACCTCATGACCGCTTTCCAATTTGACACGGAACTGCGTGCCTGGGAGGGCTTCCACAACGGTACCCTCAACTACAATCTTGTCGTCTTTCTTAGCACTCATTAGCGGCGCTTAGCCCTCTGTCGCTTCTTTATCTTCCGGAGTCTCGGCGATGGCCTCGTCCTCAACCTCAGCCACTTCCTCAACCACCTCTGCTACGACGTCCTCTGTAGCTTCGTCTTCAGCCTCAGGTGCTTC
>JBNGDL010000003.1:31329-136400 GCA_049975205.1 Anaerolineae bacterium | reverse complement strand
TCTTCCAGGTCGCCCTCGGCCTCAGGTGCTTCCTCTTCCAGGTCGTCCTCGGTCTCAGGCTCTTCATCTTCCAGGTCATCTTCATCCTCGAAGTCTGCATCGAAGAGATCCTCGTCTTCGTCCTCGAGGTCGACCTCTTCTTCCTCGAGTTCTTCTTCTTCGACCTCTTCTTCGATCTGAGCGAGCGCCCACTCCTCCCACTCATCAGGGCGAACCTGACGAACGCTCAAACCGATGCGGCGACGATCGGGCTCGACCCGGATCACCTTGACGAGGATCGACTCTCCAGAGGAGAGCTCCTCACGTTGCGTGATATCGCGCAGTTCGGAGTTGTGCAGCAGGCCCTCGACCCCCGGCTCCAACTCGATGAAGGCGCCAAAGTCGACAACTTGCGTCACACGACCATCAACCAGGTCTCCAACGTTGTAACGCTCCGCCACACTTTCCCAAGGATCTGGGGTCAATGCCTTGATGCTCAACGCAATACGCTGTCGGTCGCGATCAACGCTGAGAACCTTGACTTTAACACGCTGTCCCGGATGGTAGACCTCGGCAGGATTCTCGATGCGACCCCACGACAGCTCGGAGATATGCACTAGACCGTCCATACCGCCCAAGTTGACGAAGAGGCCAAAGTCCGTGATCTGGCTGATACGTCCGCGCCGCGCCTGGCCTGCTTCAAGATCCTCAAGCAACGTCTCACGACGAGCGGCACGCCACTCCCGGGCAGCGGCCCGTTGCGAAAGGATCAAGCGCCGGCGACGCCGATTAACCTCGATGACCTTCAGCATGATCTCTTCGCCCACCATCGAGCGAAGACGGCGCTGCCGCTCCGCCGGCTGGCGGATGCGGTTGAACCCAATGAGCTGCGACATAGGCACGAAGCCGCGCAGGCGTCCGAACTCCACGGTCAGACCGCCTCGGTTCGAGCCCGTGACCGCCGCCTCGTAGACCGACTGATCCTCAAGCAGCTTCTCCGCCTTGAGCCAATCTTCCTGCAACAAGGCCTGAGAGATCGAAAGCTCTACGTTGCCTTCGGAATCGCGAAAGTTGGTGACGACCACCGGGACCTCATCGCCGACATTGAACTCTCGATCCTCGAGGTCTTCAATGTCGTCAAGGGGCACGAAGCCATCTCGTTTCGCCCCGATATCGACAACAAGGCCATTGTTCCTGCGATCGAGGATCGTCCCCTCACGCAGTTCACCCCGCGTGACCGTCGTGCCGGCCAGGGATTCTTCCAGTTGATCTTCCCAGGAACCCTGTCCTTCCCGAGGCGCCGAGGTCTCAGTAGCCCCCTCAGCTGTCACATTTTCCGGTTCTTCTGCCTGAGATTCCTTGGGTTCAGAAGGCATAGAGGTATGATTCAATTCTTCCACATCCAACTCCTGTTCCACCTAGTTTTGCATGCTCACGTCCGGCGCGCAACTTGGGCGGGTCTGATAAACTCTGCGTATTGTATCATAGCCATAGATAATGTCAACGTCGCCGGTTGCTCTGCCATAAGCTGCATCGTACTACATCCTGAGATGACGCTGAATAGGCACGCGTCAACCAATGTCGACATGACGTGACACGCCCAGGCCGCTGGAGCAGCGCTCGACCGACCAGCAAAGGAATCACCGCCCTCAGCCAGCCGCCACGACCGATTCGCTCCCGTCAACAGGAATGACGGCGCCGGATATCCACGTCAGACGGGGATCCGCTAACGTGACCAGAGCCTGGGCCACATCCTCCGGCTTCGTTAACCGCCCGGCCGGATGGTACTGCCGCACCTGCGCGAGGATCTCCTCGTGACCGGGGATGGCCCTCAGCGCCGGTGTGTCGGTGACGCCAGGCATCAGGCAATTGACCGCGATGCCCCTGGGTGCCAGCTCAACGGCGAGTTGACGGCTGTGCGCCTCAAGGGCCGCCTTCGCCGCCGAGACGGGGCCGTAGTGAGAGGAGACACGCCGGGAGCCGAGGCTGGACATAGCATAGATGCGACTCCCACTTCGCAGCAGCTGAGCCCGGACGAGGTCCTGGGTCCAGTACACGAGGCTATGAGCCATCACCCGGAGCGTCATCTCCATCTGGCTTTCATTCACCACAACCTCAGGATCAGCGTCGATGAAAGGCCGGAGGCTGCCGAAGGCCAAGGTATGCACCATAAGGTGGATGCAGCCCGCCGGATCCTCAGCCAAGCGCTCCTCGATCGCGCCCACGACCCGACGACGACGGCGCTCATCAGCCGCATTGGTGTTGAAGAAGACAGCTTGACTTCCGACCGCCTCGATGTCAGCAACCACGGCATCGGCTCGGGGCAGCGTCTGCCGGGTATCAAGGTGGACGCCAAAAATGTGCATTCCCTCGCGGGAGAGCGCTCGTGCAGCCGCTGCTCCAAAGCCGCTAGAAGCGCCGAGTATTAAGGCCCACCGGCCGGCGAGCGTCGTCGACGATTGATCCATCCTAGCTCCTCCCTCTGCTCATAGGTAAGACAAGCCTGACTGGCCACACGTCAGGCTTAATGGCTTTGCCCTCAGGTCCTCAGAGCAAAGAGCTCATTCATCGAAATCGGAACTGCTGTAGAAGTCTGAGCCCCCCGACGGAGCGCCCCCCGGCATCGGGCCCATATCCTCTCCCAATAGATCCGGCATTTCTTTTTCGATCTCTTCGGGGTCCTGACCTGCCTCCAGGCGATCGATGACCTCCTCGAATTCGGGTCCAAGATCCCCAGCCTCATCGCCAATCTCGTTCATCATCTTGCGCATAAACCGTCCCATGCTCTTGGGATCGTTCTCATCCAGATCCCCCCACTCGCTGGGATCGGCGAGGTCCTCCAGCCGACTGTCTTCCGACCGAACCATCCGGACCCGGGAGACTAAGCGCCTCACGTGCTCACTCCCGCAGCGCTTGCAGTTGATTTTGCTCTCGTTCACCTCGGAAAAGGAGCGCCAGAACACCGAGAAGCGTCGTCCGCACTCCTCACACCGGTATTCATAGATCGGCATCTTTCCTCTCCTTCGTCAAATGTGGTATAGTACAGTGTGCTCACACGATACGTGTCATTGGGAGTCGCCCCAGCCGGGGAAAACCACATCGTCTCATCAGAGCGTCTGCGTCAGCAATGGTCCTGCACCAGCCTACGCTCTGATAGCATGCCCATCCCAGCAACGTTAGCTGGAACGGTAGATAGGACCAGCCACGAGCTACTCCACAGAACGACCCGGCTATGGCTGGACGCCCTAGCCAATGTCGTGCCTCAGAGCCGGGTCAGGCCCGTGCCTAGAGCCCTACCTAAGCACTTACCTATCACCGTTCTCAAGGCCTTGTCATTATAACGGGAATCGCAGCCAGGAGCAAACCTATGAGCGACATCACACTTGATCCCTACGATCCGCGGATAAGACCGTTGCTCATCGTCATATCTGGCCCCTCGGGTGTGGGCAAAGATAGTCTGGTGGAGCGGATGAAGACCCGAGGAGCGCGATTTCACTTCGTGGTCACAGCAACCTCCCGACCACCCCGGTCGAGCGAGGTCCACGGGGTCGACTACTTCTTCGTCTCGGAGGAGCGGTTCGAGGAGATGATCGAGGATAGGGAACTCCTGGAGTATGCCGAGGTCTACGGGCAATACAAAGGGATCCCCAAGCAGCAGGTCAGGGAAGCACTGGAGAGTGGGCATGACGTCGTGATGCGGCTCGATGTCCAGGGCGCGGCTACGATCCGGAAGTTGATCCCGGATGCGATCCTCATCTTTCTGAGCGCGTCGTCGGAGGAGGAATTGATCGAGCGCCTGAAGAAGCGGAAGACCGAGTCGAAGGAGGAGTTTGAGCGTCGCATTGAGACCGCACGCCAGGAGATGACGCGCCTCGAGGAATTCGACTATGTGGTGATCAACCGCGCCTGTAAGCTCGATGCCGCGGTCGATCAGGTGCTCAGCATCATTGAGGCAGAACATCACCGCGTCCATCAGCGGGAGGTATCACTGTAGTGTCAGAAGAACCCACGGTCGAGGGCCTCGAGCCCGTCTCGCCAGCACCCCCCACGAGACTGAGCCTGCCCCAGTTCAGCGTAAGGGCAACCTATTATCTGATTGCGGTGAACATCGCGGTTTTCGTCCTCAATACCTTGCTAGATGACGTCCTGACCCAATACGGGGCGCTGGTCCCGGGGTTGGTCGTGCTCTACTTGCAGTGGTGGCGTCTGATCACCGCCGGCTTCCTGCATGCCAACTTGGTGCATATCGTCTTCAATCTATACGCCCTCCGTGGACTGGGTAGTCTGATGGAGCGCTTCTTCGGAGCATCCCGTCTGCTGATCGCGTACGGACTCGCCTTACTCGGGAGCAGCGCGCTTGTGACGGTTTTCTCGCCACTTGCAGCCCCCACGGTGGGCGCATCCGGAGCCATTATGGGCGTCTTAGGCGCCCTGGTCGTCTTCTTCTGGCACTATCGCGATCTGCTCGTGGGCGGGCGAGGCTACCTCAGCCAGCTGGCTCGCATGGCCCTGATTAACATTGGTATTGGCCTCCTGCCCGGCATCAGCTGGTGGGGACACCTGGGCGGGTTTTTGATGGGAGCGGCTGCTGGTTTCCTCCTGATCCCCCGTTATGAGCGCTCAGGCCTGCTCACGCCCCGCCTCACGCTACGCCGACTCGAGGCAAAATCCTGGGTAGGGGTCGGTCTCCTGCTGATGGCGGAGCTCCTGTTGGTGGCGATTTCCGTAGGGTGGCGAGGATAGGGAGGTTCCTATGCGAGAGCCTATGGATCTCCGCGTGGGTGACGTCGTCGAACTTCGGAAGCCGCATCCGTGTGGCGGAAAAACCTGGCTCGTCCTGCGCGTCGGACTGGATATCGGCATCGAGTGCTTGACCTGTCGCCGGTACGTCCTTGTCCCGCGACGCCGCTTCGAGAGCAGCATCAAGCGCTTCATTGAGCGAGGACCATTGCCCTCGGACGAGGCGCCCTCCAATCAAGCTCTCTCAGATGAGGAGACCACATCTAGGGGGGCCAAGACCGAGGGGGGAGGTTAGCGATGGACCGGGCAGCGAGATCAGGCACCGAGTTGAGGCACTACCCTTCATTGCGTCCTCAGACGAAATCTGCCATCTCACCGCAGCGATTCCTTTTCCTATTTTCGGATACCGGTGGAGGCCATCGCGCCTCTGCCCAAGCCGTCAAGGATGAGCTCGTGCGACTTTACGGGTCTTCCGCCGCGGTAGAGATGCTGGATATCTTTGTAGAGATGAACCGGTGGCCGTTTCACCGGTTTCCAGCATGGTATCCTACTGCCGTGGGGCTGAACGGGATTCCGTGGGGCGTTGGATTCCACCTCTCCGACGGCGTGAGGCTGATGACAGCGATGTCGAAGCTCCTCTGGCCCTATGCTCGTACGCCGTTGTGCGATCTCCTCAGGCGCCATCCCGCGGACGTAATCGTATCGTTTCACCCCATCCCAAACTGCGCGATCTTCCTAGCGCTGCAACGCCTAGGGCAGCAGCCGCCGGTGGTCATCGTGACACTGGACCTGGTGACGGCCCACGCCGGATGGTTCACGCCGGGGGCACACCTTTACACGGTACCGACCTACGCGGCGAAGGCGAGAGCGTTACGCTGGGGCCTGCCGGAAAGCCGGATCCGTGTCACCGGGATGCCAACCCGCCGCTCCTTTCTCTTGTCTATGGACTTACCGAAATCCCAGGCGCGCGCCCAGCTCCATCTGCCTCAGGAGAAGGCTATCGTCTTGATTGTAGGTGGCGGAGAGGGTATGGGGCCTTTGGGACAGGTCGTGCGGGCCATTGCAGAACAGCGCCCCAATGCCCACATCGTCGTCATCACGGGCCGCAATCAGGCCCTCTACGAGGAGTTGGCGAATGCAGGCCTACCCGGGTCCGTTCAGGTCGAGGGGTTTGTCTCCAATATGGAAGTCTGGATGCGAGCGGCGGATCTTCTGGTCACCAAGGCTGGACCCAACACGCTGGCGGAAGCCTTCATTCCAGGCCTACCCCTGGTCCTTTACACCGCCCTGCCCGGTCAGGAAGCTGGGAACGTGGACCACGTGGTAGAGAACGGCGCTGGCATCTGGGCGCCTCTGCCTCGCTTGGCCGCCCAGGCGGTGATGGAACTCTTGAATAACCCTAGTGCTCGCGCCTCCATGGCCCGACGATCCCAGGCGCTAGCACGTCCTTTTGCCACGGAGCAGATCGCGCAGGCCCTCTGGAGCGAAGCCCTCAGGCATCAGGAGGCCATCGGTCTCCAAAGCAGGACCTCTCACACGCTCTCTATGCTGGCGTAACGCGCAGGTGATTCCCTCTGTGGCTCGGCTTAGTCTGACGCACAGCACCCTCGTGCTAGGCCCAGGGCAGCCCAGTTCAGCGCACGGACAAGGGGTCGAAGGGGTGTTGGGTTGGCGGCAAGGGCCGAAAAGGTATAATGAAGGTGGTCATTTACCTTTATGAATACATACGCGGATAGATTCCTGCATCATCTGAAGTTCGAGCGCGGATACTCACCTAATACCCTTGCTGCCTATGGGCGTGATCTGGACCAGTTTCTGGCGTTTCTTGAAGAAACCGAGTCATCGGACATTGAGGAACTGGCACCCGAAGAGCTGGGCACCTTCGTAACGAGCCTTCAGGAGAGAGGCTACAAGGATTCGACGGTCGCCCGCAAAGTGGCGGCGGTGCGAGCCTTTCTCAAGTTCTTGCACGCTGAGGGCTTGATCGAGGCAGATCTATTGGACTGGCTGCGCCAGCCCAAGGCAGAGAAGCGGCTGCCCCATGTCTTGTCCAGGCAGCAGGTCGACGAGCTGTTGGCGGCGGCTTCTAAGGAAACATCGGCCTTGGCCCTGCGGGATCGAGCGATCCTGGAACTGCTGTATGCCACGGGCATGCGGGCCAGCGAGATCATCGGTGTCCGAATTGGTGACATCGATCTTGGCGCGAGATTGGTGCGATGCTTCGGCAAACGGCGTAAGGAACGCATTGTCCCACTCTATGAGGGAGCGGTGCGGGCGCTCCAGCATTACCTGGAGGAGGGTCGTCCTTTTCTGCTCCGCGACAGTGCGGAGCGGACCTTGTTCTTGAACAACTTGGGCAATCCTTTGACGCGCCAGGGCCTCTGGCTCCTGGTGCAACACTATGCAGAGGCAGCTGCACTGCCAGCTTGGGTGACGCCTCACACGCTGCGACACACATTCGCGACACATCTCCTGGAGGGAGGCGCCGAGTTACGAGAGGTTCAGCAGCTCCTGGGACACGCAAGCATCACCACCACACAGATCTATACCGAAGTCTCTAGTCGTCGGCGACGCGACGTATACGACCGGGCCCACCCAAGAGCTCATTTCTCGGACTCCGACCCCTTCCCGGGTCCAGTCCAAGCGACGCAAGAGAGCTAGGGACCAGGCATGGATGGAGAAGCGGCGGGCTGAGGCGGTGTCGCGAACGCCAAGCTCCAACAGATACAGGAGGGCAACGATGGATGAGTTTATGAGGATGGACGCGATACAAGATGCGACAGAGGCCGTGCGACAACACACCGACCTCAAGCCTCGCGTCGCGATGATATTGGGATCGGGCCTCAGTCCCTTAGCTGAGGCCGTGACCGGCGCCGTCACAATCGGGTTCTCGGAGATCCCCCACTTCCCTGTCTCCACGGTGAAAGGTCACCAGGGGCAACTGGTTCTCGGGGCTCTTGAGGGCAAGGACGTGGTCGTGATGCAGGGTCGAGCCCATTACTACGAAGGCTACAGCATGGCCACCATCGGGCTCCCGGTCCGCGTGATGACACAGCTTGGCGCCGAGATCCTGATCGTCACAAATGCGGCCGGCGGGCTGAATATGGCTTACCATCCAGGTGAGATCATGTTCATCCGCGACCACATCAACCTGATCGGCATGGCCGGTCTATCGCCCCTTCGGGGCCCTAATCTGGAGGCGTTTGGCCCTCGGTTTCCGAATATGAACGAGGCCTACGATCCCGAGCTGCGGAAGCTGGCCAGGGAGATCGCCTTGGAAGCCAAGGTCCCCTTCCAGGAGGGCGTCTACATCTGTCTTGGGGGACCCAACTTCGAGACGCCAGCCGACGTGCGCTTTCTGCGGGCCATCGGTGCGGACGCCGTGGGAATGTCCACGGTGCCAGAGGTGATCACGGCCCGTCACAGTGGCCTCCGCGTCCTAGGATGTTCGAGCATCACCAACACGCTATCGGGTGAGGAAGGTGCACCAGGACCAGATCATGAAGAGGTCCTGGAGGCAGGGAAGACGATCGTGCCACGCCTGGAGACGGTTATCCGAGGCGTCCTAAGGAGGCTATGAGCGTCATTCTGGAGTGGCTCAGTCAGCAGGTCATCTGGGTTTCGCTGATCTGTCTGATTGGTGCGTTAGGCTATGTCATCTCGGCGATCCTGGCTAAGCGCCAACGGGACATCGCGCAATTCACGCTAGAGCGTGAGGTCTATCATCAACGCATGGCGCGCGCGTGGTTTGTTGCGGCGCTCTTCTTGGCCCTAGCCGGGACCGTGTTCACCATCAGTGTCTTCTGGATTCCGCCCGTCCAGGGCAACAGCACTCCTACCATCACGCCGAACAGCGGGCTCTTTACGCTTACGCCAGCACCAAGCGTACCCGATTCAGCCTTAGCGGCTTCAGAAGCGCTGACCCAGGTGGTAGTCTCAGCCCCAGAGCCCTTAGGAACGATCACGCCGCTGCCAGAGGCGACACCGGTGCCACCCGAGATGCTACAGCCTGACTGCCCTGATCCGGGCGCGCAACTGACCTTCCCCGTGGCGGGCAGCGACCTGTCGGGCGTCGTAGAGATACTGGGCACGGCGAGCGTGAACGCCTTCTCATACTACCGTTTCGAGGTCATCTTTCCAGGCTCGAACACGCCCAACTTCGTGGCGCAGTATGACACGTCCGTGGAAAACGGCGTTCTGGGTTCTTGGGATATATCGGATCAAACGCGCTATCCACCAGGGACCCCATATCGGTTCCAGCTCGTGGTCGTGGACATCTACGGGAATACCGCGACCTGTACAATCCCCGTGAATATCGTTTCGTCAGAGACCGAATAGAAGGAGGCAACCATGCTTGTGCGTACTGTGCGCGACGAGGATTGGGAAGCTTGTCTGAATGTGGATTTGTCTTATGAAACCGATTCTGCGTGGCAGATGGACGAGCATCAGAGCTCGGGCGAATGGCGTATCTCCTTCCGTGAGATTCGGTTGCCGCGCACCCTCCGCATCCGCCCCTCAGCCCCCGACGAGAGGCTGATGAAGAGCTGGCAGAAACGGGATAGCTTCTGGGTCGCTATCGAACACCGCGAGATCATCGGATATCTTGGTCTGGATCTCGATCTGGCTCGGCATCAGGCGCGCATTACGGACCTCGCGGTAGCGCCGGAACATCGACGCCAGGGCGTGGCAACAGCGCTGCTCGAGCGTGCGACGGAGTGGTGTCTCCGTCAGCGGGTTGAGCAGTTGGTCCTGGTCTGCCCCTTAAAGGCCTTCCCAGCCATCAGTTTC
This sequence comes from Anaerolineae bacterium, assembly GCA_049975205.1. Taxonomy (GTDB): domain Bacteria; phylum Chloroflexota; class Anaerolineae; order B4-G1; family SLSP01; genus PWVB01. The sequence goes on along the minus strand of JBNGDL010000003.1, from coordinate 126,893 downwards.
GCGATGAAGCATCGATTTGGCTTCTGCGGTTTCCAGGATGCCTACTGGCCCGGTCAGGAAGTGGCGCTTTTCTTCCGGCAGCGCCTTCGATAGCGGCAGACTTGACTGATAGAGTATGAATTGGCTACACTTCCTCAGCAGGGCTAACGACGTCCTGACCGCCGGCGTGGGGGCCACGGCGCTGGCACTGGCGCTGTACCTGCTCTTCTACAACCGCGGGAGTCGCGTCGCGCGGACCTTTGTGGGATTGTTAGGCTGCGTGATTGTGGTCTACCTGTCAGACCTGCTGCTCACGAATATCTCGGGAGCCGAGCCTGCCGAGTTCCTGCTCCGCATGCAGTGGATCGGCATCGCTTTCACGCCCCCCCTCTATCTGGAGTTTGTCCGCGCCATTCGCCTATCGGTGCTCCGGGACCATTTTCCCGCGTGGTTGCGACCCCTCAGTTTCGGTCTGGGCGCCATCGTCGCCCTTCTGGCGTTGCGCAGCACGCTGATTGTCCGAGGCGACATCCAAGCGGCTGGGGCTTACCATCTCCAACCCGGCCCGCTCTTCTATCCCTTTGCCGTTGTCTTCGCCCTGGTAGCGCTATGGGGACTTCAAGAGACGCTCTTTGCGCGCCAGCGATGCTACACGCGGACGGCCCGCCGCCGCATGGCTTATCTGTCGATTGGGTTTGTGGCACCCGCAATGGGCGTGTTCCCTTATTTGCTACTGGTCGGCTGGCCTGCTGATCTCCCCAATGCCGTGCTCCACACCTTCCTCATCGTGGGTAATTTCGCCGTAGGCGCTATGTTAGCACTGGTTGCCTACAGTGTTGCCTTCTTTGGCACCCTAATGCCGGATCGGGTGATCAAGCATAGAATGGTAAGGTTCCTGCTTCGCGGCCCCGTGACGGCAATCGTCGGGCTGGTCGTATTCGGCATTGGCCTCAATCTCGAGCCCGCCCTTGGTCTGGCACCCTTTACGCTCTCCCTGGTTGCATTGGCCGTCGCCATCATCCTGGCGCAACTGGGGATTGAGTTGCTCAAACCGCTGATTGACCTCGCTCTGTACCGCAGCGGTGCCGTCGAGGTGAGCCGGGTGCAGGAACTGAGCCAGCGTCTGCTGACCACCGCCGACCTCCAGCAATTCCTGGAGAACGTACTGGCTGCGATTTGTGAGTTGATGCGCAGTAGCGGTGGCTTCCTGGCAATCCTTGAAGAGGGCAAGCTCCACTGGGAGGTCTGGTGCGATCTCTCCATGTCTCAGGAGGAAATCGCCGACATCCCCCTGACGGACGTCATCCAGACCCAGGAGGAGGATGACTTCATCCACTGGGATGGATACTGGATCGTGCCGCTTCGGGACAAGACCGGGAGCGATCTCCTGGGAATGGTCGGCTTGCGCTCGCCAGAGATCGTCACGCCTTTGGCGGATGAGCCCCAGGGGCGGCTGGACCAGTTATTGATGCAGGCCTCGGCTGCGCTTGCAGATCGGCGATTGCAGCAGGTCGTTTTTGACGCGTTTATCCCCCTGCTGCCCGAGCTTCGAGATATCCAGATGCGGGGCGGGATGCTCCGGTACGACGGTGAATCTGTGGTGGGGTTTTCCCTGGTGCAATCGCCGGAGCTTCCGCAATGGGTTCACGATGCGCTCGCGCACTATTGGGGCGGTCCTCGCCTGACCGAGAATCCTCTCTTGCAGCTCGAGATCGTGCGTCAAGCCGCGGCGGACCATGACGGCAACGTGGTCAAGGGGCTGCGGGACGTCTTAGCTAACGCAATTGAGCGATTGCGTCCTGAGGGCGAGCGGAAGTTGACAGCTCCTGAATGGTTATTATACAATATCCTCGAGATGAAGTTCCTGCGGGGCCAGAAGGTACGACATGTTGCTATGCGCCTGGCAGTAAGTGAATCAGACCTCTACCGTAAGCAGCGCGTCGCTATCGAGAATCTGGCTAACATCCTGGCGGAGATGGAACGGGAAGCGCAGAACTCCTAGCCTGGCAGACCGTCTCAAGGGACCGAATAGAGGGGGACCGACGAATCTTCGGGAAGGTCGAGAATCGTAGATATTGTGACAAGGAGTTGTTGAATGGACCATTATGTTCCCCCATATTGCCCCCCATGCGAGCTATACTGGGAGACCCTACTGGAGGAGGGGCCAGTCAGTGTCGGCGGTGGGCCGGAGGCCTGGGAGTGGATCGAGGTGCCCGCGGTTCCGCTTGAGGTCTGGGATGAGGCACGTGAGTTGCAGCGTCGCCATACCGTGATCCATCTACCCATCGACGGCTACAATCGGGGAGGGCTAATCGCGCACTGGAAGGACATAGAGTGTTTTGTCCCAGCCTCCCATTTGATCGAGTATCCCTTCCCGGCAGATCCAGACGCTCGGGAAGGATGCTTCGCGAACTACGTGGGCAAGACCCTGCGCCTCTGTCTGATCGAGGTCGAACCGGCCCGAAACCGGATCCTGCTCTCGGAACGTCAGGTCGCCGAGTGCGAACTAGAGGAACCGGAGTGGCCCGACTGGTTGTGCATTGGCGCCACCTGTGAGGGGACGGTCACCAGTGTGCGTCCCTTCGGTGCTTTCGTGGACATTGGCCCTCTTGAGGGTATGGTGCATATCTCAGAGATCTCGTGGGGGCGGGTGCGGCACCCCAGCGATTTCGTCGGACCTGGTCAGAAGGTTCGGGTGAAGATCCTCAACGTTGATCTCGAGCACCAGCGGGTTGGATTGAGCCTCAAGCGGCTTCGCCCCAACCCCTGGGACAGCGTCGAGGACAGCTTTTCGCCAGGTGACGTGGTAACGGGGACCATCGCCAGCGTGGAGCGCTTTGGCGTCTTTGTCGAGCTCCTCGACGGCATCGAGGGACTCTTGCACATTTCGGAGTTGGCTGCGACCTGCCCTGAAGAGCTCCACAGCACGTACAACTCGGGGGACTCGATCAAAGTGCGCATCTTAGATATCACCCCGGACGACCACCGCATTGCGTTGGCGCTGCCGGGAGTTGAGCGATCATATGCCCAAGCGTAAGTATGAGAAGATGGCCCGCCCTCGAAGCGGGTCCTCCAAACGCAGTCGATCGACGGGGTCGAAATCTCAGAATGCCGACTCGCCGATCCAGCGGCTGGGCTTAGCAGCCCTTGGCTGGTTCAAGGGTCCTGCCGGTCAGCAGATTGTATCGCTCACCCTCATTGCCTTTGGCATCGTCACCTTTATTACCCTGATTCCCGGCATCAACTCCGGCGCGCTCATCGGCGCCTGGGCCCGTTTCCTCGTCTTCGCATTCGGTTGGGCCGCGTATCCCGTTGCCGGCATGATCACAGGCCTCGGGCTTCTATGGCTTCGCCACCTCGTCCATCAGGCCACAGCTTGGCGATGGCGGCCCTTTCTCGGCTTTGAGTTAGCCTTGCTGGGCCTGCAGACCCTGACCTATGCGTTGATCAATCGTCAGAGCTGGCAGATGGTTGAGTCTGGCAAGGGAGGTGGGGTTGTCGGTTGGGCCCTTTATCTTCTTTTCACCGACTACTTTGGTTCGCTGATCACGAAGATCCTTATGGGCCTCGTCGTAATCGTTGGGATCGCCCTGGCCTTCGATCTGACCCGCAAGGACTTACAGGTGCTTGGACATCGCCTCTCAGAGGTCTGGGCAGCGTGGCAAGCGGACAGAACGGCCCGCGCAGCCGAGCGGGCTGCAGCCAGGGAGGCCGCACGCCGCGCCAAGGCCTTTGAGGAGACCTACAGCCCGGCGACGGGTGTCGCAGTCTCGCCCATCGCGCGGCAGCAGGCCGATGAAGAAACAGCATCCGCGCCCAGCATCAGAAGTTCGAAGAAGAAGGTTCGTACTCCGCCCTCCCTCTCGAGGTCCCGCCGTGGAAAGACGACCGACGCGAGGGTGCCTCTGAGCCTTCTGGAGGGATCTACAACGGTCGGGATGAACCCCGAGGAGATCAACCAGAAGAAGCGCATCATCGAGAGAACGCTGAAGGAATTCCTCGGCGTCGACGTCCAGGTGACCGAGGTGAGGCCAGGGCCTACCGTGACGCAATTCGGCGTCTCACCTGAGGGCCACGGCCTCGAACAGCGCCGGGTGCGCGTCAGCCAGATCGCGGCGTTGTCCGACGACTTGGCTCTGGCGCTGGCAGCCAGGTCCTTACGGGTGCAGGCACCCGTCCCGGGTCGCGCCGTCGTTGGCATTGAGGTACCAAATGCCGACATCAGCCTCGTGCGGCTGCGCCCCGTGCTGGAGAGCGACGCATTTCGCAAGTGTGGACGCCCTCTTTGCTTCGCACTAGGCCTCGATGTAGCTGGCGAACCGCATGTGGCCGATCTGTCGCGGATGCCCCACCTTCTGGTTGCCGGAACTACCGGCAGCGGTAAGTCGGTCTTTGTGAAAGCCCTGGCGGCCAGCTTGGTCATGCACAACTCCCCAGAAGAACTGCGGCTTATCGCCATCGACCCCAAGATGGTAGAGCTGAGCCACCTCAATGGTCTTCCACACCTGCTGGGAAGCGCCGAGACCGAGGTGGAAAGCGGGCTTCGGGTGCTGCGCTGGGTGGCGCACGAGATGGACGAGCGCTACAAGCTCTTTGCCAGAGCCGTGGCGCGCAACCTGGACGATTACAATGCCAGATTGGCGCGCCGGCGCACCACGTCTCAAGACGAGGATGAAGAGGAAGAGCCCCTGCCGCGGATTGTCGTTCTGATTGACGAGCTGGCGGACTTGATGATGTCCGAGGCAGAGGAGACCGAACGCACGCTGACCCGCATCGCCCAGATGGCTCGCGCGACCGGCATTCACCTGGTCGTCGCCACGCAACGTCCGAGTACGGACGTCGTCACAGGCCTCATCAAGGCCAACTTCCCGGCGCGGGTGAGCTTCGCAACGGCGAGCGGGGTCGACTCTCGCGTGATCATTGACGGGCCTGGAGCAGAGACCCTCTTAGGACGAGGCGACATGCTCTTTATGGCGCCCGACGCATCGGCACCCACGCGCATCCAGGGCTGCTACATCTCCGATGAGGAGCTGGAGGCCATTATCCGATTCTGGCAGAAGGAGGCCGGTGCGACACAGGCGAAGGCCCCTTGGGAGGTCATCTCCGAGAGAAAGGGCCCAGAGCATTGGCGTATCGAAGGGTTGGAGGAGGACGCCGATCTCTTAGAGCAAGCCATTGCCTACGCCACAAGCCGCGAGAAAGTGTCAACCTCGGGCATTCAGCGCCGCCTTCACATCAGCTATCCCCGGGCGGCACGCCTGATGGAACAAATGGAGAAGATGGGCCTCGTCGGTCCGCAAGTAAGTGCAGGGCGAAAACGCCGGGTCATCCTCGGCGACGACGAAGAATAAGCCTCACGAATCGCATTGTGAAGAGGCGCCCCCCTCTTGGAGAGCCCCTGGCGGCTAACGCCTTTGTCAATCGAAATTTTAGCGGCGCTCCCACTCCCTTGTCGCGTTGCGGATTAGCTCGCGAATCTCGATGCTGGGTATCTCATCGATATCGTCATAGAGCTTCCCGTCCACGGCGAAGGCAATGCCCTTGCCAGGCAAGTTCGTCAGACGGACGCTGTGGCCTTGCAGCGAAGGATCACGCGCCAGCATCTCATCCACGATTTCTCCGATCTCCTGCGCCAGGTCGATGGTAGGAAGCATGGCATCCGGGGACGACACGGGACGCGTGAGCGGGGACGCTGGTTGTACGTCCCGCGCCGGTGTAGCAGGCGAACTGGGCGCGGCTGCCGTACCCTCGTGACGCGTCTTCACGTAGTCGCGCGAAAACCCCGCCAACGCCCGGAGGGCGGTCACCACGTCTTCCCGAACGCTGGGATCCGGCACGTCAGCCAGCGACGGATAGCGCCTACCTTCCACGTAGATGTCCCACCCGACCTCACCTCGCCTGACCGTCAGGAAGCCGTGGGGGCCAGCCTCGGGTGACGTGACGGGCCGCAGGCCGCTGGGTGCCGCAACGCCCTCCCCCTCCGGCCTTTCCCCCTCGCGACCGAGATCTGAAGCAGGGGCATCTACCTCCGGCTTTTCCCCCCGCTGGGGGGAAACTGAAAGGGGGGCCCGCGCCCCGACAGCAGCTGCTGTCTCAACGGGCTCTTTTTTCTTTGGGCGGGTGAAGATCCAAATCAGCAACCCAACGATGACCACAATACCGATACCGAGAATGATTAGAACGAATAACAGCAGATCCGTGTTCTGTGGAAACATAGCAGCCTCCTAACTAGAAATCCCCAGATCAAGAACGTCGGTACGCCCCAACGAGGTGCACCTTCCGGAGTCCCGGCAACAGCAACTCTAGGACGACCGCGACACAAAACGTTAGGTCGTCCCATGCGAAGTACGCCGGGTCGCCGACCAGTGCAATCTCCACAAGCCGCAGTCCAGAGCACGCCGCCAGCCGCTCGATCTCCTCGATCGTATTGGCGCGATAGGCAACGGGAAATGCGTCCAGCGCCGAACGACCGTAGACACGAGGTACGGCACGCTCCTGTAACCAACGCTGCATCCACACCAGCGCCATCGTCAAGCGCGGGATCGGATGAGCAGCGTTGGGGGTCAGAAACAGGAAAGTGCCACCAGGACGTAATACCCGTGCAATCTCGTGAAACGTCCGCTCCGGGCGGTCCAGGTGCTCTAGGACCCATGAGGCCACGACGATGTCGAAGCTGGCGGTCGGAAATGGCAGGCGCGCGGAGACAGCACAGCTACGCGGCAGCGCGGGACGTCGATGAGCAATGAGCGAATGCCAGTCAGGATCTATGGCTAGCCACATCCCAGTGTCTCCCAACCTCTCCACAATCCCGCCCCGACCACACCCCAGGTCCAAAACTCTCCGCCCTGGTGCCAACAGCTCAGCCACCCGCTGCTGATAGTGGGCCGTCGCGGGCACCCATCCCAACGTGAGCGCGGCGTAACGACGTCGAAAATGCTCAAGACGATCGAGCGTGCCCATATCGTCATTGTATTACAGGCGCAAGCATTTTCCAAAACCCTCCATCAATGCTAAGATGACACTACTGTTCGGAACCCTGAAACTCAGAACAACGATTTGTCGCGTACGCCAGGATCGAGCCGATCTCCACCGCGAAAGGAGTCTTCCATGGCCTATGACTGGTACAAGCACGCGGTCTTCTACGAAGTCTCTGTCCGGGCGTTTGCCGATAGTAATGAGGATGGCATTGGGGATCTTGCCGGCCTGACCTCGAAGCTCGACTATCTGCAAGCACTGGGTATTGACGCCATCTGGATGCTGCCCATCTTCCCCTCACCGCTAAGAGACGACGGCTATGACGTCTCCGACTACCGTGCGATTCACCCAGACTATGGGACGATGGAGGACTTCCATCGACTGGTCCAAGAAGCGCACGAGCGCGGTCTTAGGATTGTGGTGGAACTCGTGCCGAACCACACCTCGGATCAATGCGCTTGGTTCCAGGCCTCGCGAGACCCAGAGCATCCAGAACATGAGACATACGCGGACTGGTATGTCTGGAGCGACACCGATGAAAAGTACCAGGACGCGCGCATCATCTTCATTGACTATGAAGCCTCTAATTGGAGCTACGACGAGCTGCGGGGGCAGTATTACTGGCACCGCTTCTTCCACCACCAGCCGGACCTAAACTACGACAACCCCGAGGTCCAGCGTGAGATCATGCGCATCGTGCAGTTCTGGATTGATGCCGGCGCAGACGCGCTCAGGATTGACGCGCCACCCTATCTCTACGAGCGCGAGGGGACGAACTGCGAGAACCTTCCAGAGACTCACGCATACCTTAAGCGGTTGCGCGCGCTGGTCGATGCCTACGCTTCGGGAACTATGCTACTCTCGGAGGCCAACCAGTGGCCAGAGGAGGTCCGAGATTACTTTGGCGACGGTGATGAGATGCACATGAACTTCCATTTCCCGCTGATGCCACGGATCTTCATGGCGTTGGCCAAAGCGGACCGCTCGCCCATCGAGTGGGTCATGGAGCGCACCCCGCCGCTGCCGGAGATCTGTCAATGGGGTACCTTCCTGCGCTGCCATGATGAGCTGACGCTTGAGATGGTGACACCCGAGGAGCGAAAGTTCATGTGGGATTTCTATGCCCCGGAGCCCCGCATGCGACTGAACTTAGGCATCCGCCGTCGGCTTGCCCCGCTGCTTCAGAACGACATGGCGCGCATTCAGTGCGCCAACTCGATCCTGTTGACCTTTGTGGGATCCCCCTTCCTCTACTACGGTGACGAGATCGGTATGGGGGACAACATCTGGCTCGAGGACCGGAACGGGGTACGGACGCCAATGCAATGGAATGACCAGCCCAACGCTGGCTTCACGGCGGAGGACGTACCGGCAGACCGTCTGTACGAGCCTGTGATTGACGATGAGACATACGGGTATGAGAACGTCAACGTGATGGCGCAGGATGCAGACCCGGATTCTATGCTCAACTGGACCCGACGAGCGCTCGGCGTGAGAAAGCAGCATCCGGTCTTCGGCTCAGGCGCGTTGACCCTGCTGAGTCCGGAGAACCTCGCTGTCTTAGCTTATCTTCGGACCCACGAGGATGAGGCTTTGCTCGTGATCAACAACCTATCATCGGAGCCTCAGGAGGTAACCCTGGACCTGGGCGACTATGAAGGTCGGGAGCTGGAAGATCTCTTCACTGGAGAGAGACTGGAGACGCGGGCATCTGCGTCGTGCAGCCTGTCGCTCTCCCGCTATGGCTACCGCTGGCTGAAGCTCGCGTGAGACGGAATGAAGCCACGCCTCCTCGCGAGAGGATGAATCATCTACATTCATCGGGTCAAGGCCTGAACACCAGTCAACGAGGTCCCCACCACACTACCGGAGGCACATCACCTATGCAAGGCGTCATCCTGGCTGCGGGCCGAGGCTCCCGCCTACACCCTATCACGCTCGAGCGATCGAAGGCGATGCTCCCCGTCTTGGGCAAGCCCATCGTCGAGCGCGTCATGGAGCTATTACTGGCCAATGGGATCGATGATTTCATCCTGGTCGTGAGTCCTGATGACCGCGACATCACTCGCTACTTCCGCAGGGAGTCCAGGCTTGAGGCGGATATCCGCTTTGTCTACCAGCCAGAGCGTAAGGGGATGGCTAACGCACTGAGCTGCGCAGCGCCACTGATTACAGAGGATTTCGTGCTCTCAGCCTGTGATAACCTTGTGTCCGAATCCGACGTCGGACGGCTGATCGCCTTCATGGAGAGCGACCTTCGTCCGAACGGCGCCCTCACCCTGCTTCCCGTCGAGCCGGAGAGACTGGGGAGCGTGGGCATTGTCGAGATGGATGGGCCGTGGGTGACCCGCATTGTCGAAAAGCCCGGGCCCGAGGAAGCACCTTCGGACATCTCGAGCCTTCCCCTCTATGCCTTCTCTCGCCGCATCCTCGATTACCTGCCCGAGGTCCCGCTTTCTCCACGCGGAGAGTACGAGCTTCAGGATGCAATCCAGATGCTGATCAATCGACAAGGCCGGGTCGGGGGCGTGATCATCGACCGGCGCCTCACCCTGACCAATGCAGCGGATCTCTTGGCTCTCAACCGAGAGTATCTGATGCACGGCGGGGACCGTCCCCAGTTAGCCCCGCTGACCGTCGGGCCAGGCACCCGCCTTATCACGCCCTTGCATATCGAAGAGGGGACCATCATCGGCAGCAACTGCGTCATAGGCCCTAACGTCTACATCGAGCAGGCGTGTCGCATCGGCGACGGCGTATCTGTCCACGATGCCGTGCTCTTGCGGGGGGCGGAAGTGGACGCTGAGTCCGAAATCACCAACCAAGTGGTAGCATAGAGTGCAGCAGTAGCTTTTGGAAGGATGAGGGCTGAAAGGAGAGAGCCCTCGGCGCAACCCAACCTCTCGATCCTCATCAGCTTGCTACTACTGCCGGTTGTCGTTGGCCTCCTGCTCCGATGCCTGACTATAGAGGTTGTATCGACAGTCGTATGGCAGTTCCTCTTCTCAGGCTTCGGTGAGGAGATGCTCTATCGCGGCTACATCCAGTCCCGCGTCAACCAGGAGTACGGAAGCCCCTATGAGGTGCTCGGCGCCCGTTTTGGCCCCGGCCTCTTCGTCGCCGCCCTGATCTTCAGCCTCTCACACGTCCTCAACACCTTCAATCCCCTTACGGGCCGCTACGAGCTGTCTTGGTGGTGGGGACTGTGGACCTTCTTCGCCGGGCTCTTCTTCGGCCTTATCTACGAGCGAACCGGCAGCCTCCTCGCATCTGGGATCGCCGATGGCTTACCCGATGCCGTCGGCGAGTCGTTCGCCGTGCTATTTGGCTGGTCGCTGTAATGAAAAGAGGCCGCAGGGAATCCCTGCGGCCTCTTGAGTAGCGGGGGGTGGATTCGAACCACCGACCTCCGGGTTATGAGCCCGACGAGCTGCCACTGCTCTACCCCGCATCGTTACGCTACGTACTATACCAGACGCGCGAGAGAAGTCAAGGTTTCACGACGATCTCCACCCGGTACTCGTGGGGATCTTCTGATAGGGGAAGAATGGCACCATGATAGCTCTCCCCATCAACCTTGATCCCAGGTTCCTCCTCCCTGCCGGCACGTCGAACCCAGATATCGTATGTGGCGCCACGGAAACGCCGCCGAATCGAGAACGCATCCCACGCCTCAGGCAAGGCAGCATCCACCCCGAGGCCGTCCGATGTAGGGTTCAACCCCAACACACCTTCGACTAAAGCCCTCAAGTACCACTGAGCAGAACCGGTGTACCAGGTCCACGCGCCCCGTCCAGAATGCGGCGATTCGGGGCCGTGCACATTTCCAGGCATGACATAGGGCTCTCCAGCATAGAGATCTGGCTCCTGTCCGCGGTGTGCCGGACAGAAACCTCGCCAGAGCTGATAGGCGGCGTCAGCCCCGTGCAGACGGCGTTCGGCCAGGACGGCCCAGCAGGCGGCGTGGACGTAGACGCCGCCATTTTCGCGGACGCCCGGGGCGTAGCGGGTAACGTAGCCAATCTCGGAGTCGGGCGTGGTGAAGGCAGGCGTGAAGAGGAGTGGGCCATAGGGCTTGTAGAGCAGCCTCCTGGCTGACTCCAGCGCCATTTCACCCCGCTCCCGCGAAGCCATACCACTCAACACAGCCCAGGCTTGAGCATTCAAGAAGATGCGACCCTCTGCGCTTACTCTAGACCCAAGGAGGCGACCCTCATCGGTCGTGGCCCGCCAATACCATTCGCCATCCCAGGCGTGTGCATTGACCGCCTGACGCAGCGCCTCAGCCTCCTGGACATAGCGGATCCGAGTTTCCTCATCAACGGTCGGTAGATCGATCCAGCGCCTTAGAATATCGTAGAGGAAATGCGCCACAAAGACGCTCTCGCCACGGCGCTTGCCGCCGACGGCATTCATTCCATCGTTCCAGTCGCCCTCCAAGATCAGTGGGAGTCCCCGCTCGCTACGCCGCTCCAGGGCCGTATCAATAGCGCGCTCGCAGTGCTGCATCAGACTGGCTTCACCGTGGTCATAGAAGGGGACCATCTCGTCAAGCGCATCCCAGTTCGCTGTCTCAGCCAAGTAGGCAAGCATCACATAGGGCAGCCACAGGAGATCATCACTGTAGTTGGAGCGCAAACCAGTCTCGTCTAGAGGATGCCACCAGTGCAGAACAATGCCCTCCTCGAACTGGTGCGCGGCGTGTGTAAGGATCTGCGCCAGTGTCTCGTCAGGTCGGCCAAGCAAGAGCCACACGAGGCTGTCCTGAAGCTGATCTCGAAAGCCATAGGCACCCCCGGCCTGATAGTAGGCTGAACGCCCCCACAGCCTTCCAGAGATAGTCTGATAGGGCAGCCACTGGGCCATACGGTTCAGGCCTTCATCAGGCGTCTCGATCTCCAGGTCCTCACGAACACCGCGCCAAAAGCGCTTGACCTCCGCCAGCGCCTCCGTCGCGGTCGTGAGGCTCCTATAGCGCTCCGCCAAGGCGAGCGCCTGATCCTCATCGTCGGCTGCTCCCAGCGTGTAGACCAGGGTTATCTCCTCATCGGCGGTCAAATCGATGGCGACGAGCAAGCTACCGATCGGGTCTCCCCAACGGCCTTGATGACCTTCGAGTTTGCCCATCCGCACGCTTCGTGGCGCGCTAAAACAACCATTTCGCCCGACAAAGGTCTCCTTATCCGTCTCGAAACCCGATACCCGATGCGACACACCGTGGAAAGCCACGTAGGGCCACGGTCGATTCCAATGTGGACCGCTTTCGCCGGGCAGCTCCCAAAGGACTTTGGTTGCCAAGAGTGTGCCCGTTGGCTTATCATAGCCGGTTTCAATGAACGTGCGGTGAAACTCACGGTGCCAGTCAGGCGCGGCACCCAGGAGCCACTCAAGGTAGGAGTAGATCTGAAGATGACGATTGCCATCGCCCCGGTTCTGGAGATGCAGGAGCCAGACCTCGACCGGATCTTCGAAGGGCACGAAGATCGTTAACCGGCTGACGATGTCATTGCTCCGGCCGGTGAAGACACTGTAACCCTGTCCGTGACGGACCTGGTAATCTTGTAGAGTCCCGCCCGCGGGCTGTGGCGTCGGTGACCAGTATTCGCCACTGTCGCGATCCCGGATATACAGAAACTTACCCCATGGATCGCGGATAAGGTCCTGGCTCCAACGCGTGATGCGGTTCAAGCTGGCATGCGTTCGCCAGCTGTACCCGCCACCGGCCTGAGAGATGGTCAAGCCGTAGTCGCCGTTGGAGAGCACGTTGATCCAGGGCCTCGGCGTATCCGGTCGGGTGATGATGTATTCGGTCCCGTCATCGCTGAAGTGTCCGTATCGATTCTCTGCGCTTGTCATAGGTCTCTTGTCCCTCATTGGCTTATAGAGAACTGGTTCCAGCGCGTTAGGCGGCACCGGAACCAGGTCGCGGACAACAACAGGTATCCCTCCCGGCCTATGGCGCGGCAGTGGTTTCCAGGAACGCGAAGTCGAGCGGGACTAACGACGAATTCCCTACTGGGATTGCTCCAACTCCTCTAGGTACTTCTGAGCCTCTTGGATCAGGTCTTCGAGGCGAGGGAAAAGCTCGGGAACCGATTCGAAGATGTCCCGGGCAGCCATCTCATCTCCCTCCTGCAGATAGAGCTCGCCAAGCCGCAGGTAGATCTCGGCGAAGTGTGGGGCGTTCTTGCCGATGTTGGCCTGGATATACTGCTCTGCCTGAGCGATAGTCAGGTGCTGGCTGATGATCTCGTCAATGCGTTGCTCGGCATCCCCAACCAAACCAGGCTTTGGCCAGGAATAGCGGTGCGACCAGATACGCTCCACATCTATATACCCCCCGAGCTGCTCATATTGTTGTTCCTCTTCATTGTAGACCTCGCCACCGGTCAGCGCCTCCAAGTATTGCCCTTCCTGATAGCTCTGGTTCGCATTCTCGAGAAACCGAATGCTTAGCCTATAGGCATTGTACCACCCGAGGATGTAGGTACCTGCAAAGAGAAGCAGCACAAATGGCAAGCCGATGGTGAGGCTTATCGGAACACCTCCGTTCGCCCCAACCTCCGCTTCAGGCTCCGCTGCGCCCCCACCGAGAGTCGCTGTCGGTTGCTGGATCGTGGTCACCGTAAGCTATCCTTTCGCTCTTTCCTACTTGAGACTGACATTCGCAAAGGCCTGCATAAACTGATCTTGCAGGAAGAAGTAAACGAGGATGAGCGGCACAGTGATGAGAGTAGTAGCTGCCCAGACCTCCTGCAGATTCTCGCCAGGGATGGAGGTGTTGAACTGGTGCAAACCAAGCTGAACGGTCCAGGTCTCGGGATCGTTCAGATAGAGAAAGGGGCCAAGGAAGTCGTTCCAACTTCCCATGAAATTGAGGATGGCCACCGTTGACAGTACGGGGCGCGTGAGCGGCAGAATGATGCGGAAAAAAATGCCCAGCTCATTGGCACCATCCAACCGGGCCGCCTCCAACAACTCGTCAGGGATACCCACCATGAACTGTCGGATCAGGAAGATATTGTAGACCGACACGGCTGACGGAATGATCAGGGACTGGAATTGCCCCACCCAGCCCAAATTGTAGATGATCACGTAAGTGGGGATCAGAAAGAGCACGCCCGGAATCATCATCGTGGCGAGCATGAACGCAAACAACTGCTCGCGGCCCGGGAAAGGGATTTTGGCAATGGCATAAGCCGCGAGAGAGCTGAGGAAAGTATTCAGTACTGTGATGGAGACAGCCAGGATCAACGAGTTCCGGAATAACAGGAGCATATTGAGCTCTTCGAAGACCCCCACATAGCCGGAGAAGGTGATCTCGCTCGGCAAGCTGGTCGGCGAGTGGAGAATCTCTCGTCCGTATTTGACCGAGTTCATGACCATGTAGAGGAATGGATAAATCAGGACGAGGGCGCCTATGCTCAGCAATAGGTAGGTAAGGATCTGGCCTATGTCAATGCGGCGGAATCTCATGAATCGCCTCGCTCATAACTTAGCTTCCCGAGGGAAGACCCGGAACTGAAGAACCGTCAGGAGAGCAATGATCACAGCCAGCAGCAGGCCTAGCGCCGAAGCATACCCTATGTTTGAGCGGTCGAACGCCCACGCATACAGATAGAGAACGGGCGTGAGAGCCTGGTTGCTATGCCCCCCATAGACATTGAAGCCGATGGTAAACACCTCGGTGAACATCTGCAAACCGTTGATCAGGTCAACCACGAGCAGGAAGAACATCTGAGGACGTAGCTGGGGCAGGGTGATGAAGCGGAACTGCTGCCAATCGTTAGCCCCGTCGATCGACGCAGCCTCATACAGCCGCGCATCGATAGCCACCAAGCCCGCCAGAAGGATCACGGTGCCGATACCAAACCATTTCCAAGTGTTGATGACCGCCAGAATGGGCATCGGCAGCCAGCGGAGCGTCTTCCAGAAGACAGGATCTTTCAAGATCCCCGCGTTGACCAAAAAGCTCTGGATTGGGCCTGTTGGACTGGCGAGATAGTTGCCGATCACCATCAGCACCACGACCGAGGTCACCACAGGCATAAAGTAGATCGTGCGGAAGAGCTTATCCAATCGCCTCACCCGAAAGAGCAACAGCGCAGCAATCAAGCCTAAGCCATTCTTCAGAAGGATGAAGATCGACTGGTTATAGAAGATGTTGAAGACGCTCTTCCAGAAGAGCGGATCTATGATACCCTGCAGCCACTGACCTATGCCGACGAAGACGTAGTTTTCGGGACGCACGAAGGAGTAATCAAAGAACGTGAGGTAGAAAGACAAAAGGAGGGGATAGATCCCGAAGATGAGGTACAAGAAGACCCAGGGAGCCACAAAGATGTAGCCCCAGTAGTTATTGCGTACACGAAGCCATAGCTCACTCAAGCTACCACGCTCTTCCATCCGCCCTCCGAATCAGAAGTTACGTCTACGGTTTGGATTGACCATCCGTTCATCAGGAGGTAGTGAGAGATGGACACGGCGCAGGAACCCACGCCGTGTCCATCGTCATTACTCTTCTAGCACCTCCCGGGCCCGTTGAGCAGCCTCTTCCACAGCCGCTTCAGGTTCAAGGGTGCCCTCAACACACGCCTCCTGATACACACCCAGGATGCTGTTGGCCACTGCATCTGCAGTCCCGATCTGCTCGGGCAATACACCGTTCTCAAGAGCTTCCACAAATGGCTGACGGGCAGGATCCTGGAAGTAGTCTTCATCTCTCAGGGCGATGAGCGTCGGAAGATAGCCCAACTCCGTGAGGAACGTCATGTTGGGGTCCTCTTCCATCAGGAACAGGAGGAACTCCCATGCCAACTGCTCGCGGGCAGGCTCGGTCTTCAAGATCATCAAGCCACGACCGCCGTAAGTCGTATAGCGCGTGTCTCCTTCATTCGGTGCCGGCACCGGGGCCACGCCAACATCCTCCCCAATGACCATAGGTTGGCCGGCTGCCTCTCGAAGGTTAGGCTCCCAGGAATAGCCGTACTGTAACCACATGCCCATACAGCGGCTAAAAAAGTTCTGCTCCATCGTCGGCGGGGCGAACTCCTGGGCCTCGGCGTTGAACGCGAAGAACTCAGCCATCTGACAATCAGGCTGATCGAAGACGATATCGGTTCCAAGGCGGTTCAGCAGCTGGCACTGCGCCTGATTTGCGTTCAGATACATCGGCTGCAGCATATTCCAGTACCAGCCACCCCACTGAAGAGCCTCGTTCCAGAAAACCGTGCCATAGGTCCGGTCGCCGTACTCGCAGGTTTCGAGATCGTTGATCATCTCCGCAGCCTCGAGGAATGCATCCCACGTTTCGGGTGGATTGTCAGGATCCAGACCAGCCTCCTCAAAGAGCTGCTTGTTGTATATCATGACCGTCACATCAGCGCCGATGGGCACGTAGTAGTTGTGACCGTAGAGTTGCTCAACCGTAGCTGGCTCCAAGCGGTCAAAGAGCTCCTGTGCACCGGGCATATCTTCGAGTGCTGTTACAGATTCCTGGGCTGCCAGTCGTCCAATCTGCGGCCCGAAGGAGGCCACAATGATATCCGGCTGATTCCCGGCAGCGATCAAGGCCTCGAACGCACCACCCTCGGGCTCCTCCTCTACATTGATGGCAACCTCCGGGTGACGATCCTCGAACTGATCAGCCAGGTCGCGCATGGTGTCGATCATGGCACCGCGCACGACGGCGACGCGGATCTCTCCCTGCAACACCTCCTCTGCTGGTGGCGGCTCTACTTCCTCCTCTGTCGGGATCGGCTCCGTGGCTTGGGTTACCGTCGGCTCAGCCGTCTCCTCAGGCGCACAAGCCGTGAGCATTGAAGCTAGTAACAACACAACGAGCAGTAACCATCCGATTTTGGACACGTTCCTTACTCTGTGCGACATGTTGACCTTCCTCCTTGCGGGATAGGCTGCGATCCAGAACTGTCTATGCGTAGCAAAAAGGCCGAGGACGGCATACACCACGTAACTGCGACCGTTCTGCGGAAACGCACAATAACCCGATCCAATTCCAGTGGACCTCCCGGAGGACCCGGTTGGCATGGTAGGACGGTCAAACGGATTCAGATGAGTAGATGGAGGATGGAGATAGCCTGTGAGGACCCGCCGGTCAATCCCTCCTGTAAGGGGCCGAGCATTAGAAAACACGACCTCTCCTCCGGGTGCTAGGTAGACATCGCACGCCCGGAGATGGACTTTTCGTCAATCACCCTTTCCTTTCGATGGCTTGGTCGCCTTAGCCTACCGCGCCGCCTCCGATTCCTTCGCCGTCTTTGGCGGCCTCAGCGTCCGTATACCATTTGTACTAATAGTATACCCATGCATCGTAATGACGTCAAGCGCCCTTGGAAAGTTAGTGGCGATCATGGGAGGCTGTCGACACAGGTGCTGGACAGCGGCTGAATGCAGTCGAGATGGGGTTCCTCTACCGACCGCAACAGGGCACAAGATGCCTTCGCATCAGGAAAGGAACTAGAAAGACGATTCCAGCTGCGTGCGCTTGTCGCGAGCGACACAAAGGGCATGTCGCTCTGTGGGCGCGGAAGGAGTGCGAAAAGGCTTCGTCTGACAGAATATGTGAGACGAAGCCTATCTAGCAAATACGAGGTAACTGCGCGCCGGTCAGCATCTGAATGATGCGGCGGGCGCCGTAAGGGGTCTCCAAGATAACGTGGCCCGGGTGTGCGTCGGTGACGCGTCCGATCGTGGCACTATCCCGACCCAGAGGATGAACCTTCAGAATCTCCAAGGCTGTCTCGGCGGCGCTGGCGTCAACGGCGAGGACGACCTTTCCCTCGTTGGCTGCGTACAGAGGATCGAGGCCCAAGAACTCGCAGGCCGCGCGGACCTCCTCTCGGACCGGGATCGCCGCTTCCGTGAGTTCAATACCTATACCGGCTGTCTCTGCCCACTCGTTAAGGACGGTGGCCAAGCCGCCGCGGGTCGGATCGCGCATCCAATGGATCTGGTCGGGCAAAGCGGTCAGCAAGGCCTCGATCAAGCCGTTGAGGGGCGCCGTATCGCTCTCGAGCGCCGACCCAAAGCTCATACCCTCACGCTTCATGATCACAGCGATACCGTGATCCCCAAGAGTTCCGTTGACAAGGATAGCGTCACCCGATTGGATCCGATGCGGGCCCAGATTGATCCCCGGCGGGATCACGCCCACACCAGCGGTGTTGATGAACAGCCCGTCGGCGGCCCCGCGGTTGACGACCTTGGTGTCCCCTGTGGCAATCCGGACCCCAGCTATGCGCGCCGTTTGAGCCATCGAGACCACAACACGTTCGAGCGCCTCGAAGGCTAGCCCCTCTTCCAGGATGAAGCCCGCGGTCAGGTAGATGGGACGCGCCCCCATCACGGCCAGATCGTTCACCGTCCCACAGACCGCAAGCTCGCCAATATCACCTCCAGGGAAGAAGAGCGGTTGCACCACGTAAGAGTCGGTGGTCAGAGCCACGCGACCCGGTGGCAGATCGTCAAGAACAGCGGCGTCGGCCATTTGGGCGAGCTGCGGATTAGCTAAGTGGTGCAGGAACAGGTCGCGGATCAGTTCGTGGCTGAGCATCCCTCCGCTGCCATGGGCCAGTAGGATACGGTCTATTGTCATCGTCAGCTCACAATGGTCTCGGCGTACTTATAGTAGGCGGCACAGGCCCCCTCAGCGCTAACCATGCACGGGCCCACGGGATTGCGCGGCGTGCAGACGCGGCGGAAGAGGGCACAGTCGGTCGGGGCAATCGTGCCGCGGAGCACCTCTCCGCAGCGGCAGCCCGGTGGTTCTGAAGCAGTCTCAACCTCGACGGGGAAGCGCTTGGCGGCATCCCAATGAGCATAGGCCGGACGCAGCGTCAATCCGCTTGCAGGGATCGAACCGAAGCCACGCCACGCAGAGGCGCCAACTTCAAAGACCTGATCGAGCATCTTGCGGGCGACGAGATTGCCCTCAGGGCGCACGCTACGCGCGTAGGTGTTGAAGACATCGGGAGCACCTTCTGCAACAGCGTGCACCAAAGCCGCGATCGCGCTCAGCATATCCAGTGGCTCAAAGCCCGAGACGGCACAGGGGATCCCATACTCATCAGGCAGGAATCGCCAAGCGTCGCTGCCAATTACGGCGCTGACGTGCCCAGGACCGATAATGCCATCAAGAGCCACCTCACCCGCATCAAGAATCGCGATCATCGCGGGAGGCGTCAACTTGTGTAAGCTCAGCACGCTGAAGTTTGGCGTAGACTCACGCTCGGCCTGGAGAACGGCAGCCGCAACTCCCGGCGCCGTCGTCTCGAACCCCACGCCAAGGAAGACGATCTCGCGGTCTGGGTTATTGCGTGCGATCTCCAGCGCGTCCAGGGGAGAATAGACGATGCGCACGTCCCCACCCTCGGCGCGCACCTCTTGTAAGGTTCCACGGCTTCCCGGCACGCGCACCATATCGCCAAAGGTTGTGAGGATCAAATCGGGCGCCGCGCTCGGCATGGCCATCGCCCTGTCTAGATCGGAGGCTGCCGTCACGCAGACTGGACACCCGGGACCGGAGCGCATATCGACGTCGCCAGCCAGCATTTGACGGAGGCCAAAGCGGAAGATCGCGTGGGTGTGCCCGCCGCAGAACTCCATCAGCCGCACCGGGCGGATCGCCGGGTAGGCGGCTACCTCCTGTCGAATCTGGGCGACCAGTCTCCGAGCCAGAGCAGGATCTCGAAACTCATCCACGAACTTCATCGCCGGGTCATGCCTCTGGGAAAGGGGTTGCGCTCGCGGGCGGAGTCTGAGACGAAGCTTCGCGCTCCATCTCTTCCTGGATCTGGGCTAGTTCCGCAAAAGCCTCAAGGGATGCCTGGGCCTCCTCGGGATCCATCAACGTGATGGCATAGCCGGTGTGGATCAGGACGTAGTCCCCGACCTCTGCTTCCGGCGTCATAATCAGGCTCACCTGGCGCTCGACGCCTCCGAGCTCCACTAAGGCAACTCCGTTGTCGTCAATGGCTTTGATCTGTGTAGGTATCGCTAGACACATATGACGTGCTCCTCTACTCAATTCCGAAAGGCTGCAATGGCGGCCTGACCCAGTGAGATACCGCCGTCGTTAGGCGGTACCGCCTGGTGACGCAGAACCCGGAAGCCAGCTTGAGCGAGCTTGGGCAGCGTAAGGGCCAACAATAAACGATTTTGGAAGACACCCCCGCTCAAGGCGACGGTATCAATCCCTGTCACATCACGCACCCGACAGCACACGGTCTCGATCATCGCCGCCGCAGTTCTGTGAAAGCGTAACGAGATATCAGAGGCAGGCGAGCCTCGCCCCATATCCGCAAGCACTGCGTCGAAAAAGCTGGCGAGCCGAACCACGTAGGGCGTGGATGTCCCTTCGATCTCAAAAGGATACGCCGCTAGATCGGAGCTCAAGTCCCCACGCGGGGCGACTGCCGACCGACAGCCCGCGACTTGCTCGAGCTCCATCGCCGCCTGCGCCTCGTAGGTGGCCTCACGGCAGACGCCGACCAGCGCGCTCACGGCGTCGAAAAGCCGCCCCATTGACGAGGTCTGGGGTGTGTTCAAGCCTCGGTCCACCATCGTCCGGACGCGCATCACATCGGCGGGACAGAACTCACCAAGCGGCAAACGGTCGTCCATGCCCAAGGCGTGAAGATAGGCGACGGCAATACGCCAAGGGTGCCGGATGGCAGCATCGCCACCCGGCAGTGGGAGGTATTCCAGCTGAGCTACCCGTCCGAACCCGTGGTAATCACCGACAAACCACTCCCCGCCCCAGATATGTCCGTCCTCCCCATACCCCGTCCCGTCGAGAGCGACGCCGATCACCTGGTCCTGATCAGGACACCAGCCATTGTCAGCCAGGCAGGCGGCAATGTGCGCCTGATGATGTTGAACTCTAAGCGGTGCTGGTAGGCCGTGTTCCTGCGCGTAGGTCTCCGCCAAGCGTGTGCTGAGGTAGTCAGGATGCAGGTCGCAAGCCACGAGCTCGGGTTCGAGGCGGAAGAGATGGTGGTAGGTCGCAAGCGCTGCCTCATAGTGCGCCAGCGTGTCGAGGTTCTCGAGATCGCCGATGTGCTGGCTAAGGAAAGCGTAGCGTTCCCGCGTCAAGGCGAACGTGTTCTTCAACAGCGGGCCAGCGGCGAAGATCTGGGGTGCCTCAAAGGGCAGGCGAACCGGGAAAGGGGCATAGCCGCGAGCTCGGCGGACCGGCTGGATGATCGCTTGTGTGGGAGGCGTATCCTCCGATCCTCGCTCCTTACGCTCGCTCTCTGGTTCAATACCCCCAATCACCTGCACCACCGAGTCGTCATATCTCGCGTAGATGTCACGATCATGCAACAGAAAGGCATCTGCCAGGGGGGGCAATCGCCGGAGCGCCTCCTCGTTATCCTTCGCGATGGGCTCTTCGCTCACGTTGCCGCTGGTCATGACCAGCGGGCGTCCGATATCCCGCAGCAGGAGATGGTGCAGCGGTGTATAGGGGATCATCACACCCAACGTGTGACTGTTCGGCGCTACGTTCTCGGCGACCTTTGCCTCTGGTCGGGCATCCAGCAACACGATGGGAGACTGAGGCGACGTCATCAGTGCTTCAGCCTCAGGCGGCACCACACACAGCGCTTTGGCATCCTCCAGAGTCGGTACCATGATCGCGAAGGGCTTATGCGGTCGCCGTTTGCGCGCGCGGAGCGTCGCAACAGCTTCCGAGTTGGTCGCGTCGCACGCCAGGTGAAATCCTCCAAGCCCTTTGATTGCCAGGATCTTACCCTGAAGCAGGAGTGTGCGCGCCCGAGCCAGCACCGCATCGTTCCCGGTGAGAGTGTATGCGGCACCCTCTCTATCGGTCAGGGGTCCGTCGCCAGTCCCCGCGAATTGCGTCTCACTCTCCTCCGGCTCAACCAGCCAGATCTGAGGCCCGCAAACGGGGCACGCGTTCGGCTGGGCGTGAAAGCGGCGATCCCGTGGATTCTCGTACTCTTGCTGGCAGTCCTCACACATGGGAAAGACGCGCATCGTGGTCTTGGGGCGGTCATAAGGAATGTCCTCGATGATCGTGAATCGGGGACCGCAGTTGGTGCAATTGATGAAGGGATAACGATACCGTCGATCCGAAGGATCAAATAGCTCTGCCACGCAGTCAGGACAGGTGGCGACATCCGGCGAGATGAGTTGATAGCGGCCCTCCTGGCTCTCAGAGTGACGGATCTCAAACCGGTCGTAGCCCTGGACAGGAATCGGGTTGGCCTCCAGGGACTCGACCTGGGAGAGCGGGGGCGCCTTGGTCTCGAGGTCCGCGACAAAGGCCGTGACCTCCGGCGGGGGTCCCTCGACCTCGATATCGACCCCGCCGGAGTGGTTCAGCACCCAGCCGCCCAGCCCGCTTTCCATCGCCAAGTTGTAGACAAAGGGGCGAAATCCGACGCCCTGAACAACCCCGGTGATGGTAATGCGGCGAGCCGTCCTCTCCTGTGCTCTCGTTGTTACCACACGATCACCCGTTGCCCAGCCGAGCCTCCAGCCAGCTGATCCAGTCCTCCACGCCCTCCCCGGTCTTGGCCGAGAGGACCAGAACCGCGACCTCAGGATTCAGGCCACCAACCAGCCTCTTGAACGTGTCCAGCTCAAAGTCCATATAGGGCAACAGGTCCGACTTCGTAACCACCACGAGATCCACCGCCTCGAAGATGGCTGGGTATTTATAGGGCTTGTCGTGTCCCTCAGGAACGCTGATCAAGCCAATGTTGAAATCCTGGCCCAGGTCAAAGGAGACAGGGCAGATGAGGTTCCCGACGTTCTCCACAAAGACCACCTCGAGATCCTCCAGCGGTAGGGCCTTGATACCCTGCCGGATCATTGGGGCATCCAGATGGCACGCGCCCCCGGTGTTGATCTGGACCACAGGAATACCCGTCGCGGCGATCTTGTCCGCGTCCACCCGGGATGCAACGTCGCCCTCGATGACGCCGATCCTTCTGTCGCTCATCGCCTTGATGGTGGCCAAGAGCAACGTCGTTTTGCCGGCGCCAGGGGAGGCCATGATGTTGATGACCTTGATCCCCCGCCCCTGGAACTCCGCGCGGTTGTCCGCGGCTACTTCTTCATTAGCCGTCAGCAGCTTCTGTACGACAGGCACCCGACTCGATTCGGATGATAGATTCTCAGACATACTATACCCCCTAGGATGAATTCAGGTTCTCTCGGTCGTTGCGACCTGGATGCTTTCTACGTAGAACTCTTTACCCGCGATCACATCGCCACCCAGAGCATGACATTTTGGGCAGAGCCAATCCCGCTCTTCCGGTTCGAACTCGTGTCCGCAGTTGCGACAGCGAAACCGTGTCTTGATCCGCTCAAAGTGAAGCTCCGCACCCTCGGCGATCGTCCCGGGCGAAAGGACGTCAAAGTAGAACTGGATGGAGTCGTCGACGAAGCTGCTGAGCTCTCCAATCACGAGATAGATGTCCGTGACCCTGGAGGCCCCGCCTCGCTCGGCATGCTCCCGCACGATACGTAGAATATCCTCTGTCACTGCCATCTCATGCATGGTCCACCGCCTCCCCAGACGCCGAAGCCTCCGACGCGATGGGGTCTTCTCTATACGTCTTCACAAGCGCCAGGATACGATCCACTGCCGGGCCAACGAGCGCAGCCGTCTCCTCAGAGAGCCCCTCACCAAAATCGAAATCGTGACCCAGGATGGAGATGAGCCTTGCCTCCGGGGCTCGCCCATACATCTGTTGCGTCAACGCCAACACCGTCGAGGGGTGGATATTGTGCGAGACAAACGGGGTCTTGTAGGTCACCGTTATCGCTTCCTCGTGAATCGGCTCTTCGACAGCCCCGCCCACGTGCGCATCCACAAAGATGACGCCCTCATAGTGCCGGAAATCCTCAGCCAGCTCGGGGACCAATTGATGTAGGACAACGGTATCCACTGCGTGGCCCACATCCCCGAACCCATCGTCCATTGGATCCAGGGAAGGACGCCCCAATCGCTCGCGCAGCGCATTCACCACCACGCGCGCGACGCCGTCATCGCGACGGTAGAGATTCCCAAATCCAGCAACAAGAACTCGCCCGGACGGTGTTTCTGATCCTAGTTTTGTCAAGATAACGCCTCTATTAGTCCTCTCACTGCGATCGTCGAGTACCGCTTCGTAGGTCTCAGCCTCTATCAGCGCAACTTGAGACCCGCTTGTTTCTAAAACAGAGTTCTTGTTAATTTTAACTCATTCTGGCGCTGCTTCAAGGCCCAGCAAGAAGCCTCCGAAGGCTGGCAAAGCGGTCCGCTTCGCCAACCCCGGAGGCTCCATTTCCGATCATCCCGCCAAGATCAAGCCTGTCGGGAGTTTCGGCGATGCTCCATTAGTCGCGGTGCAGCGTGTCCAGCACGTCGCCGTCAGGGCCGACCAGTTCGATATGGATGGGCATCTGGCCCATCGCATGGGTGGAACAGGAGAGGCAGGGATCGTAGGCGCGGATCGCACCCTCGACGCGATTGAGCATGCCCTCTTGCAGGTTATTGCCGTCCACGTACCGCTTGGCAACCAGATTGACCGCGTGATTCATCGCCCACGCATTGCCGGCGGTTGCAACGATCATGTTTGCCTTGGTCATCACACCATGGCTGTTCGTCCAGTAGTGGTGGAAGAGCGTGCCGCGAGGCGCTTCCAGAACCCCCACGCCCTCTCCGCTGATCGGACCCTGAGGGTTGACAACGTCCTTCCCCAAGATCTCTGGGTCGTCCATCAACTCCTTCACCCGCTCCAAGGCATAGATGGTCTCGATCAGGCGCGCGTAGTGGAAGTAGAGCGTCCCTTCCACCGGCTTACCGCCGTTCATATCTTTCCAGATCTTCATCTCGCCCTGAGCGATCGGCGTGCTGATGTGACTGGCGGCGTTCAGACGCCCGAGGGGCCCGACGCGGTAGACACCCTCAGGGTATCCCCTCTTCTTGTAGAAGGGCGCCTTGAGATACGTGTAGTTGTTGACGTGTTCCCCGATGTAGTCGAGGTAATCCACTGGGTCAAACTCCTCCAGCAGCTCTCCCTCTTTGTCGACCATACGGAGGGTGCCGTCGTAAAGCTCCAGCGCGCCGTCCTCCTGGACCAGGCCCATGTAGGCCGAGGGGAAGACGGCAAACTCATTCACCATATCCATATGCCCGCCCGCCCAGGTCTTAAAGAAATCCACGCCAACCTGAGCTGTCGCGATTTGGTCGTCGATCTGATTCAGAATCCACTCGCGATCCTCAGGTAGCAGGGGACGGGTCACGCCGCCGGGAATACCAAAGATCGGGTGCACGCGACGCTCACCCAGCTTCTTGATAATCTCCTGGCCGAAGGCGCGCAGCTTGACCGCCTTGATGGCGAGAGCGGGGTTGGCCTCGATGATGCCACCAACATGTCGGATCTTGGGGTCCGCATCCCAGCCGAGAACCAGGTCAGGCCCAGCGAGCTCGAAGAAGTGCATACCGTGTGACTGGATCACCTGCCCCATGTGCATCAAGTCGCGCAGCTTATGGGCCGTCGGCGTCGGCTCGGTACTCGCAATGACATCGCAGGCCTTAGCCGAGGCCAGGTGGTGGCTGACGGGGCAGATGCCGCAGGTGCGGGGCGTGATCTCGGGCATCTCATAGAACATCCGTCCCTCACTGAACTTCTCAAACCCACGAAACTGCTCAACGTGGAAGAAGGAGTTCTCGACCTTGCCCTCATCGTTCAAGTAAATCGTGATCTTTGCGTGTCCCTCGATGCGCGTCACCGGGGAGATCGTAATCTTCTCTGCCATCGTCCTACCCTCCATCGCTTCCGTACTTCAACATATTACCTTCCAGCTTGGGGATCCGGCCTTCCAACAGTTCCGTTAACACATACCAGATCGCGTCCGCGGATGGCGGGCAGCCAGGAACGTAGATATCGACATCGACGACGTCATCCACGCCCGTCACCTGCTCGGTAAGGGGCGTCAGATCTTCGTGCTGAGGGATCTCGCCGTCGACGGTGCTCTCTGTCTCGATGTAGCCACGCCGCAGTACCTCTTCCTTGCTGAAGAAGTTCCGCATCGTGCATATGCCGCCGGTCACTGCGCAGTCGCCCAACGCGATCAGAATCTTGCAGCGCTCGCGCATCAGCATGGCCTCGTGCTTCTCATCCTCATTGCCGATGCCACCCGTCAGGATGCCCACATCCACACCTTCCTCTGGTGGATGCTTCAAGTCCGTGATCGGAGTTGAGCTGAGCTCAACATGCTTGAGCAACTCTACAATCCTCTCATCGATGTCCAAGAAGGACATATGGCAACCAGCGCAGGATTCCAGCCACTGTGAAGCAACCTTAATCTTGTCTCCCATTACGTAACTCCTGCCTTTCTGGCGCTAATCCACCATATTATAACATGCCAGCCAGCTCTATGAGCACGTCCGCGTCATCACGCACGCCTTCGGGCTTTGGCAGCACCTCAGCCACCGGCTTGACCGTGCCCTCCAAGTTGGTCACGTGCCCTACGCGCTCGTACCATACCGGTGCAGGCAAGACCACATCGGCCTGCTCCACCAGCGGCGAGCGGCAGCTCGCCTGGACGATCGTGAACGCGCCTTTCAGTTTCTCCAACAGAGCGGGGTCCTCAGACTGCTCGCCCATCAGGACATACTGAGTCGCAGCACCGTTGGGCGCCACCGGCTTCAGACCCACCGCTTTCGCACCCCTCTCGTTCCGACCAGGGCTCAATGCTAGGTGATAGAGCTTGTCGCCCAACTGCCGGAAGGCAGCCAGCACCTTGGCCTTGACCCCAACGCTGTAGATCAACACGATCTTCTCGGCATCGGCGGCGGCCTTCACGACCTTATCGGCCTCCGCGTAAGGCACGGTCATATCGGCGCGGTCACTCATCTTGGTCTCGGAGTCGGCAATCACGGCGACCTTCGCACCGTGGTCCCCGGCCCGATAGACATAGTAACCAACCACGCGCTGATAATCCAACGGCTGAGCGCCGGCCACAACAATGAAATCGGCATCGAGGATGTCCGCGAGCTTTGCAGCAGTGCCGTATCCGATCTCAGGAGCGAAGGGCTCTAGGAGGCCGGCCTCACCCCCCACCTTCCCAAAAAGCTTCTGGAAAGCGTCCAACGCCTCGTTAGTGGTGGCGCAGGTGGCCAATCCTTGAACGTCGCCCTCCTTGAGCTTGCTGGCGACGATGTCCAACGCCTCGGTCCACCCTGTCTCCACCAGCTTGCCATCGCGTCGAATCATCGGTTGCGTGATCCGCTTGCGCTCGTCGTATAGCGGCTTGAAGCGCCCATCCACGCAGAGCAGACCATCGTTGGGCTCGGAGCCGAAGATGCCGTCCACCCTGAGGAGACGATTATAGCGCGTGACGACGTCCAACGTGCAGCCGACGCTGCATTGCATGCAAGTCGTCTCCGTATGAATGACGTCTTTCTCACGACCGCCGTAGGCGCTGCGGGCGTCGATCAAGGCACCGGTGGGGCAGACCTGAAGACAGCTGCCACACTCAACGCACGTCGAGTCCCCGAAGGGGACATTGAGATCTGCCGTGATCATGGAGTCGAAGCCGCGCTCTCGGACATCGAGAGTATGGTTCGCCACCACCTCCGAGCAGGCTCGCACGCATCGCGTGCAGAGAATGCAGCGGTTATGATCCATGATGAAGTACTTCCGGGACGCATCCACCTCCAGCTTCTGATAAGGGCGCGGGTAGGTGAAGTGGTCCAGACCGTACCGATAGGCCGCATCCTGAAGCTCGCAGTCGCCGCTCATCTGGCAGAACATGCAGTAGTGGTTCCGCTCTGAGAAAAGCAGCTCCAGCACGAACTTCCGCACCTCAACCGCGGACTCGGTCTCGGTCTCAATCTCCATGCCGTCTGCCACCGGACACGTGCACGCCGTCTGCAACCCTCGCATGCCCTTGACTTCTACCAAGCACATGCGACAGGCGCCCCACGCTGTCAGATCGGGATGATAGCAGAGCGTTGGGATGTCGACACCAGCAGCCGTAGCGGCCTCCAGAACCGTCTGACCGCTCTGGGCTGTTACCTTCTGTCCATTGATCGTAAGTTGCACCTCGCTCATACGTGCCTTGCCTCCTTGAACAAGCTCAGTCCCGCAACCGGGACTCAAATTCATCACGGAAATACCGCAGACCGGTCAGTATAGGCACCGGTGCGGCCTGCCCCAGGCCACAGAAAGACGATTGCTCAACGTAGTGCGCGATCTCTTCCAGGCGTTCCAAATCCGTCCGTCGGGCCATACCCTTGCGCAGGCGTTCCAGCGATTCCAGCATCTGGGTGGTGCCGACGCGACAGGGGGTGCACTTCCCACAAGACTCCGACTTGAAGAAGCGGATGAGGACATAGGCCAGGTCAACGATGTCAGTGTCCTCGTCACAGATAAGGAGCGCACCACTGCCCAGCCCGGCACCCTTCTCGCGCATCGAGGCGAAGTCCATCGGCACATCCAGCAACTCTGCAGGGATAATCGTGCCGGAGGAC
Organism: Anaerolineae bacterium; assembly: GCA_049975205.1. GTDB lineage: Bacteria > Chloroflexota > Anaerolineae > B4-G1 > SLSP01 > PWVB01. The sequence goes on along the minus strand of JBNGDL010000003.1, from coordinate 98,425 downwards.
CCACCGGTCTGTGCTGCCTTGAATGCCTTGCCATCCCTCATCCCGCCCCCATAGATATCGATGATCTCCCGCAGGGTGGTGCCCATCGGTGCCTCGACGAGACCCGTCACACTGACATCACCTAGCATCGTGTAGACCTTCGTACCGGGGCTACGCTCTGTGCCGATCGCGCGGAACCAATCGGCGCCATTCAAAACGATTGGGGGCACATTGGCCAGTGTCTCCACGTTGTTGACCACCGTGGGCTTATTACGAAAGCCCTTGACCGTCGGATAGGGCGGTCGGATGCGCGGCATGCCACGATCCCCCTCCAAGCTGTTCAGCAGCGCCGTCTCCTCACCGCAGATATAGGCACCCGCGCCGGCGTGAACATGAATGTGGAAGGAAAAGTCGCTGCCCAGGATGTTGTCCCCAAGCAGGTTCAGCTCCTCTGCCTGCTCGATGGCGTGATTGAGAATGTCGCGCGCCATCGCATACTCACCACGGATGTAGATCCAACCCTCGTGGGCCCCAACAGCATACCCAGCTAGAGCCATCCCTTCCAGCACGGCGTGGGGATCGCCCTCCACAATCAGCCGGTCCTTGAAGGTACCCGGCTCCGATTCATCGGCATTGCAGACAATATAGCGGGTCGTCTCCGGCTGCTGTGCGACGAAGGTCCACTTGAGCCCGGTGGGAAAGCCGGCGCCCCCCCGACCCTGCAACTTCGAGTCCTTCACCGTCTGCAGAACCTCATCCGGCGTCATCTCACTGAGCGCGCGACCCAGCGCGAAGTATCCATCATATGCGATGTACTCATCGACGCTATAGGGGTCGATGGTGCCGGCGCGTTTGAGCACGATCCGTTTTTGGTCAGCGAGCGTATCGCCCTCAGGACCAAGCGTATCAATCTCGGCTGCCGCAACTTCGGCTGAGACGGTCAGGTGCCCGACGACGCGGCCCTTATAGAGGTGCTCCTCGACAATCTCGGCGGCATCCTTCGGGGAGACCGGCCCATAGACCGTGCCCTCCGGATAGACGACCACAACGGGTAGGACATCGGTACGGTTCACCCGCCCGGTATACCCCACCTGCACCTCGTCCTCAAGCCCATAGAATGAGAGCTCGGCCTCGATCGCAAGTTTGGTCTCCTCGGCGCCCCGGGATAGACTGATAGGGTCACCTGATATCAAGACGCTTGATCGAATCATACCTGGCCTCCTTGTGCAACTACGGATGTCGGCTCCTGCTCTTCGGCCTTTCGGTAACGAGCGATGATCTCCCGGACCTTTTCGGGCGTCAGATTGCCATAAATGTCATCGTCGATCATCATCACAGGGCCAACAGCACACGCGCCGATGCAGCTCGTGGTCAGCAGCGTCCACTCCCCGTCGAGAGTCGTCTCTCCAAAGGGGATGCCCAGTTCGTGCTCCAGCGCTTCCCAGACTTCCTGTCCGCCGGCGACGTGGCACGGCGCGTCCTCGCAGAAGCGAACCACGTGCCGCCCAAGCCGCTTGAGGCTGATCAGACTGTAGAAGCTGGCAACACTGTAGACCTTGCTAAGCGGCAGCTTTACGCGCTCCGCGATCCTCCGCAGGTGCTCGCGTGACAGGTACCCGCTCTCCTCGTTGACCTCACGCAGGATTTCGACCAGGGCTTCCTGGTCGGCTCCATATTTATCAACGACTTTGTCTGTGACAGCTAAGACCTCTTCCATATCTATCCCTTTCTCTCACGATGACAGTTGATCGATGCGATTCGAGTTTCCGCAGGCTACCGCCTCTTAATCGACCCCCCTTCAACGTTGGCGCTCCCCCCAACCCACACCAAGGCTGGCTTACTCGACACTGACGGCGTTTACCGGGCAGACTTGGGCGCAGATGCCGCAACGGATGCAGATCTCTGGGTCGATTACGTGTGTCTGGCGCGGCGCCCCGCTAATGGCATCCACCGGGCAGTTACGCGCGCAGCGTGTGCAACCGATACATGTCTCCGGATCGATCGTGTACTCGATCAGCGCGCGACACACCCTAGCCCGACACTTGTGGTCGTAGATGTGCTCCTCATATTCGTCGCGGAAGTTCTCGATCATGCTCAGGACCGGGTTTGGAGCGCCCTGGCCGAGCCCACAGAGCGAGCCCTGCTTAACAGATCGTCCCAGGGTCTCAAGGGTCTCGATATCGCCCGGCTTACCCTTGCCGGCGCAGATGTTCTCAAGGACTTCCAACATCTTGCGAGTACCCACACGGCAGGGCACACACTTGCCACAGGACTCTTCCTGAGCAAACTCCATGAAGAACCGAGCCATGTCCACCATGCAGGTGTCCTCGTCCATAACGATGAACCCGCCGGAGCCCATCGCTGACCCTACCGATACCAGCGACTCATAGTCAACGGGCAGATCTAAGTACTTTTCAGGAATGCAGCCTCCGAGGGGGCCTCCGGTCTGGACGGCCTTGAACGCTTTGTCGTTCAAGATGCCGCCGCCGACGTCATAGACGATCTCGCGAACCGTGATGCCCAGGGGCACCTCGATCAAGCCGGTGCGCTTGACCTTGCCGGCAATAGCGAAGGTCTTCGTTCCCTTGCTCTTCTCGGTCCCCATCGATGCAAACCACTCGCCGCCCTTGAGCAGGATCTGCGGAACGTTCGCGTAGGTCTCCACGTTGTTGATGTTGGTCGGCTTGCCCCAGAGACCAGATGTCGCGGGGAAGGGCGGGCGGGTCCGGGGTTGCCCCCGCTTGCCCTCGATCGACTGCATCAGTGCCGTTTCCTCACCACAGACGAAGGCACCGGCTCCCATCCGAACCTCACAATCGAAATCAAAGCCCGTGCCGAAGATGTCCTTACCTAGCAAGCCATAGTCCCTCGCCTGCTCGATCGCGGTCCGAAGCGTCCGGATTGCGACGGGGTACTCGGCGCGGACGTACAGATAGCCCTGGTTAGCACCGATGACATAGGCGGCAATCGCCATGCCCTCGAGCACCGAGTGGGGGTCTCCCTCCAGCACGCGCCGGTTCATAAACGCCCCAGGGTCGCCCTCGTCGCCATTGCAGACGACGAATTTCTGGTCGGCAGAAGCGCCGCGGGCGAAGGTCCACTTGAGCCAAGTGGGGAAACCCGCGCCCCCACGCCCTCGCAACCCCGACGTCTTCAGCTCGTTGATCACGTCATCCGGCGTCATCTCCGTCAGGACCTGACCCAGCGCAGCGTAGCCGTCCTCGGCGATATAGTCCTCAATGCTCTCAGGATTGATCTTGCCGACGTTCCGCAGGACGACGCGGACCTCCTTCGCGGAGGGTTCCTCGAGGGGCTCAACAACGCGCTCCTCGAACATGAGCTTCTCCACCGGACGCCCCTTATAGAGATGCTCCTCAGCGATCAAGCGCGCGTCCTCTGGGGTCAACTCAGCGTAGTGGATGACGTCCGGATAGACAACCGCCTCAACACCTCGTGGGACGACGGTCATCTCCGCAGCCTCCTGGACATCGACCTCTTCGGACAGACCAAGAGTAGCGAGTTCGTCCACAAAGGCGGCTTTGACTTCTTGCGCTTGGTCCGGCTTCCCACTGATTATCACATGCGCACGATAAGCCATACTACCTCCCGATATATCGCAGCAGCTTTCGTCAACAGAGCCCGCGATGCGAGCGTTTGCAGCACGACTGCTGCTACCTCTTGACCTGCCACTTCTCAACAGGCTCCCCGCCGACCACGTGCTCCTCGATCAGGGTCGGAACCCGTTCAGTGTCGATGTTGCCATAGGTAACCATAGCCTGGTCACCCACCTGAACCTGGACAATCGGCTCGTACTCACAGAGACCGATGCAGCCAGTCTGTGTCACAATAACGTCAGAAATGTCGCGCGACTCCAACTCGCTCAGGATCGCCGTCATCGTGTCACGTGCACCGGCGGCGATACCGCACGTGCCCATGGCCACCACGATCCGCGCGCGGGCGCCCTCGCCGGACAACTTCCGGCGCTGCAATGCGCGTTCCTTGATCTTCTGCAGTTCTTCTAAGCTCTTCATCTCGGATGTCCTCCTGCCTTGCGTGAATCAACAAGCTAATACTCAGAACTTTATGCTTCCGGCGCGGCCTCGCTACCGATGGAGATCAGTCCTTCTGTCAGCGTGCCGCGGATATACCCCAGTACCTCGGGATCCGATAATGGTATTTTAGATCCCAGGATCTCACGAATCGTCAGGGTATCAAAGGCGAACTCATTCTCTCCCACCCGATGCGTGTAGACCACATCGAGCTGAGGATTTCCCACGATAATGCAGAGCAGCGTTCCAATGAGATCCCCAAGGGGAGGCCGATCAATGTGACTCAGTTGAAAGACCGCGGAAACCGCGGTCCCTTCCCTTGGGACGGACACAATCTCGAACCCACCGCCACACATCTCAGCCGTCTGCTTCAAGAACGGGATACCCAGTCCAACCCTGCGTGTCGTTCGCGTGGTAACCCAAGGGTCCGCCACGCGCAGAAGCATCTCAGGATCCATGCCTCTTCCGTTGTCACGGACCGAAATAGCCAACCGATCCGCGATCATATCCTCTTCAATGTCAATGTGCAACAGTGTCGCACCGGCGGTGGCACCGTTCTCAGCGATATCCAGAACGTGCTGAGATAGATCGCGAAAGACGGTCATGCCTCAGTCACTTGTCTGACGCCTGGCCCCACGGTCCAGCAGCAACCGTCTCATTCGTAGTCCCGAAGCGTCTTAGCGACGTTCTGCGGCTGAACTCGACCAAGGATATCGTCGTCGATCATCACCACGGGTGCCTGGGAGCAGGCTCCCACACAGCGGCAGATCTCAAGCGTAAACCGCTGATCCTCGGTCGTCTCGCCCACCTTCACCCCCAACACCTGCTGGTATTTCTCCACTAACGTGGGCCCACCTCGTACGTAGCAGGCGGTCCCCATACAGATGCTGATCTTATGCCGCCCTATCGGGCTCATCCGGAAGAATGAGTAGAAGGTCAAAACTCCGTAAATGTGGCTCAACGGAACGTCTAGCGCTTTGGCGATATAACGCTGCATCGGTGGCGACACGTACCCAAGTCGCTCCTGGGTCAGCGTCAGCACAACCATCGTCGAACCAGGTCGATCTCGATTTTCACCGATAATCTGATCTAGCGTCTCTTGTTCCTCTGGAGAAAGCTCCAGTTGCTCCGCAAATATCTCTTTTGCTGCTACACTCATACTCTTCACCTCTCGTCGTAAGATAGCGCCGCACCCACAGTCTCGAACATCACACGGAGGCGCACCCAGCACATCTGAGCTCCAGCATCGAGCGCTCACAACGGCGGGTCTGGGGATGAACAGGGCCCTGTTTGAAGGTGCCGACAAGTATAGCCTATGCTGATCTAGCGACAGGCCAAGTTACATTATACTGTCGCACGCCCAGACTCCCAGTGACATTGTTCCCCGCTTTAGCATCGAGCCTCTGTCGAGACGACCTAAGACTTGAGGTCAACTAAGGCACGTAAGCTCGACGCCTATCTTGCCCCTGCAGTGCACGCCGAAGCTCACTCAGCGTAGGGGGTCCTTCCACCTCAAAGATGGTCATCACCTTACCGATCCAATCCAGCCAGTGCGCGTCCGAGTTGCTGATCAACGGCAACGCCGGCGGCAAAGATCGGAACTGGTGCCGCGCCTGGCTGGGGCGCAGATTCGGGGAGACCTCAGCTGCATCGGCCTCGAGCTCGGGCGGCCAGATGCCCAACATCGCAATCAGACCATTGCTCGGCCGATCGATGTGCGCCGGCACGGCCAAGCCCCCCAACTGACGGACAAGGCGGGCCGCATCCTCCAGCCCGATGGTCGTCGGACCTTGCAGCAGCCGCGACTCCTCACTCTTGAAGTTCCCATCGCGATCAACCAGATATTGCGGCCCAAAATGCTCAGGATCGTTCTTCAAAGGCGGGATCCACCCATCGACCATGTCCTGCCAGGCTTCAATAGCTTGTAGATCACCGAAGATACAGAGGAGGTCCACCTCCTCACGGGTCTGAAGCTCCATTCCCGGCAAAACCGTCAGATCTGTGGCTTCCGCTGCCGCCATCACCGCAGCCGCGTTACCACTTGCATTATGGTCAGTGATCGCGATAACGTCCAGACCTTTGTAAAGTGCTTCCTCCACAATGAGTGGAGGGATCATCTCGACCTCGGCGCACGCTGAAAGCACAGTGTGTATGTGCAAGTCAGCCCGGCAGGTCCTCATCTTCTGCTTCCGGCGTAGCCTTCTAGCAAGCCAGCGCTGTGGTCGACGGCGGTCCTCGCCTCACCTGCTTCGATGCGCTCACCCACCATACCATTCTGGCCAACTCCGTCTCGGCAGCCTTAGATACCCAGTGCAACCAGCTTCGCGACGGTCTCGTAGACAGGATCGGGGCTCTCGAGCAGCGGCATCTCCTGCTCTTCAGCCTTCTCACGGGTGTTCTCCGGCACGACAGCGCCCTCAGCAATCACAATAGCCGAGATCCCCAGAAGCGAAGCGACCGCAACGATGTTCGTATGCGTTTGAAGCGTGATCCAAAGATCATCCGCCTCCGCACCCGCCATCACACAACTCAGGAGATCGGCCGCGTAGCCGCCTCCCACCTCTCTATCAAGCTGATCAGCGCCTACAAGCACGCGCCATCCCAGACGCTCGACGACTTCCCTTACCTTCATGCCTTTTGACTCCTCGTGTGAATCCCGGTCTTGGACCGCGTCATCGTCATGCTTCGTCCACCTCGCCGATCTCCTCCGGCGCCACATAGAAAATCATCTGGAGGCGGGTACCTACCCCAACGGCAGACCAGAGGCTCATTTTGTCAGCGCATCGCTCGATGTTGGTGAGCCCCATACCGGCCCCAAAGCCCATCTCCCGAACCTCGGGCGTCGCGGTGGAGTAGCCCGGTTGCCTGGCAAGCTCCACGTCAGGTATGCCCGGACCCGAATCCTGCGCGACCACGGTGATCTCCTCAGGCTGGATATCGGCTAGAATCAGGCCTCCTGAATCGGTATGGATGATCAGATTCACCTCAGCCTCATAGGCCGCGATAGCCACCCGACGCGCTAATTGGGGAGAAGCCCCGATGCGCAACAGCGCGCGCTTTATCTTAGCAGAGGCATCGCCGCCCCGGGCAAAATCGCCCTTGACCACATGGTAGCGCAACTGAAGGCTAGTATTCTCCGACTCCAGTGCCTCGAAGAAGTACTGAGGTCGCTCTTGGGCTGCCTCTGCTTCATTATAAAGCTCCTGCAGGGCTCGCAACAACGCCATGGTAATGTCTCCCCGGGTGATAATGCCAACCAGCTTGTCGCGAGCATCCAGGACCGGCATTCGTCCGATTCCCGTCCTCTCAAAACGCCGCAGCGCCTCCATCACAGGCTCCTGAGCCTGCGCCGTCACAAGCCCCTCGCTGGTCATAAAGTCGCGGATCGGGGTTTCGAGCTGCTGTCGCTCCAGCGCGTGAATTAGGTCCTCAATGCTGACCACGCCGGCAAGCTCTCCGTCCTCCACCACAGGTACCCCCGAAATGCGATGCTCGCGCAACAAATCCTTTAACTGCTTCATCGAGGCGTCAGGAGGCAATGTGAGCAGAGACGCCGTCATAACACGGGAGACTTGCATCTCACGGACGAGTTCGTGAATCTTGGAGAGTGCACCGCCCCTCCCCATAAATCCTAGCAGTGCGAACTGTCGCTTCATAGGATTATCAACTTGCCCTGGTCACGCCACTGAGTGAGCCTGGTGGTCCCGTGGATCCTTCGCTAGCTTTGCCGCATAATCGGCAGCTTCCCAATACCCTTGAGTCCCGCCTTGAAGAGAAGGCCCGCCGTCTCGAACATTGTGTACGGTGAGAGCAAGACACCGATACCCATCTCGCTCGCAAGTTCCAGGGTTTCCTCCGGGGGGTACTTCCCCCGGACAAAGACAACAGCTGGCGCTTCCGCCATATCAGCGGTCCGGATGGCCTGCGGATTCGTGAGGCCCGTCACCAACAACATGCTGGGTTTGGTGAACAGCAACACATCACTCATCAGGTCAGAAGCACAGGCAAACTCAAGATCGATGTTGAAGGGCGGCTCAACCAGCATCTCCGCTTCTGTTGCGTTCAGAATCTCTTCCAATGTCATCGGGACAACCTCCACCCTTCACCCACTACTGGATATATAGATGCACTTTTCTGCATATAAACCCACATTAAAAAATCGCCCACCGAAATGATCCGGAGGCGACCCTGTGAACACTCTAACTGACCCCGCCATCGGCGGCGGCGCCGTCGCCATCTCCGATGGTTGGCGTTTTGGAGCCTCTAAACCAACAGAATACTATCACAAACTGGCATTCTGTCCAGGGTTTCCCGCTATGCGCACGCCAATCCTTGGCCAAGCCGAGGTCGTTCTGTGGAGCGGGATGTCTTGTCTTGAGGACTCAGATAGCCTATAATGCTCCTAATCGGTTTCATAGGAAGAGAATTATCGAGGTAATCTATGGTGCAGTATTCGCGTCTTAAGGGCACACAGGACATTCTCCCAGAAGATCAGCCTTATTGGGAGCATTTGCTGGGGGTTGTGGCTGAAGTGGCCCGTAGTTATGGGTTCGAGCGCATCGACACCCCCATCTTTGAGATGACAGAGCTCTTTGCCCGCGGCGTCGGGGAGGCCACCGACATCGTCGAAAAGGAGATGTACTCCTTTAAGGACAAAGGTGATCGTGACGTGACGCTCCGCCCGGAGTTCACAGCCGGCGTGATCCGCGCCTACATCGAAAACGGGATGCATGTGCTCCCAAAGCCGGTGAAACTCTACTCGACCGGACCCGCATTCCGTTACGAGGAGCCGCAGGCTGGCAGATACCGCCAATTCCACCAGTTCAATGTGGAGATTCTGGGCGTCGAGAGCCCCTTGGCAGACCTTGAGGTCATGCTGCTGGCGTGGGAGATCTTTGAGGCCCTCGACTTCAAAAACCTCTCATTCCAGTTGAACTCGACGGGGTGTCCGAAGTGCCGTCCTGACTACGTAGAAGCCCTGCAGGCACACTACCACGAGCATATGGACGTAATCTGCGACAATTGCCGGCGACGAATCGTGGAGAACCCGCTGCGCGTCCTCGATTGCAAACAAGACCAGTGCCAGCCCGTGATTGCCTCATCGCCGAAGATCACGGAGATGCTGTGCGACGAATGCGCCGAGCACTTCGCCGAACTGCGTGGCTATCTCGACGCACTGAACAGACCCTATACTCTGAATCACCGCCTCGTTCGTGGCCTTGACTACTATACCAAGACCGTCTTCGAGGTCTGGGCCGAAGGCATTGGCGCGCAGTCGGCTGTGTGCGGGGGCGGGCGCTACGACGGGCTCGCCGAGCTCCTTGGTGGGCCGCCGACCCCAGCGGTTGGGTTCGCGTCCGGTATGGAGCGGATCGTGATGGTGATGAAGGACCAGAATGTTGATGTGCCCGTGCTGTCCCCCCCACCCGTCTATTTAGCCTATCTTGGAGATGCCAGTCGCGATTTCGCAGTAGAACTCCTGGACCAGATTCGGGACGCAGGGATCGCCGCGCAGATCGCAATGGGCGGAAGCCTGCGGTCGCAGTTGCGTCACGCCGATCGGCGCAATGCGAAGTTCACCATCATCATCGGTGAAGACGAGCTGGCCCGCGGAGAGATCACGCTTAGGAACATGGTCAGCGGCGATCAGACAATGGTCCCAACCGAGAAGCTCACGACCATTCTGAGGGAGAAGCTGACCGCATAGCCAAGGCGTTATTCACACGAGCGGACGATGCCGGCCCGGCGATGAGGTTGCTACAGACAGATCAACGCCGTCTATGGCGACCCGCAAGTGAAGCGTTGGAGACTGTGAGCTGAAGACATCGATGAACACAGAGAAACAATCCCTTACGCATATCGGCCTGGTCTACAACGCGCGGGTTCGAAAGTCACGCCCTCTGGCAGAGAAAATAGCTAGATGGCTAGAGGATCGCGGCCTCGACACGTGGTTATGCGCCACCTCGGAACACCCCACGATTGAGGAGCCTGCCGACCTGCTCATCACACTGGGAGGGGATGGCTCAATCCTCCGGGTTACACAGAGGGCCGCTCCTCTCAACACGCCCATCTTGGGCATCAACCTGGGCCGGGTTGGCTTTCTGACAGAAACTTCGCCCGCCACGTGGGCCGACACGCTGGAGCGCGTGCTGGCGGGTGAGGGCAAGGTTGAGTCGCGTATGATGCTGTGCGTGACGCTGATACGTGACAACACCCCCATCGCCCAGGAGCATGCGCTCAACGACGCAGTTGTGAGCCGCGGCGCTCTTTCACGGACCGTCCGGCTCCACGCCCTGATCGATGGTGCGTTGATGGCGCGTTACGTCGCCGACGCTCTCATACTGGCGACGCCCACAGGATCAACAGCCTATGCGTACGCCGCCGGAGGACCCATCCTCCCGCCCTGGCTTGAGAACATCTTGGTGGTGCCCGCGGCGCCGCATCTGAGTCTGGAGCGCCCCGTGGTTCTGAACCCCGAAGCCGTGATCGAGGTCGATGTGGAGACCGAGATTCCGGGGATGCTGTCGGTCGATGGTCGGATGGAGGGCGAGCTGCTAAACGGCGACATCGTCCGCATCGAACGCAGCAACATCCGAGCGCGATTCCTCCGTCTGAGAAGCCAGGAAGACTTCTACAGCACCCTCGTTGAGCGTCTCAGACCCCGAAACGGCGAGCCGCGAAACGGCAGCGATTGGGAATCAGACGTATGAACGAGATCGACGAGCGAGACTCTCAGAGGGCACCTGTGGGAGAGGAATCCCAGGCAAGCGGAAACCAGGAGGAGATCCTCTACTGTCACTGGCATCCGAAGACGGAAACGACCCTGCGCTGCTATCAGTGCGGCACGCCAATCTGCGGCAAGTGCGCCCAAAGGACTCCTGTAGGCTACATATGTCCTGACTGCAAGCGTGGTCGCAAGCGCCGGTTCGAGCAATCACGACCCACAGATTACGCATTAGCGGGCATCGTCTCGGCCCTCCTCGGCGGTGTTGCCAGCATCCTTCCACTGCTGGGAAGCTGGTGGTTTGTGATTTTCCTCTCTCCCCTAGCCGGCACGCTCATCGCTGAGCTTATCTGGCGGTTGGTAGGACGGCGTTATGGTCACAATCTCTGGTGGATCGTGAGCGTTGGGATCATCGTCGGAGGTCTGCCCGTCTTGGGGATGGGGCTGCTACAACTGCTGACAGTCTTTCAGGGTAATCTCTGGGGCATTCAGGGCGTTCTCACCTGGGGACTACATATCGCTTTGGCCGTGGGATCAGCAGCCGCGAGACTCCGCCTAACCTGAGGTGTCCTTCTAATGGCCTCTCTCCTGATGCTGACACCGCAGATCCCGTATCCCCCGCGACAAGGAACGGCCCTGCGGAATTGGGGACTGCTGCGTGGCTTGGCCGAGCACCACGAAGTCTCATTACTCACCTTTGCATCTGCGGATCAGGACACCAAGCCGGAGCCGACACTCCTGGAGCGTGTAACCCGGATTGGCATCGTTCCGCAGCCGCAGCGATCCCTTAGGGACCGACTTCGAGACTTCTTATTCACAGGCCATCCCGATCTTACCCAACGACTGACCAATGAGGCTTTCAGTGAGCGCCTCAACGCGTGGCTGCGCGACTACGCCTTCGACTGGATCGTGATTGAGGGTCTAGAGATGGCGCCCTTTGTGGTGCCGTACCGAGGCCTGGGTCGAATAGCCGAAGCAACAAGAGACGAACCTGTGGCGAGGTCACCACGCATCGCCTTTGACGACCACAACTGCGAGTACCTCCTGCAGAAGCGTGCAGCCCGCTCAGACTGGGCGCATTTCCAGTGGCTCGATCCCCGGCGGCTCGTGCGTGCCTTTTACTCCTCGATTCAATGGCGCCGGCTGCGTGCCTACGAGGCCCACGTCTGTCGCCAGGCCGACCAGGTGGTCGCGGTGTCTGAAGCAGACGCCGAGGCGCTGGGCGCGATCGTCCCGGACCTTACCCCCTTAGTGATTCCTAACGGTATCGACGTCGAGGCCTATGCCACCTATGAGGAGGCGGCAGACCTAACCCAGCCTGCCTTTGTCTTTACTGGGACGATGGACTTTCGGCCCAACGTAGATGGCGTTCTCTGGTTCTGCGACCAGGTGTGGCCTGAGATCCGGCGCGTCCATACTTCTGCCCATTTCTATATCGTTGGACGCAACCCTCATCCTCGCCTGGATCGGCTGCGTGCGATACCGGGCGTCGAGATCACAGGGAGCGTTCCGGACACGCGCCCCTACATTCGTGGCGCTGCGGTCTACGTCGTGCCCTTGCTGGTGGGCGGAGGAACCCGGCTGAAGCTGCTGGAGTCCACAGCCATGGGGAAAGCCATCGTGGCTACGCGATTGGCGGCGGAGGGCTTCGAGGATCCCGGGCACGCGATGGTCTTGGTCAACACCGCCACCGCCTTCGCCGATGCGTGCATTGCCCTGGCCCGCGACCCCATCGCCCGAGAGAAGTGGGGAAGACGAGCGCGCGTCTTCGCCGAGACGTACGACTGGAAGGCGCTGTTGAGCCCGCTCATCGACCGGCTCAGCGACTGATCGCACGCTTTCGTCGAAGCCAGGCCCGGCTGTCACGCACCGGTCAGGGATCGCTCTCCGTCACAAGCGCGCCGGCACCAAGAAGGCTCCAACGCGTGTGTGAGCCGTCCTCCTGAAGGAGTCAACGCACCCTCACGAAACAGGCATCAACCCTGCCTGCTCGTAAATAGCGCAGCGATCCATATGGTCAGGCAAGGGGCCGATATGCGTCAGTTTCTCCTCGACGACAACGCGGGCCACGTAAGCGGCCTGCTCCGGCGTATATCCGTCGAGAATCGCCGTTAAGAATCCGGCCCAGAATGCATCTCCGGCGCCCGTGGCGTCGACCACCTCGATCTCATGGGCCGGGATATGAACGACCGTGCCGCCCTCTGAGAGCAGCACCCCCTGGGACCCCATGGTGAAGACCACGACCTCGGGGCCCATGTCATGGAATCGCGCAATGTACGCTTCGGGCTCCAGCTCCGCATCAAAGATCCGGCGGGCATCGTCCAGCGAGGGCTTCGTGATCGTGGCATAGCCCAGCATCTCAGCAAGGACGTGCAGAGCTTCGTCGCGGTCAGGCCAGATGCGGGGACTGTAGTTGGGATCGAGGGAGATCAAGGCACCGTGGGATCGCGCGATTTGGAAGGCGCGTGCTACCCCCGACCGCGATGGTTCTTTCGAGAGGGGCCACATCGACGTGTGGACAATCCGTGCACGACGGACAAGGTCTTCATCAACATCAGCAGGTGAGAGACAGAAGTCGGCTGCGCGGCAGGCCAGAAAATCTGGCGTCCCGGCGGTGTGCGACACAAAGACCAAAGAGGTATGCGCCTCGGGATCCACAGTCACACCGCTCGTTTCCACACCCGCTCGAGACAGCGATCCCCGAAGGAAGCGCCCAAAGGCATCGTCGCCGACGCGGGCAATCATGCCCGTATGGGCGCCGAGCTTGGTCATGTTGACGGCGATGTTTGCGGGAGAACCGCCCTGGTGTCTCACAAAGCGGTTCGCCTCGACAAGTGTGTTGGTCTCCTCAACCGAGATCAGATCCACCAGGATCTCACCGATAGCAAGGAGATCAAGATCGCCCTCGGGCACCTTGATCATGACCGTCTCCTCTAGATATTAGGTCGTATCCCCGACCCCTTCTTCCTCCTGCCCCAATCCGACGAAATAGAGGGCGTGCAGCTCCGCCAACGTAACATCGTGTTCGGGAATGGGCTTCTTGAAGTAGGGATGAAGGGGCAACAGTGAAGCGGGACGGCGGGCCCCCGGATGGGCGACAATCATCTCTATCTGATCGAGGTAACCCTCGGCGGTGCGCTCCCACGTATAGCGGTCGAGGACGCGCTGGCGTCCCCGGCGCGCGAAGGTTTCCCAGGACTCGCGATCTCCCAACAGCCGCAGCAAGCCCTGCGCGATGTCGTCAAAATCCGTTGGGTTGACGAGTACGCCATATTCCGTGCCATCCTCGCGGAGGCTCTCGCTGGGACCCCCGTTCTGAGTCACCACCAGCGGAAGCCCGGCGGCAGCAGCCTCCAAGGGAGCGAGGCCAAAGGGTTCGTAAAGCGCAGTCAGCGCGAAGACGGAGCCCTGTTCGGCAAAGAAGCGATAGGCCGCAGCCAGCGCCGGTTGACCTCGGAGGGCAAAGGCACTGATCTTCCCTCGCAGATCATGGTCCTCGACGACTTGACGGATCTCGTTCAGGACCTCCTGCTCGGTTTCGCTAGCGCCGCCGTCCTCACGCAAGGGATTGGAGAGACCGCCGATGAACAGCACAAGGTTAGCCTTTTCCTGCAACGACGGACTCTCTGCAAAGGCACGAACGAGGCCAATGTGATTCTTCTTGGGATCAAGCCGGCTGGAGGCGATGATCGCGGGAAGCTCTTGACGGTCGTGGCTAAGGTCGCGGGCCAACATCTCCCGAACGTGGGCGTGGGTCTCCACCTCTTCTGAGTTGGTGACGTCTTTGCCGAAGATCTCCAGGTTGACACCAGGGGGGATCACGGCAAAGCGCCGGTCATCATCCACGTCGACCGCATCCCGATACGCAATGTGCGCATATTGCTCGCGTCGCTCCTGATGTGTACTGGTGATGTTGATGCCTGAGCGATTCATGCTCAAGCGCTCGGCGACGAGGCGACGCGCGAAGTGATAATGAGCGTCCACCTCCGCCAGGTTCTCAGGGGTGACACCGAGCTTATCCATCTTCTGCGCGCCCAGAGAGTGAGCCGTAAAGGTGAAGGGAACACCGGTCTCATCCTCGATCAGGACACCGCAGAGTCCCCCATCCCCATAGTGACCGGTGAAGGCATCCGGCAACCTCCCTTCTTCGCGGTAAAACGCGAGGAGGTTTGGCACGAAATCGCGCACCAAGTGCGGCCAGAGGAGCTCTTTGCGCATAAACTCGTCCGGACCGGCCCGAAAGCGCAGGATGCGCAACCCAGGCGCCCCTCTATAGTGGTCGATGGGCTCGCTGAACTCAGGCCATTCGGGGTCGATAATGTGACGTGTCAGAATATCGACAGTATGGCCCATCTCTTCCATTGCCAGAGCCACCTGCTTCACATAGACTAACTGCCCGCCGAAATCAGGATGCTCAGTCCAATAACTGTCCTGGGGGTCAAAGTTCCCTTGGGGGTTAAGAAATGCGATATGCATAACCTTGCTCCTTGCCTCGAGGCTATCCCTGCGACCATTGTGGGCGAAAGCATCAAGAGGTCAAATGCGGGTCGCCATCCCCTCATTAGGACATCCTGGTCCGAAGGCGAGGAAGTGACGGCGACCGGGGAGGCTGGGGCCTTAACGACGCCGTCGGGCCAACCAGCTCCACAGGCCCAACACCCACCGGTAAGGATAGCCGATCGGCACCAGCCAGCGAGGGAGTCCATACCGCTTCATAATGTAGGAAGGCGATGGAAAGAGGCTGTGATACGCATAACGCACCCGCGTCCGCCAGTCGGACAAAGCCGCAAGGTCTGCGGCAAAGCGTTGGGCCACAGGGCGCTGTGGGGCGGTCAGCCAGGCAAAGACGCGCGCCTCATCGGCGGATGGCTCCAGCGCTCGAAGCTGGGCCACGGCATGATCGGGCACAGGCAGATGCCATCGATCGACGAGCTCCTCCATCACATCTTGAACCGGCAGCACAAGGTCACAAGCACCGGCCTGTGCAGCCAATAGCTCCCAATCAACCTCCGCCGCCGAATGGATGACCTCGGCGATGTCATGGAGCCAGAGCAGACGGAGGACCTCGCCGCTACCGTGGTGCAAAAGGAGGTGCCCACAGAGGTGCAGAATCTGGGCCTCAACTCCCAACGCCTTGGCTGGGACGCCTTCAATCTCAATGGGCCGAGTGGTCTGCCAAAACCAATCCATTGGGATGACCTGCTGGTGATGGGGGGAGTCGAGCAGGCTCCAGTGAACCTCCAGCAACATCTGCGGAGCGCCTCCGGCTCGCCGCAGCATGATCTCATTCTCGTAGGTCAACGTATCCCCGGCCCGCGCCTCGCGCTCGTTTGCCTCATAGCCCTCCGCGCGCAGCACCTCCAGGGCAGCTGGCACGGCCGAGCGCCGGATCAACAGGTCGATGTCGCACATAGGACGGACGGCGATATTTCCATAGACGGCTTCCGCCAGCGCGCCGCCCTTCAAGATGACAACTTCGATGCCTGCGTCTGACAAGCCACGAAGCACACGAGACAACTCCCGAAAGACGAGGAGGTTGCGTCCTGCTAACGCGAGGTAGCTTCTACGCAGCGACGTCTCCAGAGTCGACGGTAGCACACCGCGCCCCCGAAGCGTGACATAGAGGAGGGGGGCAACCCCCTCGTGAAGCGCCCGCTCCTGAAAGATAGCCGGGTCGAAGCCAGGCGTCGCCAATAGATTCTGCAGCGCCACCAGCGCTGTGGGATCGTGCCGGGCCCGGAGACCAAGGAGGATCGCTTCCGTGTACAGTGCTTCTTCTTGGGTCATCATGATCCGGTGTCCATAGACAGCCCGTGGTGTTCTCTAGAATTGCGTCAGGCTGCCATCGCGCTTAGCCTGGCGGACAGCATAGCTGAAGGCAAGCAACCCGAGAGGCAGAAGAACTACAGAAAAGAGAATAAGCACGCCAATCTCGCCCATTAGCGCCGTTGGCGGCGCACCGCTGAGCAGCGCCCGGCGCATACCCTGCAACGAGGTCGTCAGCGGGTAGAAACGAGCCAAGGTCTGAAGCCACCGAGGGAGCACCTCCACGGGGTAATAGACACCCCCCAACAACACGGAAACGCCACCAATCAGGAAATTGATGGGGTTGCCTCGCTTGAACGCCATGATGAATGACGCCGAGAGAATGCCGATAGCCCCGAGGCTCGTGACGGTAAGGACGAGGATGATCAAGGCAGCCAATAGATTGGCCTCCCCAAACTGCGCCCCAAATAGGACCGCGCCAGCCACCAGATAGAGAACGACGCGCAACGAGGTAAAGGCGAAGTCCCAGACGCTGGAGCCGAGCAAGATAGCGCTTAGGCGGGTCGGAGTCGTGAGCATCGCTTCCAAAGTGCCCGCGGACTGCGCCGACTGGATGACACTTGAGAAACCATAAAGTGCGACGCCCTGATAGCCGACGAAAGCAATACCGATCAGAACAAAGGAGAAATAGTCCCCGCCGTACGCCTGGAGGTAGGGACTGGCTGCCATCCCGAAGACCTGACCGACGAAGTAGTAGCTGGCGATGGAGAAGAGGATGCCGATCAACTGAAGTAGAAAGGAGAGGCGATAGCTCAACTGCGTGCGCAGGTCGCGCTTGAAGAAGAGGGGCAGTGTGCGCGCCAGCTCCTCAAGGCGCGAGCGCAGGGAAAGCCTTGGCAGCGCCAGCCGAGCGAGCCAGGTGCCGAAGGCCCCCTTCGAGGCGGGAGAAGAGTCCGCTCCATGCACCCCGAGACCGGGCCTGATCTCGGATGTGGCCATATTAACATCCCCCCCATCAGACACCTGAGATGCCACCGTAGTACGCGGGGTCGTGGTCAAGGTCGATGCAGCCGAAACTGCCGGACGGGATGGTTCTGGGGATTCTATGGTCAGCCTTTCGGCAACTTGATCCCATGAAGGAGTCGCGAGATCCAGCCCCTCCAACTCCGCCCCACCCGCCTCAACGGTCGCCACCACGCCAGGGAGCGCGCGTTTGCGGTTCTCCAACTGGATCTCCAGGTGCGTGATGCCGCCGCTGGTGCCGTGCTCGGTGAGCCCGACAACTGCCTCGACGTCCCGCAGTTGATCCGCGAGCGAGGGTGTGTACCCCCGCACGCGTAAGTTGCACCGGGTCTCGGACGTGAGCAGCGCCCGCAGCCGTTCTGGCGACCCGACGGGCCACAGCCGTCCCTGGAGCATGACCGCGACGCGGTCGCAGAGAACCTCAGCCTCGTCCAGATTGTGAGTGACCATGAAGACCGTGCGGGCCTCCTGCTGGACTAGGCTATAGAGGCGCTCCCGGAATTGGTGGGCCGCCACCGGATCAAGTGAGACCGTCGGCTCATCGAGAAAGAGCAGGCTGGCGTCATTGAGCAGGGCCCGGGCCAAGGCCAACCGGTGCTTCATCCCGGTCGAGCAGCGATCATAACGCTTGTCCAGGAAGTCGTTCAGCTCGAGCATCTCGGAGAGCCACGTGATCTTGGCCTCGACTTGCGTTGAGCTAAGCTGGGACAATCCGCCGTAGAAACGCAGATTCTCGCGGCAAGAGAGCCGCGGATAGAAGCTGCGTTCGTTGCACGTCATCAGCCCGATAGACGCCTTGATCTCGTCGGGGCAGGTCAGCGGGTACCCATTCACGATGGCGCTGCCCGAGGTGGGCAGGATCAACGTAGCCAGCATCTTGACCAGCGTGGTCTTCCCGGCGCCGTTGGGGCCCATCAGGCCAAAGATCTCGCCTCGATGGACACCGAGGGAGACGCGGTCCACAGCCAGCGTGTCCTGATCCTCGGTCCGCTGTCGATCATCCGCGTGACGCGACCAGAGACGTGGGACCGTAAGACGCGTCCCAGCAAAACGCTTCGTCAGATCATGGACTTCAACGGCCAGTGTCACCAGGTCTCCCATTCAGGATCAATCAGGGGGCTGCGCAAAGTATGATAGCCGTATCATGAGGCACGTCAACTCTGGGAGGTAATTTGTGTCCTACTTCAGTGGGCGTATACTAGAAAAGCATCCCGGAAGGCCTCGGCCCGAGAGAAGGAGTCACGTTTTTGGATCGCCAGCACATTCTCTTCGTCGTCGCACACCGATCGGTCGAGCGGCGGTTCGCCCCAAGTCTCGAAGAGCGGTATGCAGTGACGATAGCGCAGTTGCGCCGTGACGCCCTCAGCCTCATTGAGGCCGAGCCGCCGGACCTTGTCCTCGTGGACGTGCCCTCGATCCGCTTCGATGTCGAGCGATTCTTCCAGGCCTTTGAGGATCTTCCCGTGCAGATGACGACCTTCCTACTGCTCGGCAAAGGTATGCGGCTCGACCAAATGCCTCGTGCCAATGGCTATCTTCGTTACCCCTTCACCGCCCGCCAATTGATGCGCCGGCTGAGTCGGATTGTCCCCACAGGACCGCGGGAGACGACGGAGTGGCAGGGCCTCTGTCTCGACACGGAAAACCGGTTCTTGATCTGGCGCGGACGACAGCTGCCGCTGACGCCCAAACAGGCCGCGCTCGCGCTGGTGCTGCTCTCTGCTTCTGAGGAAGTCGTGACCCGGGAGAAGCTTATGAAGGAAGTCTGGGGCACAGACTATATGGGCGATACCCGCACGTTGGATGTCCACATTCACTGGCTTCGAAAGACCCTAAGCCAGCTTGAGGCCCCCTTCGAAATCGAGACGAAGCGGGGCGTCGGATATCGCCTGACGACGGCCTAACGCCAAGGAACCAGGCCATGAGGGGTTCCAGTCTGGCCTGCCGTACCACTCTACTACTCCTCACCCTGCTACTTTGTATCTCCACACCAGGCCCGGCCCAGTCGGCGCTGGGCGGGCCGATCGAGACGCGTGCAGTCCTTTGGCCTACGCCGCACGCTCCCTCACACGCGCCCGACCGTTCAGAGCCTCTGCACATCGCCTTCACCAGCCAAGCAGAACTCACGTCACTCGCCCAACGTCTGGACATCTGGGAGATCGTACGCGACGAGCGCGCACGAGAGAGCGGGGCCGGCTACCTTGTCGCCGGCGTGACGCCGGCTGACAGGGTCTGGCTAGGCGCGCAGGCCTTTTCTTACGAGTCAGCTACCCTCTCGATCTCGGAGCCAGAGACGATCCCTGACTATTCGTGCTACCGAACCATCGCCGAGCTAACTTCCCAACTCGAATTGTGGGCTGCGACTTATCCGGAGCTCTCAGAACTCCGGTCCGTGGGCACCAGCTACGAGAAACGTCCCCTCTACGCGATGCAGCTGACGAACGAGGCCACGGGCACGAACAAGCCGATCTTCTTTCTCATGGCCAATATTCACGGACGTGAGCTGATCACGCCGGAGACAGCCATGGTCTTCATTGAGACGCTGCTGACGCGGTACGCCGTGGATCCGGATATCACGGCCTTGCTGGACCACGTCCGCATCGAGGTGATGGTCAGCGCCAATCCCGATGGACACGTCCGCAACGAGGTAGGGGAGCCGTGGGTCTACTGGCGCAAGAACGCAAATCCAACCAATGGCAACTGCAGCGATACGACCTTCGGCGTCGACCTCAACCGAAACTCCAGCTACCATTGGGGTGGCGCCAGCGTTTACCCGTGCGCCGAGACCTATCAAGGACCTTACGCCGTCTCAGAGACCGAGACGCAGGCCGTGCAAGCCTTCCTCCAAACGCTCTTTCCCGATCGGCGACCGGACGACGACACCACCCCCGCACCTACGGACACGAAGGGACTTTTCATCACGCTTCACAGTTACAGTAACCTGGTGCTCTGGCCTTGGGGCTACACATCGAAGCCGGCGCCCAACAGCGAAGGGTTGGCGCGCTTAGGCCATAAGCTCGCTACCTTCAACGGCTACACGGCACAGCAGGCCGTTCTACTCTACCCAACTACGGGCACGACCGATGACTTCGCCTATGGCGACCTGGGCGTCGCCTCATACACCTTCGAAATCGGCAGTGGCGCGGATGGGTTCTATCCTTCCTGCGATCGCTATGACGCACTGATCCAGCCAAATATCGCGGCCCTCCTCTATGCTGCACAGGTCGCGCGCGCGCCCTACCTGCTGCCGAGTGGGCCCGATGCGTTGGACGTCAGCGCGGCCTTCGGCCCACAGGGTGAGGTTGCGACCGTCGTCGTGACGACGCACATCGATGGCAGGGACAACGGCGGCGAAGCCATCGCACGCGCCGAGGCCTATCTCGATGTTCCCCCGTGGGACGGGGGCGAGGGCCATAGCTTGGAGGCCCTTGACGGCGCCTACGATGAGGCCATCGAGGAGGCAGGCAGCACGCTCCTCGTCGATGGCCTCACCCCAGGACAGCACCTCGTCTTCGTCCGAGGGCAGGATGCGAATGGGGCTTGGGGCCCCGTGTCGGCGGCCTTCGTCACCGATGACCTGACGCTCACACCCTTGAGATCCGAAAACTCGGCGAGCCTGGGAGAAACGGTGGTCCATCGCTTGGACCTGACCAACGCTGAGACACTCTCGCGAACCGTCGTTCTGACCGCCACAGACGCGACCTGGTTCAGCACTCTCGTCCCGACGACGACCTACCTTTCGCCCGGGTCCACGGTGCCGGTCTTTGTCACGGTGAGCATTCCATCCGTGGGCCAATTCCCAGATCCAGAGACCCTGACCATCACGGCGCGCCATGTCGCGGCGCCGTGGTTCGAGGCGACAGCTGTCGTGGAGACGCACGCGCTGTGGGCCACCGTCGCCCTTCCGCTGGTCACGAGGACGTGGTAACCAGCACCTGAGACATCACCTTCGACATTACGCGATGGTCAGGACTGGCGACACGTGATACGATCTATTCCCATGCCTTGGAAAGACGATGTGTCATCATTGAGCCTACGCTGGCGGCGTTTTGGGCTCTGGGTATGCTTGCTGCTTCTGGTCTGGCTGTCATTCGGCGCGCATCCCGGATCCGCCGCCAGCACCGGGCCAGTCCCACCGGCACGTCTGCCCTTCTGGGCGTCGCCACCCTCGATGCCCCCGAGTGCCTACCTTTCGTACGTAACAGACGCGCAGGCAGCACGCGCATCCGACAAACCCGAGGCACGCCCGGCGTCGGGCAAGATCTCCCCAGCGGCCTGGGCCGCCACAGAATCCAAGACGTGGGCGGAAGTCCTAATCGTGCTCGAAGCACAGGCCGACCTCTCCAAGATACCGTTGAGAGCCGACAAGGTAACTCGAGGAGAGGCCGTCTATACCGCCCTCCATACCCTTGCCGAGGCTACCCAGGGCCCGCTTCGCGCGTGGCTTGGGGCACAGGGTGTGGCCTATCGTTCGCTCTACATCGTCAACGCGCTCGTGACGAGCGCGGATCGGGACGCCCTGATCGCTTTAAGCGCCCGCCCCGACGTCGCACATGTCACCACAAACCCGCGCGTCGCTGCCGATATCGAGCCCGCTATCGCTCCAACCAGCGCTCAGACAGCGGCTATCGGCATCCCGTGGGGCGTCGAGCGCATACAGGCGCCGGAGGTCTGGGCCATGGGCTATCGCGGCGAGGGTGTTGTCGTGGCGGGACAAGACACGGGCTATGAGTGGGAGCATCCCGCCCTCAAAGCGCAGTACCGGGGGTGGGATGGAGCGGCGGCAAGCCACGACTTCAACTGGCATGACGCGATCCACGAAGGTGGAGGGCGTTGCGGCCCCGATTCTCCGGTCCCCTGCGACGATTACGGACATGGCACCCACACGATGGGCACCATCGTCGGGGACGACAGCGCCGGCAACCAGATCGGCGTGGCGCCTGGAGCGCGCTGGATCGGTTGCCGTAACATG
The DNA here is from genome assembly GCA_049975205.1 of Anaerolineae bacterium. Classification (GTDB taxonomy): domain Bacteria; phylum Chloroflexota; class Anaerolineae; order B4-G1; family SLSP01; genus PWVB01. The sequence goes on along the minus strand of JBNGDL010000003.1, from coordinate 75,912 downwards.
GATCAGGGGGTCGGAACCCCAGCCTCATACGCTGAGTGCTTCGAGTTCTTCCTGGCCCCCTTTCCGGTAGGCAGCGACCCATCCGAGGGTGACCCTGGCGCAGCTCCGGACGTCGTCAACAACTCGTGGAGCTGCCCCGTCGACGAGGGCTGTGATCCGTATCACATCGCCTTCTTGGAGCAGGTCGTCGAAGCCGTGCGCGCCGCCGGGATTCTGGTTGTAGTGTCCGCCTCGAACTATGGTCCGAGCTGCGGCACGATTCAAGAGCCACCAGCGATCTATGATGCTGCCACCACCGTGGGCGCGACCTACCCTGATGACACCGTCACCAGCTTTAGCAGCCGCGGGCCGGTGTCTGGACTGGTGAAACCAGACATTGCCGCACCGGGATCCGGCGTGGTCTCCAGTTACCCTGGGGGGAGTTACACGACGATGTCGGGAACCTCGATGGCGGCTCCACACGTCGCCGGCACAGCGGCCTTGATCTGGTCGGCCCATCCGGACCTGAAGGACGCGTTGGCCACGACAGAACGATTGCTGTTCGCCACAGCCGTCCCTCGCACATCCAGCGAGTGCGGTGACGCGCCCGATGCCGTTCCCAACAGCGTCTACGGATGGGGGCGTGTGGACGCCCTCCATGCCGTTCAGGAGGCCCTGCCAGGCACGCTTGCAGGAACGGTCCAGGACACAGCCGGTGAGCCTTTAGTAGGTGCAAGCATAGCAGCCGCATCGACGGAGGGCACTTGGCGGGGGGAATCCACCGCAGAGGGCCTTTACGCTCTGACGCTCATCTCGGGCACCTATACCGTCACGACGACCCTTCCCGGTTACGCTCCTACCTGGCACTATGGGGTGGTGGCACCGGCCGGCGTGACCACAACCCTGAGCATAACGTTGACGGAGGGATTTACGATCTATCTCCCGATCATGGCACTCCAGGAGGATAGCGCTCGATAGACGGCTCCCGCAGAGCCAGTCTCAGGCGACCAGAGAGCTCACGGAGACCAAGGCGACCCAAAGGAAAGCCTCCCAGAACTAAAGGGTAGTCGGTTACTCCGACTGACTTAGCGGCCCGCACCCGGCGCGGCCTGCTCTGTTTACCCGGTTCTGAGAGGCTCACAACCTCAGTTTCTTCAATTATACGCAGCGCCCAGTGCGGTGTCAATAGAACAGTTGTATTGCCCCTTTGTTGCTTCCGATGTATGATCACGCCTTATGAAGAGATTGGTCGGTTTTCTGTTTGGGATTGCCGCGGGCATTGGACTGGCGATGTTGATCGGCTGGAACCTCTTCCCGATGGCGCGCCAGGAGGTGACGCCCGCATCCATGCGCGACGACTATCAGGCTGAGTACGTACGGCTGGTAGCCTTGACCTATCGGGCTGAGGGCGATCTCGAGCTGGCAGCACGGCGCCTCCGCGCTCTGCAGACGGATCCCTATACCGAACCGCTGGTCGTGCTGACGGAGACGTGGATCGCCGAGAGACGAAATCGCGAACTGATCGCGCCGTTGGTCGAGCTTGCCCGAGCCTTTGAGGTCGACACGCCGGCTATGGTTGCCTACCTTGGGGCCGAAGGATGAAAGTCGGCGGCGTCTTCGCGATCGGCCTGGTGTTGGGTTTGATGGGGGGCCTGATCTACACCTGGTTTGTTGCCCCCGTGAGCTACTATGACACCTATCCTCCGCTCCTAGAGCACCGTTACCGGCAGGACTGGATTCACATGACAGCATGGGCCTATGGCCTCGACGGGAACTGGGAACGGACCGAGACCCGGTTGCTCAACTTGCCCCGAGCAGAGGTAGCCTCCGGCGCGGCAGGAGCACTGGAACAGGCTGCGGCTCAGGGGCGTCCTGTCGAGGTCTTGCAGAGACTGGCAGAGCTAGCTGCTGCGTACGGAGCCTCAGGGCCTGCCGTGGCCGTGTACACGGGTCAATCGCTCACAGCCGAATCGGACGTCACGCAGCCAACGTCGACGGCGACGCTCCGCGTCCTCCCCACGCTCACGCCTACCCCCTCCCCGACAGCTCCGCCCGTGATCACACCAACACCCGTGATCACCGAGACCGCGCCTTTCCGAATCATCACCCAGACACTCCACTGCGACACATCTCCCTCGATTGCGCTATCGCTTGAGATCTCACGCACGGTAACCCAGCGAGGTCGGGAGCGCGAGGAGCGCGTGGGGCTACCTATGCGAGAGGTCTGGTTGATCTGGGAGGAGGGCGCCGACCGCGCGATCACAGGCCTTCGACCTGAGGAGGGCCTGGGGTACGTGGATTTCGCCGTGAAGCCAGGGCTGTCCTACAACCTCTACATCGACGCGCCCAGCGGTCCCCCAGTTTTCGTCGTCCAGGTCGAACCCTGTCCTCCGACGGAGGGTACGGGATGGGTATCACGTTCTCTGGTCGTGCTGGCGCTTCCCGAGACGATGGCGACGAGCACACCGGAGGGATCGCTGATTGTGACGCCGGAGGTGACCACCACCCTGACAGCTACAACCACGCTGACTCCGACCCTAACCGTCTCGCCGAGCCCCACGCCATAGCTGCAGGTATCGATCCGGCTCGGGGCCTGCCTCACCCTGCGTTCGGGCCTTCACATCATTGCATCGTGGAGGTCCTAGCCTATAATAAGGACATGTCGTCTGAGATATGGGAGGTGTAGAATGCGCAAGTTCTTCGTATTCCTCGCCGGGTTCTTGGCTGGGATTTGGACCGGGGGCATGCTCTCACTGCTCTTCGCACCGGAGCCGGGTTCAGAGTTACAGGTACGGATTCGCGAAGGCGTGCAGGAGCTCGTCCAGGAAGGAAAGACAGCGGCAGAGTCACGACGTCACGAGCTGGAGGAACAGCTGGAGACTTTCAAGCAGGGGCGGCCTATCACACTCCAGGAAGGGAAACCTTCCACCGAAACAGCGTAGTCTCGACCGACCAGCGCAGGTTTCTGCGAACGAAGCGACCCGACCTGATCTGATGAGAGTCGGACCGAAATCTTACGATACTGACGGCGGGGTGAACTTCCCGCCGTCAGTCTATGGTAGCTCGTGAGAGAATGGGGGCGAAGCCTTCGGTTCAGTCCTGCTCTTGAGCTGACCTAGAGCCTCTTTACCGCAGCAACCACGAAGGCCGTAAAGAGCGGCAACATCGTCCTGGAAGTCCGGAGCATAGCCTCCGGATGCCACTGGACCGTGACACAGAACGGATGGTTAGGAAGTTCCGTCGCCTCAAGCACGCCGTCGGGAGCGTGCGCAATCGGGGAAAGCCCCTTTCCTGGCAGCGCTACAGCCTGATGGTGCGCGCTGTTGACCGCAAGCTCAGTATCCCCTAGGATCTCACTCAAGCGGCTTCCGAGCTCGATCTCGACAGTGTGCACGACCTGCTCCATCGGACGCCCCGGCACGGTGGCGTGATCGAGAGCATTGGGCACCTGGGCCATAATATCCTGAATCAGCGAGCCCCCTAACGCCACGTTGAGCACTTGGTGCCCACGGCAAATCGCCAGCAAGGGCTTCCCCGTAGCCAACCAAATACGCACCAGCCCAATCTCCGACTGGTCGCGCTCCTCGTCCACCCGCCCCGTCCAGGGCTCCGTCTCCTGACCGTAGTACGCAGGTGCAATGTCCTCGCCCCCACTCAACAAAAGGCCATCCAGCTGCTCGAGCAAGGGGGGCCAGTCCACGTCCCGAGTAAGTGGAGGGACAATCACAGGAGTCCCGCCGGCAAGGTGCACGGCGCGAGTGTAGGTGACTCCAACGGAGTGCATTGGGGCATTAAGCAACCGGGCGGAGGTATCCTTCCGCCCGGTAATTCCAATCAGAGGCCTGCGTTGTTCGACCAGCGATCCGCTCCTAGTCGCGGCGCTCCTTGAGTCGAGCCGAGCGACCACGGCGCTCGCGAAGGAAGTAGAGTTTGGCCCGGCGGACTTTGGCACGGCGGAGTGTCTCCACCCGCTCAACCCGCGGGGAGTGCAGCAAGAAGGTGCGCTCAACTCCAATGCCATGGGATGCAATACGGCGGACGGTGAAACTCGCATTAACGCCGCCTCGGCGCGTGCGGATCACAGTGCCCTGGAAGGGCTGAACGCGCTCGCGCTCGCCCTCGACAATTCGAACGTGAACGCGAACCGTATCCCCGACCTGGATCTCGGGCACGTCCTCGCTAGGTTTAACCATCTGGCGCTCTAGTGATTCGACCAGGTTCATTTTACTTATCCTCTCCACGCAACATTTCCATAATGAAGCCGCCATCACGTGGCGGCGGATGATTATTATAGCATAGAAGAGCAGAAGCGCAACGTTTTTGCCTCAGATGACGCGCTTTATCCTAGATTTCGCCAGGCTAGCATCAGCCGGCCCGGCCCCCTTCGCTCCGCAGGACTGGTCACTTCACGCGTATGCGCCAGCCCGCCTGAAGATAATCGGGATCGCGAGGCAAGCCCCGGCTATCCCACAGATGGGCATTCCAGGTCCAGAATTGCTCCCGGTTAAGACCGTGACGAGAGATAAGACCCCATACGGTGTCACTCGCCGACGCCACGATATACACCGGCTGTGACACGCCGGTCACCCCATTCGCCATCCGGGGCTCGACGTCCGAGACCGGCGCTCGACCGTCGGTCTCAAGACACCCCACGTTCACAGCTTGTAGCATCGGCCACAAGGCCTTCTCGGCGTCAGCGGCGTGATAGACGCTAAAGAAATCGACGCCGTGACGGGCTATGCCCTCTATCCATGGGATGAACGCCTCGGGCAAGATCTCTTCGCCATCGAGTCCGTAGCGCGGGGAGAGCACAGGATAGACATCGGGCGTCTTGTCCCAAAGGAGGCTCAGGTCGCCCAAGGCATGATAGACGTCTTGATTGATCGTCTGCTCGGCATCGCCCCCCCAAGCAGCAAAGCAGAGGGGCATCCACCCCCCTTGACAAACGGGCACCAGCGCCTCCAACGCGGCACGCTCTGAGAGATACGGAAGCGGCGGGGAGGCGAGGAACAGACGAGCCCGCGGGATCTCGACGTTGATCAGGGCGTCAGCGAGAACCTTAGCCTGGGCTCCAGAGGTCGTCCCAGGATGAAGGAACAGCACAACGCCTTCGTAGCCCCGATCTAGGGCCTCAACAATGGCCTTGCGAGCATCGGCGGGGGCCTTAGAGGTCAGATGGACCCATGCGAGGGCCGAAAGACCCAGCGTGCCCACCCGCTGTAGCATCTCACGAGTCGTCTCGGGAAAATAGTAGGGGCCGTGCCCCACCTTGACCAGCAGATGGGTTCCGGCAATCCGGGTGGCCATCTCGACAGCGCGCTCCAGATCGTACGAGTGGGCCAGCCATATGCCCTTACCACAGAGTTGTGTCATCGATATCTCCATCCAAGCATGCAAAGCATTATAGCCGCCCTCGGTCTCCCGACAAGACAGCCTTGACAAGGCGACCTGGATCTCTAAAATGGGCACCACGCAAGACCCATGATTCCTTGACGTCCTGCGACGGTCGAAACGGGGCGACCTCGCACAACCGCGGCACTTTCCTGATCGGGGAGGTCAGTTATGCGTATCGACGGTCGAGCACCGACCGAGCTGCGACCCATCACATTCGAGCTGTCAACGATCCAGTACGCCGAAGGATCGACGCTGATATCTATGGGACAGACGCAGGTTCTCTGCGCAGTCACCGTCGAGAGCGGCGTACCGCGGTGGCTCCAGGGTCAAGGTCAGGGATGGCTGACGGCGGAATACGCACTGCTGCCCAGATCCACCCGGACACGGACCCCCCGAACGCATATTGAGGGGGGACGCGCGAAGGAGATCCGCCGGCTCATTGGCCGTAGCCTCCGTCGGGCGGTTCGCCTTGACCTGCTCGGGGAGATCACCATCATCGTAGACTGCGACGTGATCCAGGCCGACGGGGGAACCCGCACCGCCTCCATCAACGGAGGCTATGTTGCTGTTGCCAGCGCGATGCGGACCCTAATCGACGCCGGTACCGTCCCCGCAGCAGTGTTACTTCCACCCGTTGGCGCCATCAGCCTGGGAATGGTGAAAGGGATGCCACTCGTCGATCTTGCCTACGAGGAGGACATGCGGGCCGACACGGACCTCAACGTCGTGATGAACGCCCAGAGTGAGTTCATCGAGGTCCAAGGGACGGCAGAAGGCGAACCCTTGCCACGCCAGCAGTTGGATCACCTCCTGGATCTGGCTACAAGCGCGATCGAGACGGTTATCGCCGCTCAGCGAAAGGCACTGGCGTGCGCTGGTATCGAGATCTGACCGCGATTCAACGCCTCATCCTGTTGGCGTTGGCGCTCAGTGTCGTCGCTGTAGTCGGTCTGCTCGTGTGGAGCATCCGATCGAGCGGGCTGACCGACCCAGAGCGCTCACCGGTCGCGACGCCCTTCGGAAGCGCTGACTCTCCTCTCTCGACCCCCTCGCCACAGCCCTCAGCGACGAGTGATCTGGCGCCCACGCCCTCGCCCAGACCGACTGTGGCCTTTGATATCTCCAGGGCCGGCATCATCGCTTCCGAGGTCGCAGAGGTTCGTGAGACACGGAACCGCTGGGGAACCCCCTTGACACTGGTGGACGATCTCGGGATGGCGCAGGCGATCTATGCTCGCCACGAGAGTTGGCCGCCGTTGGCGATGCGGATGGAGACTGTGCTCAGAGCCATGCATCTCTGGTTCTGGGATCCTCTGCGCCTAGACATCGTCGCACAAGCAAAGGGGACAGCCGCCTATTACACGCCAGAACTCGAGGAGCTCTATCTCCGGCGCGACTGGACCGATTCCATAACGACACTGGAGACTCAGCTCGCGTATGGATATGCGCGGGCCCTGCCGGACCAATATGGAAACCTGACGGACCTCATCCACGAGGCGGCGTCGCTGGACCGCCAGCTTGCGCTGACGGCCGTCGCGGAGGGCGACGCATTGCTCGCCCTGTGGCTCTATATGGGGGTGGCACCGGGCAGCGTAGCGGCACAAGAGATACAGGAGACCGTCGCAGATGCCAACTGCCCGAAATGGCAGGTCGGAGATCCCCTGCTGCTGAATCTCTCCTGCCTCTCCCTCGAGCTTGGCGCCGACTTCACGAGAGCTCGCTACGAGGACGGTGGCATAGGTGCACTGGATGAGGCCATCCTCCGTCCTCCCAGGTCGACAGAACAGCTCCTGCATCCGGAGCGCTATGCCGACGACCCTGACGAGCCCCGCGTGCTGTCGCCTTTAGAGCCGTCCCTGGAGAGAGGGTTTGTGCTGACAGCGACAGAGACGGTGGGCGAGGCCCTGATGGGCGTGATCTTTGAGGAATGGAGCAATGGGATGGCCACGCCGGACGCTGTCGCGGGGTGGGATGGCGACCTGCTCCAAATCTGGGAAAACGCCGAGGGAGAGACCGTAGCCGTATGGCAGACAGTCTGGGATGAAGCCACGACGGCGAGAGAGTTCTACACACAGCTCTCCGACCTTATGCCCGATCCCTTGGTGTCCGGCTTCATTCGAGATAGGACTGCGCCAAGCGATCTACCATGGGGCAAATGGTGGGCCGGAAGGCAGGGCACCGTCTTTATCTACCGCTGGACGGATCAGGTCTGGCTGGTCTGGGGAGATGACGCCGCCACCGTCGAGACGGTCGGTGCGGCGTTACCTCGCGCGAGCGCGCCCAGTCCTGTCGCACCCATGGACTGAGTGCAGCCTGCAGGTGCGACTGGCTGATGCCCTAGAGAGGCCCCAGCCCGCCATCGGCTGATAGAAACCCTGAGCGTTCGCGAGCCCGACCGCCTCCTTGTCACCGCCCCTGATGTGTTATCATGGGGCCTCTATGGCTAGGAAAAAGCATTGGAGCAAGCGAAAGGCCTGTATGTCACTCTACGGTAGCGCCGCCATCGTCGTTGTCCTGAGCGCTGGCCTTGCTCTGGTGGGCTGGACGCTCTGGACCCTCCGCGGTCGTTACGATCACCTCATCTACACGCGCGATCAGCGCGCCGATATCCCTCAAGAGCCGGTGGCGATCGTCTTTGGGGCAGGCTACTGGTCCAATGGCGTCCTCAGCCTAATCCTACGGGAACGACTGGATGCCGCAATCGAGCTCTACGAGATGGGGCGGGTGGAAAAGCTGTTATTCAGCGGGGACAACCCAATTGCTGACTACAACGAGCCAGAGAAGATGCTGGAGTACGCTCTAGCCCAAGGGATACCCCGCGACGCTATCGTGCTGGACTATGCCGGACGGCGGACCTACGACACCTGCTACCGCGCCCGCGATATCTTCGAGCTGGGTCATGCCACATTGGTGACCCAGGCATACCACCTACCCCGGGCGATAGAGACGTGTAGCGCCCTAGGTCTGGATGTGGTGGGATATGCAGCCAACCGATACGAGCACCGAGGCTATTACCTAATCCTCTATCGCCTGCGCGAGATCCCGGCGCTGTGGCGGGCCTGGTGGGATCTCTATATCGGCCATCCCAAGCCGATTCTAGGTGAGCCACTTCCGATCTTCGACGCCTAGCACGCACTTGGATTTGATGTGCCGGCAATTCTATAGGACAATACAACCTTAGGACAGAAATGCCTCTGAGAATGAGGCTTTACAACGGCATCGGCAAACATTGCGCTAGCTTCTGCCATCAAGGAGGAGACCTATGACTTGGCCAACACGAGAAGAGGCTTGGGAGCTCTTGAACGAGTACACTCACAACCCCAACCTGATCAAACATGCGCTGGGAGTGGAGGCTGCCATGCGGGCCTATGCCCGTCGCTTCGACGAGGATGAGGAGAAGTGGGGTGTGGTAGGCCTGATCCACGATTTCGAGTACGAGAAGTACCCAGATCTGGGGCCCGAGGGTCACCCCTTCAAAGGGGCGGAGATCCTACGAGAGAAGGGCTACCCTGAGGAACTCATCCGGGGCGTTCAGGCCCACGCGCCAGAGCTTACGAGTGTGACACCCGAGAGCAACATGGAGAAGGCTATCTACGCTGTCGATGAGCTGACCGGCCTAATCGTCGCCGTGGCGTTGGTTCGACCGAGCAAATCGATCATGGACGTGAAGGTCAGCTCGGTCAAGAAGAAGTGGAAGGACAAGAGCTTCGCGGCCGGCGTAAAGCGCGAGGACATAGAAGAGGGTGCGGAGATGTTGGGCGTGCCGCTGACTGAGCACATCGGCGTTGTGCTGGACGCGATGAAGGGCATCGCAGACGAGCTAGGTCTTGCCTGAAGCCGACAGCCCGTTCAGCACGAACTACGTAGGATTGGGGGTGGCGGAAGCAGGATGTGTGGCCTGGCGCATCCGGGCATCGGGGGGGAAACCTATGAAAGCACAGGCGAGGCAGGAGGGCAGGATACAAGCCGGTTCGCCTGTTGCACGCCTCAAGTGGGTTGGCGTGGCGATCGTGCTGCTCGTCCTTGCCATGGGTGCCGTGGGCTCCCGAGCGGAAGCCCGGCTTCCGGATCGATCACAGCCCCCGGATCTCTTTATCAACGCCGCGTCTGAGAGCGGCACCAGTTTCTCTACCACTTCCATCTCCATTCCCACCTATCCCTACGCCCAATACCTCGAGCAACACTATAGCCCCACTTACAACATGACCTATCCCGTGCTCGACTGGGACGCGTACAACGCTGCCGACCCCCAGCCGGCGCCCAAGGACTACGAGCTGCTTGTGCTCGAGAATGCCTATCTCAAAGTGACCGTGCTCCCCGAACTGGGCGGGCGCCTCTACCAAATCATCAACAAGGCGACGGGCCAGAATCAGCTCTACCAGAACCCGGTGATTAAACCCACCCACTGGGGCCCTCCAGAGCAGGGGTGGTGGCTCTCTGCGGGCGGCATCGAGTGGTGTCTGCCCGTCGACGAGCACGGATACGAGTGGGGCATCCCGTGGTCGTGGTCGGTAGTCACCGCTGCCGACGGGGTCACCGTGACGGTGCAGGATACCCCTGCCTCTGACCGCCTCCGTGCGATGGTCGATATCCATTTGCCCTCCGACCGAGCTTACGTTGTGGTGAAGCCCCGCTTGGAGAACCCGACCTCCGCCCCGATCGACTACAAGTTTTGGATCAACGCTGCGATTGCACCAGGCGCTGCCAACAAGCCGACCGAGGACTTGGCCTTCGTCTTCAACGCGCCCAAGATGTCGGTGCACTCCACCGGTGATGACCGGCTTCCTGGGGCTTTCCCGATCATGCCTACGGGCCCCGACTACCTCTTCAATTGGCCGGTCCACGAGGGCATTGATTACAGCCACCTCCGCAACTGGACCCGCTGGCTGGGGTTCTTCGAGTATCCACAGGCGATCAAGGGCTTCTCGGGGGTCTACGATGAGGGACAAGAGGAAGGCCTGGTGCGGGTCTTCCCCCCGGAGATCGCGCGGGGCAGCAAGGGGTTCGCTACCGGCTGGTCACAGGCCCTACCCTGGAGCACGTGGACCGACAAGGAGAACTCCGGCGGCGTGGAGATCCATGGTGGCGTCGCCCCCACCTTCTGGGACACCACCCAACTCCCGCCGGGCGGCTTCGTGACCTGGCGCGAGTTCTGGTACCCGGTACAAGAGCTGGGTGCCGTCACCGCCGCCTCAGAGGCGGGAGCGCTTCGGGTGACCAAGGCGGCAGATACGCTCCAAGTGGGCCTGCAGCCCACGCAGGCGTGGGCCCCAGGCGAAAGCGAGCTCTTCGTCTGGCAGCGGACGAGTTGCACAGAGCTGGCCCATTGGTATATGGGGGCGGTAGAGCCGGCACAGGGATACCAAAACGGCCTCGTCGTGGGCGATTTCACGACGGACGAGGTGTCTGTCGCCTACGTCAACGCAGATCACGAGGTGCTTATCGGCTACGGCCCCACCGACTGCCTCGACTATGTGACGCCCGAGCCTCACCTCGGCTACGGACTCAACGTTCGACTAACCGAGCGCATCCCCTCATTGGTGAATCCCTTGGATTTTGACTGGGTCAAGCTCTGGGAGGAATACTCGGGCCTGCCCACCACACCCCTCGATCAGAAAGTCCTGTTCAACATTAACTGCGCTGCCTTTGTGTACGACATGAATGGCTGGCGCAGCCACGTCCGCGGCATTGCGCAAGCCGGCAGTGGCCTCGTGCAAGCCTACGAGATCTGCAACGAGCCCAACGTGCAGAACGCCAACATGGGGGGGCATTCCCCCGATCCACAGCTCTTCACCGATATGCTGCGCATCGCCTGGGAGGAGATCAAGGCCGTCGACCCCAAGGCCATGGTGGTCAGCGGCGGGCTGGCACCGGTAGGGCGCATTCCCGAACCGTGGCCCTGCGGTGAAGGCAATAACTGCGTCGTCATGGACGAGTGGGTCTTTCTCGAGGATATGCTGGAAAACGGCGCCGCGGCCTATATGGACGCCTTCGGCTACCATCCCTATGGCTTTGCCTCCCCCCCGGAGCGCGATCCCGATCTGGTGAGCAACGCGTTTGCGTTTCGTGGTGTGGAGAACCTGCACGAGATCCTCATCAACGCCGGTTGGAATGATATGCCGGTGTGGATCACAGAGTTCAACTGGTTCCGGCGTCCCCTCGATGATGGGCAGAACTGCGACGGGGATCAGACATACCTAACCTACTTCAAGTGGCAGGAAGTCAGCGCCGAGACCCAGGCCGACTACCTGGTACGGGCGTTCGAATATGCGGATACACACTGGCCCTGGCTAGAGGGCATGTTCGTCTGGAACCTCGATTGGCACGACTATAAGCTCGAGCATCCGTGTCTACACAGCCGCTTCTACGCGCTGCGGCGCTGGGATGGGACGAGCCTGGGCGCTCCGACGCCGGCCTACGCCTCATTAGCGACCATGCCCAAGCGACCGGGCCTGCTGGCGCACCCCATTCTTTCGGTGACGCCGGAGCGCTGGTCCCACCTTGCGGTGCTGGAAGAACCACGCACCTATACCACCGTCGTGACCATCGACAATGAAGGGGTCGACACCCTCACGTGGACTGCGGCAATTTCACCCACCAGTGACTTCGCGCCCACCTTGTCCAGCGTCAGCGGCACACAAGGGGAGCCTCTGACAGTGACCGTCGACACGGGGGATTTCGGGGCTCGCGGCACCTACACCGCCACGCTGGTGGTCGATGCCCTGCCCGACGGAACTCTGAACACGCCGCAGGACATCGTGATCACCGTGAAGGCTCTGAACCGGGACGATCTGAAGCAGGTGTTCCTGCCCCTGATCCTGGACAACTACTCACCCCCGTCCGTACCGGTCGTCCCCCACGGGCCGTCCAAGATCGGCGTACACGCCATCGGAGAAGGAGGAACGCTCGATCTCGTCCAGTGGGCACACGATGGCGGAGGCCACGTGGCAGTCGTGAAAGGGCTCTCTTTTGGCTACCTGTGTCAGGTCAAGGCGATCTCGCCGGAGACCGTGACGGTCGGACGGTGGCCAGACTCGTATTGGGAGACCATCGTGCCCGAAGGAGATCCCGCGACAAAGGCGAGTCAATACCTGCAGAGGCATATGCAGGAGTGGGCACCCTATGCCGGCTGCGTGGACTACTGGGAAGTCCTCAATGAGGTCGACCCCCTCCTCATCGACGGGCACGTGTGGCTGGCGAACTTCTACAAGGCCGCGATGGACATCGCAGAGGCGAACGGCTACAAGCTCGGGATCTTCTCCTACAGCACGGGCGTGCCCGAGATCTACGAATGGGAGGCCATCGTCGAGACCGGCGTATTCGCCCGTGCCCAGCAGGGCGGGCACATCCTCTCCCTGCACGAGTATGGTGCCCCCCTGATGAGCGATCTCTGGGGCGAGGCCATGCCGTCCTACCCGGGCCAAGACCCCGACGACCCCTCGCTGCCACGCTACCCAGATCGCGGCGTGATGGCGGGACGCTACCGCCATCTCTATCGCGATCTCTTGATTCCGAGGAACGAGGTCATCCCGCTGATCATCACCGAGACCAACCTCGGCATCGATGACCCGGAGACGCGGGCTGCTTACTTCCTGGACGAGATCGCGTTCTACGACGACCGCTTACGGGAGGATGATTACGTTTTGGGAATGGCGATTTTCACCCTGGGCGGCGGTATCGTCGGGTGGGATCACTTCGATTACTACGATTTCCTGCCGGATCTGGCGGATCGGATCGTCAGCCTCAAAGACCAGTAGGGATCCTAAGGGTATCAGACTCGGCTAGGGCTGAAGCCCATCAGCCGCGCGGTAGGTCTCTTGGAAGGGCAACCGTGACGAAAGGGCGAATGGAAACCAACAGCGGGGAGCAGAGGACCGGTGGCCCGGCGCACGTGCAATGGGCCCTCGGAATGGTGATCCTGCTCGTCCTCGTCCTGGGCCTGCCCACCTTGGGACTTGTGCCCCAGCAGAAGGCACCGCCACAGACCACGGCGCCCATCCCCCATGGCCCGACGGACACACCCGTCCCCGCCGAGAGATCAGCGCTTCGGGGTTTGTTGACTACCCATTGCCCAACCTTTACACAGGGACTCCCCTACCCCAGGGTAGATTGGGCCGCATGCGGCCTACAGCACCAAGCCACGGCTATTGAGGGCAGCCAGGTTGCGTGCGCGCCAGAGACCGTGGCCACGCTCGCCGCTGCGGATGGGCTGCCAAAGACCCAGGCCGCCGAACGCGGGGGCATCAACGAACCAACTGACCCGGTTCTGGGTGAGCAAACACCGAGCACAGGCCGCAAGGCAGAGCGCTCACCCCGGGAAGCGGCGCTTGTCGCGCTGACCCCGGACGCCACCGAACCTACGCCCAACGAGAAGCCGAAGAGCGCTCAGGTGGTGACAGAGCCAGTGCAATCGGCTGCCCCGAACGAGCATCTCACCGGACTGGCAGGGATCTTCCCCTGGCCGTCAGGCCCCCTGCCCCTGATCCTGAGACAACCAGAAGGCTTGGAATCAGACATCCAGGCGGCAGAAGACGTCGAGGTTGTTGCCACCCGGTGGAGTCCGCAGGCGCGTCCGACCGTCACCCCAGAGCCCGTCCGCGACTCCAAAACTGTAGGACCGCACCTCGGCTACGGCGTGAACGTCCGTTATGAGGATCGCATCGATCCCCTGGTGGAGCCCCTGGGCTTCGATTGGGTCAAGCTATGGGAGGAGTATTCCGGCCTGCCGGACGCGCCCCTAGATCAAAAGGTCCTCTACAACATCAACTGCGGCGGCCATGTATACAACCGTGACGCCTGGCGTGAGCGAGTTCGGGAGATAGTCGAGGAGGGCGAGGGCCTTGTTCAAGCCTATGAGATCTGCAACGAGCCCAACGTCCAAAACGCTAATATGGGCGGAATTGCCCCTGATCCTGAGCACTTTACGGAAATGCTCTGTATCGCTTGGGAAGAGATCAAAAAGGTAGATCCAGAGCTACTGGTCATCAGTGGGGGATTGGCCCCCGTGGGGCGGATCCCAAGACCCTGGTACTGCGGTACCGGCAACAACTGTGAAGCTATGGACGAGTGGACTTTTCTCGAAGCTATGTTGGAGCAGGGTGCCGGCGAGTGCATGGACGCCTTCGGTTATCACGCTTACGGCTTTGTCACACCACCGGAACAGGACCCGAAGCGTGTGAGCAACGGCTTCACCTTCCGCGGTGTGGAGAGGCTTCACGACATGCTCCTCGACAGTGGCTTGGACGAGATGCCGGTCTGGCTCACCGAGTTCAACTGGTTCCGCGACCCCGTCGAGGACGCTGAAGACTGCGAAGCCGACGATAGCTACCTGGTCTACTTCGACTGGCACGATCTCAGTGCCGAGCAGCAGGCAGACTACCTCGTTCGAGCGTTTGAGTATGCCGACCGGAATTGGCCCTGGATGCAGGGAATGTTCGTCTGGAACCTCGACTGGCACGACTACAAACTGGAGTATCCGTGCCTGCACAGTCGCTTCTACGCCCTGCGAAGCAGGGATGGAACCTATCTGGGTGCCACGACCCCCGTGTACGAGGCCTTGGTCGAGATGAAGAAACGTCCAGGCCTGCTGACAGAGCCCATCCTACGAGTCTATCCGCAGGAAATCGAACTCTTCGTCGAAGCCAATTCGGTACAGGGGGTGGATACGACCGTGACCATCTGGAACGCGGGGGACGGAGTCCTGATCTGGACCGCCACGATCTCACCGACAAGCCAGTTCCAGCCGACCCTATCGGCCTTTGAGGGCAACCAGGGTAGACGGTTGAAGGTAACGGCGGAGGCGGGTGGGCTGCCTCTGGGCGTCTACACCGCCACGTTGGTAATCGACGCTATGCCTTTGTGGACAGAGAAGCGGCCCCAGACGATCCCGATCAAGCTATTCGTGACTCCGGAGGAGCAGCCGCCTCTTCCCCCCTATGACGGGAAGCAGGACTAGGCGCCGCTACGACCCTTGCCAGACCGTATAGAGGTCATTCTGGAAGCCCAGGCGCGCCAGCACGCGCCCGATCGTCTGGTCAACCAAGGCCTCGATGGTGGTCGGTCGCCCGTAGAAGGCGGGTAACGGGGGAAAGATCAGGGCCCCCATCTCAGCTGCCCGCACCATCAGCCTGAGATGGCCCAAGTGCAGGGGGGTCTCACGAACCAGCAGGATCAGAGGGCGTCCCTCCTTGAGCGTGACGTCAGCGGCGCGCACCAGCAGGTTGTCGGTGTAGCTGTTTGCGATGGCGGAGAGGGTCTTGATCGAGCACGGCGCGACGACCATGCCATCCGTCGCAAAGGAGCCGCTGGCAAGAGGCGCTGCGAGATCCTCGGGATCGTACGCATGCGTCGCATACGCACGAACGTCCGCCGGCGCCAGGTCCATCTCCTGCGTCAACGTCACGTGCGCTGGGCCTGTGATCACCAGGTGCGTCTCCACATCCAGAACCTGCAGTGCCCTCAAGAGCCTGACGCCATAGATGGCACCACTTGCCCCGCTGATCCCCACGACCAGCCGACCTGATCTTGCGCTCATAGCCTCACCGTCTTGTCCAGTCTATTCCTGTGCCTATGATGCCTATTATAGCCCAATCGGGCCATACAGCGGACTAGGCCATCGGCCAAGGTCCGACTATAATATGCATCCGAGCTTGACCTCAGAGACCATCAAGTGACGTAGCCACTGCGTACATCAGATGTCAGGAGAGCAAAATGAATGATCGGGAACGACGTCCCTTACGCGTGATCAACAGCGTTGCGCCTATTCGAATCTGCGATAACGGCGGATGGACCGACACCTGGTTTGCCGAGCACGGGAAGATCTTCAATATCGGGGTCTACCCGTACGTT
Source organism: Anaerolineae bacterium (assembly GCA_049975205.1). Classification (GTDB taxonomy): domain Bacteria; phylum Chloroflexota; class Anaerolineae; order B4-G1; family SLSP01; genus PWVB01. The sequence goes on along the minus strand of JBNGDL010000003.1, from coordinate 59,691 downwards.
GAGGTGCAGATCGAGGTCTACCCTTACACGTCAGGGGAAGACCGCATCGTGCTGTACGCCGAGAACTATGGCGAGCGCTTCGCCGTGAACCCCGAGATCCCGGGATGGGACCATCATCCGCTACTGGAGGCGTCCATCGAGCGTATGGGCGTGCCCAAGGAGTGCGCCATTCAGGCCACGATTTACTCGGAGGCGCCGAGCGGGTGTTCCACCGGCACCTCAGCAGCCGTGACGGTGGCGTTGATCGGCGCGCTGGACCGACTCACGCCGGGGCAGTTGAGCCCGCATCAGGTCGCCTACACGGCGCACGCCGTTGAGGTGGAGATGCTCAAGCAGCAGTCCGGCATTCAGGATCAGCTCTGCTCAGCCTACGGAGGGATCAATTTCATCGAGATGTTCGAATACCCCTACGCCTCCGTCTCCCAGATCTTCGTCCCTAACAGCACATGGTGGGAGCTGGAACGCCGGCTGGCCCTGATCTACCTCGGTAAGTCCCACGTCTCGTCGCACGTCCACGAAAAGGTCATCGCTGAGTTGGAGGATGAGGGACCGGGGACAAAGCGGTTGCAGGACCTGCGGGTGACGGCGGAGAAATCCCGGGACGCTATCTATGCCGGAGACTTCGGTGCACTGGGCGCGGCTATGGTCGAGAATACCAAAGCCCAGGGGCGACTGCACCCCGAGCTAATCAGTCACGATGCCCAGAAGGTCATCGAGATCGCGAAAGCCTACGGTGCTATCGGCTGGAAGGTGAACGGCGCCGGTGGTGAAGGCGGCTCCGTCACCCTCCTCTGTCCGCCTCTGTCCTACGTCAAGCGCGAGATGATCCGAGCCATTGAGGCCGAGAACGAACTCTATCGAAGTATCCCTATCTACCTGAGCCGCTTCGGTCTGCGCATTTGGGAGCAGAGTCAGACCAATGGAGGTCTCTAGACAGCGCCACGCGGCGGTAGGAAAAGACATCCGTATAGACGCGGGCCTCCACAGATTGGAGACCCGCGCTTTACTTTCTACCAATTCGACAGCACGACACGGCGCCCCTCGATGTCGATGACCTCGACCGGGACGTCGTAGGTCTCCGTGAGCCGCTCGGAGGTGAGCACCTCGTCCAAGGGACCGGCCTCGAGCACGCGCCCACCGCGCATGAGCACAACGAACTCTGCCACGCCGGCAGCCAGCGCCGGCTCGTGCGTCGTGAAGACCGTGGTGACACCCCGCGCCGCCTGCTCGGTCATAATCCGCAGGACCCGCCCCTTGTTGCTCAAATCCAGATGGGAGGTGGGCTCATCGAGCAGGAGAATGCGAGGGCGCTGCGCGAGGGCCCGCGCGACCATCACCAACTGACGCTCACCGCCGCTCAGGGACTGAATAGATCGGTGCTTCAGGGCCGTCATACCCATCTCCTGCAAGACCTCTTCAACGATCACGACGTCCTCCGTCGTAGGCGTCTGCAGCAGCTGCAAGTGCGGCGCACGGCCCAGCAGCACATAGTCGAGAACTGTGAAGTTGAAGGGGATATATTCGTTCTGTGAGACAAGGCCGATGAGCTGCCCCAGAGCCCGACGGCTGTACTGCTGACGCGGTCGCCGGGCCAACAACACCACCCCCTCCTCAGGCTGGAGAATCCCCAGGATAAGGTGGAGCAGCGTCGTCTTTCCAGAGCCATTGGGGCCGAGAATCGCGGTCACGGCGCCGGCTGGGATCTCCAACGAGAGGCCCTCGAACAACGTCTGGCGTTGTCCCTCGTAACTGAAGACGACATCAGAGAGGGAGACGGTTGGCGGGTTCACGGATGTCGCCCCTCCTTCACGCCGTCCTGTGCAGCGCTTTTCTCTGCGCCCACGATGCGGAGATAGGGTCGCCGAGGCGCCACCATCATGACAGTGAAGAGCACGGCGCCCAGCAAGGACGTGAGGATGCCCAACGGTATCTCACCCGAGAACGTGACCCGAGCGAGATTGTCGCAGATCAAGGCGAAGATGCCACCGAGGAGAAGCGAGCCCGGAAGAGCACGCTGGGCGTCGGCGCCGAAGATGCGACGAGCCAGCTGGGGTACAATCAAGCCGACCCAGCCCACGATGCCCGCAACGGAGACAATGGCAGCCGTGGCTGACACGACGACCACCAGCAGGAGAGCACGCTCCCGTGCAGGCGCACTCCCAAGCGAGATAGCGATCCTATCATCCAACGAAAGGAGGTTCAGCCGCCAACGCATCAGATAGGCGACGACGAGGGCGAGTAGAGAAATAGGCAGAATGGTAAGGGTGTCGACCCACGTGACGCCCCAAAGAGCACCAAGCAGCCAGAAGACCAACTCAGGGAGCTGTGTCAGCGGATCCGCCACATACTTCAGGAGTCCGACTCCCGCGGAGAAAAAGGCGCTCACGGCGATCCCAGCCAAGATCAGGCGCAGCGTCCAACCACCGAAGCGAATATGGCGGGCGAGAGTATAGGAGAGCCCTAGCCCAGCCAGCGCAAAGACGGCAGCCAGGAGCTGCAATACCAGCGGCGACCCGCCGATGACGATGATACCCAGGGCGGCGCCAAAGGCAGCGCCCTGCGACACGCCCAGGAACCCTGGCTCGACCAAAGGGTTACGGAACAGCATCTGCAGCACAGACCCGGCGACGGAGAGCACCATGCCAAGCAGACACGCAGCCAGGATGCGCGGCAACCGGAGGTTCAGCACCAGTCGGAGCGCCAAGGGATCCTCCCAGAGCAGCCGGGGTGGCGTCCAGTAGGGTTCAGGATACCGGCCCAGGAAGACCGAGACCCCGATCGTCACGAGGAGCAGAAGGCCAAGGAAAAGAAACCGACGTCGCAGTGGAGACATAGGTATCAGCAGAGCTCAGGGCGGGCTATGGTGTCACATCGCCCTCGAGGAGCGGGAGCACCTCCGCCTCGACCGTTGCTGGATCGAGGCCGTAGAGCTCTCCGTAGAAACTGGCAATCTCCTCGCCCATGTCCACATCCTCGAATTGTACAGGGTACATCTTCGTCGCCATCCAGGTCAGACCCAGAATCCAGCGGGTATCGGGCTGATCCCAGCTATAGAAGTCCTTCGGGAAGCCGAAGAGCTGACCCGCCTGAACGGCCTGAAGCGCCTGCCAATCGGGATTGGACGCGAGACGATCCACAGCGGCGTCGACATCGTCGGAGTAGTTGATCACGAAAATCCGGTCGGGGTTCCAAGCCGCGATCTGCTCAAAGTTGACCACGGTCCAGCCACCCTGAGAGGCGTCACCCCAGACGGGATCTCCGCCAGCGATCTCTACCATCTGCGTCTGAATCCACGAGGCTGGCGGGACTTCAAGTGCAACCTCCTCACCCTTCGAGCTGTACTGGACCACCAGCACGGTGGGTGCCTGAATGTCCTGAAGGTCGGTCAGGCCCTCGCTGATACGGTCCAGGCGCGCCTGATAAAAGCTCCAGACTACCTCGGCACGCTCCGGGCTGCCAAAGATCGTACCCAGCAATGCGATTTCGCGCTCGTACTGCTCCGGCGTCTCAAGGTCCAGGTAGACGACGGGAATACCCAGCGCTTCCAGCCCATTGCCCACCGATTCACGCATGAACCGCTTAAGGAAGACGACGTCGGGATCCGCTGTGGCGATCTCCTCTGCTGTCGACTCCAAGGCAAACCGCACCTTGTCATCATAATCCGAATCGAGCAGAGAGAGAAAGGGTGTCGTGGTCTGACGCGCCTTGGTCAATGCGACGACACGATCGAGCGCTTCAGGGTAGAGGTAGATGGCATCATTAATCATGAAGTTCGACTTGCCTGATATCACCATGCGCTCGGGTGGGGCGTCCCACGAAACGGTGCGTCCAAGCGCATCCACGATCGTGACCTGGGCATCTGGGGGCTGCACAGGCGTCGGCGCGCAAGCTGTAACCAAGATCGTCAGGCTGAGGAGCACGCCCCCAGCAATAGAACGAAAGGGTTTCATTGACATCACTCCCTGTAATAACTAGATGTGAAGCTATTTTACTCGCTTTTTGAAGCCTTACAATACCAGGTTCTTTGTATTGCCCCTGGCAAGATGGTAGAATGTTTCTATGAACCCGGACAAATAATGAGGTGGGCCGCTTTCCTGGAGTTCAACGTCAGCATCTAGACAGGCTGGGAGACAGTCATGCGATTCGAAATCGACACACAGATCCCCTACGGGAATGCATGCGACCTTGCGCTGAATGCGACAAGCTCGACGCTGGAGGTGAGCTTCTCCCCAGACCCCCACGGGGGCCCGGAAACGCTCTGGTTCTGCTTTCGCCTGAGACGCTCTGAAAGCGAAGGGCCAGAGGTGAGCAACATACGGCTGACGCTCAAACACAGCTACAACATCCTGGGCGGCCAGTATCAGGAGGCCATACGCCCGGTCATCCGCTACGAGGGGGGCATCTGGCGCCGCCTGCCACAGGGCAAGATCGAGAAATTACCCGACGGGAGATCGTTGATCCATTGGACTACGGAGGTCCCCAACCAATATCTGGATGTGGCCTACTGCTACCCCTACGGGATGCCTCAAGTGCAATCATTAGTGGATGAGACAGACGGGTTTTGGCAAGTGGATACCATTGGCGTAAGCCAGGGAGCGCGCCCCCTGATCCGACTCAGCAACGACTACGGCGAGGAGAAGGTAGCTCGCCCCGGGCTCTATGTGATGGCCCGCCAGCACGCCGGTGAGACCCCAGGTTCCTGGGTCTTGGACGGATTCCTGAGGGCGTTCGCCGCCCTTGGACCCGAGGCGCCCCTCGTATGGGCAGTGCCTCTCGCCAACATCGACGCGATTGAGCGAGGCGACTACGGGAAGGACAACTTCCCCTATGACCTGAACCGGGCTTGGGGCCGTCCGCCCATGCGCCACGAGGTCTCCGTCTTCCAGCGCGACCTAGGCCGGTGGCGGGCACGGTGTCGTCCCGTGCTATGCATCGATTTCCACGCGCCAGGGGGAACCGAGCCAAGCGGTGTCTTTGCCTACATACCCGATCCAGAAACTGACCGAGGGGGGCACGAGATCGTGAAACGCTGGGCCGCTTGGACGAGCGACGCGCTGACGTCGCGTTACGCGGCCGACGACTTTGCCCGCGTGGCACAATACCCATCGCGGTGGGAGACGCCAAGCTTCCGGACGTACGCCTGGTTTCAGGTGGGCGTCCCCTGCATCACATTTGAGACGTCGTATGCCTTGGCCGGTGACCGTGTGTTGCGGCAAGAGGACTACCGCAACATCGGTGAGCGTATCGCCCAAGCCGTGGTCCAAGGTATCACACGGAGCTTATAGGAGGATCACAACTGTAGATGAAAGCCAAGTTTAGGCCGCGCATCGTCATCACCATGGGAGACCCCGCGGGCATCGGCCCGGAGATCGTGCTCAAAGCGCTTGCCCACGAGGGAGTCGCCGAGCGCTGTCGCCCGCTCGTCGTGGGCGATCGACGCATCCTTACCCGGGCGATGGGCTGGCCCGGCATCCCTCAGCTGGGGATACAGACGACCACCGATCCGGACGCAGGGGACTATGCGCCGGGCCAGGTCACGCTGCTGGACCTGAACAACGCTGACCCCGCGGCCTGCCCCGTTGGAGAGATGACGGCAGCCAGTGGACGTGCAGCGGTGGCGTATGTCCAACGTGCATGTGACCTCTGCCTCGAGGGCAGAGCTGAGGCGATGGTCACCGCCCCGCTCAACAAGGACGCGATGAACCAGGCGGGTTTCGACTATGCCGGCCATACCGAGCTACTGACGGCGCGCACCGGCGCAGAGAAGGTCACGATGCTGTTGACCAGTCCAACCCTTCGGGTCGTCCACGTTAGCACCCACGTACCCCTAGCAGAGGCCATCCGGCGGGTCCGGCGGGAGCGCGTCGCCGAGGTCATCGAGTTGGCCTACCGCGGATGCCGGGCGCTGGGAATTGGGGCGCCGCGCATCGCTGTCGCCGGCTTGAACCCCCACGCGGGCGAACACGGGCTCTTCGGTGACCAGGAAGCACGCGAGATCGCGCCAGCAATCGCGGACGCCCGGGCCCACGGGTGGGACATTTCCGACCCTCAACCGCCAGACACCGTGTTCCTACGGGCCAGCCAGGGTGTTTACGACATCGTCGTCGCTATGTATCACGATCAGGGTCACATTCCGATGAAGCTCCTGGCCTTTGACGAGGGCGTCAACGTCAGCTTGGGGCTACCCATCATCCGCACCTCCGTCGACCATGGCACCGCCTTCGACATCGCTGGGACGGGCCAGGCCCGCGAGACCAGCCTCCTGGCAGCCATTGAGGTAGCCCTCCAGATGATACAGGCGGGCTAGCGCCATGGGCCCGCGCGTCCTAGTCGTCGCTGATGACCTGACCGGCGCTGCTGACACCGGCGTCACTTTCGTAGAGGCGGGCGCCACAACCTGGGTGATTTGGGACGATGCCCAGCACCCCGACGCGGACGTATTGGCCATCTCCACAGAGAGCCGGCACCACACAGAGGAGGAGGCCGTCCGGCAGGTGCGCTCCACGCTGCTCCATCTCCTTGAGCAGCCCGGTGGCACGCCTCTATGCTGGATCTACAAGAAGATCGACTCGACGCTGAGGGGACATCCGGGGGCCGAGTTGGCAGCCGTCATGGAGATCTTGGGGGCCTCCCGTGTTCTCGTCGCGCCGGCTTTCCCCGCCCAGGGCCGCATCACCCATGGCGGCAGACACTTCGTCCACGGCATACCACTCGCGGAGAGCGACTTTGGCGCTGAGGTCCCCAGCTCGGAGATCAAATCCCTTGTAAGCGGCGCCATCCCCTCCGATGCGATCCACACACTCCCTCTCGATCTTGTCCGGAGAGGCTCTCAGGCGATCGCCCGCGCACTCCTTGTGCACACCGGTGTCTCGATCGCCGACGCAGAAACCGACGCTGACCTGCTGGCCTTGGCGAAAGCGGCTGTGCAGAGCAAGGTTCGCCTGCTCTGCGGATCGGCTGGCCTCGCCCAGGCCTTGGCAACAACATTGGCGGACAGAGAGCCCTGGCACCACGAAACGCCGGACTCAAGCTCTGACCACGCGGGCCGCGGCGTGCTCATCGTGGCGGCAAGCCGCCATCCCAGCACGCTGAGCCAGATTGCGGCCCTTGGTGCCGCTGGCGTCCCGATCGTCCGACCGCCAGTGCACTGGTTCAAAGGCGGCGATACCGGCGACGTCGTCTCGTCATTGGCACAAGCCCTCGAGACCGGTGCCGCCGTGCTAACAACCGCTGGGCTGCCAGATCTGCCGGGGCAGGGCGACCTTCTGACGGAGCGCCTTGCCGACGCAGCAACAGCGCTCCTGGCAGCGCAACGACCTGTGGGGCTGGCGCTGACCGGCGGCGACGCCGCTATCGCGGTGAGCCGGGCCACGAAAGCAAGGGCTTTGCACCTTCACGGAGCTGTAGCGACCGGCATTCCTTGGGGGACGCTTGTCGGCGGGATCGCAGCAGGCTTGCCCGTCGTGACTAAAGCCGGTGGGTTCGGAGGAGACGACGCCCTCGTGAAAATCGGTCAATTCCTTGAAGAGAAATTCGGCCAAAATCCAGCGGGGTGACGGTCAGTCGCGATAACACGAGCTCGAGGGTGGCGAGATCTGGCTTGTGAACTACATTATGGACGATGCCCCCAGGGGAATGTCCCAGAGGGGGTAGGCACCCGAATGCGCAGATCCGCGGATACGCATGGCGGATAGAGGATTATGTGCTGGCATGACCCACGCCGGCTATGAATAGAGAGGAGGCCAAGATGATGAAGTTGCTTGGACGCACACAGCCTTTGGCGGACTACCCCGTGCTTCGAGCGCTCGAGATCCTGCAAGGACTGGGCTTCGATGGCGTGGAGATCTGTCTAGAAACCGAGGAGATGGCGCCGGAGGATCTGACCCCGCAGAAAGTCGCGGCTGTCCGACAGTCGGTCATCGAGCTAGGATTACAACCGTTCTCGATCAGCTATCACCAAGACTTTGTCTACAGTAACGCCTACTACGAGACGACGCGAGAGGCCATCCAGCTGACACCGGAGTTCGGTACGGAGATCTTCGTCCTGTCAGGACCCCAGAAACGCACCGGTGACGAACGCGAGTGGTCCCGGATGGTAGAGCGCACCCGTGGCCTGGCGGAGGTCGCGGAGCGGTGCGGCGTGATCCTGGCTGAGGAGTTCGAGCCCGGCTTTGTCGTCGGCTCGACGTCTGATCTGCTGCGTCTCTTCGACGAAGTTGACTCCCCGGCCCTGGCGGCGAATCTGGACTTAGGGCACGTCTTCCTTTGCGATCGCGACCCGATCGAGGCCATTCGCAAAGTCGGCAGCCAGATCGTTCACTGTCACATCGAGAACATGGCGACTGGCATCCACGATCATCTGCTGCCGCACGAGGGCGATATGGACCTCAAACTATACCTCAGCGCCCTTAAGGACAGTGGGTACGACGGGCCGCTCTCGCTGGATCTCTACAAGTATGACTACGAGGTCGTTGCGCCGGACGCCCTGGCCTATCTCAGGGAGTTACTCAACGAACTCGAAGACTAGCACAATCCGCCCTATGGCAACTCAGGAGGTCAAACGTGCGAGGCACAGCTAAGAGTTACGAGGAACTGCGCGCCTATTGCAAGTCGGTCCCGATCGTGGATTGCCACGACCACTCAGGTGAATGTGGACCCAAATACGAAGACCCTATTCAGGTTGTCATCGCCGGATACTTCGAGAGCGACATCCACAGCGCGTCATCCGATGACGATATCGCGTTTCTCCGCGACAAGACACAATCGCTCGAGGCGCGCTGGCCCGTGCTGGAACGGGCCTGGCAGCGAACCCAGCACACCGGCTACGCCCAAGTCACGCGACGGGTCCTCAAGAAGTTCTACGGCGAGCCGACGTTGTCACTGGACGCTCTGAAGCGCATGGAAGGCAAGCTTCTCGATCTTACCGATGAGGCGCGCTTCGAAGAGATCCTGGAGGAGGCAGGGATCGTCGGACGCATCCTGGACATCTGGCCTGACACCAGGAAGGTGCTGGACGGCACCCTTGAGCTGACCCCGCGTGGATATCTGGCGATCTCGTTGCCATCCTATCACAACATCCGGTCCTACACCGAGGTCCAGGAGCGGGTCGCGCCCCTTGGACGCGCCGTGACCTCCCTCGTTGAGTATCTGGGCGCCTGCCGAGAGATCTTCGAGGGTCATAAGATGTTCGGTGCGGTCACCTTCAAGGACCAATCGGCCTACTCGCGCCCGATCGACTACGGCAATCCAACCCGTGCAGAGGCCGAGGCTGTCTTCAACTGGTTCATGGAGGACCCGCGGCGCGCCGCCTCCTATCCCGACGGGATTCGACCGCTCGATGACTACCTCTTCCATGCCTTCATGCGGATGGCGCGTGACTTGGAGCTGCCGGTCCAAATTCACACCGGGCACATGGCGGGCATCCGGAATGAGATCGTCAAGACCAACGCCGCCGGCCTGACGCGCATTATCGAGCTGCATCGGGACGTCCAGTTCGACCTCTTCCATGCCAACTGGCCCTACGGGGGTGAGTTTCTCTTCCTGGGCAAGAACTATCCCAACGTCACACTTGACTTCTGCTGGGCCAACATTATTGACCCAGTCTACTGCCAGAATCTCTTCAAACAGGTGCTCTCAACGGTACCCCACGGCAAAGTGCACGGCTACGGGTCTGACTTCGGCGGGAGCGTCGATCGGGCCTGGGCCCACGCCGAGATCGCCCGAGACAACATCGCCATCGCGCTCTCCGACATGGTCGAGCTGGAGTACCTGGATGTGGACGAGGCCAAAGAGGTCGCCTATGCCTGGCTCTTTGGCAATGCCAACGACTTCTTCAGGCTTGGCATCGCCTGACTCTGGCTTACGGAACTCTAGAAGCGCATAGCAGCATCGGGGGTCGGCGCCTGCAGGCAGACCTGGATTGTGACAGCGGGCACGCTCGGGTGCCGCGTGAAAGGGCACCTGGGCATCCTCACCGGACGCTGTCTACAGAGACCGACCCTCCAAGAGCTGAGTCCGGTTCCATCCGTTCAACAGCGGATCGCGGGTCTGCTCCATCCACGCGACGAGACGTCGACGGAGCCGCGCCAATACCTCGGCTGAGGCCGCGTCACGGACCAGGTTGTGGAGCTCGCCGGGATCGGAGATCAGGTCGTAGAGCTCGTCCTCGGCTGTGGCATTCCAGACATACTTCCAGCGCCGATCTCGGACCATGCGCTCGCTATAGAGCCCGAACTGATTGCCGTGATAGGTAGCGAAGATGTCCTCGCGCCCATTGTCTGTCTCCCCATCGAAGAGCGGAATCAGGCTTTGACCCTGAAAGGTCTCGGGCACAGCGACTCCGGCAATCTCGCAGACCGTCGTGGCGAGGTCGATGCTGTGGCTGACGAAGGCATCGCAGACGCTAGCCGGCTTGATACGCCCGGGCCATCGTACGATCAGCGGGACGCGGACGACATCATCGTACATCACGTAGTGCTTGTCGACCATGCCGTGAGCCCCGCAGAGATCACCGTGATCGGAAGTGAAGATGACCACCGTGCTTTCAGCAAGGCACAGACGCTCGAGCGTATCGAGCAGGCGCCCTACCTGCGCGTCTAGCAGGCTGATCTCCCCAAGATAGCGACCGACGATCTCGGTCCACTGCCCCCAGGTCCAGTCTACAACGCCCCACGTACGACGTTGCTGAGCCTGGATGTAGGGCTTTCCAACGAGCGGATCCGAGAAGCTCGTCCAAGGCTTGATGACCTCCGGATCGTACATGGAGGCGTAAGGCTCCGGGACTACGTTGGGTAGGTGGGGCTCGCTCGTATTCCAACGGATAAAGAATGGCCTCCCTCGGTGTGCGGCCTCTTCCAGCAACTGCAGAACCTGATCAGCGCTCCAGGCCAGCCGTGACTGCACCGGAGCGATGTGGGGATCGACGCCGCCCGTCCACGGCAGCTTGGGCCGTGGTTCAAGCCCGACTTGTCCGCGCCAAGCTGCATAACCGCGCTCACTTACGTACGTGTGAAAGCCATAGTCAAGATGGGTCGGATCGTGGTCAGGATGGACATGCCACTTACCAACGTGGGCGAGGTGGTATCCTCGTTGACGGAGCGCAGGGCCCCAGGTCGGAATCCCGGGCCTAGCCGGTCGGGGCGCCTCCGTGTCGTCGTTGGCGATACATAGGTGTTGTGTCGACCACTGCCCGTACATCAGGCAGTTGCGGCTTGGACCACATACAGGGATGGGGGTATAGGCCTGTGTGAAGTTCACGCCCTCTTGTGCTAAGCGGTCCAAATGCGGGGTCTTGAGCAAGGGATGACCATTCGCGCCCACGCAGTCAAAGCGGTGTTGGTCGGACTGGATAAATAGGATGTTCGGTTGTGTCAACATGTCCTCCCGTCGCGATAAGCCTTGCTATCCTAGAATCCCTTACGCCGAACCCTCACGCGACGGCGATGCGGGGCATCCACAGTGGCTCCTTGCCCATCTCAGCCTGGAGCAGCGCCATTATGAGGTCAGCCCTGAGACCGGCATAGTCTGGGTCACTCCATAGATTGTGGATTTCGCCAGGGTCGTTGCGGAGATCGAAGAGCTCGCCATAGTCGCGACCGTAGTAGACCGTGACCTTATAGCGATCGTTGACATAGGTCTTTAGGTGTAACGTCGTAGGTTGGTGACGGTTCTCCACAACAACGTGCATTCGCGCCGCGTCAGCCTCACCAAACCAAACCTGGGCCTGATCGACGCCGGTCATTGTGCGCGGAGCGTCGATCCCGGCGATGCTCAAGAAGGTCTTAGGGCAGTCAACCAGTGTCTGCAGCGCCTCGGTGCGTCGGTTCGCCGGAATTCGGCCTGGGAAGCGCGCCACCATCGGAATCCGGATCATATCCTCATAGTGGAACGCGCCCTTCGCAATCAGGCCGTGGTGACCGTGGAAGTGCCCATGGTCCGTGGTGAAGACAACGAGAGTGTTCTCCGCCAGCCTCAGCGCCTCCAACGTGTCAAGAATGGTGCCGATGTACTTGTCCATCAGGCTGATCATAGCGTAGTAGATCGCGATATCCTTCGCCAGTTCATCGCGGTCGTGCAGATGGGAGTGAAATCCGTGCAAGGCATTTCCCTCCGGCTCCCGCCAGGCCGAGAAGTCTGGGTACGGCTGTTGGGTCATCTGGAAGTGAGGTGGGTTGTTCTCGTGCTCGCCCGGTGTGACCTGAGGCACAGTTACTTGCTCGGGATCGTACATCGTGTCCCAGGGCTCGGGAACAAGATACGCCGGGTGCGGGTCGAAGAAGCTAGCCCACAGGAAGAAAGCATCCCCCTGTTGCGCGTACTGCTCCAACAGTGCATTCGTGCGGTCAGCAATCCACGCATCGTAGTGAATCTCCTCGGGAATCTCCCACGTCCGCCGCTGATCGGGGTTGTTCCCTGTTGGCGGGCGGAAATAGTCGCGCCAGTTCTCGTATCCCCTCTCCTCCATCCAGAGCGCGTAGTGCTGGCCCACGTGCGCCTCGTCGGTGTGGTTCCTGGCCAACTCCACGTGATCGAAACCGTAGAAAGGGCCATGAAACTCACGCCAGAACTCCAGGTCCTGGAGAATCGGATAAGCTTCCAAAGAAGGGTAAGCTTCAGTGCCCCGGAGAGGTTGGAAGTGGGCCTTGCCGACCAAAGCGGTCCGGTAGCCGCCAGCAGAGAAGTCCTCGCCCACTGTGTGCTCGCTTTCAGACAGCTTCGTCCCCAAGGCGTACGCACCATGCTGGCTGGGCCATTTCCCCGTGATCAAAGAAGCGCGGGTTGGCGTGCAGGTGGGATTCGGGCAATAGGCCCGGTCAAAAACGGTGCCTTCGGCTGCCAGGCGGTCGAGGTTCGGCGTCTTCACCTCCGAGTTGTTGTAGCCAATCGCCTGCCAGTGATGCTGATCGCTGGTGATCAGAAGAATGTTGGGGCGGTCAAAGCTGGATGCCATAGAATGAACCTCCTAACGGGACAACTAGGGATGGAAGTGTGGTTATGCTGCTGCAGGCACGGTTTGGAGATGCCCCCAACCTGCCACGCCCCACGACTACAACCTTATCCAATACCGCGAGACCGGCTTGCCCGAGTAGTCAGAGATGACTTCGTCCTCGAACTGCCCGCCGTTCTTCTGGATCACACGGGCCGAGGCGATATTGTCGGTATCGCAGGTGATCAAAACGCGGTCGAGACCGAGCGCTCGCGCCTTTTCCAAGCCGAGTGCCAGCTGCCGAGTGCCATAGCCCTGACCGCGCCAGGAAGGCACGATGCTGTAGCCAATATGCCCGCCCTCCTTCTCCAGCGCCGGCGTCAACTGATGACGCAACTGCAACATGCCGATGACTATGGACGCGCTCGGCATGATGGACCAGAATGTGGTCTGCGGGACCCATCCTGGCTTGAGATCGAGTCCCTGGGCCATCCGGTGGAGCCGTCGCACGAAGTCCGCGAAGTGATTATGTAACAAATCATGCATGCCCTGGAAGCGGTCGTCTCCGGCCAGGCGGAAATCCTCGGCCATCGCCAGGAAGGCCACCTGTAGGTCGACAGAGGGGCGAACTAGCTTGAGATCCTCAATCATCGATCCAGAGCTGCCCATCGACGCAACGAGCGACGGCGTCCCCGCCCAACTCGATTCCTAGACCTGCTGCGGTCGGGATCGCCAGCATGCCATCCTCGTCCAGCGCCATCCGTCAACCACCAACTCATCGACATAGGGCGAGCCGGTCAAATACCCTACTAGGTCTGTTTGGGGAAGCGCCGAAGCGAGCTGCAAGTCCGCTGCCAGCCCGACTGCCGTGTTACAGCCGTGAGGAATCAGGGACGCACCGTACTCCATGGCCATCCAGCCGATGCAGCGCGATTCCAAAGCCGACGACACCCTCATCCGTAAGAACGGCAACCAAGGTGTGGACACAGTCTTCCCGTGCGATCTCGTCAGACCACCCTCTTCCGGTGTCCCTCCTGGAAGCCCAACGGCGCGGGTCTCGCATATCTTCATTGAGGCTCCCCCCGTTTTCCCCTTGCTACCCGCCCTCAATCGCCGGCAGGAATCGAATCTCACTGGCCTCACCCACAGGCTGAAACATCCCCAATCGCGAGCGTGTGCCATCGACGGAAACAGCCAGTGTGGAGGCCAGATCCTCGCCCTCGCACAAGCGGCCCTTCACCCCGGGATAGCGCATCTCCAGGGCCTCGATGACGGCTCGCACGGTACGTCCGGGCACCTCGACCTGGGCTTGCCCTCCCGTAAGGTCGCGCATCAGGTGAGGGATTACCACCATTGGCATGGGCTACCCCTAATCAGCCCTCTCGATCGCACCTATCGCCTCCAAAATGCGCGCTGGCGTCATGGGCAGTTCACAGACCCGCGCGCCCAGGGCTTGTTGGATCGCCTCGGCGAGGGCGGCTGGGGGCGGCATAATGGGTGTTTCACCGACTCCGCGCGCTCCAAAGGGGTGACCGGGATAGGGCACCTCCACCAACACGGTCTCGATGAACGGGACATCCAACGCCGTGGGTAATTTATAGTCCAGGAAATGAGGATTGCGCATCTGCCCCTCAGGATCGAAATCGTAGCCCTCGTAGAGGCCCCAGCCAATCCCCTGGGTCGCTCCACCCTGCAACTGTCCCTCCACCTGGATCGGGTGGATCGCCTTGCCGACATCCTGAACAACAGTGTAACGAAGTACGGTCACCTTACCGGTCTCTGGATCCACCCCCACATCGGCGATGTGGGTGCCAAAGGAGGCACCCCAGTCCTGCACGTCGACGTTGGCCACGCCGATGACCGTGTTGCCGGTATCGGGCAGCAGTGCTGCCAAGTCGCCGAATGTCATTGTCTTCTCGGCGTCGCCCTCAGCGCGGAATTGACCGCCCCCAAAGGCCACTCTCTCAACAGGGAGCTCCCAAATCTCAGCCGCCCGAGCGCGCATCTTGTGGATGACATCCTGGGCTGCCTTGACAGCAGCGTGCCCCGTCGCCACTGTGGTGCGGCTACCCGCGCTGACGTCAGAATAGCCGATCACGTCTGTATCGCCAACCGTCGCCTTCACCTCGTCCAACGGCAGGCCAAGAACCTCGGCAGCCTGCATCGCGACGCTGGTACGGGTCCCCGTGATGTCTACGGATCCGGTCACCAGCGAGACCGTGCCATCGGGATTGACGGTGATCGTGACGCTGGAGCGCGCGCCCCAGTTGCCCCAGAAGGCGTGCGCAACGCCACGCCCACGGTTCGGCCCCTTGAGCGGAGCCTGATAGTGCGCAGTAGCCTTGGCAGCCTTTAGGACCTCGACAGCACCGATATTGTGGTGGACGCTGCCGTCGATCATCTCCGTCCCCTCTTTCGCGCTGTTCAACAGCCGGAAATCGATGGGATCCATCCCAAGCTCATCGGCGAGCTCATTGACCACCTGTTCAGCGGCGAAGCAAGCCTGCGTCGCGCCTGGGGCCCGGTAGGAGTCGACCTTGGGCTTGTTCAAGACGACATCATAGCCTTCGAGTCGCCCGTTAGGAATCTCATAGGGAGCGAGCATCACGTGAGCGCCGGAGCCCACAGGTGAGGTGGGATAGGCCCCAGCTTCGTAGATCAGGGTTGCCTCCGCGGCTGTGATGCGGCCCTCGCGTGTGGCACCCATCTTGACACGGATCACGGAACCTGGCGTGGGCCCGGTGCCCAGGAAAGTCTCATAACGCGACATCGCGACCTTGACCGGGCGGTGAGCCTTGCGCGCGAGCAATGCGGTGACACCATCGACGAAGCTGGTGTTCTTGCCGCCAAAGGCCCCGCCAACCTCCATTGGTATCACCCGCACCTTCGACATCGGGATCCTCAACAACCTGACCAGATGGTCCCGAACCGCGAAGGAGCCCTGAGTTGTCGCATAGACCGTCAGGCTGCCGCTTTCGGTCCAGACCGCCGTTGACGCGTGCGGCTCGAGATAACCCTGATGGACCATCGTGCTCCTGAACTCACGCTCGACGATGACGTCGGCCTCGGCAAACCCGCGTTCCGGATTGCCGTGCACCTGCTCGAAGTGCCACGAGACGTTCGTGGACTCCTCACCGCTGCCGGCGAGCGAGCGCGTTCTGAGGTGCTTGTGCAGGACCGGGGCATCCGGTTCCATCGCGGCGAGCACGTCGACCACCGGCGGAAGGAGCTCGTAGTCGATGTCGATCAGATCAAGCGCCTGTTCAGCGATCGCCTCGGTTCGCGCCGCGACCGCGGCGACTGGATGTCCGACGAAGAGCACCTTGTCGCTGGCAAGCGTACGGTCGCGGAATTGCTTCTCATCGATGGTTCTCTCGGCCTCGGCGCCTAGCTCAGGAAGGTCGGTAGCCGTGACGACGGCATAGACGCCAGATAACGCCTCAGCTCGGCTCGTATCGATCGACCGAATGTGAGCATGCGCGTGGGGGCTGCGGAGCACCTTGCCCACGAGCATGCCTGGAAGTTGCACGTCGTTGGCGTAACGCGCGCGCCCTACGACCTTGTCTGCAGCATCCACACGCGCTGGACGCGTGCCTACCACGGAGAGAGGCTGGCGTGAAGAGCTCATCGGCTTGTCGGTCATCGGCTCACCTCCTCGGTCGCGGCTCGCGCCGCCATCTGCTCCGCAGCAGCCTGAACGGCGCGCACGATCTTGTCATACCCGGTACACCGGCAGAGGTTGCCAGCCAACCACGCCCGAATCTCCTCCTCGTCAGGGTTCGGGTTTCGGTCAAGCAAGGCCTTCGCCGCGATGAGCATCCCCGGCGTGCAATAGCCACACTGAAGGGCATCCTCGGCAATGAACGCCTCCTGAAGCGGATGAAGACCGCCCCACTCAGCGAGGCCTTCGACGGTGGTCACCTCTCGTCCATCGACCTCGACGCCAAGCACCAAACAAGAATTGACCAGGCGACCGTCCAACAAAACACTGCAAGCGCCGCAGTTGCCATCGTTGCAGCCCTCTTTGGCTCCGGTCAGACCGAGGATGTCACGAAGACACGTAAGAAGGCTCTGATGAGGCTCACACAAGAACTCAGTCGCCTCACCGTTCACAACGGCCGACACCAACCGTTTCTGCGCCATCACTACACCTCCTCGACCGTGCCCGCCTTGGCGCGCTCGACAGCTATTCGTAGGGCCCGTTTGACCAGAACGCCGGCCAGGTGCCGACGCTGTGCTGTCGTGCCACGTGTATCCGTGATTGGGCTCGCTGCCTCTTGCGCTGCACGCGCAGCCTCATCCAAGATCTGTTCCGTCGACGCCTGGTCGACCAGCGCCGCCCCCGCCGACTCGACAAAGAGCGGCGTCGGGGCCACTGCGCTCAGCGCGATCCGCGCATCACGGATCGTCGTGTTGTCGGCGCTCAGGGCGATCCAAGCACCGGCACCGGCTACGGCGATATCCATCTCGCCGCGAGGGATAAAGCGCACGTAGGCTGCCCCCGTGTGGGGTCTCGGTGCAGGGACCTGAAACGCGGTGACCAGCTCCCCGCGCCGCAACACCGTCTGGCCCGGCCCCGTGCAGAACGTCGACACAGGGACGAGGCGCTCCCCCTCGGGACCAACCACGATGGCCATCCCATCCAGCACGATCATCGCCGGGATGGCGTCGGCACTGGGTGCGGCGTTGCAGAGGTTACCGCCCAACGTAGCGCGCCCGCGAACCGCCGCGCCCCCAATGATCGAGGCAGCATCGACGAGACCGGGGTAAAGCGATTGCACCGTGGGCTGCTCACATAAGGCCGCACAGGTCACGGCGGCCCCCACCGTCAGGCCTTCCGTAGGGTCAAAATCGATTCGCGTCAGCGCCGGTATGCGCTTGACGTCAACGACCAGATCAAGATCGTAGCGCCCGCGGCGGAGTTGCACCAGGAGATCCGTGCCCCCTGCCAAGGGGCGCGCCCGCGGGCCGTACTCATACAACAGCGCCACGGCCTCCTCGACCGAGGCGGGCGCCTCATACACAAAGGGTTTCATCGCCAGCCAACCTCCTTGGGCGTCGTTTGTCTGTAATATGCCCGGGTCATCAAGATCCTATCCTATACCGATCACAGCCCGCACGCTAGCCACCAGCACCATCCCGACCAATACCGTGACAAAGAGGCTCTTGGTCTTCCAGGCGACGAGCACGGTGGGGAGTGCTACCCAGAGAAAGACATTGCCGAGCCCCAGGTCGATGCGGCCCTCTACCAACAAAAGGGATGGCAGAAGCATCGCCGCGAGCACCGCTACGGGCACATAGCGCAGCCACGCGACCACCAACGGCGGCAGCGACCGCGATGAGAAGAGCCAGAGCGGCAACACCCGTGGAAGGTAGGTCACGACCAACATGCCCAACATCGTCACGAAGATGGTCCGTTGATCCATCACTGCGCCTCTCCTCCGGGTAGGTGGCCTGAGCCCTCAGCGCGCGCCCCTAGGCTGTTCAGGAGGACCCCGATCGTAGCGCCAGCGAGGGTAGCCACGAAGACGCTCCAACGATCCAGGCCCAAGAGCGTCAGTCCGACGGCCAATAGCCCGGTCAGCACCGCCACAGCAACCTCGGTATGCGCCTTGATCTGCATGACGAGGAGTGCGATAAACATAGCCGGCAGCGTGTAGTCCAAGGCCAACGGCTCGACGTCGGTGACCCAGCCACCCACCAGCGCGCCCAATAGCCCGCCGAGGACCCACGAAACCTGAGCCGTCGCGTTCAGCGCGAAGACCTCAGCCTTCGGCGGCACGCCATCCGGAAACTGCGCACTGTGTAGCGCGAATGACTCGTCGGTGAGCTCATAGGCAAAAGCCGCCAGCTCCAGCTTCCGCCACCTCTTGAGATAGGGAGAAAGCGCCGCCGAAAAGAGCAGATGCCGCAGGTTAACCACAAAGGTAGTGGCGACGATCGAGAGGGGCGGCGCAGCCACCGCAAAGAGGCCGGTTGCCACCAGTTGTGCGGAGCCCGCGTAGACCAACACCGACATCGCCAAAGTGTTGAACAGACTGAGTCCAGCCTGCTGTGCCAGCACGCCATACGCGAAACCGATGGGAATATAGCCCATCACGATCGGCAGGGCGCGGCTCACGCCTCGGGTCCACGCCGATCTATTCACGACGATTTCTCTGGGCCTTGACTCATCCATAGGGGCCAAGTTTACAACATTGCCCGTGGATGAGAAGCGCTCAGGCTGTCATTGACGAAGGCTGTGATATCGGACGAAGACCATCACTCCGCCGGCGTGCCCTCAGCCCTAGCGAAGAGCTCGGCCCGGACGCCTTCCCGCCACGCTGGGGTCTTGGGGAAGTCCGCAAAGCTGCGGATTGACGCCAACAAAGGGTCGGCGCGCGAAAGATCCAGTGTCTGGAGCAGGCGGTAGTCCTGCAGACTTTCGCCAAAAACCTCCCAACGGAGGGAGTCGACAGGCCCGTCATGCCCAGGGTAGACCTGAAATGGATCGCCGTAAGCCCAGCCCCGCCACCATGCCCGCCCCTCCTGAACGGTGTAGGGGTCAATGAGGTTTCGGGTCTGCGACTCGTACCAGTAGTTGTAGCCCCAATGGAGAAAGCCCTGCAGAGGCCACCGGTAGAAGAGGAAACCGTGCATCGCAATCTTGGCGAGTGGCGTATCCATGAGCCGGTTGAGATAAGGGCCGCGCGGCCCACAGCAGTAGTAGCACCAAGAAGGGATGCCCTCTGTTACGAAGTTCAGGGCCGTGCGGATGCTGGGCACCGGCATATCGGTTACACCCTCACGGGCAAATCCGATGTCGGTGAGTGCATCCATCACATCCATCCACGGGGCCAGCTCGCGGAGCATCTCGCGATCCTCGCGGTACTGGGGCAGCTGTTCCACGTGCGGCTCGTCGGAGAGGTGGAAGAAGGAGTGATGAAGGATGTCCTCGTGCTCCAGGAACCGGTGCAGCTCGGGCAGGTACTGCGAGAGAAAGGTGCGGTAGATATCGGAGGTCGCCGCCGTCTCGGGAGGCCAGAGCAGCTGCTCGTCCTTCCCTTGGCCCTGATAGACGCGAATCGCCTCCCTCGCGCCCCATTGGGTGAAGAGATGGCACCACTCAAAGTGGGTGATACCGCTCGCCTTGGCCAGATCCACGTAGCGCTTGACGTCACGCCAGTTGAAGCGGTAGGTATCGGGCCCAATACGCCTCACGTCTAGAAGCTGGCTGGGCCGCTTCACCCCATCGAGGGGCGGTGTGAAAACGGGCACATAGAGCGTATCCTGCCCGTGGGCCACCAGATCCTCGACGTACGGCTGTAGGACCTCCCAGAAGCGTTGATCGAAGAGGTCTGTCTGGTACCAGTCGATCAAGGCATCGACATAGATCCACTGAGTGACGTGGAAATTGCGCCGGGGCGCCAACACCACATCGTGGAGGCAGACTTTGGCGACCCGGCTGATTGGCTCACCCCGCTCTGGCTCGACACGGACCGCGACCTCATAGTCTCCCGGTGTCTCGGTCCCAGGCTGAATTGTCACCCAGAAAGCGTGGGTCTCACCGGAAGGCAGGAAGTGGTCGTCATCGTCGAAGAGGGGATCGGGCACGTAGCCGGGAATCTGATCCAGCGCGTCGGTGTCCTCATCGACCGGCGGGTTGTGGTGGCGAACCGGGACATAGCCCACGCGACGGACGCGCAGCGGCCAACCCGACGGGCCGTCCACGATGAGGCGAACCCCCTGTCGTTCCTCGTCCTCCAGTCGCACGACCACTTGAAAGCTCCGGCGCTCATTGAGGGCGCCGTGAAGCGTCAAGGGCTGCGGCTCAGGCGATGGCGTATGCGGAAACTGACGATCCAGAGACGAAGCAAGCCATACATGCAGTGTCATGGGCAACCTCCTTGTCGATGCCCCAGAAGGTCGCGACGCTTGTCGTCGGCCTCACCGGCGGTTAGCCGCCGTGGGCCACGTCAAACATCGCGATAGCGTTCTCTAGTCACACGTCCCAATCTTTATGGTTTGGGTGTAGTAGTGTGTGATGTCCGGCGCCTCACCCGGATCGGTGGCTGGCTCCCGGGGCTGTGCGAAGGGCAAGGGCGTT
This sequence comes from Anaerolineae bacterium, assembly GCA_049975205.1. GTDB lineage: Bacteria > Chloroflexota > Anaerolineae > B4-G1 > SLSP01 > PWVB01. The sequence continues at coordinate 38,680 of JBNGDL010000003.1, read as the reverse complement.
CCGTGGAGCACCAGGCTATCCTGTCGCCACCAACCGATGAAATGCTCCCGGGTCGCCTCCCAGTTCTCCTTCCAGCTACACACCAACTGTATCCTCTCCAAGGGTGCGGGACAGCACCATTTGAGCCTGTTTCCCAGATCGGACAAGCAGCTAGCTCCCCACCGCCTGTCCGTCCTTCCGCCAGTCGCTGCCCGCGCAGTAGCCGCCGTCGAGACGGTAAATCAGCTGGGCGCCGCCGAAACGTCCAGGCGGCTGGTCAGCGACCACGGTGTGACCACGCTGGCGAAGTGATGCGACAACCCCAGGGGCAAAGCCGGGCTCCAGGTGCACGGTGAGATCCTCGTCCAGATACCAGCGAGGCGCGTCCGACGCCGCCTGGGGGTTCTGACCGTAGTCAAAGATCCGCACCATCATCTGCACGTGCCCCTGATGCTGCATCCGACCGCCCATCACGCCGAAACTCATAAGAGGCTGCCCCACGCGCGTGACGAAGGCGGGTATGATGGTGTGGAAGGGCCGTTTCCCACCGGCGACACGGTTGGGATGGCCCTCCTCAAGCGTAAAGCAGGCGCCCCGGTTCTGCAGGGCAATGCCGGTTCCGGGGACAACAATCCCGGACCCGAAGCCCTGGTAGTTCGATTGGATGTAGGAAACCATCATCCCACGCTCGTCCGCCGCGGTCAGGTAGACGGTGCCGTGGTCAACGGGCAGCGACGACTTCGGAAATCGCGCGTGCTGCATATAGATCTCCTGAGCTCGCTCCGCGAGGAAGGACTCGTCAAGCATCGCCTCTGGTGTGACCTCCATCCAGTCTGGGTCCGCGATATGGCGATAGGCCTCAGCAAAGGCCAGCTTCATCGCCTCCAGCTGCAGATGCAGGCTGTCGGCCGAATCCACGGGATGCCGATCCAAGTCGAAGTGCTGCAGGATGCCCAACGCGACGAGCGCTGCCAGGCCCTGCCCGTTGGGAGGGATCTCGTGGAGCTCATGTCCTCTATAGCGTTGCGCCAGCGGTGATACCCATGCAGGGCTGTGGGCGGCGAGATCCTCCTCCGTGATAAACCCGCCGGTCTCACGAGCGTGAGCCGCTATGCGCTCGGCCAACTCGCCCCGATAGAAAGCCTCTCCGTGGGTCGCGGCGATCTTTTGCAGTGTCTCAGCGTGATCGGACGGGGCGAACCTCTCCCCGGGGCGCAGCGCCTGTCCACCTGGGAGGAAGGTCTCAGCGAAAGCGGGGAACGCCGAATAGCGGCGCTCGGCATAAGACCACACGCGGGCCGTGATCGGTGAGACGAGGTAGCCCTCACGCGCATACCGTATCGCATCCTCGAAGAGCTCGGCAAAGGATAAGGCCCCGAACCGTTCCGACAGGGCTGCCCAGGCGCTGACCGCGCCAGGCACCGTCACGGGTCCCCAACCTGTCGCCGGCATCGACGCCAGCCCCTCAAAGAGCTCTGGGGAAAGGGCCTGAGGAGACCGTCCCGAGGCATTCAAGCCGTGCAACTCATCGCCGTCCCACACGATGGCAAAGGCGTCGCTGCCGATGCCGTTGCTCGTCGGCTCTACCACGGTCAGGGCAATCGCCGTCGCCAGTGCTGCATCGACGGCGTTCCCGCCCTTGCGCAGGGCCTGCAGCCCAGCCTGAGCCGCCAAAGGCTGCGAGGTCGCCACGATGTTTTCGGCCAATATCGGCATGCGCTGCGACGGATACGGAAACTCCCAATTGAACGTCATAGGCACTCCCCTTCTTGTTCATAGACCCGCACGCTGTCTGTGGCATGCGCATGCGAGGGAAACCATCTTATCGATGCCGCGTGTCCCGTCCCAGCCACCACCACCTTGATGAGCAGCGAGGCGGATCGCAGGGTTCAGGCCTCCATTAAGTCCGTCTCAGTGATCGTGCCCACATCGGCATCCAGGTAGAGCGTCTTCACCTCAAAGGCCGTCAGCGCCACCTCCTCCGAAAGATCGAGAAGCGGGACCCTGACCGTCGTAATCCTCGGCTGGCCGCTCGGCTCGTAGAGCCGGAGGATGTAGCCTCGACCGTCCTCCGCCTGCTTGAAGGCCGTCATCTGCACCACGGTATCCTCCAGGACGATGCCCGGGCTCACCGGCGTTCCCTCGCCGTGCGGGAAGAAAGAGAGGGCGAAAGGCCGCTCGTTCCTAACCAAGGCCTCTCGATCGACAGCGGCAAGACGAGTCTGAATGGGGCCGGCGTTGAACCAGAAGTGGAAGCGTCGCTCGCCCTGGTCCATGCGCGGGGTAGCCCGGTCCTGGGGCACGATTGCGCGCTCGTAGACGGGGAGTCCGGCGTACGCGGGTGAGCGGAGGAGCGAAAGGCGCAGCTCTCCTTCCTGCTGACTGGAGACAGCTCGTTCAGTATCGCTCGGGCTTGACCCCGACACGAAGTCCGATCCATAGATACCATCGTCGATGCAGGTCAATGCGCGGTCCGATACCTCGTCGACGATGGCCACCCACTTCTGAGCCACGGCCTCATCCCCATTGCTCGGAAGCTCCCCAACGCCATAGGCGACCTGCCCAAGATATCGCGCCTGCGACAGCGTCGTGGGCACGGAAAGCTTCAGCATCTTGTCCTTCTCGTTCCAGAGTGCGCGGAGATCTACCTCAAGGTCAGTTCCGTGTTTGGGTAGGAGGTAACGGACGCAGAGCGCGGACCGCCGATAACTGAAGGCCGCCTCGACTACTGTCCGCACGTCGCCGTCCTCGATCACGCGCACGGGCGGCAGCGCGTCGGCGCGCACGCCCGAGAAGACCGCGCTTTCTGCCGGCGTCATCAACTCGAACTTGCCGACCACATCCTGGAACCCCCTTATCAGCGAGCCCCAAGGATCCTCGTTATCCGCCAAGACCAGGGCGGCAAAGGCATTCGGCGCTAGATACGACACGCCATCCACCTCGTAGCGATCGACCAAGCCTGTTTCGGCATTGATCACAACGTCCAAGCGCTCCGTCTCAAAATGAAACGCACCGTCTTCCTCGACAAGCGAGACCTGGGGCTTCTTTGGCAACGTCTCCAACTGACAGTCAAAGCGGTTCATCTGGCTCGGCGCCAGCTCCGCCTCGAAAATCACGCGTTTCCGCCAGTCCAAGCTGAGGTTGCTGAGCTCTTTTTCCACCTGCGTCGGTAAAGGTACACCTGCATTCATCACCTGCACCTGCGTGTAAACATCCTCCCAGTTCGCGTCCGCCAGCTGCAATTCGCAGGCGATAGTTGTTCGCACCGGGTATGGGTGGGGATTGTAGACGAGAATAGGGATCTCCCCCTGCGCAGCTCTTGGCTGGCCCTGGGCGAGCGCGAAGAAGGTCCGGGCCCGAAGCCGAGAGAGGGCCTCCAGCCCATGGTCAAGGACCCGCAGCGACATCTCCTCAACGGGCTGGATCGAGGATCCCGGCAGGATATCGTGGAACTCGGCGAAGAGCAGATCGCGCTGGGCCGCTTCGAGGTCGGCTCTGGGATATGACATCAGGCCCTGCAGCGCCGCCGTGGACGCCATCTTCTCGACCGCGTAGAGTGCGTTTTCGAGAGCGCGATGGCTTTGCTTGACGCGCACTTGGGAGGTGTAGCACCCAACCCCCCAAGGGTTGATGTCGTGCTCGTGACGCGGGAGATCGAGCTTGCCGTCCGGGCCTTGGTGTAGACGGCGCAGGTCCGCGAAGTAGGCCTCCGGGGTCGAGTGAAGCACCTCGATATCCTCGGTCTCCGCGATCAGCGCGTGCAACTCGGCGACGTCCTGATGAGAGGGGCCGCCGCCGTGATCTCCGACGCCCCAAAGAACGAGGCTCAGGTCGCGATCAGGGTGCTCCTGCATCCACCGCTCGACCTTATCCCGGGCGCGCCCCAGCGATGAATTGTACCACGTCATCGTTCGGTGACCGATCACCTCTGAGCCATCGAATCCCACCCAGACAAAATCACTATCCGGAAGGGAACGCCACTCCTCAGAAGGCCGGCAGAAGAGGTAACTGTCGTAGCCGCTCTTGGTCAGGATCTGTACCAGACCGCGGCTGTGACCGAAGGGGTCGAAATTAATCGCCGTCGTCGGGCGCGCACCGAACTTCTGCTGGAAGTAACGCCGCCCAACCAAGATCTGGCGCACGAAGGACTCGCCGCTAGGCATGTTACAGTCGGGCTGCAGGTACCATCCGCCCATAATGTGCCAACGTCCCTCACGCACAAGGCGCTGAATCCGAACAAAGAGGGCCGGCTCGTAGGTCTCCACCCACTCGTAAAGCAGCGCCTCGTTGTGGTTAAAGACGAAGCCGTCGAAGGCCTCGCAGAGGTCCGCTGCCGTGCGGAAGGTCGAGAGGGCCGCCGCAGCCCCCTCCTCCCACTCCCAGAGCCAGACGGGGTCGAGGTGAGCGTTACAGAGAAGATGAATCCGCGGTTGTTCGGTCACGATAGTGGGTTTGTCATTCATAGTTACCTCTCCAGCGTGGATCCTCCCAATCAACAGGAGGAATCGGAGTCTCCGAACAGCGTGAGACTGCTCGGAGACTCTGTCTGATGTTCGGGTCAGCCCAGATGGGGCTCTTAGAAAGGGATGTCAAGCCGGGCTCGAAGCCGGGTCGCGCAACAGGACATCCGCGATCGCGGTCTTCTTCCCCGCGTGATCGACGATGCCGAAAGCGCCCTTGTAGTCCCAGTTGGCCCAGGCGATGTCATATTCGTCGAAGACGGAGAGAATATCCTGGAACCAAGCGACGCGCAGGGCATCCGGCGTGCGGTCGTAGCAGCCGAACTCACCACAGTAAAGCGGTAAGCCGGTCTCTTCACGGACAGCGAGAGGCTGCGCCAGGTCCTCGACGATGGTGCCACGTGTGAACGGACGGTTCCAGTCATTCTCCTCGATCTGACGCCGGAACTCCGGATCCAGCTTGACCAGATCCTCCTCGGCAATAGGACTGCCGGGATAGTGGATAGGCCCGGAGTAGGTACCACCGCCAGCCCACCAGCTCGCCTTGTAGTGGGTGACGAACATCGGCAGATAGTAATGGAAGGTGAGAATGGTGTCATCGTCGTCCGGCACCCGCAGCATCCGGAAGGTGTGATGCTGGTTGAACCAGTTGGAGCCCAAGACGATGGTGCGCTCCGGCTCTCGCTCACGAATTGCGTGATAAGCAGCCATCGCCACGCGATTCCAGTCCTCAGGATCCCGAGCCACGGCCTCATTGAGCAGCTCATAGGCGACCGTGTCGATCGAGCGCTCGTCAAGGTGCTGCGAAAGCTGACGCCAGAGGTCGGCGAAGCGCTCCTCCTCACGAGGATCGGCAAACAGCAGCGGATCCTCCTCGTCGAGAAAGTGGTGGGTCCGCAGGAGATGCAGATCCACGACCACGCGCAAGCCCGCGCGATCACACCAGTCCAGGGCCGAGTCCAGCAGGTCGAAGGCCTCGGTCTCTTTCTCGCCAGCCTCGTCCCACATTTGTTCCTCATCGATGGGGAGGCGGATATGGTCGAGGACGCCGTCCCCCATCTCCGCGATGCGCTGAACATCCGCCTCGGTAAAAAACGCCCGGCGCTCCGCGCCACGGCTCTGGCTCTGACTCAGCCAATGCGAGATATTCGTACCACGGTTGATCTTGAAAGCCATCATCGTCTCCTTAGATCTCTCACTCATTAAATCCCCAAGCTCCGTAAATAGGCCCGGCTGATCTTGGCACTCTCGAAGGCCGTTGGCTTGGTCGTCTCATCGGTCTCCACGATGATCCAGCCCTCGTAGCCGGCGCTCTCCAAAATCTCAAAGATCGCTGGGAAGTCCACGCATCCCTCGCCCAGCTCGGCGAAAATGCCTCCAGAGGAGAACTGCCCGTAATCCCACTCAGCCGCCACACCCTTCTCAAGCACAGTCGCGTCAATGTCCTTGACGTGAACCGATTTGATGTCGTCAGCATAGTCCTCGCAGAACTGGACAGGGTCAATCCCAGCCCAGACCAAGTGTCCGATGTCGGGCCCCTGGAAGACGACATCGCGGTCGACCATGGTGAAGAGTCGGTCAACCTCCTCTCGGGTCTCGATCACGCTGCCCACATGGTTGTGAAAGCAGCTCCGGACCCCGTGGGCCAGCGTGATCTCACCCACTTTGGTCACAGCCCTCGCGAACTGCCCGAACTCAGCATCGGTCATCGCATCCCCGGGGCCCACGTGACCTGCCAGCTGGCGCCGGCTAGACCCGGAGGCGGTAACGTAGCCTTCGAAGCCGCCGGGGCCGAGATAGAGCTCCGTACAACCCACCTCGCGCATGAACTTAGCGTAGACCTCAGCACGCGTCAGAATGATCGCTTCTTCCTCTGGCTTCCAGAAGTCACCAGCAAGGTAACCAGGGGCCGGCTTGAGGCCAGCCCGTTCACAAAAGGCCAACACCTCTTCCGGCGTACCGAGTCTCGGGCTCACCGGGACGCCGTCGTAACCCGCATCGGCAATCTCCTGCCAGACCTCTTCCCGCGGCATCTCACGAGGCCAGGTCAATGCGCCGCAACCCACTAACCAGTTTCGCATCATAGCGTCTCCTTTGGTCTGTGCCATTACGCGGTCAGGAAGTCCCGCACAGCTCTGATGAAAGCGTCGAAGTTCTCCCGACGGATGCTGTGACCGACACCCTCAATGTGCACAACTTGGATATTCGGGTTCAGTTCGGTCGCTGCCTGAGCCATCTCGGGGGTCACGAGGCCGCCCTTCTCCGGATCGGCCGTGATCAGCAGAGTAGGCACCGTGATCGCCTTCGCGATCTCACGCCAGGGCGTGGGGTAGGCTTCCTCGTCGCTGACTACTTTGGGACTCAGCTGTTGCTTGGAGAGTGCCCAGGGGCCGATCTCGGCCTCTGACCAGGTCGGAGACTCCTCTCGGCACAATGCGACCAGGGCCGCACGCGACATATGTCTCTGGGCCACGACGCGTTCGTGACGCTGGGTCCGCCACAGCGTCCGTTCTCGATCCGTCATCGTGCGACGGGGGCTATCCTGCTCCCACCACGCGGGGTCCTCAAGGATCACCTTTCCGAAGAGGCCAGGATAGCCCGCAGCCGCCGTGGACACCATGGCGCCACCCATGGAGTGCCCGAGCGCGGCAGGCTTCTCTAGATCCAGCGCCTTCACCAACTCGGCGAGATCGGCGGCGCGCACAGGCGTGGTGTGACCTTCATCAGGCGCCTCGGAAAGCCCGTGGCCCCGCGCATCGACCATGATGATGTCAAAGTCCGCCTCCAGCGCGCGAGCCACCGGCGTCCAGCAGAGCCCGTTATCACTGAAGCCATGACAGAGGACCAACGGCGGCTTGGTACCATCACCGGTGCGCCAGTAGTGCAGTTGGATGCCATTCGCCTCCACGTAG
>JBNGDL010000003.1:0-31229 GCA_049975205.1 Anaerolineae bacterium | reverse complement strand
GGCCGCCGGTGACCATCAATCCGGCGACACCGTTCCTGAACTTATACCACGCCAGGCCCTGGCCCTCTACCATAGCGCCAAAGATGGGACGACCGCCACGGGCGTCGATCTGACCCATCACGAAGTCAACCGGTGTCTCGTCATTGTAATAGAAGAGCATGTCGAACCAGTGAGTGCCCCAGTCGTAGAGATTGGAGGTGTAAGCCTCCAGGCGCTCTAGCTCCCCGATCGCGCCCTCGTCCAGCAGCCCTTTGGCTTTCCGGAAAGGCCGCCCAAAACGCCGCATATGATTCAGGGTGAGGACCACACCATGAGTCTGGCAAGCGTCGACCATGGCCTTGGCTTCGCCGTAGGTCGTCGCCATCGGCTTCTCGCAGTGAATGGCCTTGACGCCAGCCTGGGCAGCCTTGATCGTCATTGGCGCATGGAGATGGGGCCAGAGACAGATGCTGACGATGTCCAGTTCCTCGTTAGCGAGCATCTCCTCGGCGCTCAGGTATCCGCGGGGGACGTCGTGCTCCTCACAGAACGCGTCGAGGTTGGCGGGGTTGATGTCTGCTGCCGCGACGATTTCGGCGTCCGGTGAGGCCGCATAGCCAGCGGCGTGAAGATGGGCCATGCCGAAGCCAGTTGCCCCTGGCTGGCGCCAGGGGCGCCCGGTACCAATAATACCGACTTTGAAGGTGGGCATACAAACTATCTCCTTAAGTCTCTGACTGTATGACTAGATTCGTTCATAGTGCACGATGAACGACAGCAACATCTCACAGCGGCTCTCGATTCTCGACCTTGGCCTCGTCCAGCACGAGCCCCAGGCCAGGCAGGTCCGGCAAGTCGACATGCCCCTTCTCAGGCCCGTAGGCTGGAGTGTGGAAGGCCTGCTTGCGTGCCTGGTGACGGACCAAGTACTCCACATAGGGCACAGTCGTCGGGGATTGAGAGCCCGCAACGTGCAGGGCGGCCAAGAGCGAATGGCCGTGGGCGACCACCGGGACGTCGTAAGCCGAGGCCAGGGCGCAAATCTTAACCAACTCTGTGATGCCCCCGGTCCAGTCGGGGTCGGTCTGGACGAAGTCGATGGCGCCCGCGTCCAGCAGCTCCTTAACCTGCCAGCGGGTGTAGACATGCTCGCCGGTTGCCAATGGCACCTTGGATCCAGCGTTGAGCTTCCTGAAGGTGCCTACACGCTCCGGCGGCAGGGGCTCCTCTAGCCACGTTAGCTTGTATGGTGCAAGCGTCTCGAGCATCTCCGCGGCATACCGGCCGTCCCACCCCATATAGGCGTCGAACATCAGCGTGTAGTAAGGGCCCAAGGCATCTCGCAGAGCCCGGACAAGGGCAACGTTTCGCTCCTTCCCCTTGGCACCATCGCCGGGACCGTAACGGAAGAACCATTTCTGAGCCGCGAAGCCTTGCTCCTTGAAGTCCAACGCTATCTCCACCGCGGCGTCAGGTTCGACAGAATAGCCCAGCATGCTGGCATAAGCCGGCACCGAGGGCCGTGTTGGGCCACCCAGCAGCCTGTAGATCGGCTGCCCCCAGGCCTTGCCCTTCAAATCCCAGAGCGCGCAGTCGACAGGGCTAACACCCGTCATAAACATGCCCGACCGCCCGTGGCGGTGGAGTCGCAGCATCTGATCATAGAGCAACTCTGTTGCGAGGGGATCCCTGCCCAGAAGAAAAGGGCGAAGGAAGGTCCGAATAACATAGGCCTGATAGTCGTCGATGGGGCCGAAGAGGCCCGAGATCCCGGCATCGGTCTCGATCTCGACGTAGATCTCACTGATGGGCTGAGGGCCCTCAGGGCCCTTGGTCCAGTCTCTCTCGTTGAACTCAGGATAGACGTCCAGCGCTTGCGACTGGCGGTTGCCCGGCGGGAAATCCGGGCTCTGCCAGGTGCCTCGCACTTTGAACAACACAACATCACTGATCTTCATCTTGGCTCCTTTGACTACAGGCGGCGTCACCTGTGAGCCGACAGAGCGTGGGTCATCCCACGACCGCGAATCAAGGATGGCGCGCCAACACATTGGGGGAATGCTAGGGATTCGATCATCAAGTCAACAGATACGCTCTCATATCGAGGAGGTAGATCTTGCGCTCGCCCTCGTGCATCGTGTCGACCGTCAACCGGCGCCCATCGGCGGACCAGCGCAGATGGATATGACCGACCTCGGCGGATTCTCCGGGCTTCGGAAGACGACTCTGCTGAGGGATACGAAGCGCGAGGTGGTACCGGCTCGTGGGATACCAGGGACAGCGGTCACAATACCCGAAAGTGAAGCTCCCTGGCTCGGGGCTCAGGTTGATCCAGTCGAACTTCGACGACGGCTCCGTTGGCGATATCTCCATTGGCGAGATGGCTATGTCACAGGTCTATGCAAAGATTGTACTATCCTTGCCGCGTACTACAAAGTGCCATTCCACACTCTATGCCGTCGAGCGCACGATCGCCCAGAGAACCTTGGCTAGCCCGGAGGCGTCAACTCATCAATTGACAGGACCGCGAAGTGCAGCTAAAACATAGTTACAAGAACCCCTTGCAACGCGCACTTTCACTGTCAGCCCCGACCATTAGGATCAGCACCAGGAGGAAAGGACACCCGGAGGTGACCATGGCCGTCATCACGATCTCACGAGAGCTGGGCAGCGAAGGCGACAGAATCGCGGACCGCGCCTGCGAACTGTTGGGCTACTGCCGCGTGGACAAGGACTTGCTCATGCAGATCGCCGAGGAGGCCGGCATCGACGTAGACGCCGTGCTGGAGATGGAGCAGAGCATCACGAAGCGCTCGCGCCTCGTGAGCGGAGAGATGACGTCGCTCTACCGGAAACAGGCCTCGGCCTTTGATAAGCAGGGCGCCATCGACGACAAGACCTATTCAGAAGTACTGCGAGACGCAATCGAGGACTACGCTCGGCAGGGAAACGCCATAATCGTAGGGCGCGGCGGTCAGATGATTCTGCGAGAGTGGCCCACAGCTCTACACGTCAGGCTCTACGCCCCGGAGGAGATCCGCGCCAAGCGCATCATGGATCGCGAGGGGCTCTCCGTCATCGACGCCGCCCGGCTGATCGAGCGGTCGGACGAGCAGAAGCGTCAATATATCCGCCGGATGTTCAACAACGCCGATTGGCGCAATCTCAAGTACTACCACTTGGCCATCGACACGTCAAGGATTCCCCTTGAGGCTGCGGCAGAGCTGATTGTGATCGCCGCAAATGCCGTGGACAGAAGCTAGAAACCGGGGGATCTCCGGCAGCAACTCGATACGCACAAAGACGACGAGGAAGCGCAGCAGAGACAAGCGTTCTCCACGTCGACGGCGCGACGCTCCCCTCTACCGTCCCTTCATCGGCCCTGGGTGCTGCTCCGCACGCCCATCGATGTAACAAGCAACCCATTGCGCCAGCCGCTTGCCCAGACGACGTGCAGCCTCGACCTCCTTCTCCGCTCGGGGCTTTCCCGCCGAGACGGCGCCATAATGGAGCGTGAACTGGGAACCCGTGTAGTCGGTGACGCCGAAGGTCAGCATCCCGACGTTCATCAACATCGTGAGAATCGACATACAAGTCAGTTCTGCGCCGCCGCCCCAGCCGCCAGAGGTGGAAAAGGCACACCCGATCTTGCCGTCCATTTTGCCCCAGACAGTCAAAGCGATGTCGTCCCAGTATTTCTTCATCTTCCACGAGACTAGGCCCACGTAGGTGGGCGTGCCGCAGGCGATCCCATCGGCCCAGAGGGCGTCATCGGCGGTGGCATCGTCAACGCGAAGCAGCCGCACCTCGATGTCGGGAATCTGCCGCGCTCCTTCAGCGACGTGCGTCGCCATCGCCTCGGTGTTGCCCCCCTTACTATCGTACATCACCAGTACCTTGCCCATGTCAGCTTCCCCTTCTCCCCTCCATCACGTACCGCGCCGCGACCAGGGGATTCTCCACCGAGCTCCGGGTATGATGATGGTCGCCTAGCCCAGCGAGCTCTTGCTGCGCGTCCGCTGCAACTCATTCTCCGGCAGCCGCTTCTCCAACAGATTCAGGGAGATCTCAACAACCTCACGTGCCTCCGCCGGCGTCGTAGTGCCGATGGTGACCATGTCGCACTCGCGAATCGTGTTCCAGACGAAGGCCAGGCCCACAACCGGCAGCAGCCGGCCTGCCGCCAGCGGCTTGATCGTCATCACAGGCTTCTTCGCGTTCTGGATGATGCGCATCACCCAGTCAGCCTCGACCTGCAGCAAGAATCCGGCGGCATTGTAGAGCTGGATATAGGTCTCGACATCGGCGCCGGTCTGGTCGGCATAGACCACCGTCTCGGGCATGTGGGTCGAGAGTCCTGGGATCATGTCCCGGTCACGAATCATGGTAGTGTACTTATCGATGTCCCGGATCTTCTTGTACATCCGGTCCACAAGGGCATCGGTCATTGACTGGTGGGGCATGCAGAAGGTGGCATTCATCGCCTTGCACTGGTCGAAGACGCGCTCGGGTTGCAGCTCCTCGGGGCCATCGGGAAGGATATTGAAGTGAGGGGTTATGATCCGGATGATCTCCTCACCCGACCGCTGCTCGGCCTCCTGGACCGCCTCCTCAAGCTGATCGGACATTGGGCCCATGACCGCATCCACCCCATACTCCAGGAACGTCGTCAGGATCTCAGCCACGCTGTCACGATCCTGATAGGTTTGGATGAACTTGTCTTTCGCCGCGCTGGTGTGGGACCAACCCAAGAACCAGTTAGAGCCGATGATGAGCCGGGGCAGCGAAACACCGCCAACGGTCGTTCGTGGGAATGCTGTCATAGGTCACTCCTTGGATAGATAGGAAAATCACAGTGCTTATGAGACAGGCAAGAGGTCGTCTAACCCTGATCGCAGATCTTGAACGCCTGCTCCAGCGCTTCGTAGACGTCACCTCGGGGCATGAACTCGTGGCCCACGTAGAAATTGTACCCGGTTTCAGCGATCGCGCGACAGATGCCCCTGTAGTTCAGCTCTTGAGTGTCGTCGAAATCACGACGCCCGGGCACCCCGGCTGTGTGAAAGTGACCGATCCACTGGATATTGTCGCGAATCGTGCTGATGATATTGCCCTCCATAATCTGCATATGGTAGATGTCAAAGAGAAGCTTCACGTTAGGGCTGTTCACTTGCTCGCAGACAGCCACGCCCCACGCGCTGTGATTGCACTGATACCCCGGGTGGTCCACGGTGGTATTGAGCAACTCCAGGTTCAGGTTGACACCCTTTGCTTCCGCATAGGGTGCCACGCGCCGGAGGCCAGCAGCGGTGATCGCAATGGCCTCCTCGTCATCGACGCCCTCGCGGCGGTTGCCGCTGAAGCAAATCACGCCGGGAATGCCCACCTCTGAGGCGATGTCGATGGACTCCCGCAACTCGGCCTCAATACGGTCGTGCTGGGCCGGATCGTTGAGACCCACCTCGAGACTCTCGTGGCCGGACATGATGGCGATCGCCAGGCCGTACGCTTTCGCCAGCGCCACCACGTCCCCGAACATCTCATCACGTTGCCACAGCTCGATCGCCTCGAATCCCATCTCGGCCACCCTCGGAACAAAGCGCTCTAAGGAGAGGTCAGCGGGCTTCACCATCGGATAGCAGACAGATTGTTTGATTCGCATCTCGGATTCCTCCTAAGGCTTATCGTTACAGACCTACTCTCGAATCTCCAACGCCCTCGTCCCGACCAACCCCAACACAAGACAGGCGACGCCCACTACCGCGAACATCGACTGAATACCGATCTCATCGGCGAGCATGCCGCTCAGCCATGGGCCTGAGAACATGCCAATGGCGTAGACCGCCTGATAGAGGCCCATCGCGGTCGCCCGCTGCCGGCTATCCACGTAGCGGATGGTCAGGCCCATCAGCACGGGGTACCCCACACCGCTGGCGAGCCCCATCAATGCCTGACCAGCAAAGACCAACGGCATCCCTTTGGCGAGGGAGAGCACACCGAGGCCCAGGCCGACACAGACGAAGCTCAAGGCCACCATCCAACGGGTCCGGACCCTCTTGGCCGTGGCTGTGGTGGCCACATTCCCCAAGGTGACGACAACCACGTTCATACTGACCAGGATACCAAGAAGCGTGTCACTGGCTCCTAGGTTGTTCGCAAGGTTAGGCGTGAATCCAAACGTCGAAGACCAGATCGCGTATTGCAGTACCATGCCGAGAATTGGGGGGATCAGCACGTCGCGTCGAGTGATCAGTCCGCCAATCTCTCGAAAGCTAGGCGCTTGGACATCGCCTCTCACCTCTCGCGTGAAGAGCATGACCACCGCTGCAAGGCCGGCTGCCCCAGCCGCCACAAAGAAGGGAAGTTCGTAACCACCAAGGGCGTTCAGGGGGCCTGTCGAACTCGTGACAAGGATGCGCGAGATACCGCCTACGGCGGTCAAGATACCTGATGCGCGGACGGCGTCCTCGGGGGGGAAGAAAGTGCTGAACCCGACAACCAGCAGGACCCACGAGCCCGCGGCAAACCCCGTCAGCGCGCGCCCAACGATGAGGCCGTTGACATCATCAGCGAGCCCCATCGTAAGAGCACCGAGGCCAGCGAGGATGAAACCGCCGATGATAAAAGGTTTGCGGCGCCCTACCCAGTCGGCCACGATACCAAGAGGAAGGCGAATCACGGCCTGCCACAGGCCGTACATCGCAAGCACCACGCCAACTAGTCCTAGCCGTGTTGCCTTCGATTCCACATAGACCGAGAGCGTCGGCATATAGAAATAGAGGGAGGCCCAGTAAAGCGCAACCGCAGCCACATAGAGGACGCGCTGCCGGCGCCTAGAAGAGATTGTCTGTGACAGCATAAAGCTAGCTCCTATGAATTGTCGAACAGTCTAGAGGGGGCCTAGCATAGCACCCATCAAGTATCCATGATATCCGATCTGTGAAGGGGCAGGCCTGCCTCCACGATCGCAGCTTGGATGTCTCGCAGGGGAAGCCCAGCCGGTTGCGTCTTGCGTCGTACAGCCAGAGCTGCCACCATGCCGGCCACCTGCCCGGAGAGTGCCGCGGGCGGGATCACGCGTGCAATTTCCCACGCCTCGCCCTCTGCGGAGAGGCAACGCCCGGCAACTAACAGCCCTGACACCTTCTGAGGCACCAAGGCACCATAGGGAAACTCCCACACCGGGCCCCGACGTCGCCAGTCGGGGATGACGCCTACCGACGTTGGAAGATGCCTATCAGCGTGCTCGACCGTCATCGTCTCCAAGCCCACAATCCGGCGGGTCGTGCGGAATTGCGCCATCGCCGGGAGGGCCGTGGGGAAGTCCTGGTGGCGCCCTTGCCCGCCGGACTCAGCGTGCAGATCCTGATAGTGCTGCCGAAGGAGACGGCGCCCCTCCAGCACAAAGCGCGTCACCTGCGTGGCCTCGGTACCCGAATACTTCGGCTGATCCACAGGGTGCCCGTGCCCGGTGGCGCTCGCGCCCACCCGCACCATCTCTAGCAGGCTAACTCCCTCGGGGTCCGCAGCCGCCCGCCGAGCCCTCGCCAACGAGGACTCGACCGCCCAGAGCGAGAGCCAGTTGTCAGCCTCGACACAGGGCGCGCCGGCCCGATAGGCAATGTCCGCGTCGCCGGTGGCGTCGATGATGCAACCCGCAAGCAGAAGACCACACCCGGTCTTGTTTTCCACCTCGATACCCGTAACGCGATCCCCGTCCATCATGGGTGCACAGACGAGGGTGTCGAGCCAGAGCTCGACCCCCGCCTCGAGAAGCACCTCGTCAAGGGCCAAGACAAAGGCCGCAGGAGAGAAGGGTGTGCTATAACGTGCTGAGCGTTCAGGGACCGTCATTTCATCGCGCGACTCTGTCCACACCGCGGGGATCTCGCCGGGGCCGTACCGAATGCTGAGGTGCAGCAACTCCTCGGCGATGCCGTAGATCACCTGATGTCCGTGCCCGTCACAGAGTGGTAGATAAATGTTGATCAAGCCCGCGGTTGCCAAGCCGCCGACGAGGACCGTCTTCTCCACCAAGGCCGTGTGCAGGCCCTTGCGAGCGCACGCGAGAGCCGCCGCCACACCGGCCACGCCGGCTCCACTGACGATCACATCATAGCGTCGCTCGTACATCACACCCGTCTTCATCTGCACCCAGACTCCCATCCTTTGCCACTAGGCAACCTAGCCCTAAGCATACGCAGGAGGTCAAAGCGCACAAGATATCCCACCGACATGCGGCTGTGCTTAATCGGATGTTGTGGAATGACTGAGAGCGGGTACACTCATCCAAGATCGTTCCACACGCCCAAACGCGTTCCTGTTCCATAAGCTCCAAGGAGAAAAAACAGCATGATCGCCCTAGAAGCATCGAAGCTCTTCACGCCGTGGACGCATCCCAGCACTGGAGTGACGATCCACCTACTCACAGAGAAAGTCGCCCCCGTACAGGAGGCCTTCTACTTCGTGAATGACAGCATGAGCCAGGATGGCCGATACTTGTGGTTCTATTGTGCCTTTCCACCGTCGGGCTCCGCCGCCTCAGGCCGGACCCTAGGCGTCGTGGACTTTGAGCATGACGAGATTCGGCACTATCCGGAAACGCAGTTTCAGTCTGTGTCGCCCTTCGTGGATGTGGCGAGTGGCGATGTCTACTGGAGCACCGGGCCAGCCATCTGGCGTCGCGGTGCTGAGGCAGAGGGCGTGGCAGAGCTCGTGAACGCGCTGCCGCCCAGCCTGATCGGCGATCGCCCCTTCTCCAGACTTGCAACCCATCTCACACGCTCCGCTGACGGCAAGGAGTTCTTCGTCGACGCCGCGTTTGGACTGCAATGGGTGATGGGCAGCCTACCCATCGACGGGGGCAAGTTCGAGCCTTGGCAGCGCTTCGACCGCAATTACAACCACGCACAGTTCAGCCCCACAGACCCCGATTTGGTCCTCTTCGCCGAGGAGAATCACTCCGACCCGATCACCGGGCTTCGGTTTGGTATCGTAGATCGTATGTGGCTCATCCGTCGTGGCGAATCAGCCCGGCCAGTCTTCTCCACGCCGACCCGGGTGACCCACGAATGGTGGGATCCCGACGGCGAGCACGTCTGGTGCGTCTGGGGCAACGACGCATGGCGCACCAACATTCACACGCAGGAAGTCGAGAAGGTCGCCTGGCCCAACCATTGCTGGCATGCCCACGCGACGGCGGATTGCCGGTATATGGTCGCGGACTCCAACGAGCGGTTCTATCGTGGTTGCCCATCGAAGGTCGGCTTTTTGAACCGCGTCACTGACACCTACGTGGAGATAGCCGACAACCCCGAGATGTCCGATCTGGCCGGCAGCACCTACCACATCGACCCGCATCCCCGGTTCGTTGGAGGGGAGCAGTTCGTCGTCTTCACGACGACGGTGCGTGGCGAGGTGGACCTGGCTGTAGCGCGGACGGCAGACTTGATCGAGCGGACGTCATAGGCTGAGCCCCGAGGAAACAATGCCTCGACGAAGGCGCCACGCCAGCACTAGGCCTATCATCGCCAGGACGCTTGCCCCGGCGAAGACCGCCTCCGGTAGAACCGTCTCCATCAGGGCGCCCACAACCACGGGTCCCACGATCGTGATGCTGCCCAAGACACCGCTGGTCGCCAAGTACAAGGGACGTCGATCTTCTGGTGCCAGCGCCAACAGATAGACGCTGAAACTCCACCAAGAGGCGCCGTTCACGTACCCCATCAACAGGAAGACCAGATGGTAGAGCACGAAGGGGAAGACACCGAATCCGGCGAGTGCAGCCGCCACCAACACCAACGCCTCGAGGATCGCCGTGACGCGTATGGCCGCCCAACTGCCAACGTGGTCGACGAGTAACCCTCCGACGACGGCGGCTGTTCCTGTGCCCACGCTCTGAAGAATCAAAAAGGTCCCCACCATGGCCTCGGCTCCCGGCAGAACCTGGCGGGCGCGCACGACGAAGAAAGCAAAGGTCGCCGTGCCCATCCCCAGGATCAACTGCACTAGAATGACACGCCCAAGCCAGCGGTCTGCACGGAGATAGTACCACATCTTGCCCAAGCTCTTGCGGACATTGGGTTTCTCCGTCCCGCTTGGCACGGCCTCTTCGCGGATGAAGAGCATACTGGCGACCGAGATCATCAAACCCACAAAGCCACAGATAAAGAGTACCGCCCACCGGTCGGCACGCGCCCATGCCTGCTGATCGAGGATATTGTTCACCAGGAACCCGGCAGCCAACGCCCCAAGGCTGGATAAGAGCTGACCGAGCCCGAAAAATCGCCCCCGGAAGCCCTCAGGCACGACCTTGCCCACGAGCGAAGGCCACGACACCCCATTCAACCCCTCGGAGGTGTAGAAGAGCATCACAGTAATCGCCAGGATGCCGATCACGAGCCACGTCTGGGTCTCGGCCCACCACAACACGGCGAAGGCTAGGACCAGGACCGGCAAACGCCCGAGGGTGCTGGACCAAATCAGAAAGGGTTTCATCCGGGGACGAGCCTCGAGGACGCTGGCGGCCCAGATCTGCGGTAGGGTGATCACCGCTACACGCAACGCCGACAGTACCCCCACAATCAACTCAGAGCCGGTGAACTCATTGACGAAGGCCGGCATCACGACGAGCGGGTCGTAGAAAGCAAAACCCACGGAGAAGAAAAAGAAGTCTCCGATGAGCGCAAGGACGTTGCGCGTAACGTGTGCATCCCTGACTTCCGGCGTGTGGTTGTCCATTCGATCAGTGTCTACTCCGTGGTTGGGATTGACTATAGCGGCTACAGCCGTGTGGCACTAGGAGTCAGAGGATCCCCCGCGGATCCACACCGTTGCGATCCCAGACGCCGGTATGGGCACCTTGAGGGCCCCCTTCTCCCACCGCGCAGCGCTGGCCTCCAGGGGGCGCTCCAGTGTATCCACCTCGACGGTCTCAGGTTGATCCCCAACCAGGAGGGGTGAAATCGCCACCTCAGCCTCGGTCGTGGTTCCCTCCGCCTCGACCAGTCGCACCACAAAGCCCTCGCTATCCTGGGCTGTTCCTTCGGCTGCGCTCAGGACAGATCCTTCAGTAGGGCTCAGGGCACGCTTGAGGGCGACGAGGCGCACATTCGAGGGCGTCACCGAGATCAGCGACTGCGACAAGGGCAAGTCCCCTCGGTGGAAGTCGCAGCTGACCACGGAAAGCGGGACGTTGAGATCCTCGCCGGCCCGCATCATGTCACCCTCGCGCCAGCCCTCCATATGAGGCACCAGCGCATAACGGATGATGTGCTCGCCCAAATCGGGGAGGGGGTCCGGATCGATGCTGGCCCGCAGCAACGTCATATTGAGCGATGTCGCCTCGACGTTGAAGCCATACTTGGAGGTGTTGACGAGCGTCACCCCAGCCCCGTCGCCCTCCGAGAGATCGACCCAACGTTGGGCAGGCACCTCTTCTCCACCAAAGAGATCGCGGCGTAGAGCACCGTAGGGGATCTCATAGCGGGCTATGGGGTCCAGGATCGCCAACGGGAAGCGCACCCGGAGGTGTGGAATCCCGGTCTCCCGGCTTCCCACTTCGCGCCAGTTTACCCGCAGCTCGAAGTCGATGCGGGGCACACCCGCGGCCAAGCTGATGTCCACCTCTATAGATGTGGCACCAAGGGCACGGGTCCACCGGAAGGTGTGCAGATGGGGCCCCTGGTGAACGCGCGTCAGTCGACCGCCGTCGAGGAGATCCTCGCGCCTCTTGAACTGACCGATCACCCACGCCGACATGCCCTCAAAGACCTCCAAGCACATCTGCAGAACGCCGAGATGCTGACCCGGCACAACCCACTCTCGATCATTTCGTCTGTCCACGAGACTCAATAGGGTACCCGAAGCGGGATCTAGCCTCGCGATGAAGAACTCGTTCTCCATAGTCCAATCCTCGGGCTGACGGGTGCGCGCTGCGCCACCGACGCCGTCCCAAAGACTTGGGCTTTCGGGTGCGGGCAAGCCCAACTCGACGCGCCGATCGGACACACAGACGATTCGGTAGCCCAAGGCCGGCACGTCAACAGGGAACGCAATCTCCAGAAACCGGTGACCGGCATAGACGCCTGAATCCAGCACCTGGGCTGGCTGTGGGGCCATCGCTTCGCCTGTGACCACCAACATCGCTGGATCTAGCTGCGTATCCCAAAGCTTCACCCTCACGAGCTCCCTCCGCCGATGAGCCAGTGGGTTAAAGATGAGATAGGCGCGGTCGCTGGTCCGGGTCACGCTGAAAGCCGACTCTCCGCCCGATGCCGTGGCATTGCCCACCCCTGCGCCCATCGCAATGCCAGCCTCTCGGTCGTCCTTGTATGCGCGGAGGGGCCCTCCTTCAGCAAAGCCCTCCAGCAACGCTGCCGTGTCGACCCGCCAGCTCAAAGCCCGCAGCGCGTTCGTCCGAGCCATACCGGCTGCAGCCTGCGTCTCCTGGGCTCGCCCGAGGGTGAAGTTGCGCGTCTGTCGGACGCCGGAGCCCGGGAGTATGTCGTGGAATTGGTCGAAGAGCAGGTAGCGCCACGCTTCCTCGAGATTCGCCTGTGGATAAGGCACGTCTGTTAGCAGAGACCCCAGTGTTGCAGCCGCTTCAGCGGCGTAGAGCAGGTTCTCACCATGCCGGTTGGCCTCCTTCTGCCTTGCCTGGGACGTGTAGCAGCCGGCGAAGACGAAGTTGCGCTCGCCGCGGATCTGGGGCAGATCTCCCGCCTCGGCCTCAGCCCTCTCAAAGAAGTGCCGCAGCGTCGAGAACTCCACATTGGGGTAGACAGGCCAGGAGTCCATGTCCAGGAGACGGTCCAGGTCCCTGCGGGTTGGGCCGCCGCCGTGATCACCCACACCATAGAGGACGGGCATGATCTTAAGCCCCGTGGCGCCAGCGAAGTCCATCAGGGGATCGGCCATATTGGGCGCCACGGCTACCTGACGCCAGGCCTCATCGAAGTGCATATACCATTGGATGTCGTTCAGCACCAAGAGACGCGAGTCGTCAGGGCCATACCACCAGTAGAGATGGGGGCCACGACTTCCTCGGCAATGATAGTAATAGCGTACGCCGCCCCGGGCCAGGATCGTCGGCAGCGTGGCAGGGTGTCCGAAGGTATCCGGCTCGAAGTCGATAGGTACATCTTCCGCGGAGAGCCCAAACTTGTCACGGAAATAGGCCCGGGTATAGAGCAGGTGCCGGCTTATGCTCTCGCCGCTGGCCATATTCTTGTCGCCCTCCACCCATTGGCTGGCGGTCACCTCCCACCGTCCCTCGTGGACTCGGCGCCGGATCTGCTCAAACATGGCAGGATCGAACTTCTCCATGGCGGCATAGACGGAGGCTTGACTCTGCGAGAAGATAAACTCAGGGACCTCATCCATCAGCGCCAACATCGTCTGGAAGGTGTCGTGCGTCAGCCCCACCGTCTCAGGCCAGGACCATTGCCAATTCATGTCGATATGGGCATGTCCCACGCAGAGCAGAGTGTACGCTTTGGCCGTCTCCCCTAGGGGCGCCATCAGTGCCTCGGCCTTCTCTGTCAGCAACGTCACGTCGGAAGCGCCCTGACGCAACCCGTCATCGACCAATTGCGCCGCTTCCAGAATGCGCGCTTGCCACTCCCCAGCCCGCTCGGGATAGGCCCCACAGAGGCGATTGGCAAAGGCCAGTTCGGCCCGAACGCGCACCAGCCGATCGGCGAATCGGTCGGCGTGCATGGCCAACAACTGAGTCATCTCAGAATACTGCGCAGTGTAGGATGTCATGTACCCTCCATTACCTGTGATGCAGACGGTCGCCCAATCTAGCACGAGCCCAGGCCGGGGCCTATCTCTGAGCATCGATTTGACAGAAGCCGCTGCCCTGACATATTATAGGTGGCAATGACCAAACTCAACAGAACTCCCGTGCCTTCCAGCCCAGACAGTGAGTGATATGGCACCTGGCACAATCCAGAAAACAATCGCCCTGTTCCGCGACGCCCTCCAGGGACTGGGCGTTGAGATCCCCCTGATCCAGCTGGAGGAATTGGGGATTATGGTCCACAAGGCGATGAGCACCAATGCTCGCACCTTCCACACCCCGGAGCACATCTTCGAGCTCTGCGACCCCAGCAACCCGATTCAGGCGCTGGCAGCGCTCTTCCACGATGTCGTCTACTATGAGATCGATCAGGGGTTCATACCCGAGATCGAGGAAGTCTTGGCGCCCTACATCGAGGAGAAAGAGGGGGATCTCCGACTCGTAGACAGCATCCGTGCCGACGATAGGATGTTCCGGCTCACACTAGATATCTTCGGTTTCGGAGAGGACCACAGCTGTCTATCCTCTCAGTGCCGGAATGAATTCCTGAGTGCGCTTCTGATGAACAAGAAGCTCGAGGGCATCGTTGAAGCCCGGGATCTTACCAAGGCGACCGCCTGCATCGAGGCGACCATCCCATTTAGAGGGAAAAATGCTCAGGGAGAGTCCCCAGCCGAGGTCTTGGAGAGGCGCCTATGCACGATCAACGCAGCCTATAGTCTCGGGATGTCGCTGGACGAGATCTACGAGGCTGTCACGTGGGCGGTCGCCTTCTCGAACAAGGACGTGGAGAAGTTCTCCGAACAGGACACGGGACTCTTCCTCGACAACACGTGGAAGCTACTGCCGGAATCAAACCCCTCCTTGCGCTTGCCCGGCATCTACACCTTGGGCAACTATCGCCGCGCCCTGCAGAAGATGGAGACGGTCCTGAACCACCTCGATCCCGAGACCATCTTCAACCAGTACCGGGGCGTGCCCCCTCAAGGGGAGTATGACCGGATGGTGGCGATGGCCTATCGCAACGTCCATACCGCGCGCCAGTATCTGGGGCTCAAGCTCCTGGCCATTGGCGTTCTGGAGGCCTTGGCCGAGATCACCGGGGGAGATGCGCCGGTTGCCCTCTTCCTGGGCGCGCCGGATGACAGCGTGGACGCCCGCAGGCTGGAGCATTTCCTTCCAGATGTCCCCACCGTCCCTTCCGTCAGTGAGTCCTCGACGCTGTTTGGTTTGCTGGCTTTTGGTCGGGCCAGCTCTTCCAGCTTCGACCTCCAGAACTCCCCGGTCTCGTTGTTTATCTTTCGCCTGCTCGGCTGGGAACGCGCTGCGGCGCTCCTTGAGCAAGCTAAGCGCATGTTTGCCGGCGAAATCGATGCGCCAACCTTCCTGGCGCAGATGCCGACCGAGATGATGGTCTCCATCGCAGATGCATGTGCCGCCATGGCGAGCACGCGTCGGATAGCCCTCCGTGCCTACGCCAACAGCCGCCGCAACCCGGCTGCCGAGACCCTGATCATCAACAAGACCGAGGCTGCTCCTCTGGATACATCGGGATAGGACCTTGGGGTCATTAAGATGAACGTCATCGTGATACTGTGTGATACGTTGCGGCGAGACCATTGCGGGCCCTACCACCACGGTCGTCCCCTCAACGAATGCTGGAGTCGAGAGGCCCCCGACTGGGTGGTGCCGACGCCCAACATCGATCGCCTGGCAGAGCGCGGCACGGTCTTCGATCAATGCTATTGCGGAAGCACCCCGTGCATGCCGGCGCGGCGGGACATCTATACAGGCCGCTACGAGTTCCTGGAGCGCGGGTGGGGACCGCTGGAAGAGGAAGACTTCGATCTACCCCGCCAAGTCTCCGGGCCCCCGAACCGCTCGGTTCAATGGAGCGTCAGCGAGGGCTATCGCGTCAGCTACCTGATCACGGACCACTTCCACCTCTGGGAGCAGGGCTCCGGCAACTACCATATGGGCTACACAGGCTTCGACTTCGTCCGTGGGTGCGAGGCCGACGCCCTCTATACTGCACCCAAGACGTCGTTTCGCTGTCCCGAAGGCGACCATCTGACCAAGAACGAGCGCCACTGGCGAAACGTTCACCATATTCGACAATCTGACGAGGACTACTTCTGCGCGCAAGTCGTGCAGAAAGCAATGGGATGGCTGGAGCGCAACCATGCGCTCTACGAGGACTTCTACCTACACCTCGACATCTTCGACCCCCACGAGCCTTGGGACCCGCCGGAGGATATCCTGAAACGCTTCGATCCTCGCGGATACGACGTGACGGATATGACCGCAGCGCCCCCTTACGACAAATGGCGCGACGTCTTGACCGAATCACAATTTCGAGCCTACCGCGCGCGATACGCCGCAAAGGTAGTCTTCCTCGATCGCTGGCTAGGTCATCTCCTCGACACCTTGGATCGGCTGGACCTTTGGAAGGAGACGCTGGTCATCCTCACGACGGACCACGCCACCTTCAACGGAGACCATGGCCGCATCGGGAAGCTGCAGACGCACGAGTTCGACGCCGTGGGCCACATCCCCTTTATCGCCGCCCACCCTGAAGCCGGACAAGGCGAACGACGCTCTCAGCTCGTCCAGCTTGTCGATCTCTACCCGACGGTGCTCGCGGCCGTTGATCGACCGTTGCCTGATTTCCCCGAGGACCGGCCCTTGCACGGCGTCGACCTGCTGTCGGTGCTAAAGGACGCCAGCACTGCGACCCGCGACTACGCGATCTACGGTCAGTTCGGCAAGAGCGTCTCCATCACCGATGGGACCTGGGTGCTCCATCAATCGCCGGTGCCGGTGAACCGTCCTCTCTATTGGTACGGGTATTGTCTCTCCAAGTTCTTGAACTACGACCTAGGCCCATACGCCCAGGGCCGGCGCCCGGTCATCGATTGTGAATCCTGGCAAGAATCGACCTGGCTCAGCCACAAGCTGAGCGATATGAATGAGCTGAAAAACTTGGCCATGGAAGAGCCGGAGCAGCTCCGACGCATGCAACGCGCATTACGGGGCGAGCTCTTGAGGGCACGTGCGCCGATCGAACAAATTGATCGCCTCGGCCTGCGCGTCATCTAGGGTCGACCTCTCTACCACACAACTTACTGCGTTACGCCTACGTTCAAACCACGATGGAGGACCACGATGTACGACGCCGTGAAGCACTTCCAGACTCTTTACGAAGCCGCAGAGGCTGAAGCGGAGTTTGCCTTCCGGGCAGAGACCCGCGAAGCGTGGATCGCTTGGCGCGACGCGTTCCGTCCCCGCCTCCGGGACGCGCTCGGGCTGGATGTGATCGCGACAGACCTGCAGGGCTACAGCCCCCGTGCGGAACAGGACGGCTCCGTCAACATGGGCTCGTACCTGCGAGAGTCCTGGCACCTCTGGGTGGAGCCTACAGTCCCTTTGCCCTTCTACCTGCTCCGACCCAAACGGCGGGGAGGGCCGCTCCCCTTGGTGCTGACACCTCACGGACACAACCACCCCCACATCTACATCGGCATTGCCGAGACCGAGCAGGAGGCCGCATCGATCCAAGCGGGAGAACGGGATATCGCGGTCCAGGCTGTGTCCGAGGGCTATCTGACCATCGCGCCAACGACGCGCGCTTTCGGCGAGACGCGCACGCCAAGGGATATGGCGGAGAATGCCCTTCATTCGTGCCGAACCCAGCTGATGCACGATCTTTTAGTGGGCCGCACGCCGATCGGGGATCGGGTATGGGATGTCTCTCGCCTGATTGACTGGGCTCTTGACACTCAAGATGTCGACGCAGATCGTATCGCGATTACCGGGAACTCCGGCGGGGGCACGATCTCGCTTTTTGCGGCGGCATGCGACCCCCGGATCTCGGTTGCGGTGCCCGGTAGCTACTTCTGCACCTTCAGCGGCAGCATCGGGTCTATCCACCACTGCGCGTGCAACTACATCCCAGGGATTCTGCGCCTCGGCGAGATGTACGACGTCGCTGGGCTCATCGCGCCACGGCCCTTCCGGGCGATAGCGGGCCGGGAGGATCCCATCTTTCCTATTGAGCACGTCAAGGTCGCTTTCGAGCGCCTGAAGCAGGTCTATGCGGTGGCGGGCGTTCCGGAGCGTTGCAGCCTCTACGTTGGCCATGAGGGACACCGCTACTACAAAGACGGAGCGTGGCCGTTCATCCGAGAGCACTTCGGACATGAGCGCCTTCAGGGAGCCTAACTCTCAGGACACGTGAAACGGTGCAAGGAGCATAGCCCGCCAATGGCGCCGAAGATCCGACGCGCGATGCTGGCCGACTTTCGGGCGCTGTCCCAGCTCTTCGAAGAGGTGGATCGCCTCCATCGCGAGGCCCTCCCTGACCTCTTCCAGCAAGCCCGGGGGGCGCCGCGGGAGATGGCCTATATCCGCAGCCTGATCGTGGGCCGCGACTCGGACATCATCGTGGCGGTGAACGATGGTCAGATTGTGGGCTGTGTCGTGCTGATGATACGGGACGCTCCCAAAATCCCAATCCTCGTCCCACTGCAGTATGTGATGATCGACACACTTGTAGTCGTTCCCGACGCCCGCGGCGGGGGACTGGGGCGGCAACTGATGGCCTCTGCCGAGCAGTGGGCGCACGAGCGGGGCATCGATCGGGTCGAACTCAATGTCTTCGAGTTCAACGAGGGCGCCCGCGCTTTCTACGAGAAGCTAGGCTACGAGACGTTGAGCCGCCGTATGGTGAAGCGTCTCGATATACAACAGGAGAGCCCAGGAGACGAGACAGGGAAAGGTGCCCGTGACACGGCCAACGATTGAGGTCAGGCCCATCACGAGGAGCGAGCTTATGCGCGTCGAACAGCAACTCCCCTATGGGCCACCTGAAAAGCATAGAGACCGTCTTGAGCGACAGGAGAAGGGAGAGGTGTCCTACGTGATCGCCTGGGATGGAGACAAAGCCATTGGGCATGCGCTGATGAAATGGCTGGGGGCCGAGGAGGCCGGAGGCGTGGCTGGTCGCTCAACTCCCCATCAAGCCCTTCGCGGCGGAGAAGGCAAGCAAAGCCTGGCGAATGGAGCTGGCGGAGGCGCGAAAGATCCTGGATCGGCTGGCAAGCCGAGCGATCCTGCTGGACGATGATGGCTATCGAGCGGGGCAAGCTGCAGAACCTGATCTTCGACAACCAGGTACTCTGAAGCCACCAGGCCATAGCAGCGCTGCTCGGCGTCATCCTTAAGCTGCCGCCGGTGAAGCGGGCCACAGCGACAAAGCAGGTGAAGTCCCGATACCCGGAGGCGTTGGTCAAACGCCTCTTTGGATGACGTCAAGAGTCTAGACACTCAGGAGGCGAGCTATGCCGGAGCGACCGCATATTCTGATCTTCAACCCTGACCAGTGGCGGGGTGATGTCATGGGGCACCTGGGTAATCCAGCTGCGGTGACCCCGAATCTGGACCGTCTCGTGGAGGAAGACGCCGTCTCCTTCCGCGTTGCGGCGTGTCAGAACACCGTCTGCACGCCCAGCCGATGCAGCTTCATGACGGGCTGGTATCCCCACGTCCGGGGCCACCGCACGATGCACTATATGCTGCGCGAGCGCGAGGGGGAGCCCAACCTCCTACGGATCCTGAAGGATGCAGGGTACTTCGTCTGGTGGGGTGGCAAGAATGATCTCGTCCCCGGGCAGTTCGGCTACGACGACGTGTGTGATGTCAAGTACAAACCGGACCGACCGCCGAGGCCTATGTGGATGATCGATCGCGAGGACATCTGGCGCAAGGCCCCCGACAGCGACAGCTACTACTCCTTCTACGTCGGTGAGCTGGACACCGGTGAGGACGAAATCTACTACGACAGCGACTGGGCCAACGTGTTAGGCGCGGTGGACTTCATCAAGAACGCGCCGACGGATCAGCCGCTGTGCATCTTCCTTCCGCTCACCTATCCACACCCGCCCTATGGCGTCGAGGAGCCCTGGTACAGCCTCATCGACCGCAGCAAGATCCCGCCCCGCGCGCAGACGCCCGAGGATTGGAGCCGCAAATCCTCGCTGTTGAAGGCGATCTACGAGACGCAAGACCTCGGCGGATGGTCCGAGGAGCGATGGCGGGAGCTCCGCGCGGTCTACTACGGGATGTGTGCCCGCCTGGATCACCAGTTCGGGTTGCTTATGGATGCATTGAAGGATGCCGATCTGTACGATGACACGGCCGTCATCGTCTTTGCCGATCACGGCGATTACACCGGCGACTACGGCATTGTCGAGAAGACGCAGAACACCTTCGAAGACGCGCTGACGCGCGTGCCCTTCATCATCAAGCCACCGCGGGACGTCCCCGTGGCCCCGCGAGTGAGCGAGGCATTGGTCGAGCTGGTGGACTTCCCCGCGACGATCTATGGCCTCACCGGTATTGAGCCTGGCTACTGGCACTTCGGGCGGAGCCTGCTTCCCGTGCTAGCAGGCAAGACCGATGAGCATCGCGACGCCATCTTCTCTGAAGGCGGGCGACTGCTCGGGGAGACGCAAGCCATGGAGCTTCCTTCGGTGCAGGACATGGAGGACCCGAGCGTCAGCCTCTACTGGCCCAGGATTAAGCATCAGGTCTCGGATGAGCAACCGTGGCATACCAAGGCCGCGATGTGTCGAACGCAGGACTTCAAGTACATCCGCCGACTCTATGAGCAGGACGAGCTCTACGATCTGCGCAACGATCCCCAGGAGACACAGAACTTGATCGCCGATCCCGCTTATCGCGAGGTGCTGCTGCAACTCAAGGAGCGCATGTTGACCTGGTACATGGAGACCGCGGATATTGTGCCTTTCAAGACAGACCGCCGGTGGTGAGCACGGACGCGGGGCAGAGGATGCCTGTGACAGCCAACGAGCCGTGTGATTCAACATTTCGGCGCAGCCTCCGCGAGCTGAAGCTGCGAACCGGCATCGTCATCCCCGTCTACCTGCCCGCTGCGGCCCGCACGGCCAGCGCCACCCTGCTTCGAGACACCGTAGTGGGCTGTCTCGAGCAGGTCGATGACCCCGGCAATATCTGCCTAGGCGTTGACGGGGACGAGAACGGCGCCGACGTCGCGCACGAATTGAGCGAGGCCTATGGCGTCAGCGTGACGGTCTCGCCGGTCAACCGAGGTAAGCTCCAGGGCGCCAGGGCAGGCATCGCCAGCCTCTTAGCGAGCCAAGAACTCACCTATCTCGCGGTCCTAGACTGTGATAGCGACCATTTCCCGAACGAGCTGTTGAACTTCGTGCGCATGGCCGAGCACATCATAGACCAGACCGATGATGACCGCGTCTTCGTCCTTGGACGGCGCATCTCGCCGCACCGCGCCATGGGCCTGCTCAGAGGGGAGCTCGAGGGAATGGCGGACAGGCTGTTGCTTAACGCCCTGGAGTACCACGCTGCTATCTCTGGGACGCCGATGCGGCTGGAATATGCGACGTTGTTCGAGGGCGCGCCAGACTTCCACTCCGGGTACAAGCTGTTCAGCCGCAGGACCGCGGAGGAGGTCTTTCTCAGCGAGCCCCAGACCGCAGGGCTCTCCGAGACTGTCTATTATCGACACGCGGTCGAAGCCGTGATGGTCGTCGAGGGCATCTTGGCCGGGGCACGGATGGGCGTCATCAACCGCAGCACCTACAACCGCCAACCGGTGACGGCCTATGGCCTGCTCAACCGCGCCCTACTCACGGCGAATATGATCATCTGGCCTTGCAAGCGCCTTGGGGTACCAGGCGGTTTTGTCCAGCAGTGGCTGGAGAATGCGCTCCCCGCCATGCAACTCGGTACGCTGGTGCCGGAGGGCAAACAGGAGCTCGCAGCAACCGCCCGCCTAGTCCTGGAGGCCTTCGACATAGAGCCGGGACCCCAACTACCGACGAAGGCACCCTTGTTCGTGTGAGCATCGGGTCCAGGCGTGCCCCATGCGCGCGGCACTTGATCTCCCAAATGCTCTTACCGCTACCATGGGGACGTCCGAACAGCGTGATGTCATTCCCATAACCCTGTGAGGGGTGGCAACGACACTGTGCGTAGGAAGCCGGTCGACGACAGCGACTAAGCAAGCTCGAAGAGCGTCGCCACCTCTGCACAGACTGAATCAAGGAAAACCCGATCGAGGGCTGTGAAAGGCGCCAGGGCGTGGGAATCGATATCTAGCTCACCGATGACCGTCCCGTCCTTGAGAATCGGCACCACGATCTCAGACCGTACATCGGGGCTGCAGGAGAGATAATTCGTCTCGAGGCTGACATCCTGAACGACAAACGTCGCTTCGGTATCCGCAGCCTGTCCACAAATCCCTTCACCAAAGGGGATCCGGACGTGCTCGGTCGGAGCGCCGGCAAAGGGCCCCAGTACCAGCTCGCGCTCTGCCTCGGGATCCACCAAGTAGAATCCAACCCAGTCGTAGTGGGGGACCTCGTCCCTGAGGAGGGTGCAAATCGCCCGCAGCTTCGCATCGCGGCCCGTATCCATCTCAACAATGCCCTGGACCCGACCCAATAGGCGCTCGTAATCCAAACTCGTGTTCACGTCTTACGTCCTTATGCCAGACACAGAAGTCCACACCATCCGACTTGCTTGGTGTGGACTTAGGATAAGTTACAGCTAGGAAAGACCCAGGCCAATCTCAGATGGGCTCGAACCAGTCTTTCTCGGCCCCACAATCCGGGCATACCCAATCATCAGGAAGCTCCTCGAAAGGCGTTCCCGCCGGAATCCCGCTGTCAGGATCCCCCACCTCTGGATCGTAGATGTATCCGCAAATCGTGCACTCGTACTTCTGCATATCACGCCTCCTCCGGCAAATGTTATTGGGCCGCGCTGCCTCGCCATCGGCCCGCCTTTGCCACGCCGCGACCAGTAGATCGCGCTAACAGCCCGCATTATAGGGCCCTCACCTCAGGAGTCAAGCAGAAAGGCGATCTCGGGTCTATCCCAGAGCAGGACGCGGTAACCTGGGCGCGTCCCCGAACGTGGCGTTCCGGGGTCGGCGGTTAGCCCAAGACCGCATGGCGGCAGATCATCTGCGCCAAGGCAACGGAGCTACCGGCAGTGGCGTTGCGTCTAGGAGTTTGAGACGATATCGCCAGCCTGTGGTGCGAAGACGCCATCTTCCAGCGTCAGCATCACAGGCAACGGTGAGGCCGTCAGAATGTCAGGCCCATCCATAAAGTGGAAGTGGATATGGGGACCGGAGCTGCTGCCGGAGTTGCCTAGCGACCCGAGTACTTCCCCGACGATAACGTCTTGACCCACGGTAACCTGTAGGGAGCCCTCTTTCAGATGGGCCATCACGGACCAGATGCCGTCCCCGTGGTCAAGAATCACGTAGTTCCCAAGCGCGAGAGTGAGATCTGCCTGATAGGCCTTGACATCCTGCGGCAAGCGACCGGCTTCCCACGCATCTTGCTGGTCATCTCGTGCAGCGCAGACCCGACCATCGGCCGGTGCGATCACGTCGGAACCGAATCCGGGGAAGTCTGACGCACACAAGGATCCCTGGGTCGGCAGATGCACAATGCTCAGACCGTCAGCACCGAGACCGAGAAAGTCCCAACCGAACTGCTGCGACGGGATCTCGAGCGCAGCGCGGTGAGCCTCACCGATACGGTGGCCCATTGCGGTCAAGGCATAGCCTGCCAGGGGAAGGATGAACGCCCGTTGATGAGAGAACTGTTCAATCGCGATAGAGTAGCGGAGCGAAGGCCCGGCGGATGGCGCGTGCACCGTCAACGTGCCCCGCTTCCAAGACGGCGGCAAGACCGCGACAATCCGCACGGGGATCGAAGGACCAGTCGCCTGCGCCGACACCGGCGTTCTTGACCGCATCTGATAGCCGCTGTGTGGGTCCGCGGTCTCCCACTCGATATGGTCGGGCCGTTCTCCGTCCTCCACATCCAGTCGAACATAGGCCGAGACCTCATAGAAGCCGTCGTTGAGTCGGTTTACGAAAAGGCGGCGGGGGACAAACGGAATCGACGACAGACTCCTGGCATCTGATAGCTTCGTTGACATAGCTACCTCCTGGACCTGAGGGCGGCGGAAGGATATGCAACGCCTGAGTCGTGGAGCGATCGGTTAACAGCTGCCGGTCGGCGCGTGCCACTGACGGCTCAGGCAATCCTGAGATACCACGTCCCTTCCTTGTCCTCGATGTAGGCTCGTCGCATCGCAGCAAACGCCGCATCCAACTGTGACAGCGGCACGGCCCGTCCGTCGATGAGCACCGGAGGATCGACGGCGCGCACCTTAGGCAAGGCAATGAGGTCCGCCGCCTCGGCCTCGTCGACTCGGACGAAGTCAACGCCGCGCCAGAGCAGGGCTAGCCACCGGTCCACCTCTGGATCGCCCGCCCCGGACAAACGCTCGAGAAGGGCCGCGTCGGTGCCACGGAAGTCCTCGCGTACGATGATGCCGTGCTCAAGGGCCGCGCGCAACGCCTCCGCCATCAGGGCGTACCATCCCACTTCCTGCACGGAACACCAGCAGCGGTCGTCGAGCTCGATGAAGCGCTCGCCCAGCCATCTGGCGGCGTCCACGTCATCTACCACGATCTGTCGATCGTGGACGTGCAGGTGAGAGAGCAGCCACGAGACGTCGTCAGCCGTGAAGGCGGCGAAGTCCAAGAGCCCGTCGCGGAGGAAGTAGTCCAGCCGGTCGGCGCAAAGCAAAGGCAACGGCTGCTCCAACAGCGGGAAGTTTCCGGCCTCTACGAGCCAGCGCCAGTCCACGTTGTGCCTCGCCAGGAGACCGGGCAGGTCAGTGCCCAGGATCATCTGTTCGCGGTGACTTTCGTGATAATCATGCTCATGGTTCGGAAAGACGAAATCAACCACGTGCGAGAAGGCCGTGTGAGCTACATCGTGGATGAGGCCCGCCGCCTGCTCCAAGACATCGGCGCCTAGGAGACGGAGCAGCGTTGCTACCCCGACGGAGTGATCCCATCGCGTAGTACGCCGCTCCGGCTTTATAAAAGCCGAAATCCCGCCCTGGTAGATGTGCTGGAGCCGCTGGACGGCGTCAGACCTCAAGAGGTCGACCAGGAGAGGCTCCGCAAAGCAGACCTCCCCGTAGACGCGGTCGTGGAGGCAGACGCTCCCCATGCTATGCGTCGGATCTTGCCGGTGTGTTCGGCTCAGCAGAAGCAGCGGCATCCTCAGTCGCTTCCGCTTGCGCTTCGCCCACCGCACCCTTGCGGGCAAGGTCCGAATACTCCGCCCTCACCAACGCCCCATCTGGCAGCGCCAACTGCTCGATCAGCTCCCCGATGAGAGCAGCCTTCCGCTCGGCATCCTGACGGGACCATGTGCGGCTCTTGATCTCCATGAAGACGCCATCCTCGGCGGGCTTGATCATCCGGTCGAAGTTGAGAGCGAAATCCGTACCGCCATAGCGAATGTGGAACCGCCGACGGTGCTTGTGGACCTCCACGGTCTCCTCAGGGTTGAAATACTCCCGATAGAAGCGGAGACTCCGAGTAGCCCGCGCATCGAACCGCGAGCGGGACAGGAGGACAGAGTTCTCGAACTCCCGTTCCTTCGTCTCACTGGTCAACGTGAGGCGATAGATCACATCGGTGATCTCACTAGTCTCCAGGCCCATTACCTCGTCCTCCCGATAGCGGAGGCGGCTGCCCCATTCATCGTGGAAGATAAAGTAGGTGTCGTATTGATAGCGCTCCGATCCACGGAGGAACCTTACCTGGGACAAAGATCGGAATTTCTGCTCCAAAGCCTCCAAGTCCGCACCCCTGATCTTGACCTGAACCTCAAAGCTCCGCTCTTGGGCAACGTCTCCAATGGCGACAAGCTTGTTCAGGACGCTCTCCTCTCGCTGGATCAGGAAGCGGTCGATCCGACCCGCGAGCTGATCGGCCTCCTCACGTAAGGACGCGACATCGACGGTCTGCAGCTGGCGACCGCGCATCAGCCAGACGCCATTGACCATCACGTCCTGGACATCCTCTTGGTGCGCGGCGTAGAGCAATCGTGAGTAGATGTTGTCGGGATCACGTTCGAATTCCGGCGTATGGCGCGCGTCGTCAAGAGAGATGGTGATTAAGTCCGCGCGCTTGCCGGGCTCAAGGGAGCCTGTGAGAGCATCGAGATGCAGCGCCTTTGCACCCATGATGGTCGCCATCTCGATGACCTTGCGCGCCGGCAGCGCGGTAGGATTCATCGTCGCCAGTTTCCCGAGGAAGCTCGCCAGCCGAATCTCCTCGATCATATCGAGGTCGTTGTTGCTCGCCGCACCGTCGGTGCCAATCCCTACGTTGAGGCCTGCTTCGAGCATGCGCGACACAGGCGCCGCGCCACTAGCCAGCTTCATATTACTGCTGGGGTTGTGGGCGACGCCGACATGGTGGTGCGCTAACGTGCGGATCTCGCCTTCGTCAACGTGGACACAGTGCGCAGCCGTTGTCTTCGCCTCGAAGATGCCCAGCTTCTTCAACCAAGGCACCGGCGGCATGCCGTAGCGGTCCCGATGATCCTGGACCTCCTGCGCCGTCTCGGCGATGTGAATGTGAAGGGGCACGTCGAACTCTAGTGCCATCTCGACCGCCGCCTCGAGCAGCTCGGGCGTCACCGTGTAGGGGGCATGGGGAGCAACACTGGGCACAACAAGTGGGTGGCCTTTCCACCTCGCGATGTAATCTCGTGCCCGTTCTAAACCCTCATCATAGCTCGCCGAATCGGGTGTGGGAAACTTGAGCACGGATTGAGAGCAGACGGCCCGTATGCCGGCTTGCACCGCAGCGTCCGCCACAGCCTCCTCGAAGTAGTACATATCGGCAAAGGTGGTGGTCCCACATCGGATCATCTCAGCCGCTGCCAGCTGAGTGCCCAGCCAACAGAAATGAGGCGTGACGAACTCGTTCTCCACCGGCATCATGTAGCCCATCAACCAGACGTCCAGGCGCAGGTCGTCCGCCAGAGCCCGCAGGAGCACCATCGGCGCATGGCCGTGCGTGTTGATCAAACCGGGCATCAGGACCGTATTCCCGCAGTCGACCCGAGAGGTCGCCGTATAGGCCGCCGTGACCTCGGCCTTCGGTCCGACGGCTACGATTTCGTTGCCCTCAATGGCCAAAGCTCCGGGATTATGCAGCTCAAAATCCGCGTTCATCGTCACAAGATAGTCCGCGGTGATGATCGTGTCCGCAGCACCCTTAGTCGTCACGCCGCCCATGGTACGCCTCCAGTCTGTCGTCAGTTGAGCTATTGTACAATCCAGAGGAGCGTTTGCCAAAGAGACAAGCCAGGCGGTCAGGGCTAGATCGGGGCGACCAGGGGTTCGGGCCAGTCAGCCCCTCAGCCCCCGTCGAGCGATAGCGTGTCAGGGACCGACCGCGCTCAGGGCTCAAAGCTGATTCTCAGCCCTCGGTCCGTCACGTCATAGTGGGCAAAGAAGACAGGGCCTGGTTCAAGGACTCTTGGAAGAAGCTCAGGCAAGTCCTCTACCAAAGGCAACGACGCGAGCTCCGCACGTTCGACCCACACGGGAACCCCTTCCGGAGACGATTCTAAATCCCAGTCCTGAGCCGTGCCGACGAAGACGAAGAGGATGACGCCTGAACGGTCTCGACGGGGATCTTTGGGGAGAGTCACATGAACGATGGCCCGAAGCGTCAGAGCGTCAATGTCGAGGCCTGTCTCCTCTTTCAGCTCCCGCAGCGCCGAGCGGTACGGGGTCTCGCCCGGCTCCAGGTGACCTCCAATGCCATTATACTTACCGGCCCACAGACGCTTGTCCGGCGCCCCCTTAAGCAGCAGCACCTGGGTGCCGCGGGTCAGGAAGATGAGCGTTCTGGGCACAACCGTGTAGCTCTTGCTGTCGCTCAGCTGATCCTTAGGGCGCATAGATTTCATCTCCGTAAAGGAGCATCAGCGCGTGGACGGCCTCGAAGGTCAACCACCGACTTGGTCGAAAGATCCGCTCCTCGGAGAACGCCGGCGTCGACTTCATCTTAGGCCACCGCCCCCCTTCATCCTGGAGCTCAAGCAGGCGCTGCGTGGCCTGCTGCACAACTGAGCGGTTGCGGGAATCTGTGTGGGCCAGCACATGACAGAACTCCACGATATCGGAGTCGTAATAGCGGGGGAAACGCGGCAGCAACCAGTCGGCGTCCTCGCCCTCCCACTTGTAGGTGTGAGCAAGCAGATACCTGACCAGGATCTCGATGACCTCTTTTTTCTGTGGCGACATCTGGTCCTCATCACGATGGATGAGCGCCCGCAGCGCCTTGACGGCCCCCGCT
Source organism: Anaerolineae bacterium (assembly GCA_049975205.1). GTDB lineage: Bacteria > Chloroflexota > Anaerolineae > B4-G1 > SLSP01 > PWVB01. The sequence continues at coordinate 3,186 of JBNGDL010000003.1, read as the reverse complement.
CGGGTACTGCGATCTGTCAACCTGTAGTTGAGGCCTTGGGGATCCTCCTTGATCACCCGCAACAGGACATCCCACGCTGAGAGCACCCGCGGGTCATCGCCTAACCCGAAGTGCTCGAGGCTGTGTAGCGCCAGGCCACTGTAGCTAAGCCACGGCGCGGCACCGGCCCCTTCAGGGGCAAAGAGACCATCCTCCCGCTTCCCATGAAGGATGAGATTCTCGCACGCCGCTTCCACCTCCGGAATGCAGGGGACGCCCAGCTGCGCGAGGAGAATGAGCGTACCGAAGTTGCCCACCGGGCCGCCATAGTACGGGTTCTCGGCGCGTCCCCAGTGGTTGATGGGATCCCAGTTTCGACGCAGCGTCGCCACAGGCTTCCAGTCGAGGATCCGCTGCTGTTCAGCGTCCAGATCCTCTTGGGGAAGCCGGAAGATGTGTTTCAGGGTCTGATAGCGAGCCGAGGGATTGGCAGGATCCAACAACCAAGGCACCGGATCTCGGCCAACGAGATCCAACCAGTGCATCAGATCATCCCTCGACCCGCGGACTGCACCCGCCAGGGGCATCCGCGAGCGGACGCGCCAGGCGCCTAGCTCCGGCGATCTGGGCGGGCGCAGAAAGCAACGCTCGCCCCATCCTACAGCTTGTAGCCAATGGAGCGGAGCAATCCCTTGCGCCAGGCGATCCCCTCTTCGCCCTCGACACCCTTTGTCTTGAACCCGTCAATCACGCCAAGGACCCCGCGGCCCTGCTCGGTCTCGGCAAGGATGACCTGTACCGGGTTAGCCGTCGCGCAGAAGATCCGGGCGACCTCGGGGACGGCTTTCACCGCATTGAGCACATTGACGGGATAGGTGCCCTCACCCAAGAAGATGATGAAAACGTGGCCGGCGCCGAGGGCCTCGGCGTTGCGCTTCGCCAGCTCGATCATCTCGTCGTCGGTCCCACTCCACCGGACTAAAGCTTCCCCAGATGCCTCACAGAAGGCAAGACCGAACTTGATGCCGGGAACGGCGGTGAAGAGGGCTTCGTGAATGTCCTCGACGGTCTTGATGAAGTGGGACTGTCCCAGGATCAAATTGATGGGGTCGGGTTTATCAATCGCAACCAGCTTCAGTTCGAGGGTCATAGTACCTCCTCTATGGCTACTCCCAGTCTTACTTAATCGAGAGACACAACCTGTGCGACTCCCTCACGCGGCGCCGCCGGACGACCCCGCTCGATCAGCGAGCTCCTCTGCCAAGGAGACCCGCAACCCAGCCTCTTCGAGCGTACGTCGCAGATCGGCGAGCGCCACTCGAACGGCGTCCTGTGCACGCTCCACATCCGAAGCTTGAGCCGCGGCAATGATGCGCAGTCCCTCGCGCCCCGCGGATGGGAACGGCTGCGCCAACGACTTCAAGTAGACATCAGGGTGGCGTCCACGTACCTCCTCGAGGGGTGAGGCGACCAACGCCTCGTCATCTACGTGAACGCGAAGGGAGTCCTCCGCCCAGCCGCCGAGGTCGAACGCGCTCCTCAGCTCGGGCACAAGGGTCTCCTCGAAGATTGCATCCAACTCTTTGGGGACGCCCGGCAGCACGTAGATCCGCGTAGCCTCGTGCTCCAGCCGGATACCAGGAGCGGTTCCCATCGGATTCGGCAACGGCGTAGCACCCTGAGGGATCCGGGCCATCTTGGCACGTGCAGCCTCCGGCCCGCGATGCTCGAGATATCCCTGAGCCAAGAGCTGCTCGTAATGAATCTCTACCAATCGCCGCGCCTCCGGGTCCAGAATCAGGGGGCGATCCAAAGCCGCCGCCAAGGCTGCAAGCGTCAGGTCATCCTCTGTGGGTCCCAGGCCACCAGTACAGATGAGAACGTCTGGGCCCTGCGCCAAGAGAAACGCGAGGGAATCCGAAATGCTTTGTGTGGTGTCCCGGGCGACGACCGCACCAAGAACTTTGAAGCCCATACGGGTGAGTCGCCGGCTAAGGGTGTAGAGATTCAGATCGCGAATCTCTCCACTCAACAACTCATTGCCGACTGCGAGCAGATTAGCTTGAGGCACGAGCGCTCCCGTCGCCGGGCTCAGGCGCTGAGTTCCAGAACCTCGTCAACAGCCGTACGAAGGTCATTAGGGCTGAAAGGCTTGGTGATGTAGACCTGCACCTTTGCGATGTGTTCTCCAAGGATGCGGTCGATAGGGGTGTTCTGAGCGGTGATGACAATGACCGGGATCGCCTGCAGCTCCTCATCATCTTTCATCGCCTGATAGACAGCCCACCCGCCCATATCAGGCAACATCAGGTCGAGCAAGAGAAGGTCTGGTGACGTCTCGCGCATCAGAGCCAATCCCGTATTCCCGTCGGTCGCGCCTATCAGCTCGAATCGCTTTGAGCCCAACATAATGCTCACCAAATCAATCATGTCTGGATCGTCCTCGATATAGACGATACGATGTTTCTTAGTTTCCGCCACGGCTTAACTCCTCTATCTGACCTGAAGTAGTTATCAGAAAGAAACGGCGCTGGGACAGATCCAGTCTCCCCAGCGCCGCCCAGCGACATCATACCAGCCCGCTCGCCCTCCCGGTGCCTTAGCCTGCGCTTGTGAAACCGGTTTGGGTCCCGCTCAGCTTCTGGAATCAGATCTCGATACCGAGAACCTTCCTGACACTCGCGAGAAGCTCCTGAGGACCAAAGGGTTTGGTGACGTAGTCATCTACCTTGGCAATATGCAGGCCCAAGACCTTGTCGATACTCTGGGCCTTCGCCGTGACGACGATCACCGGAATCTCGCTGAGCTCCTCATCGGCTTTCATCTGTTGGTAGACTTCCCAGCCATCCATATCGGGCATCATGAGGTCGAGCAGCACCAGGTCGGGCTTGATCTTGCGCACGGTGCCTAGCCCCTCCCGACCCCCCACAGCACCGATAAGCTCGAAGTTCCGGCGCCCCAAAATCAGCTTGATAAGTTCGATCATCTCGGGCTCGTCTTCAATGCAGACTACCCTGATGGGCTCTTGGGTCTCAGCCATAAGGCACCTCCTGGGTCAGGCTTGTTTCGCTAGTGTAACACGACGACCCTGGCTGTCAACGAGGAGACACGCCAACCAGGTCACGCTCACATTTTGGCTCACGTTTTTCTTGCAGGCCGGGTCACAGCCTAGTATAGATCCAGTTCTCTATGAGAGCAACCCTGCGC
>JBNGDL010000002.1:113876-201304 GCA_049975205.1 Anaerolineae bacterium | reverse complement strand
TGGGCACCACCTTCATCTACGTGACCCACGACCAGGTCGAGGCCATGACGATGGGTACCCGCATCGCCGTGCTCCGCGACGGCGTCCTGCAACAGGTCGATACACCCCAGCGCCTCTACGACCTCCCCAACAACATCTTCGTCGCGGGCTTTATGGGCAGCCCCGCCATGAACTTCTTCGACGCAACGCTGATCGAGGAAGACGGCGTGATGTACGCCGACTGCAAAGACTTCCGTGTGGAGATTCCCAAGGAGCAAGCCGACACGTACAAGCCCCACTTGGGCAAAGAGGTTGTGATGGGCCTGCGCCCCGAGCACATCCACGATCCCGAATACCAGCCGCCCGGCATCACGCCAGCGACGGTGGAGGCCACGGTAGAGATCACCGAGCTGATGGGTAACGAGATCAACGTCTTCTTCACCACCGACCACGCCGACTTCATGGGACGGTTCGATCCTCGCACCAATGTCACCGTGGGGATGACGAAGGCGGCCTCTTTCGATATGAGCCGGGTCCACTTCTTCGATAAGCAGACGGAGAAGGCGATCCGCTAGCCGCAGGACGAGAACAGCGCTTCTTTGTGAGCGAACTCAGAGGCCCGGTGCGCGCACCGGGCCTCTCCGCATGCTATATCGAAGCGTGCCAGAAGAAGCGATCAAGCCAACAATCAGTTGAAGAAGAGACCAAGCGGCGACTCGGAAGCACTCGGCGGTACCGACGCCAGCTGCTCCGCAATCGGCACCTGAACCCGCAGATGGTCCAACACCGCCTGTAGCAAGGCCTGCGTGGACTCTAACTCAAGCAGGCGTTGCCGCTCCGAGGGCGGGAGTTTGAGCGCCCCAGCACCGAGCACGGCCAACGCAGTAGGGCTGGGTTTCATCAGCTTTGGGAGAAGCGCGGAAGGCATCAAGTCCTGCAGGGCGAGCGCGTAGCGCCAGAGGTAGTCCCCCACCCGCACAACGAGTTCGCGGGGCGGCCGAGGCGTCTCGGCCCACGGCTGCACCTGCACCGTCGCCTCCGGGTAGGGTCGGTCATAGTGAACGCTCAGAACCTTGAAGCGCGTGTGCCCCACGGCAAGATGGGGGCCCGCCGGATACGAGGATTCCTCAAAATCGAGGAAATTGACCAGTGTACCCACACGCGAGAGCCGGTGCTCCATCTGCTCCGAGATCTGGATCAGCGCCGCCGGCGCTCTCTCGCCACGGCAGAGCCGCACGACCGTCCTCATCCACGGCTCTGTCTCGGGCAACAGCGTTAGTTGTCCGGGGAAGATGATCTCGTGGGTAGGCCAGATGGACACGCGCACGGCTGTCATACCGCTATTTTACCTATCGCCGGGATCGTGACAAGAAGGGCTCCCGGACGTCGCTGCGCCCCCTCGATTTGCGCCGTAGCCCCCGCCGAAAAGTTGACAAACCGGTGATTTCGCGTATAATGCTACTTGCTCGTGCCCCAGTGGCGGAATAGGCATACGCGGCAGGTTGAGGACCTGTGCCCTTTTGGGCGTGGAGGTTCAAGTCCTCTCTGGGGCACACTCAAAGATACCGACCGAGTCTTAGACTCGGTCGGTTTTGCTTTGGGCCTCAGCTTCGTCGATAGTATCTCCGCCCTCCAAGCACGCAGAGCCTGTCGCAGCGCAGCTTTGGCTAAGTCGACGTTTTGACGGTCGTTGTGCTCGAAGGTCCTGGCCGGCGGCAACGCACAAGCCGGTGCGGCGCACGCGCCGGCGTGACGTTTGACACGGCCCCATTTCGGCGTATAAGCAGCCTGACAGGCTGAGGGGAATCCCCCAAGGAGCGAGAGATGAGACGTCGCGCACCCCGATGGATTGCTGTTTCCGTCTCGATCCTGCTGATGATGCTGGCATCGCAAGTGGTGACACAGGCCGCCACGGCCCAGACACCCGACGATCTCCCCGGGTTCCGCGTCCAGGGGCGCCATCTCTACGATCGCTTTGGCGACAAAGTCGTCCTGGTGGGCATCAACAAGATGGTGATCTGGACCGACCGTGACGGCCTGCCGGCCTTTCCTGAGATCGCCAAGACCGGCGCAAATGTCGTGCGCATCGTCTGGCTGACCGAGGGGACCGCGAAGGAGCTGGATACCGTCATCGCTAACGCCGTCAACCACCAGCTCATTCCGATGGTTGACTGTCATGACTCCACTGGAGAATGGGAGAAGCTGCAGGACTGCGTCGACTACTGGGTCCGTCCCGACATCCTCCCGGTGCTCAAACGTCACGAGGCCTACCTCCTCATCAACATCGCCAATGAGGCTGGTCAGGGGGTGGTGTCTCCTGTTGAGTTCCGAGCAGCCTATGAGCTAGCAATCCGCCGCATCCGCGCCGCTGGCCTGCACGTCCCCCTCATCATCGACGCGCAGGGCTTCGGTCAGAACATCAACGACCTACAGAGAAACGGCCCCTACCTCATCGAAGCAGACCCGGACCACAACCTGATGTTCTCGATTCATATGTGGTGGCCCACCGCATGGCGTGGACCTGCCGTGGACCAGTTAGTGATTGATGAGATCGCCGAATCCGTCGAGATGGACCTCCCCCTCCTCATCGGTGAGTTCGCCAGCTTAGGACCTGGTTGTACCTGCTGTATCCCCTACCGCACCATCATTGAGGAAGCACACCGCAACGAAATCGGCTACCTCGCCTGGTCATGGGGGCCGGGTAACAGCGACTGTGCCGAGATGGATATGACCGAGGATGGGACCTTTGACACGCTCTACGGATGGGGACTTGAGGTAGCGATCACGAGCACTCACAGCATCCAGAACATCGCCGTTCGTCCAGACTGGATCGTCCGCGCGACGCCCGTTCCACCCCCAACGCCCGCGCCCACCCCCACGCCGCTGAGCGGGCCACCGGGCCTGATTTCCATCGGTAGACCTGTAGACGTCTCATCAGTCGAGAAGGAAGAGCTCGCGGGCCCCAACGCCGTCGATGGCAGACTCAACACCCGTTGGGCCTCCACCTACGACGATCCCCAGCACATCGTCGTGGACCTGGGCGAAGTCCATCCCATCGCCCGAATCGTGTTGGAGTGGGAGGCTGCCTACGGTCGGGAATACAAGCTCCAGGCGTCCGATGACGGTGAGACCTGGATTGATCTTGTCCACGTCACCGATGGAGACGGCGGGCGCGATGACCATTTGGTCACAGCGGACGCGCGCTACGTGCGGATGCTCGGCCTGGAACGGGGCACGGAGTGGGGCTACTCGCTCTACGAGTTCTGGGTCTTTGACCGGGCTGACGCGCCTCTGCCCGAGGCCGACGTGACCGGCTCGGTCTCTCCCGAGCCCGACAAACGCCCCGACCTGGTGATCACCGAACTCCGCTGGTCGCCAGACCCGGTGCTCGTAGAGGACACCGTCACGTTCGAGGCCCTCGTCGAGAACCACGGCGCCCGGCAGTCCCCGATGCAGCCCGTGAATTGCGTCTTCCAGATTGGTGGAGAGACCATCGCCACCGGCGAGGTCACGAAGCCCGTGGCACCGGGCGGCGAGATCACCTGTGTCGCGTCGCCGTGGAAGCCCGAGACGCCAGGGGAGTTCATCTTCGTCGCCTGGGTCGATGGAGACCCGACCGCCCCCGCCCCTGGCGTGCCGCAAACAGCCTTTGTGGGCGACGTAGAAGAGGCCGACGAGAACAACAACATGCTCACCGGCCACGGTCGCGTGCGCACCACCGCGCCACCCGCAACCCCCACGAGCGCGCCAAGCAGGACGCCTGCTCCAACAGAGCCCGCCGCCACGACGGCGCCAACGCCCCCGCGCTCCAGCTCGCAGGCCGGAGAAGACACGGGGAGGGGCAGCCTGGTCTGGATCCTGGCACTGACCGCGCTATTCGTCATCGCTGCGATAGCGCTTGTGGCCCGCAGATGGGCCAGACGTAGGCCAGGCTAGGCGAAGATCAACGAGACATCGCTCCCGCGAGCGCGAAACCTACGGTCCCTGTAGGGAACTGTAGCTGAGAATCTGACCTCCCTGTGCGTTCGCTACAAGCGCGCTACCGTCCTCCAGGATCACCCCGCTCGGCTCGAACGGAGATGCCAATCCGTCGAGTGCAAGGCGAAGCGAGCCCTGCTCCTCGAACAGCAGTGCCCGCTCGTAGGCGGGATCCCCTGCGACCACGGCACCCCCAGCGACACTGAGTTGAGGATACTCCCGCTGCACACCGGCCCAGGACGCCACGTCCCAGTGCCGCAGATAGACTCCGTCCCCATCGAGAACCTGAATGCGGCGGTTCCAGGCGTCGGCGATGAAGACCTGGCCTGCTTCGCTCACATCCAGGCCGGCGAACTCCCCTAGCAGCCCTGGACGCTCGCCACTACCCCCGAACGTGTGCACAAACTGCCCGCTAGCGTCGAAGACCTGCACGCGGCGATTGCCGGTGTCCGCGACATAGACTAGGCCATCCGGTCCCAAAGCGATCCCTCGAGGGCCGAAGAACGCCCCGTAGCCGGTCCTGTCGTCGACAGCTGCCTGAGCGTAGCGTCCCCATGTCAGCAGATGCTGGCCTTGAGCATCGAACTTCTGGACGCGGTGGTTCCACACGTCGGCAACGTAGACGTTACCGTCAGCATCCACGGCGACATCCCACGGCTCACTGAACTGACCTGGACCCGCGCCATACTCACCCCACCAGGCAATCACGTCGCCGTTCGAGTCCAGGTGCCAAATCCGATGGTTCGCGGAGTCGGCCACGTAGATCGTACCATCTGGCGCCACATCGAGCCCGCGCAGCGTGCTGCCGGGCAGATCAGCCCATACATCGGAGCTAGAGAGGTGCTCAGCTTCCGAAAAGGGATCCGCCTCCGTGCCGGGGCTCCCATCCCCACCACCCTGTACGATCCGCCCCTCCTGTAACCGGTAGTCCCACACCAGCTCAACGAGGTCTCGACGCAGATAGAGCCGGAACTCGAGGCGATGGGGCCAGGTCTTCAGCGTGAAAGGATCGGTGGGATTCTTTAGCCTAGCATAGCGTGCATAATCGCGAGCCCAGGCAATGTCCCACAGGGCTCTTCGCCACTCAGCGTTAGTCACTACGTACCTGATGCGATCCCAAGTGAGGTCCTTATAGTCCTCGACTGGCCACCAGATGTGCTTATAGTCGAAAGCATCGTATTGGTCGCCGATGATGGCCTCGACGCGAGACCATTCTGAGCTGGCAGCCAGAATGACGGGCGACTCGAGGAGCCGATCCGGCTCCGGCTCCACAAAATAGTAATTGTTAGGATACTGGGTGTCCATATACCAATAGAAAGGCCAAGCGACCTCGCTTCCATAGGCGACCCTGAGTTGATCCGGTGTACCTGTCAGGCGCCAGGACAACGCTTCCAGTTGATCCAGGACCATCGATACGTCTGGCGTGCTGTGAGCGTAGACGATATACTCCTTCGCCAGCTCATCATTGATGTAGTTCAGCATAATCATCGTCCGCGTCGTCAGGCCGCCCAACAGCAGGACCCCTGTGAGAGCAATCAACCGCAAGCTGTGCTCAACCGTCAACGAGGAGACACCCACGACCAAGAGCCCGGCGAAGAGCAGGACGCCAACTGCCCCACCCACGGTCCGTCCCAACGGCTGTAGCTGCGTGATGGTGAGAGCCAACTGCTCGCCGGCCCCACTCTGCTCAAGAATCTGCCGAAGGGATCCGGATGACTGCGTAAAGGCCACCCAGGCCAAAGCAAGGAATAGCAGCGACACGGGCACCAACCAGGCGCGATCCTCGACCAAGGATCGCACAGAGAGACCGTGGAAGGCACGACCGAGAACGAGAGCGGCCAACAGAATATGGGGATAGGCAATGTGGACGAAAAGCCAGGGCATCTTCTCGCCGGCAACTGCGTAGGCGACCCAGGACAGCAGGGCCCACAAAAAGAGGAAACCAGCGAGTAGATGCGGAATGGCGGCACGGACGCGAAGCCAAACAGCGTCCTCATCGCCATCGGGGTCATCCGGGACTCTGGGCTGCCGACCCACAAGACCTCGTACGCCCAGCCAAACAGCGCCAACCATTGAGATCAGGATCGGTGCATACTCATAGAGCGGTCCGACGATGCCATAGTAGTACCAAGGCTGGTTGCCGCGCTCGACGCCTTGTTGTGCAATCCAGTAGGCCAACCCGCCCACCAGTCCGGTGACACCACCCCAGCCATAGGTGAAGAGCGTGCTGTAGAGCACGAAGAAGACACCGTAGTGAATGATCGCGATGGTGGGCCACCGTCGCGTGTCCCACCAGAGGCCTAGAGCGACGCCTACGCCAATCAGCAGCACAAGTGTAGCAGCAGCCGCAAAGACGGATCCCGTCGGCACCGCCGAGAAGTCTCGCGACATAAGCGCAGGATAGAACACCGACATATCCACGCCCGCGGCGAGGTTCATCAACAGGGCTGATCCCAGAGGAAGTGTGAAGCTCCCGAGAACCAGCAATACGTCGAAGAGCCTGAACCTTCGCATCTGAACTTCACCTACCGCGCGCGTGACCATAATGATCAGCGCAAGTGCCGCGAGAAAGGCAAAACCCAGCGCCGCCCGCCCCCACAGAGGCACGATCGCACTCGAGATCGTATTCCCCTCTCCCTCGGGAGTCACCTCCGCGCTACGTAGTGCGAGGACGAAGACGCTGCCTGCGACCAACACGAAAACGAGGATTGCCACGAGCACCGGAATCAACTTAGGGCGCTCCCATCGGACTTGGAGCATTTGCCAGATCAACGGCAACGCCATGAGACCCGCGAAGATGGCCGTGTAGATGTAGGCGTTCTCCTTGGTGGCATACATCAGCGCGAAGAAGATGCCCGTCCATCCCAGCCACCGCACCTTTCCCTCTTCGAGATATCGCAGTACTGCCCAGAGCAGCAGCGTGCTGAACAGAATGATCGGGATGTCGTGGCGGGTGTAGCGGGAGTAGTACGCGATCGACGGGGAGATCAACAGCATGACTGAGGCCAGCAGCGACCCAAGACGTCCCAACCAGCGGCGAAAGAGCCATGGGACCATCACCAATGCAATCCCGGTCAACGCCGTGTAGAGCCGCGCCGAAAAATCACTGACGCCGAAGAGCGCATAGAAGAGCGCCGTCGCCTCGAATAGAAGTGGCCCGTGCATCAGCGGATCGTGCCTAAAGCCACGCCCTGAGTAGAGGTTCCAGCTGTACTTCGCATGCGTTGTCTCGTCATGGCTGACCGCGCGGTCGCCCAAAGCGACCAGGCGCGTGAAGATGGCCAGGATCAAGATCACAACAAGCGCGATCTTCCAGCCATCCACACGCGACCGGCGAGCAGGGGAGGTCTGTGCAGAGTCCGTCATCGTCACTCCGTCAAGATTCGTTCGCCCTGCGGGCTGCTGCGCCACGACAAGGCCTAACTCGAGCTTATCGGTGAAATCCACGTCTCTGGATTCTACCTATGATGAACGTTCTAGCAACCCATGACACTCGAAAACACCAGACGTCCCCCGCCGGAAGACGGGGGACGTCTGGATGCAGCGAGCCAGGAGAGTCGATTCGAACTACTCCACGAAGCCATCTCCCGGCGGGAAGTCGTCACTCGGGGCCGAAGTCATACCCTGTACGTTGGCCGCACCATTGCTGACCTCTGCCTCGAACTCTACAACCACAGAACCGATGGAGGGCGCGCCCCACAGCAGTGTGTACGACCCTGGTTCTAACTCTGACTCCCAGGCAAGCGGGTATCTCGACTCCTCCGGCCCAAGGGATCCGAGGTGATAGACATGCCCGGCTGCGCGGACAGCGCCCGAGGCGTCGAGAAGCTGCCAGCGTCCCTCGAAGTCCTCACTCTCTCGGATCTCCCGACTGGAGTTATTGGCGATGCCCATCCGAATGGTAAACGTGCCCTCGATACCACCCCGGACCTCGGCGATGGGCGTCAGAAGCTCTGGGCTCGGCGCCTCGGGAGCGGAGTCAGGCAACACGCCGCACCCCACCAGTGCAAAGATGGACACAAGTAAAAACACGATCATCCAGCGTCTCATAGTCGCCTCCTAACGAACCTGTTGACTAAGTCTAGCACATTCTACCATGCGAGACGATTTCCAAGCCCAAAAAGTTCCTTTCACTCCAGTTGGATAGCTGGACAGCTATGATACACTTCAGGCAATCGGAATGTGGTGGTAACGAGGTGATTGTATGAAGAATTCCTGGGGACTACACACAAAGGCGATTCATGTTGGGATGGAGATCGAGCCTCAAGATGTATCGCCCCCCATCCATATGGCGAATACCTATATCTTCGAGAGCGCCGAGGAAGCTGCCGCGGCCTTTGAGCAAGAACATCGACCTATCTACACGCGCTGGGGCAACCCCACGACAAGGGTGATGGAGCAGAAGATCGCGGCGCTGGAGAATGCCGAGGCCGCCGTGGCCACGGCTTCCGGTATGGCTGCCGTGACCGCCGCCCTCTTGGCCGCGCTCAAAGCCGGCGATCATCTCATTGCTACCACCGGGCTGTACAGCGGCACTTACCACGTCGTCATCGAGGACCTACCGCGGTACGGCATCGACACCACGATCGTCGAGGCCACGGATACTCAGGCATTCGAGGCCGCTATCAGGCCCGACACCCGAGTCATCTATCTGGAATCGCCGGGTAACCCAGCCCTCCTCATGAACGACGTTGCCGCGATCGCCAGCTTGGCCAAGTCACATGTGATCCTCACTATGCTGGATAACACCTTTGCCACACCCATCAACCAGCGCCCCGTCGACCTGGGCATTGACGTCGTGATCCATTCTGCCACCAAGTACCTGGGAGGTCATGGCGACGCGCTCGGCGGCGCCGTCGCGGGATCTCGCGCCTTCACCGACCAAGTGCTCAAAGGACCCATCCGCCGATTCGGGGGCTGCATCAGCCCCTTCAACGCCTGGCTCATCGCCCGAGGCATTACCACCCTCCCCCTTCGGATGGCACGCCACAACGGCAATGCGCTTCGGATAGCTGAATGGCTCACCCACCACCCCGCCATCTCTCAGGTCCGTTATCCGTGGCATCCGAGCCACCCACAGTACGCGTTGGCCCAACGCCAAATGCCGGGAGGCGGCGGCGGTGTCGTGGTCTTCGAGTTAAAGGGAGGGGTCGAGGCCGGCGCCCGGCTGCTAGATAGAGTTCAACTCTGCGCCAGAACGGTCAGCCTTGGTGACGTACGGACCCTGATCACACACCCAGCCAGCACGACGCACCACAGCGTGCCGCGCGAGGCTCGCCTGGATGCAGGCATCACCGATGGGCTGGTTCGGTTCGCCGTCGGCCTGGAGGATGCCGACGATATCATTGACGACCTCGACCAAGCTCTGAGCCCCCTCACCTGACTTACAGATCAGGCGATTGGGCCCCGCAGACAGTTCTCAGGAGCCCACTCTCGCCGGCGTCAGATCTCAGAGACGACCTTCAGATTCGTGAGCGCGGCGATGAGAATATCCGTAACGCTTGCCAGCTCCCACTTGCCTGTGTTGAGGATGATGTGATACAGCATCGGGTTATCCCAATCGACTTCAAAGAACCGCTCGAGATAGGCGATGGCTGCCTGATCCTTGTTCTTGGTCATTTCCGTCGCCTCGGCCAGCGAGGTATCCTCACGCTCCTTGACCCGCAGCGCGCGCGCCCCTAAGGGGGCATTCAGCCGCACATGCAGCACGCCGGGCTTCTCGCGCAGGATCGCTTGTCCACCGCGCCCAACAATGACGACATTGTCCCGGTCGTAAGCGGCAAGGATCGTGTCCCGGACGAGGTTGATCCCCTCGGCTTCACTCAGTGTCTCGACGCGTAGGGAAGACTTCGCGGTCCCACTGAAACCGGCCTCGGACCTCAACCGGCGACGGCCAAAGAGGCGCTCCAGGAAGCCCCGCATCCGATAGGTATCCTCCGAGAAATCCACCACTTCCTCCTCAGAAACCCCCATCTCGGCAGCCACCTGCGCCATCAAGTTCTTATCGAAATACGTGTACCCCAGGACGTCGCAAAGGCGCTCAGCAACCTCGACGCCTCCACTGCCATACTCCCGAGAAATCGTGATCACTGGCATAACTACCCCCTTCGAGAACTAGAAAAGCCGGATACACAAGCGCAGGCACACCGTAGGACCTCTGCCTGTCGAGGTTGACACCTACTATACCCTAGACCCGAAAACACCGCAATCGCTCTCCTGTGATAATAGTATGCATCGGCTTTACGCTCAAATCGTCACGACACGAGAAACGTCTATAATCGCTGGATGGAGCCAATCTATGCCGCGCACCGATGTTCAGCCCCCTGACGATGCGAGAGGCTTCTCGAAAAGGGAGTGCAGGAGGAGATACCACAATGAAGATTCGGTCAATCACACTGTTCGCAAAGCTAGAGGTGCCCGTCAACATGCGGCACATCGAGCAGCTAGGAGAGGCGGCGAGAATCGCAGCAGAGACCTTTACCTCAGAAGGTTACGAAGTCCAAACTGTCAGGCTAGCCACCAGTCTCTTTCCCGCACTTCTGCGCTACGGGGGTAGGACCGAAGCGGTTGCCCTTATCGGCGATCTGGAATCGAGCTGCCAATCCGCAGGGTTTGAGTATCTATCCCTGGGGTCCGCCTGGCCCGGGACACGCGGTTGGTTGCCCGACATCCTCAAGGCAACCAACGGCGTCTTCGCGACCACCCACATCGTCGAGCCGGGCAGCGGCAATATTGACGGTGCAAGCATTCGCGAGTGTGCTGCGATCATCCGTCGTGCCGCGGAGATCGAGGATGGCTTCGGCAATCTCCGGTTCGCGGCCTTGGCCAACGTCAAGCCAGGGACTCCTTTCTTCCCCGCGGCTTACTGGCTTGGCGATGAACCCGCCTTTGCCATCGCCACACAGTCCGCAGATCTGGCCCTGAGCGCATGTCGAGGTGCCAGAGACGCCGCCCATGCCTGCAAGCGTTTCTCAGCCCTCGTTCAGTCCCACGCGGGGAACATCCAAAGGATCGGCGAGGCAGTCGGTCAGGCCCAAGGGCTGCGGTTTGGCGGTATCGATTTCTCTCCTGCACCCTTTCCGGATCCCGACGTGAGTATCGGTGCGGCACTTGAGACGCTCGCGGGAGGAATGCTGGGAGATGCGGGGACACTAGCCGCAGCGGCAGCGCTGACCCACGCTGTCCAGAGCGTAGCCTTCGCTCAAACAGGGTTCTGTGGCCTTATGATGCCTGTCCTCGAAGATAACATACTGGCACAGCGGGCTGCCGAGGGACGCCTGCATATTCACGATCTGCTGGTCTGGTCGGCAGTCTGCGGCACCGGTCTCGACACGGTGCCCCTGCCCGGCGACGTGAGCGAGGAAGCCCTAAGCGCGCTGCTCTTCGACGTCGCCGCGCTCTCAGTGAGGCTAAACAAACCTTTGACCGCGCGGTTGATGCCGCTTCCCGGCAAGAAGGCTGGAGATCCCGTCCACTTCGACTTCCCCTACTTTGCGGACGGAGGCGTGCTGGACTTGAGTGCAACCTCCGCTTCGGGAAAGCTGGTCGATACCCAGCTCTTGCCGCTCGAAGCTTACAACCACGCCTAGAAGCCAGGCCTTCGGGGGTCATTCAGGCACGGCCCAATAGCAAGACCCCCGACTATGCTGTCGGGGGTCTTGTCGTTTGGACGTCGCGCGGCTGGCTAGGAGAAGAGCCCTTCCACGTCGGAGTTAAGCAACGAAACCAACGTATAGACACCCAGGATAGTCCCAAGAGGGAAGTTGGGCAGGTTCAGAAATGCCAGCACCAGGGCAAGCACCCGAGCCCACGATCTGTACTGGAGGAGACCAATGCCCACGACGATGCCCGGCGCACTCACGAGGGCCGCAAAGACCATCACCACGATGCCCACGATGAATAAGATGGCGGTGGCGTCTCTCTCAGGGACCGCCCACCCAACCCCCATCAGAATCAGCAAGACCACCAAACCTAGCAAGACGCCGAGGATCCCAAAGACGATATGCAGCCACCCAAGTACTTTTATGTTAGTCTTCATGCCAGACTCCTTCTGCCTGTCAGTTTTCCTACGAGGTATTACGCAGAAGGCACGCCGAGGTTGCGGCCGCGGCCAATCAGTTGTGGGGTTATCTAGTGCTCAGACACAGACAGAGGACGCGCTCCTCAGAATGCCCTCTGTGGGTCAGCTGGTAAGCGAACGGTGAAAGAGGTAACGTCCTCCACTGACATCGCCAAGGTGCCGTCCATTTGCTCGCAGAACCGGCGGCAGGTCCCAAGCACCATATCGTCCTGCCAAATTGAGGCGTCCGTCATTTCCTGACCGCTTACGCCAGTGAAGGACGCAGTCCCGCCGCGGGAGAGGTGGATCACTTCGAACTTTATCCGGCTCCTATCGTCGCCATCGCGGCTGACGACCAGGCGGATCAGGCCGTTTCGCGTGTGCCGGACGGTTGCACTCAATAAGCCCAGCAACACCCAACGCACTCTGGATGCGTCCAGCGACATAGTGCCCAGGCTTCCGGCCATCCGGAGCTCGAACTCACGGTGCTCGTCAGCAACCATAGGCTGGATGGTCCGCACCACGTCAGCAAGCAGGTCGGAGACCTCAAAGGGCGCGCTGTAGATCAGGGTCCGCGCCGCATCCAGCTTGCGAATTGAGAATAGGTCATCGATCATTGCCAGGAGCTTCTGACCCGCCTCATAGATAGAGATCAGGTCCTCGCGTTGGAAATCAGTGATGGGTCCATCGATCCCTTTAAGGATGACTCGGGAGAAGCCCGTGATCGCGTTGACCGGCGTCTTCAGGTCGTGTCCCATCCTGGACATCGCGTCCATTTCGAAGCGACTGGCCCGCTGAGCCTTGCCGGCAAAAAAGCCCGCGCCCAAGGAAAAGAGCAGACAGGCAACCTTTCGCTGCAGTTTTTCCCATTCCGCCCGTGTCAGTCGCTCGGCAAAGGCGTCGAAGAGAGCAGCCTGCGTCACCTGGAGATCCCCCGGCTGGAAGCTGTCCAGCTCCTCGAGCCGCATACCGATGGCCTCGGCTGCCGCCGGCTCAAGCCGTTCCTCTTCTAACAACACTAGGATCCGCTCCGTCAGTCGTTGGATTTCCGAGCGGACGTCATCAGACTCCAACACCGGGTTCACTTGCTGGAGGGCCTCTGCCCACGCCATCGCAACAGGTTGAATGTAGCGTTGCAGATTCATAGCTCAGGTTCCTTCTTGCTCAGCTCCGCGGTTACTAGGGGCACCGCCTATCGACGCCACCACTATAGCATACTCCAGTGCAGCGCCAAACAGCCATGGTATAATCACATGACTGCGTATAACATAGATGGAGGCAATGCATGGAGATCAGTACCGTCATAGGACAGATTCAGGCTCAGGACACCTCCCTGATCATCCTATGCCTTTTCGAGGACGAGATGCCCCCCTTCGAGGGAACGCTCGCGGAGCTAGACAGCGCGCTCAATCACGAGATCGAATCAGCACTCAGCGATGGTGACTTCAGCGGCAAACGGAATGAGACTTTGGTCATCAGGACCTTCGGCCTCATCCCCCCCAAGCGGGTTCTTCTCGTTGGCCTGGGGAAACAAGAGGCATTCACTCAGGACACCCTTCGCGAAGCGATGGCGACAGCGGCTACCGCCGCCCGCCAACTCAGGGTTCCCAACGTACACGCGCTTGTGATCAACGGACCAGCTGGCAAGGTCATGCCAGAGCAGGCTGCCGAGGCGATGGTCGAGGGTGCGTTGCTCGGCCTTTATCGCTTCACAGAGCTCAAGACCGAAAACAAGGAAGAACAGAAGCCAGACCCTGAGAGGTTTGTGATCGTCACGCCTTCTGCCGAGGGTCTAGCGCAGATTGAGGCGGGGCTACGAGCCGGGCGCATCCTGGCAGAGGCCACGATGGTGGCTCGCGATCTGGTCAACAGACCCGCCAACATCGCCACCCCCGATCACATCGCAGAGACCGCCAGGGAAATCGCCTCGAAGACAGGACTCACCTGCCGAGTGATCGACAAAGCCACGATGGAAACCCTCGGTATGGAGCTTCTGTTGAGCGTCAACCAAGGGAGTGACAACCCCGCGCAACTCATCGTCCTTGAGCACCATCCCGAGGAGAAGGACCTGCCTACCATCGTGCTCGTGGGTAAGGGCATCACCTTTGACACCGGGGGCATATCGCTGAAGCCCAGCGCGGGTATGGAGCGAATGAAGGGCGACATGGGAGGCGCCGCTGCGGTCCTGGGGACGATGCGTGCTGTTGCCCTCTTGGACCTGCCCCTCCACGTGGTGGGGCTGGCACCGGTGACCGAGAATATGCCTGACGCCAAGGCTACAAAGCCGGGTGACGTCGTCCGCTCGCTGAAGGGGCTGACCGTCGAGATCATCAACACTGACGCCGAGGGACGGCTCATCTTGGCCGATGCCCTCACCTACGCCGGTGAGTTTGAGCCCGACGCAATCGTGGATGTTGCCACCTTGACTGGCGGTCGCATCATCGCGTTGGGAGACCACGCCGCTGCCGTGATGGGCGACGACGACGTGATCGAGCGCCTCCGAAGCGCCGGCGATCGGACCCACGAACGCGTCTGGCCCCTGCCGCTCTTCGACGACTACGGCAAGCACCTTGAGAGCGACGTTGCCGATCTAAAGAACGTAGGTGGACGAGCCGCGAGCGCGATCACCGCTGGATTCTTCCTGAGCAGGTTCGTGCCCAACGAGACGCCATGGGTTCACATCGATATCGCCGGCCTCGAGACCGCGGAAAAGGCAAGACCGTACGTACCTAAGGGAGGAACAGGGTTCGGCGTAAGGCTCCTCGTGGACCTCCTTCGGAACTGGGTCAGCTAGTGTGAGGACGTACCCAGGCATCCCATGAGCAATCCGAAGACGGTAGACGAACTCACCGACGCCATGAACGCCTTTGTCGAGGCCATGGGCTGGTACCGCCCCGACTCGGAGTTCAAGCAGTCTCCACGCAACATCGCTATCTCGCTCTCCCTTGAGGCAGCGGAGGTCTTGGAGCACTTCCAGTGGGGGGACGACGTCGACCCGGATGCGATCTCCGAGGAGCTTGCGGACGTGATGCTTTACCTGCTACAACTCGCCTACCTCCTTGAGGTGGATCTTGGAGAGGCCGTCCTTGAGAAACTGAGGCTCAACTATGAGAGATTCGGGCGCAATCGGGCGTCACAAACGCAGCACAAGTGATATCCAGAAGTCGGTATGGCTGAGTGAGATGATAGAGAGCGTGACATAGCGTGCGAATCCTAGCCATGAGCGATGAGGTCATGACCGCCTTGTATCGGGCCGACTTCACGAGAGTTATGGGCGACATTGACCTCCTGCTCGGGTGCGGCGACTTGCCCTACAGCTACATGGAGTTCATTGTGACACAGGCGCGCGTGCGCCACGCCTACTTCGTCCACGGCAATCACGACCGACCACAGCGACTGAGCGAGCAACGGACACTGCACGCTCCCGGCGGGTGGACGAATGTCGACCGCCGCGCCGTCTACGTTCGAGAGCTTGACTTGGTAGTAGCTGGCTTGGAGGGTTCAATCAGGTATCAGCCCGGCGCGCCCCACCAGTACACTCAGCGGCAGATGAGATGGCGCGCGGGGCGCTTGGTGCCTCAGTTGCTGCTACAGCGCGCGCTCCACGGGAGCCGTCTTGACATCCTAATCACGCACGCACCCCCTAAGGGGATCCACGATCAACCCACCGGTGCGCATCAGGGCTTCTCGGCTTTCCGGGATCTGGTCAAGACCTATCGACCACGCCTGCTCCTTCACGGGCACACCCATCGCTACGGACGCGAGGCATGGCTTACCCGATACCAGGGAACGCATATTGTCAATGTCCATCCTCTCTGTATCATCGATATGACCGAAGAGGAGATTTCCGTCAGGCACGTTTGTTAGCATCTGTTGGCTGACCTCGGCATGCCGTGCTGACATGACGGCGTGACGATACACCTTTGAGATAGAGCATTCACAGTAGACCCTAGATAAGAGGCAGGTTATGGCAGACTTTCTAACTTCGCAAAATGAGGACTTCTCCAAGTGGTACAATGAGATCGTGCAGAAGGCCGATCTCGCGGATTACTCCCCGGTTCGGGGGTGCATGATCATCAAGCCTTACGGCTACACCCTCTGGGAGCGCATTCGCGAGGAGCTAGACCGGCGCTTCAAGGAGACGGGCCACGTCAACGCCTATTTTCCGCTCTTCATTCCTATGAGTTTCCTGGAGAAGGAAAGCGATCACGTTGAAGGATTCTCCCCCGAGTTAGCCGTTGTCACCCACGGTGGAGGCAGTGAGCTAGAGGAACCCCTTGTCGTGCGCCCTACCTCAGAGACGATCATTGGCCATGCGTACGCAAAATGGATCCAGTCCTATCGCGACCTACCTGTCCTCATCAACCAGTGGGCCAACGTGGTCCGCTGGGAAATGCGCACCCGCCTATTCTTGCGTACGACCGAGTTCCTGTGGCAGGAGGGCCATACAGCTCACGCCACTGAGCAGGAAGCAGTTGACGAGACCCTCCGTATGCTCGACGTCTATGCAGACTTCGCTGTCAAAGAAGCCGCTATTCCTGTGATAGCGGGACGCAAGAGCGAGACCGAGAAGTTCGCAGGCGCCGTTTCAAGCTACACGATTGAGGCGATGATGAAGGACGGTAAGGCGCTGCAATCAGGCACGAGCCACTTTCTGGGCCAGAACTTCGCCAAGGCCTTCGATATCCAATACCTCGATGAGAACAACGAGCTGCAGTACGCCTGGACAACGTCCTGGGGTGTGAGCACCCGCATGGTGGGTGCCGTCGTAATGACCCATGGAGACGATCAGGGGCTGGTGCTGCCGCCCAGGCTCGCCCCCATCCAGGTCGTGATCGTGCCAATCTGGCGCAAGGACGAGGAGAAGACAGAGGTGCTGGCGGCAGCCACGCAGATCAAGGCGCGCCTAAGTCCCCTCGTCCGCGTCGAGTTGGACGAGCGTGAAGGCTATTCACCAGGGTGGAAATTCAATGACTGGGAGATGCGAGGGGTCCCCCTGCGTATCGAGATTGGTCCCCGAGACATCGCCAAACAGAATGTGATGCTCGCCCGGCGGGATGTGCCGGGACGAGAGGGCAAAGCCCTAATCCCGATGTCCGAGATCGAGACCCGCATCCCTGCGATGCTCGAGACGGTGCAACAGGCGATCTACGAGAAAGCGCTTGACTTCCGCGACCGAAACACCCACGATGTCAACACCTACGACGAGTTCAAGGAGGCGGTGGAGGCAGGTTTCGCGCGCGTCTGGTGGGCTGGCACAAGCGAGGACGAGGCCCGCGTCAAAGATGAGACCAAGGCCACCCTGCGCTGCATCCCGCTCGCCCAGCCCGGCGGGACCGGCACCTGCTTCTTCACCGGGAAACCGGCGACCGAAATCGCGATCTTCGGCAAGGCGTACTGAGCAAGCAAGACGCATAAACTAACCGGACGGCAATCGCCGTCCGGTTGTAGTTATCTTTCACATCCATTGACAAGAACGCTTGTCGCGTCTTTACGCCTTGCTGCAGACTGGGCACTGGGGGTCTCGCGAGAAGTTGACGAACTCAAACGAGTTTCGAAGGCCGTCCCAGATTAGCAGGCGGTCTGCCAACGTATCACCGATGTCCAGGAGTATTTTGATGGCTTCCATAGCTTCCAAGGCACCGATCACGCCCGCCACGGCCCCCACGATGCCCAGCTCCGCTGGTGAGGGGTAGGTCCCAGGCTCTGGGACCTCGGGGAAGATGCATGCACGGCAGGCCTGTCCGGGTATGTAGGCCCCCAGTTGGCCCTCGAAACGGGCAACAGCACCCCAGACAAGCGGAATGCCCGCCTCCACACAGAGCTCATTCATCAGGTTCTTGGTCTCGAGATTGTCACTGGCCTCTACAACAAGATCGTACTTCTGCACCAAGGCCAAGCCATTCTCACGCAATACCCGCACTTCGTGAGGAACAGCCTTGACCTCAGGGTTAAGCGCCCTAACGCGTTGGACGGCATTCACCGCCTTGCTCCGACCGACCTCCTCGGTCGTGTAGAGAATCTGTCGGTTGAGGTTGGTGATGCTTACCTTGTCGTTATCCGCGATGCCCAGCGTACCGACCCCGGCAGCGGCTAAGTAAAGCAGAATCGGCGAACCCAGCCCTCCTGCTCCGACAACAAATACCCGCGAGTCCTGCAGGCGCTTCTGACCCGATTCTCCGATCTCCGGTATCACAAGCTGGCGCTCATAACGGTTTTCCATCAAGCCCTCGTTGATCCTGACTAGCCGTCACAACGTAACTACAGTCCTAGTATAGCTAAGCATGACCGACCTGCAACCAAGAAGGAGCCGACGTCTGTCGAGTGGACGTCGGCTCCTACGCGAACCCAGGTCCGCCACCAAGGTGTTAGGCCGCTTCGGCGTCCTCGTCTCGTTCGGGTGAACTAGCGTTGCCTTCGGAACCGGACAGCGTCGTCATTGCTTCCCCTGGCAGCTCGGCTTCCTCCCGCTTGGGAGACCGGGCGCCTGGTCGTGGTGGTTCTGTGACCCGAGGTGCGGGAGGAGGAGGCGTTTCAGAAGGTCCTCGCGTCGCATACGGCATGGAGCCGAAACGCGTCAAGACGACAGCGCCAACAGCCGGTGGCACAAGGAACAAGAGCAGAAGTGTGTGCAACACGCCAAACACACGGGAAAGCGCCAGAACCAACGTGATCAAGGCCGTGCCCAGCATCGCGGCCACTGCCGGACGGGGCGAGGGTTGATTGAACGCCCCGACCAGCACGCGACGGGCCAGCACCAGACCCAAGGCAACCCACCCTAGAAGCACACCAATCCCAACAATGATCAAACCAAGGATCGCAAAGGGGCTGAGACAGATGGTGAGCGTGAGCAACACGGCCACCACGGTGGCCACCAACAGTGACAGGAGACCGGTCCCAAAGGCGGTCAGCGGTGCTTCCTCAATCACTCGACCGATTCTCTCAGTCTGGACGGGCCACAAGCTTGCGATCACGAGCGCAAGGAGTCCGAGCATAACGACGCTGACAAACCCCCGCACAATGCTCCACAGAAAGTGCACCCATCGTGGCGTCTGATCGATCTGAAAGCTCCTCTCCCAGGTGCGAGGTATGGCAAAGGGGACGGTCACCGGCGCCTCCCAGCGGAACCCACCGCCTTCCGCAAACGGCAGAAGCTCGCCGACGATCACGGCGCCCGGATCCTGCTCGATTGTGCCGGCCGACGTGACGTCACCGTTCACGTACGCTGTCTGCCGAAGCACCAGGGAGCCGGCTGCGAAGACGTCACCCACGATCTCACCTGCAACGTCTGCTTCCCCCATCACGACGACTTGACCGTCAACTGTGGCTCCCTCGTCCACCTTCAAAGCCCCGAAGACGGTGAGATCGCCGTCGAATTCCGAATCCTCGCGCAACATAGCTGGTCCGCCAAGGACTACCAGATCTCCCGTGGCCCGGCTGCCAGCGCCGAGCGTATAGGGCCCGAAGTGAATTTCACCGCTCCCCTGGCCCTCCGGCGCAGCAAGCACAGGCGCAGCCAACAGCAACGTCATGACCAATACCAGGACGCACAAGCGTAGTCTCTTCATTCCATACCTCCAGATTCAGTCGCCGCCCCGCTGGCGTGCGACAGAGAACTGCTCAACGACCCACCTAGGCGTCTGCCATCGATCGCTGCCGATTTGTCAACCAGACAAGGGCCACGGTCATCAGCAGGCCATTGGGCATCACCAAGAGGAAAGCTAAGGCGATACCTCCCAAGATAAAGGGCAGCGCGGTTCGCCACGCTAGCATCACACCCACGAAAGTCTGAACCAACGACTGGAACAACATCTGGCGCGCCGACACAATCGCGCCGAGTCTCCGGCCCACTGAGGCGTAGACAGACCCCGTGTATCCAAGGATGATCGCCGAGACGACAGCCACGATCACGACACCGACAAGAAACGTGAGCAGGCGATGGAGCCGCTGCCTTCGGACGATCTTGATCACTGTCTCGTCCGTGAATCCCGGGGAAAGCGGCGGGGGTGTGGGCGCCTGGCGCAGGATCTCGTCGACATACGCCAATGCCTCCCACTCCGCACGGCAAGCCTCACACTCCTGCAGATGAGCGTGCCACAGCTCACGCTCCTGCGCCGTCAGATCATCTTCTGTCAAGCGAATCCACCACGCTTCACTGTGCATATCAGGCAGAACGTCTCGCTGCCTATCCCGCAGAGGTCGCACCCTCCCCCGCTCATTTCCAGACATCCTATTAGGCATACGATCCCTCCTGAACCAACAGCTCCGCCATCGTGCGACGGGCTCGAAAAAGCCTGGACTTGATCGCGGAGATCGTCAAGCCGGTGACCTCCTCGATCTCCGCATAGGACAAGCCCTCCCAGTAGAAGAGCGCCACTACCGCACGATCGGTCGGGCTCAGGTGATCCAGCACATCCCGAACCCTCTGATGCTGCTCTCGGCGCAAGAGCTCCGACTCCGGATTGGGACTATCACCGGGCTTCCACTCCCAGGCACCATCTTCGCCAAGGCCATCCAAAGAAAGGGGATCTTTCCGACGCCGAATGCGGTCAATGCACTCGTTCGAAGCAATGCGCAGCAACCACGGCTTAAACGGGCGATCGATATCGTAGGAGTGCAAGTTCGTCACCGCCTTGACCAGGGCTTCCTGCGTGGCATCTTCGGCTTCCGTGGCTTCACCTAACATCCTGTAGCAGACACCAAAGACACTCCGTTGATAGGTCTCGACCAGCTCGGTGATCGCGCTCTCATCACCCGCTTGAGCCAAACGAAAAAGCTCTCGTTCCATTGCCTCCAACCCGATTCAGGTGACCGGTGCCCAACTGGCACCGATTCCTGCCCCCTCTAGGTGTACCCGCCACAACTCAAGAGACACAGACCTGCCTTCTGACACACGATTGCCATGAACCAGACATAGACGGCGAGCCTTAAGTCACTATTCTATACGCAATCGGGTCGTTTGGGTTGCACAGAAAAGGGCGACCCTGATTAGGGGTCGCCCTCTGATTCACCACACAAACAGGTCAGACAGATTCCAGCCGGAAGGGCTGCTGCAGATCGGAGAGCAGTAACGACTCGGGCTCTTCCTCGATCTCGCTGAGCAGTGTGCCCTTGGGCAGTTCCTTCTCGACAGGCACACCTTCGTATGTTTCGATGGGTCCATCGGAACCTTCGATGTCGCCTCGGTAGCCTGTACCAGCCGGGATCAACTTGCCAATGATCACGTTCTCCTTGAGACCGTAGAGATGGTCCTCGGCGGAGCGCACCGCAGCATTGGACAGAATCTTGATCGTGTGCTGGAATGAGGCCGCCGACAGGAAGGAATCCGAGGCCAACGAGGCCTTCGTCAGGCCCAACAGCACTTGCCGCGCCCGCGCGGGCGTCTTTCCTTCCGCAACCAGATCCCGGTTCGTGTGCTCGAAGTGGACACGATCCACCAAGTCGCCCGGCAGGAACTCTGTATCCCCAGACTCCGTCACAAGCACCCGATTCAGCATCCGCCGGATAATCACCTCGAAGTGCTTGTCGGAGATGTTCACGCCCTGAGTCCGGTAGACCTGCTGCACTTCGCTCAAGAGGTGAAGTTGGACCGCCTCACGGCCCTGCACCTGCAGGATCCGGTGAGGATTCGGCACACCCTCGTACAGCTGCGTGCCCGCAGGAATCTTCTGGCCTTCGGCAACCAGCAGACGCGCCGAGGGGGGTACATCATAGGACTGCTCTTCCCGAATCTCGTAGATGAGCACGATGTCCTGCCCGTCTCGACTAATCCGACCCTTCGCCTTGGCTCGCAGCTCTTCTTCGCCCTCTTCCGTCTCACCGCGGGCCAGCACGTCATCCTGGTCGACCTCGTCACCGTCCTCCACAAAGACCTCCCAGCCTTCGGGGATGTCGTAACTGACCTTCTTGTTCTGGCTGTCCACGATCGTGACCTCAGCCAAATCACCCTCGCGAGTGATATGAGCGACGCCACCCAGATCGCTTATCTCCGCCTCACCCTTGGGAGACTTCCGTGCCTCCAGTAGCTCCTCAACACGCGGCAGACCACTGGTGATGTCGCCACCGGAGGTAGCGGTACCACCCGTGTGGAATGTTCGAAGCGTTAGCTGAGTACCAGGCTCGCCGATCGACTGCGCGGCGATGATACCAACCGCTGTGCCAATCGTGACAAGACCACCGCGAGCCAAGTCACGTCCGTAGCAAAGCGAGCAGATGCCGTGCTCGAGTTCGCACGTCATCGGTGACCGCACGTAGACATCCTCGATCCCCAGTCGGTCAATCAACTCCGCGGTGTCCTCGTCGATCTCTTCGTTTCGATCAACGAGCACCTCACCGGTCTCAGGATGCGCGATCGGGGCAGCAGCAATGCGTCCCAGCAGCCGCGCGGTCAGGGGCTGGCCCCCGATGTTATCGCTTCGCCGGATCCAGAGACCCGAACGCGTCCCACAATCGTGAGCGTTGACGATGATGTCCTGAACGGTATCGACCAAGCGCCGGGTGAGATAACCAGCATCCGCCGTGCGCAACGCCGTATCCGCCAAGCCCTTCCGCGAACCGTGCGTCGAGATAAAGTACTCCAAGGCCGTAAGGCCCTCTCGCAAGTTAGAGCGAATAGGAAGCGGGATGATCCGCCCTGACGGGTCTGCCATCAGACCGCGCATGCCGGAGAGCTGTGAGATCGGGCCAAATCCACCCTTAGAGGCCCCGGACTCCGCCATTATGGCGATGGGGCCGTAGGGATCCAGCCGCTTTGCCACTGCCCTGGATACGCTGTCGCGAGCCCGCGACCAGATCTCGATCGTGCGGTTGTACTGCTCTTCCTCCGTCAGAAGACCTCGGCGGTACTGCCGTTCGATCTCCGAGACCTCTTGTGTGGCCTCGCCCAAGATCACGGATTTCTCCTCAGGCACCGTTAGGTCATAAACCGAGATGGTGACGCCGGAGGTTGTCGCATACTCGAAGCCCATCGCCTTCACGGCGTCCGCAAACTCGACCGTCGCCTCTTCGCCCATCTTCCTGTAGCAGAGAGCGATCAAATCCTGCAGCTCCCCCTTGTCCAGCGGATGGTTGATATAGCGCAACGGGTCCGGCACGATACGGTTGAAGAGTGCTCGCCCTACCGTAGTCTCCACCAGCTTCTTCGGTGCGGGGCGATCGTCATAGACCTGCGCGACCTTGATCTTGGCGTGCAGTCCGACGAAGCCAAGTGTGTGGGCGATCTCAACCTCGTCCAAGTCGGCAAACACCTTGCCATCGCCCTTGTCCTCCACGACGTCCATCGTCATGTAGTAGATGCCCATGCACATATCCTTGGATGGGCCGACAATGGGTTGACCGTCCGCGGGCTTGAGCAAGTTGCGCGTCGCAAGCATCAGCTTGCGCGCCTCTTCCACCGCCTTCCGGGATAGAGGCACGTGAACGGCCATCTGGTCTCCGTCGAAGTCCGCGTTAAACGCGGAGCAGACCAACGGATGTAGCTGGATAGCTTTGCCCTCAACTAGCACCGGCTCAAACGCCTGGATGCCCAGGCGGTGCAGCGTCGGCGCGCGGTTGAGTAGGACGGGGCGGTCGCCGATGACTTCCTCCAGGACCTCCCAGACCTCGGGGCGTTGACGCTCAATCAAGCGCTTGGCTGCCTTCACGTTCGTCGCGTAGTTGTACTCCACGAGCCGCTGAATTATAAAGGGTCGGTAAAGCTCCAACGCCATCGTCTTGGGCAGACCGCACTGGTGCATCTGAAGGTGCGGACCAACCACGATCACGGAGCGTCCGGAGTAGTCCACGCGCTTGCCCAGCAGATTCCGGCGGAAGCGCCCTTTCTTGCCCTTGAGCATATCGCTCAGTGACTTCAGCTGGCGACGTCCGCGCCGGCTCATCGCCTTGCCTCTCTGGCTGTTGTCAATCAGGCTGTCAACGGCCTCCTGAAGCATGCGCTTCTCATTGTTGATAATAACCTCAGGGGCTCCCAACTCCAGCAATCGCTTGAGCCGGTTATTGCGGTTAATCACCCGGCGGTAGAGGTCGTTCAGGTCGGAGGTCGCGAAGCGACCACCGTCCAACTGCACCATCGGGCGCAATTCAGGCGGCAAAACAGGCAATACCGTCAGAATCATCCACTCGGGATCATTACGGCTCTTGCGCAAGGCCTCAACAACACGTAGTCGACGAGTAGCTCGCTTGCGGCGCTGAGCGGAACGACCAAAGCGTACTTCGTGCCAAAGCTTCTCTGAAAGCTCCTCAAGGTCCAGACCCTTTAGCAGCTCATAAACAGCCTCAGCGCCCATCCCAGCCTTGAAGACCTGCCCCCATCGCTGACGAAGCTCGCGATACCGCTGCTCGTTGAAGAACTGCAGCTCGGTTAGGCTAAGCAGCTCCTCTCGCAGGTCGCCGTAGTGCGTATGGATGATACCGACCTTTTCGGCCAACTCCTCACGCACCTGCGCAATCTCGGCCTGAACATCCTCAGCTTGAGCCTCGACACCTTCCTCAACAGGCCCCAGAACGTCAGCCTCACGCTGCCGGATTTCCTTCTCCAACCCGTCGAGGGCGTCCTGAGCCACCGTGTTGAGCACCGCATAGTGATCCCGGCTGACGACCTCATCCTCTTCGACGATGACGGTATCGGTGGGGGTAAAGACAATCGGATCGCTCGCGGCACGACCCATCATGCCCTCTAAGCGATCCTGCAAACGACGGGCCTCGCCAAGGATTTGCTCGGTCCGCTTGTTCAGCTCTTCCTCAAGCTGCTCCTTAAGTTTGTCCTGAGCAGCCTCAAGTTTCTCTTGCCGCTGAGCCACGCGTCCTTCCAACTCGGCAATCCGTGCCTCAGCCGCTTCCTCCATCCGAACCACCCGGGCGTTTTCCTCCTCGTCAATGCGCTTGAGGGCCCGTTGACGAGCGTCTTCGTCTACGGAGACCACGATATACTGCGCAAAGTAGAGCACGCGGTCCAGATTGCGCTTGCTCAGATCGAGGAGAACACTGAGGTGGCTGGGAATTCGCCGAGTATACCAGATGTGCGCTACGGGTGCGGCCAGTGTGATGTGCCCCATCCGTTCACGGCGAACCGATGAGCGTGTGACCTCAACGCCACACTTGTCACAGATAATGCCGCGATACCGAATGCCCTTGTACTTACCGCAATAACACTGATAATCACGCGACGGCCCGAAGATCGCCTCACAGAAGAGCCCGTCCTTCTCTGGACGCAGCCGACGATAGTTAATTGTTTCTGGTTTGGTCACCTCACCATATGACCAAGAAAGGATATTATCAGGTGAGGCCAAGCCAATACGGAGAACCTTAAACGTGCGTGCTTCCGTCACCCGTTCATCACGGTTCATTCTTCCTCCCCCCAAGTGGATCGGTCCTAAACGCCCCTAAGAGATAAAAAGAGCGTCTGAGTCAAGGTCAACTCAGTGCTCTCTGACCCATAGATCTGCCATCGAGACAAGTCGAGTTATTATAGCCAATGTTCTTCAAAAGTCAACAACAATCGACAGGCAGCGCTGAACCTGCGAGGAATGAACCCCTCGCAGAAAGTTCGTAAAGCGTCTGCCTGTCTCAATAGATTGACTATCCTGATCCGATGCTATCCTGTGCCCCGTGGCAGCGCTCGAGCTTCCCCAAGCTAAGCCTCTCGAGCCGTGATAGCAGAAGAGGATCAGATATCGTTCTATGACCTCGTTTGTGCTAACTTCAATTAGTATACACAAACCTCAGGCGGTTGTCAATCCCGTCGAACGCGCTATTATTCGATCGAAGGTGCAACGCTATCGTTTAGCAGCACTACTTGACGGCTCTGTTGGGCGGCATCGTGCGACACCTTCTACGACAACCAACCTTAGCGAGATGACATTGTGAAAAGCCTTCGTGCCCTTCTTAAGACCATGCGGCCGCATCAATGGACAAAGAACGCGATCATCTTCGCGGCCCTCATCTTTGATCTCAAGCTCTTTGACGTGACGTACACCCTGCGTACATTGATCGGTTTCGTCCTCTTCTGTCTGGTCTCCGGCGTCGTCTATACGGTGAACGACGTGGTGGACCTCGAGAAGGATCGGCTACACCCGAAGAAACGACAGCGGCCCCTCGCATCGGGACAGCTGACGCCTAGGTTTGCGATAACAGCTGCCATCATCTTAAGCGCTGGCTCCTTTGCGGCTGCTATATGGCTCGATCGGGACTTCGCCCTGATCCTCAGTGGGTATCTCGTGCTGCAATTGGCCTACTCCTTCCTGCTCAA
Source organism: Anaerolineae bacterium (assembly GCA_049975205.1). GTDB lineage: Bacteria > Chloroflexota > Anaerolineae > B4-G1 > SLSP01 > PWVB01. The sequence goes on along the minus strand of JBNGDL010000002.1, from coordinate 175,043 downwards.
ACACATCGTGCTGATAGACGTTATGGCGATCGCAGCAGGCTTCGTCCTGCGCGTGGGAGCTGGCGTCCCGCTGGTCGATGCCGAGCGGTTCTCACCCTGGCTTTACATCTGTACGACGCTCTTGGCTCTCTTCCTCGGCCTCTCGAAGCGGCGCGGGGAGTTGGTTATGCTTCGGGAGGAGGCCGAAAACCACCGTCCGATCCTGAAACAGTACACCCAGCCCCTGTTGGATCAGCTCATCAACATGGTGACGGCCTCCACGATTCTTGCGTACGCCCTATACACTTTCTCTGCGGCCAACTTACCCGCGGACCATGCGATGATGTTGACAATTCCCTTCGTAATCTATGGGCTTTTCCGGTATATGTACCTTATCCATGCTGAGCATTGCACGCTTGCGCCGGATGAGGTCCTCCTCACCGACCGACCATCTCAGGCCAATATCGTCCTTTGGGGTCTCACGGTGGTAGCTATCATGTATCTGGGTTAGCGGGCTATGGTCACGACGGTCGAACGTACGGCCCCGGGGAAGGTGATCCTGTGCGGCGAACACAGCGTCGTCTACGGTCGCCCTGCCATTGCGGTGCCGGTAAGCGACATGCGGGCCTGTGCCCGTGTCGAACCCGGCCCGACGGGACAGGGGCTGCGCATCAGAGCCCTTGACCTCCGGCGGGACCTAACCCTGACCGATACTAAGGCCGAGGACCCTCTTCGTCGAATCGTCCGCCTGGTCCTCGACCGACTACGGCTTCCCGAGCCAGACGCTGTGCTCACCCTCAAATCGGACCTACCCATCGCCTCGGGCATGGGCAGCGGCGCCGCGATCACCGCAGCAGCGGCCCGCGCCCTGGCGGCCTCTCTCGGCACTGAGCTCACCGCCGAGGAGGTAAGCGAGATGACCTATGAGGTGGAGAAGATTCACCATGGCACACCGAGCGGCATCGATAACACAGTGATCGCGTGGGAGCAACCCGTCTACTTTGTGAAGGGCGCTCCGCCGGAGACTTTCACCATTCATACCCCGTTCCATCTCCTGATCGCAAATAGCGGGATCGCCAGCTCGACACGCGAGGCCGTCGTGGAGGTACGTCGACGTTGGCACGCCACCCCCAGCTACTACGACATCGTCTTCGACTGCATCGGCGCAATCGCGCGAGCAGCCCGGGCCGCGGCTGAGCAGGGCGCCCTCCGAGCTCTAGGCGTCCTCCTAACTGAGAACCATGAGCTACTCTCCAAGATGGGAGTGTCGCTGCCCGAGCTTGATCGGCTAGTAGAAGCAGCACGGGACGCTGGGGCCTTGGGCGCCAAGCTCACAGGCTCCGGTCAGGGCGGCAACATCATCGCCCTCGTTGAGGACGAGTGTGCGTCGGTCAGGCAAGCGTTGATCTCGGCCGGCGCAGCCCACGTCTGGCAGACACAGGTAGGATCTTCGTGAAGGCGGAAGCAGCTCCTGGCCCGCTCTTCTTTGTAAAACTCGGTGGATCTCTGATTACCGATAAGCAACGTCGCTCTACAGCGCGTCGCGGCATCATCAAGCAACTCGCAACCGAGCTGGCTGAAGCACGTGCGCAGGCCTCGCAACTTCGTCTGGTGCTAGGACACGGCTCGGGGTCTTTTGGCCACTGGGAGGCAAGCCATTACGGTACGCACGAAGGCATCTACTCTGCCGAGGCGTGGCAGGGATTCACGCGGGTCAGTGCAGCCGCTCTGCAGCTCGATCGATTGGTCTTGAACGCCTTTATCGCCGCCGGCGTTCCAGTTCTTAGCTTGCAGCCTTTGGCGTCGGCACTTGCCGATGCTGGTGCCCTCGTCAGCCTGGAGCTAGGACCCATCCGGCGAGCGCTGGCACACGGCCTGGTGCCGCTCATCTTTGGGGATGTCGCCTTCGATCAGAAGTTGGGGGGTACCATTGTCTCAACTGAAGAGCTCTTCGCTCATCTGGCCACCTACCTTCATCCGACATGGATCCTGCTGTTAGGGAATGCTCCCGGTGTGCTCGACGGTGAACACCAGGTGATCCCGACCATCACCCCTGAGACGCTCCCGGAGGTCAAGGAACACCTGCGGAGCTCTGCCTACACCGACGTCACGGGTGGCATGGCTGACAAGGTTGAGGGAATGGTCGAGCTCGTCGAGAAGCTACCCGAAGTGCGGGTGCGCATCATGACGGGATTGACACCCGGGAACCTTAGAGAGGCCCTACTCGATCCCGAAGGGATCTCCACCGGAACCCTCATCCACAGCTAGTCGGTAGCGCCAGAACTCGATGAAGGGAGGGGCAGCGATCTCCGGGCCATACCAGAGACGGCGACAGGCTTCATCTTGGAGGATCCAGCTCGCAGTGCTGGGCGTCATAGTCCTGGGGCTCGGTCTCCGACTACCGGGCATTGGCCAAGTTCCGCCCGGACTCTACCACGACGAAGCCTACCACGGTCTGGACGCCCTCGAGGTACTGGAGGGGCATCTGCCGCTCTACTTTGAGGCCAACAACGGTCGCGAGCCTCTCTTCGTCTATCTGGTCGCCGGCGCAGTCGCAATCCTAGGCCGCAGTCCCATCGCCGTTAGGTTGCCCTCGGTGTATATTGGCATCCTCACCCTTGCAGCCACTTACGACCTCGCGAGAACCCTTTGGGGCCGTCGCGTTGGTTTCTGGGCCTTGGCCGTACTCGCGGTCACGCTCTGGCACGTCCATCTGAGCCGTGTGGGTTTTCGCGCCGTCCTCTTGCCGCTTTTCACAGCACTCTATCTGTCCCAGGCCGCAAAGGCCATCCAGACCCGCCGGCGCCGTCATTGGGTTGCGGCAGGCTTTCTCTACGGAGTCAGCTGGTACACGTATATCGCGGCGCGGTTCACGCCAGTCGCTATTGCCACCTTCCTCATCTATGGTCTTGCCTGCCATCGCCGGCACCTCGCGCAGCACTGGCGGGGCGCCCTGCTTGCGGTCGGGACAGCCCTGGTGATGCTGCTCCCTCTCGGCATCTACACGCTGGCGTACCCGGAGACGGTTCTTGCGCGGAGCGGGCAGGTCTCTGTCTTTAGCCCGGAGATCCACCAAGGCCAGGTCTGGAGGACCTTGGGGCAGCACCTCTTCAGGACTCTTGGCATGTTCACGATACGCGGCGATCGTATCTGGCGGCACAACCTGGCGTGGCGTCCTGTGTGGGGTCCAGCGCTGGGCCTTGCCTTCGTGCTAGGGGTCGGTGTTGCCATCGGGCGGGGCCGCCGCGAGGCATCCCTGGCGTTACCACTCCTCTGGACAGCCGTGATGGCTATCCCCACCCTGCTCGCTGAAGATGCGCCCCACTTTCTCAGAGGGGTCGGCGTGCTCCCCACTGCCGCCCTCCTCACGGCGGTGGGTCTCGATTGGTTCCAAGCCCTCCTGATGAACAGAGCTTATGTGGGACAAGCTGCTCCTCCTCGTTGGCTGGTCATCGGCTTGGCAAGCGTGCCCTATCTTATGGTTGCAGTGGGGCTGGTCAGCACCACGTACGACTACTTCGTACGGTACGCATCCAACCCGCTTGCTTACCACTGGTTTGAGGCCGGGCCGGTGGAGTTGGTGGGGCAAATCAACGCGTTCAGGGGAGAAGGATGGACGGGAGACAGGATGCTGCACAGCGCCGAAGGAGATACCGCCATCTATCTGGACCGCGAGATCTGGGAGGAGTGGGCGGCGATCCCCTTCCTGCTTCCTGAGTCAGATGTGGGGTTCCTGCCACTCCCTGAGGGGCTAGCCGTTAACGCAGATGTGCTCTTTGCCGCCTGGCCTTACCGGAGCTGGGAACCTGACGTGTTGCCGAGCCTCTCCCATCCTTCCTACCTTCAGGTTGCCGAGGGCCCGCTGGCGCAGGGAGACCTCGATCCCCAACCGTTTTCGACAGCAATCATTGTCACGAGCAGAGCCAGACCGCCAGTACCGCCACTCATCGCGACCTTTGAGAAGGGGATTGGCCTGCGAGCCGCGCTAGTCCAGCCGGCGGGCGAGGGCGTCGTCGTCCAACTCTGGTGGGAGGCCACAAAACCTATCACCAATGATTACACAGTCTTCGTCCATTATCTTCGCGACGGCGAGCGAATCACTCAAGATGATGCCCAGCCGGGCCTTGGGCACCTTCGGACCTCTTTCTGGCGGCCTGGAGACCTAATCCAGGACTCACACCGGATTCCGAGCGTCGCGCCTCTGCCACAGCGAGACACGCTGCGCGTGGGCCTCTACCACGCCGAGACGGGTGCCGGGCTCGCAACGGTGGATGCCGCCGGCAACCCCGTGGGCGACGCCGTCGAGGTTCCGGTGATCGTGGCGGCGCCGTGACAGAGAGGCTAGCGTCATGACGCCCCGCATCAAATCAAGTCGATGGCCTAGACGCCTCACCTTCGTGCTGGCTCTGCTTGGCGCATTACTCGCCGCGGCGCCGCTATGGGGCCCCGGCATCGTCAACACGCGCGGCGGCGGCGATAGCCCCTTTTTGCTCCAACGTACAGTGGCGATGGCAGACAACCTGCGTCACGGGGCTCTTCCGCCACGTTGGATGGATCACGCGGCCTATGACCTGGGCTACCCCTTCTTCAACCACTATGCCGCCCTGCCCTACTACGTAAGCGGTGGCCTGATGCTCCTGGGCGTTAACGTCCTTTCGGCCATCCAGAGTACCCAGACCCTCGGGTTCATCCTCGCTGCCGTGACGATGGGCCTCTGGGCCGGCGAAGTATTCACCAAGCCCTCAGCCAGGCTGCTGGCAGTCGCCGCGTACACCTTTGCACCCTTCCATCTCGTCAACGTCTACGTACGGGGCGACTCGATGTCCGAGTTCTATGCCTTTGTCTGGTATCCTCTGATCCTCTGGGCACTGCACCGGATCGCCGAACACCCGAGACCAGGCAGGATCCTCATGGGAGCCCTCTCCTACGGGGCGCTGATTCTGACACACAACGTGTCGGCGATGATCTTCTCTCCCTTTGCCATTCTCTATGGGCTCGCGATGATCATGACGCGCCCCCCTGCTCCTATCGAGGGAGACGACGCCATATGTCACGTTGAGTCATCTCGCACGCGCACAGATGCCAGATCTCATTGGCACGCGCTTGCCGCCATCGGCGCCGCGCTGGTTGGCGGCATCATCCTGACCGCCTGGTTTTGGATGCCGGCCCTGCTGGAGACCAAGTATGCACAACTAGGCCCCGCCTTCACCGAGGGCTATTTCCACTACAGCAACCATTTCCGAGGAGTCGATCTCGTACAGCCGAAACTGGCATTTGATTACAGCGTCGCCAGGACAGTCACCAGCGCCGGGCCCTTCTCGATGGGATTGGTCCAGGCGGCGCTAGCCCTCCTCGGGAGTCTGACCCTTGCGGTCGGCTTGCTGAAGGCTCCCGGCTCGGGCTCATCCAGAACAAAGCGTCACGGGATCGTGCTGCTCTTGGAGTTGCTGCTGGCTACGGTGATGATCACGCCTATCTCCAAACCGCTGTGGGATCACCTACCGTTGTTAGCCCTGACCCAGTTCCCCTGGCGGTTTCTCTCAATACAGGCCTTCTTCGCCGCCATCGTGACAGGCGCGATTGCGGAGCCTGAACTGTGGGCTCATAGCGTCCCGCCAAGGACAGCACGCCGCATCAGTGGGTTGTGTGCGACGGCAGGCATCGCTCTTCTCATCGCCTCAGCTTTGTGGGGACTCCATCCCGAGAGGCTATTGATCGATGAAGAGGATGTAAGCCGTGAGAACCTCCTGCTCTATGAGACTTTCACCGGCAACATCGGAACGACGATCCGCCACGAGTACCTACCCCGAGATGTCGTGCCTCGTCTCTACATCTCTGAAGCCGTCGTGGACGGAGAAGGTAGCGTCATCGCTGAGGATGCGGCACAACTGCATGCAGAGCGACTGAGGCGAGGTCCGACCCAGCAGATGTGGCACGTCACCTTGAATACTGACAGGCCGGTAGCCGTCGCCTTCCCGCTCAACTGGTGGCCCGGTTGGCAAGCGACATCGGACACAGAGTCCGTAGACACCTATCCTATAGTAGGCTCCGGCAGGCTCGCACTCGACCTGCCCCCCGGGGAGCATACCGTCGAGTTACGCCTGCGTGCAACGCCCCTCCAACGGGGCGCAGCCATCATCTCATTTGCAGGTGCCACTGTCTTGACGCTGTGGACCGTCCTGGCCCAGCGCCGGCGCCCCCGTCTCACGCCTGTGGCAAAGGGCATCATGTGGGCGCTGGGCGCCCTCACGCTGGCGACCCTCCCCTCGCTAGTACTGCAGACTCCGGAAGATGCACCCGCTGTCTTCTTCGACTTTGAGCAGATGCCCTACCCTCACCAAGGGCCCATCGACTTCGGCTTGGCTCGATTGGAGGATGTTGAGGTTTCAGCCGAAGTCAGCCGACCGGGTACGACGGTGGACATCTCACTCTCCTGGGAAGCTCTCACGCAGTCTCCCCTGACCGCAACGCTACGCCTCGTCTCACCTGCTGAACCACGTCACGGCATCGACTACGCCGTAGCCGAGGCTGCCGCAACGGTGGAACCCCAGACCCGGGTGTCGATCAAGCTGCCAGCGGATCTCTCGCGGGGCCTTTATCTGCTTCAGCTTCGGCTATACGCTGGAAGAGCGGAGCTACCCCCGCACACTCCTAACGGGAGGACAATGGGGACGCTGTATGTAGGCGCCATCCGGGTGCCTCAAGGGCCATCCCTCTCAGATAACGCCCCCGAAATCGCCCAGTTCCGCGATCTGACCTTACACAGCGTCGAGACCAGCCAGACAAGACTCGGTGAGCTTCAAGTCTGGATGACGTGGTCTACCCAAGGGACCCCACGCAATTGGCGGCTCTCTCTCCGGCTCATCGACGCCGAGGGACGCGAGATTGCCGCCCGCGACGACCAGCCCGGGTATGGCTATCTACCGACGACCCTCTGGCGTTCGGGGGAGCAGGTCATTGACTATAGACTGCTTCTCCTTCCTGAGGGCTTAGCCCCCGGGACCTATACGCTGCGAATCGTGACCTATCTACTTGCTACCATGGAGGGTGGAGGAGAAGCCGACGTCCCCATCCGGCTCGAGGCCACCACATACCACGACATCGGCCCATCGTGCTGCGAGCACGTGTCTCCCGGGCCTGCGACTATCTGCCAGGCCGGCGAGGTCGCGCTCCTCGGGCTGGATCTACCCGCGAAGTTGGAGGAGGGCAACAACCTGCGGTTCCGCGCCGAGTGGAACGCTCGGGGCCAACCCACAGAGGACATCGAGGCTACCTGGTCACTAACAGGTCCGGGCGGCGACATCGTGGGGACGACAGAGAAGGCACTGGCAGCAGGGAGTCCAACAACAACGTGGCCCCCTTTTGCCTGGATCGCATCCCCCGTCGAGATTGCACTTCCGCCGCGCCTGCCCGAAGGGTCCTATGACCTGGCCCTGACGCTGCAGGGCGAGACATCCATCGTCCAGTGCGAGACGGTCGCCTCGATGGTCGTCGTGCCCCGCCCGAGGACCTTTACTGCCCCGGAGATGGCCCATCCGACATCCGCCACCTTCGGTAGGACTATCGAGCTCTTGGGCTACGCTGTTGAGGAGAACCAAAGAGGTCAAACGCTCGTTCTGACGCTCTGGTGGCGCGCTCGCAAGACTCCAGAGGTCGATTACAAGCGCTTTGTCCATCTCTACGACCCGTCGAGCGAGCAGATCGCTCGTCAAGATGATGCGATGCCGCGCGACTGGACCTACCCAACCACCCTCTGGGTCGCCGGTGAGGTGGTCAGCGAGACAATAGAGTTCGACGTCTCAGAGGCCGCCCCGGGAAGCTATCGCATCGGGGTCGGATGGTACGACCCAGAGACGCTCGATCGACTGCTAGTGACGCCAGAGGATCCTGGATCGGTCGAAAACGACCGCCTAACGTTGAGAGCTACGCTCCGCTTGCCGTTGCGCTGACCTATAGCGTGGACACGCGGGGTGTGATTTCGGCCCGCGTCCGCAGGAGCCGCCTCAGCGACCGCCTTCCCAGTTCTGCACCGTCTCGATCATCGTCATGACGTTGGCAAGCGGCGTCCCTGGTTGCACGTTGTGACAAGAACAACAGATATAGCCCTCCCTACCGGCGCCCAGCGTCTCAAGACAGCGCAGAGTCTCGGCACGGACGTCTTCCACGTTGCCGAACGGCAGCACCTGTTGGTTGTCCACGCCACCGTGGAAGATGATCTGGTCACCGTACTTCTCAGCCAGTTGCTCCAGCTCCATACCGGGGCACGCGTGCTGGATAGGGTTCAGCACATCGATGCCGGCCTCGATCAACTCGGGGATGACCGGACCGACGCCTCCATCTGTGTGATAGAAGACCTTGACACCATAGCTGTGGATCAGATCGCACCAACGCGTGAGCCGGGGCTTGAGGTGGCGGCGCCACATTTGCGGGGACATCAGCAAACCGTTCTGACCTCCAATATCATCGCTGATGAAGACCAGATCGACGAGATCCGCCGCCTCGGACAGAAACCGATGCATCATCTCCGTCTGTATCGTCTCAATGCGATCCAGCGTCGCCTCGACCAATGCAGGATCGAGAGCAAGATCCATTAAGGACTGCTCGATGCCCCGCAGTTGCGAGTAGATCTCAAAGCACGAGACCCACGGCCCGATCACGGCGAAATCATGCTCGCGCGCCTTCTGGGCCAAGGCCACCGCCGCTGCATAGTCGAAGCGATCTGGATCGGGCCAATAGGCATAGTCATCCAACTCGCTAAGTGACGTTAAGCCCTGCAGCGGCGGCGTGGTTGTCTCTTGGTAGCGAGCCTCACCCGCCTCCACGTCGCGCAACACCGCGCCCCACATCGTCAGCTCTCCCGTCGCTAGCGCACCCACCTGCGAGCCAGCAGTTTCGTCTGCCTCTGACCGATAGTCCATAAAGACCCAGACAATCTTATCCAGGTTGAGGCGATGCCACATCTCGAAGTCGTCGCTGGCGCCGGTGGCCTGAATCAGCATGTCCACGATCTCAGGCGTGTGCCAGAGGTCGACCGGGATCCGATCCACAGGTTCGCGGTCTAGAATCGCAAGTACGCGCTCTCTTGGTCTCATCAATCAGCCCCCTCTCTTCAGCAGAATCCTGGTTCGAACCCCGCCGCCCCTGTCGCATTACGCACAATCTTGGTCTGTTCGTGTTATTCTATGAAGGCGCCGGGAATACTCAAGCGCAGGGCTCCGGTCCCGCACCGTTGTCCCGGAGGCAGTGCAGAGCGCCGCGAAGCATTGTCTGCTGACCCGGATCGGCTATAATCAGGATGGGCCCGGTGCTACGCCGGGGCCTTGTTGTGGATATCGTCTGGTGGCGATATCAAAGGAAACGATACGATGCCAGATGCGACATTTCACTTCCCACCTGACTTCCTATGGGGCGTTGCAACAGCCTCTCATCAGGTGGAAGGCGGTAACACAAACAACCAATGGTGGGCCTGGGAGCACCAGCCAGGTCGCATCGCCGATGGGAGCAAGTCTGGCCTCGCGTGTAATTGGTGGGAGGATGCGGAGGCGGACTTCGACCGGGCCGCGGCGATGGGGCTGACCACTCTGCGCCTCTCAATTGAGTGGAGCCGTGTGGAGGTCGCGCCTGGACGGATCGACCAGGCTGCTTTGGATCGCTATCGCGAGATGCTCCAGGCGCTCCATGAGCGTGGGATCGAGCCGATGGTCACGCTTCACCACTTCTCCGATCCCCTGTGGCTCTCCGAACAGGGGGGGTGGGTCAATCCCGATGTCGTGCCCTACTTTAAGCGGTACGTAGAGCAGGTCGTCCAGGCGCTAGGTGAGGCCGTGACGCTCTGGTGCACGATCAATGAGCCCAACGTCTACGCATCGCTGGGGTACATCCTTGGGAAGTTTCCGCCGGGTGTTCGGGACCTAAGAACCTCGGGGCGGGTTCTGCGACATATGCTGCAAGCACACGGCGCCGCCTATCACCTGATTCATCAACTCCAACCGGAGGCACGAGTTGGTCTGGCCCACAACCTGCGCTTCTCCGACCCCGCCAATCCGAGGCGCTGGCTCGACCGCGCAGCGGCGTGGGCCCATGATCTCTGGTTCAACAAGGCCACGATCAAGGCCGTCTGGGACGGTTGGTGGCTGCCGCCGTTGGGATTCGGACCGGCGTTTGCGACGCGCCGAACATTGGATTGGTTCGGCCTGAACTACTACACGCGGGACCTGATCGCGTTTGATCGACGTTCCGAAGAAGGCCCCTTGGGAGTCATGACACACGCCGACGACGCGGAGCTGATGGACGCCGGCTACGGCGAGCTCTATCCAGCCGGCCTCTATCGTGCGCTGAAGCGTTTATCGCGCCTGGGGCTACCGATCCACATCACAGAGAACGGCATCCCCGATGCTGACGACAACCAACGACCCAGGGCCCTGCTGTTGCATCTACATCAGCTGTGGAGGGCCATCCAGGAGAATATCCCTGTAATGAGCTACTATCACTGGACCTTGGTGGATAACTTCGAGTGGGCCGATGGTTGGACCATGCCTTTTGGCCTCATCGAATTGGATCCGAAGACTCAGGTCCGGACACCTAGGCCGAGCGCCGATCTCTATGCAGCCGTCGCCAAGTCGAACGCGATCACACCAGAAATGATGGACGCCTACGCGCCGACGCTCAGGGCTGCGTTGCTGCCAAGCTAACAGATTGCCGTCAGAGCAGGTGACCCAGCACGATGAAGACCGCTGAACTAGACTACGATCTCCCAGAGGAGCTCATTGCGCAAGAGCCAATCGAGCCGCGCGACGAGTCGAGGCTGCTGGTCCTTCACCGTGACACTGGCCAGATCGAGCACCGAACCTTTCGACACATCGTCGACTACGTGACAGCCGGGGATCTGCTTGTCGCCAACGAGAGCCGGGTCATTCCAGCCCGTCTCTATGGGCATAAGGCCACTACGGGCGGCAAGGTGGAGATCTTGCTCCTGCGCCAACTGGATGATCGCGAATGGCTAGGCCTGGTAGGGGGCGCCCGAACGCGAGAGGGTACCGTGATCCAGCTCGACAACGCCGAGACACCAACAGCGCTCAGGGCCCAAGTCCTGGAGACTGGAGAGCGTGGTGAGCGCCGTTTGCGCTTCTCCAAACCGGTGACACTCTACTTGGAGACGATAGGCCACGTGCCCCTGCCGCCGTACATTCACCGTCCGCTGGAGGATCCCGAACGCTACCAGACTGTGTATGCGCGGACGCCCGGGAGTGCAGCAGCTCCCACAGCGGGCCTGCACTTCACGCCCGACCTGATGTTGCACCTACGCGATGAGGGCGCGAGGTTCGCCTTCGTCACGCTGCACGTGGGGCTCGATACCTTTCGCCCGATCACCGAAAACTCGATCGAAGAACACGAAATTCACAGCGAGTGGTGTGTCCTAGACCCTCCGACTGCCGAACAAATCAACCGCACGAAGGTGATGGGCAACCGGCTCTTCGCGGTGGGCACCACCAGTGTCAGGGTACTTGAGACTGCGGCGCGACGGGGCCTCTTCCAATCGAATGAGGGAACCTGTCCCTGGCGCCCTGTGTCGCCTTATGAAGGATTCACAGACCTCTACATCACGCCGGGATTCGATTTCCGGGTCGTTGACGCTCTGATCACCAATTTCCATCTCCCACGCAGCAGCCTTCTAGCGCTGGTCATGGCCTTCGGTGGCGAGGACAATATCCGTCGCGCTTACCAGGAGGCGATCGCCGAGCGCTATCGATTCTTCTCCTTTGGCGATGCGATGCTGATCATCTAAGAAGTGAACGAAGCGAGCGCAGACAATGAACGATTTGAGGTTCTCGCAAAGATTCCAGCAGCAACTCCGGCAGATCATCGAAACAGCCGAGATCGTCATCGACCGGCCCAAGGGATCTGGACATCCTCGGCATCGCTCCGTCACCTATCCCCTGGACTACGGTTACTTGAAGGGAACAGGCGCCATTGACGGCGACGGCATCGACGTCTGGATTGGCACCCTTCCATCACGCCGCTTGACAGGCGTCATCTGCACGGTCGACGGACAGAAGAGAGACGCGGAGGTGAAGGCACTCCTGGGATGCACGGCAGAGGAGATCGACGAGATTCTGCGCTTCCATAATCGAGGCGACCAAGCGGCAGTCGTTGTTGTTTACCACCGAGAGCTCTAGCAAGGCTGCCTAAGAGCACTATGGAGACTTATCGGGAGTACGTCGGCAATCCTCACGTTCACAGCGTCTACTCCGACGGCGCAGCCACCTACCGTGAGATCGCCGCGGCGGCGAATGCCGCTGCGCTCAATTTCGTGATCGTCACCGATCACAACGTCCGTCCGGTAGGTCTGGAGACGTACCATGACCAGGTGCTGATTCTCTCAGGCGAAGAGGTGCACAACGTGCGCCGTTCCCCGCAGGCTAACCACCTACTGATTTACGGGGCCGAGCACGAAATGGCTCCATACGCCTTCAGCAGCACGCGGACGCTGATCCAGGCAGCCCGCAGCCGCGACGGTGCCTGCTACATCGCGCACCCCATCGAGAAAGGGAGCCGGATCAGCCCTGATCTAGCTGCCATTCCGTGGTCCTATTGGCCACCAGAGGACATTCACGGCATAGAGATCTGGAACTACATGTCAGAGTTCAAAGGCTTGCTCTGGAGCAGGCTCGCAGCCGTGATCTACGCCTTCAGGCCCGAATGGGGCATTCGCGGGCCCTACCGCAGAACACTCCGCCTCTGGGACGAGTTGCTGGCCCAAGGATACCGGATCGGCGCCCTCGGCGGCGCGGATGCCCACGGCACCACTTACACGTGGGGTCCCATTCAGCGCAAGATCCTACCCTATGACTATCTCTTCCGCTGTGTTAACACCCATGTACTCACGGAGGAGCCGCTCACGGGGGATGTGGATACCGACAAACAGCTGATCTACAATGCCCTTCGGGCTGGGCGTACGTGGGTGGGCTACGATCTACCGCATACGACGCGAGGGTTTCGATTCCGAATGGAGAGCGGGTCAGCCTCAGCAGTTCCTGGAGAGGAGCTGCGGCGGCTAGGTGCTATCAACATCACAGTCACGCTGCCGGCCTCGGGCGAGATCCACCTCTTGAAGAACGGGGACGTAATCCAGAAAGCGGTGGGACACAGCTTGACCTACACCTCCGCAGAGGCTGGAATCTATCGCATTGAGGTTTACCGAAGATTCAAAGCTCGCCGCGTCGGGTGGATTTTCACCAGTCCCATTTTCGTCGTCTAGCCGATAGCCGGGGCATGCGTGGTGCCCAGGACCCAACGATGAAGGCCGGCGCCCGCAGCTGACGGACGGCCTGAACCCGAACGAGGCCGACAATGTCGGCCTCGCCCAAAGTGTGTGCTTTGCTTCTTATCTATACCAGATCCGCCCCGGGTCCCTTTGTAAAGAATGCCTCGTTGATATCGACGTACTCCTCATACTCCTCCGGGAGATCGTAGTCGGAGAAAATAGCCTCGTTCGGGCACTCCGCCATGCAAGCTCCGCAGTCAATGCAGGTCTCAGGATTGATGTAGTAGATGGGCCAATCGGGATCGTCGTCGACGAAATGGATCGAATCAGTCGGGCAGACGTCGGCACACAGTCCGGCGCGCTCGCATAGGGATGTAATGACATACGCCATCGAAGAACCTCCTGTAAACTCTTAAAGGATCACTGGAAAACTAAGCTGTGGGTACCCCCACTCATCTCAATCATTGTACACGAGAGAGCAAAGCCGTCAAGAGAGAGCGTCAGCAACCTCCGGCACCATGCCGCCGTCACCCTTAATGAGGTCTCCTCTAATGAGGCCTCCTCTTTTCTGAAAGACGAGAGAGTACCGAGCTCACGTCCTCCAACAACTGCTGCTGATCGAAGAGCCCTTTCTGTAACAGGGCCTCGACCCGCTGCTGCAGACGGGAGCGTTCCTCGGCGTCCAGCTCCTTCGCCGTCACAACGATCACCGGAATCTGACGAGTCTGCGGCTCAGCCTTAAGCCACTCCAGCACGGCAAAGCCGTCCACTTCCGGCATCATCAGATCAAGAATCACCAGACTAGGCCGATGGGTCTGCACCCGTTCGATACCTTCAGCCCCGCCGGTAGCCTCCTCGACCCTGTACTCGGCACTCTCAAGAATGCGGCGCAGCAGCTTCCGGTCCTCCGGGCTATCATCCACCACCAACACATATCCCCTCTCAGTCTCGCCGATCCGCTCAAGGGCCTCAAGCAGGGCCTCCTCGGAGATTGGCTTCACCAGATAGTCGGCCACGCCCATGCTGAGGCCTTTATCCTTATCGCCCAGCATTGAACAGACAATGATGGGGATCTCACAGGTCTCCGGGTCGGCCTTTAGCTGCTGAATGACCTCCCAACCGTCGTTTCCCGGCATGATGACGTCCAACGTGATGGCGTAGGGCTTGAGACGTCTGGCCTCCTCCACAACCCGGTCGCCCGTCGTCAGGCCGAACACACGATAGCCCTGCTTCTCCAGATAACGTCGGAAGAGCGTCACAACGCTCTCGTCGTCATCTACGGTGAGCACGACCCGGCCCATAGCGCTCTTGTCCCTGCCGCTCTCCTCGTCCAGGGTGTCGGGTCCCCCAATCGGAAGGGAGAAACAGAACGTCGTGCCCTGCCCGACCACGGACTCTTGTATCCACATATCGCCACCGTGGAGCCGCACGAACTCACGGCTCAGGGGTACGCCCAACCCCGTACCACCATACCGGCGGGTCGAGCTAGAATCGACCTGCTCAAACTGCTCGAAGACGGCCTGGATGCGATCTGGTGGGATGCCGATGCCGGTGTCCCTCACACTGACGATGACCTGATAGTCATCATAGGTCGCAGAGACCTCGATGAAGCCCTCCTCCGTGAACTTCCCAGCATTGCCCAACAGGTTGATCAGCACCTGCCGGATCCTGCGTGAGTCCGCAACGACGACCGGGAGATCCTCCGGGACGTCCGTACGAAGCTTGACGGGTTTGTCCTTGACGAATCCCATCGCCGTGGACATTACGCTCTGGATCATGGCCTTGAGATCAACCGGCTCGAAGACAATCTCCATCTTACCGGCGTTGATCTTCGAGATGTCGAGGATATCATTGATCAGATTCAGCAGGTGTCGACCGCTGTCGTAGATCGCGTTCAGGTCTGTCTGCTGCATGTCAGTGAGAGGGCCATCGATACCCTTCAGCATCACCCGGGAGAATCCGATAATCGAGTTCAGGGGCGTCCGGAGTTCGTGGGACATGTTCGCCATGAACTGGTTCTTCAGCTCGTCCACTTCACGCAGCTTCTCCGCGGTCTCCTGAGCATCGCGGTAAAGGCTCGCAGTCTCCAAAGCCACAGCCACGTTGGTGCCGACACTGTGCATGAACTCTCGCTCGGACTCATCGATCTCGTCGTGCCCTTCCTGGCGGCCCAAGACGATCAAACCATAGACCACGTCCCGCGCCGTGAGGGGCACCGCGTATCCCTCGACGAGCTCTGTGCGCAGAAGCGCTCCTAATGCCCTCAGGACGGACGCCTCGTCGGAGGGGAGGGCAAGAGGTTGCCGTCTCTCCACCACTGCACGAAGCGGCGCCAACGCCGCCTCTGAGGCCTGGTTGAGCTGCCATCTCTCCGCCTCGACCCTGAGATTGCGCCCGCCAGCGTCGTGTAGGCTCGTCAGACGCAGCCCAGTCCCGGACCATTCCCACATCATGACCGGCATGTCTAGCCGGTGGGCGATGACTTGACCGACATCTTGCAGGATCGTCGGCTGATCGAGAGAACTCGATGCCGTTCGCAGCACTTGGTTCAGAATATCACGCCGCTCAGCTTGCTCTCGCGTGGCCTCAACCAAGTTGATGTTCTCCAACGCGACAAAGGCCTGGCGCGCCACATTCTCATAGAAGCTCAGCTCTGCTGTGGTGAACTCCCGCGTGTTCTCACTGTGGATCATAATCGTGCCGTACTGGACGCCGCGGACCCGCAGCTGGAAGGCCGCCGTCGCTTTGACCCCGAGGTTGGCGAAGACACGCCGCATCAGGCCCCCGGCCCTTGGGTCCTGTGTAATATCAGGAGTTACGAATCGCTCCTCCAGTTGCAGCGACTCATAGAACTCTCCTATCTTGTTGAGAGGGAGCTCGCTCACGGGCAGAGAGCCCCCATCGCGATTCCACACGTTGACAAGACGCAACACAGAGGGATCCTGACGCGGCTCCAGCACGCCGGCAAGGACCCAATCCGGCTCGCTGCGCTGTGAGATGCCATCGACGGCCGCCTGCAGCACAGCCTGCACCGTCCGCGCGTCGGCAATCTGCTGAGCGATACGATAGAGCATCCTCGTCTCTGCCAGTGAGCTCTGCGAGCGCTCGTATAGGTTCGCGCTTTCGATGACGTTGGCCAACTGGTTCGCCATCAGCTCAAGGGTTGCCAGATCCTCCTCGGTGAAGGCGAATCGTTGCGCGCTCTGTAGCGTGAGCACACCGTTGATTTGACCTCGACTGATCAACGGGAAAGCGGTCACCGTACGCGCATCCGGCAGAAGAGGGTTCTCAACCGAGGCCGCCTCTGGGTCCAAGTCCAGGATCAGCTGTCGCTGACCTTCATCGGTACAGCGACCGACCATCGTATCGCTCCCCACCTGCACCCGGTGCCCCATCCGCATCAATCTCTGCCCGACCTCGCCCGTGCCGGCCTCCAGTGTCGCCCACTCTCCTCGATCATCGAGAAGGTAGATACCCACGAAGTAGAGGTCAAAGCGGGTCCGGAGGAAGTCGACTGAGGCCAGTAGCAGCGGTTCCCGCTCCGACAGAGACGTCGTGAGGTTCGCGAGCGCAACCGCGACAGCTTGCCGTGCGATACGGGCCTGCGATTCCTGGAAGAGCTGGCGGTTTGAGAGAACGACAGCAGCCTGATCTGAGACCGTGCGATAGAGTCGCAGATCCGACTCGCCAACCTCGATGGGTTCGCTGAAGCGAATCCGCAGGATACCCATCCGCTCCGCCGGGCCGACCCCCGTGGAGAGCGCCGCGATGAGCAACGCGCCCACCCCGTTCGCAAGGTAAGTCTGCCGTGTCTGGTCGTCCAAGCGGCGGTCTGCCTCAATGTCTTCAACGTAGATGAGCTGTTCCTCACCAAGAAGCGCGAGGGCTGGCATCTCATCGGCTCGCAAGCGACTGCCCACATCCAGCGCCGCGGGCCGGTCGCCGGATCGAAGGGAGGCCACAACCTCCAGCCAGTCATGCTCGGCCCGTGTAGCAGGATCGGTCACATAGAGCGCCATGTCTGCGCACGCTGTGGCATCCGGGAACGCATGGCGCGCAATGGCCTCAAGGACGTCCTCTGCATCTAGAGCCTCAGCGAGATCACTCGTAGCCTCATAGAGCCGTCGCGACTCCTCTGCGCTAAGCTGCGCGACTCGAAGCAGGTTCCCCCGCTCCATCGCCGATGCAACCTGTGCTGCAACTTGCAGAAGGACCGGCATTAACTCAGATCTCTCGAAGGCCTCAGGCTGAACACTGCCGAGCTCAAGGACGCCCAATATGCGTTGCCCAAGCATGAGTGGCATAAGAAGGCGCGAGGCCAGTCCCTGAGCGGCGAGGGCTTCATCTTCTCGGAAGCGCTGCTCCAGCCGCAGGTCTGCCTCGGAGACACTCGACCCGTTCGTCGCGACCCACTGGAAGCCAGAGCCGTCCGCAAACACGGTATCACCCAAGGCGCCGTAGGCTAGCATGGCGTTCCCCGTGCTCCCCAACAAACGAAGGACGCCATCCTGCTGATATCCTGCCAACGTGAGCTGATCAACCGAGACGAACTCCCGCAGACGCGTCAGCAGCTCCGCCTGGGCACCGACCACATCGTTGGTGGCATTGAGTAGAGCTGAGATCTCCTGCAGGAACGCCAGCTCAGACTCGCGCTGTCGGGCCTCCTGGAGCGCACGCTGGGAGCGGTCAATCAGCAGCCGGTTCTCAAGGGCGAGCTCCAGCTGCTCGTGCACAGCGTCCAGCACCATGATCTGATCTTCCGTCCAGTCCACGGTTGCGCCAGGCTCCTCAAAGCTGATCAGGCCCACAGGCTCCCCACGGATCTGCAACGCCTGTCGCAGAGATGCGCCATCTCCACTCTCGTTGCCCCGCTGCACCAGAGGCCTCCAGCGGCCCTGCTCGTCGCCGCTTGACAGGGTGGTGTCGAGCTCCATCTCGTCGAATGTCATCAGTGGTGAGACTTGATTGAGGTCGTAGGTATAACCAACGATCTCCTGGCGATCGACATACTCGTCCCACATGTCCAGCGCATAGCGCTGTTGGAGACGCTGCAGTTCAGCGAGATTCTCTTGGGAGGCCTGATACAGCCGCGCATTAGCGATGGCGTTGGCCAGCTGGTCGGCCAAGGTACCGAAGATCGCCAGGTCGTCCTTTGACAGATAGGTGCCCTCTCTAGGTCGGATGACTAACGCGCCAATGGCTTCACCGCGCGTGATCAAAGGCAGGGCTGCACTGGAGCTCTGAAGGTGCCCGTTCGAATCCTCCATCTGCCTCCCTGTCGCCTCGCGTTCACGGTCCAGATCAACGACCACGCGCCCATCGAGAATAGAGGCCACAATGCCGGAAGTGCGCTCGGCTGTCACCCGATAACTACGCTCCACGACTTGCCATCGGTCATCGCCGTGGCTGGCTCGGGGTAGAGCAAACTGCCCGGAATCATCGAGCAGAAACAGGCCGGCATAGGCCAGGTCGAAGCGCTTGCAGATCAGGTCTGCGCTCCGCGAAAGGAGAAGATCCTCATCGAGATACGAGGAAGCAGAACGCGAGACATCGGCCGCTGCTGCTAGGTACGAGGCGCGCTGGGCCAGTTCATCTGTCAGGGATTGTCGATCCAGCACCGACGCGACCTGATCGAGCAGAGTCCGGGCAAAGACCTCCACGTAATGATTTGGCAGGGCCCGCAGGGCCTTGGCACCGAAGAGGCCGAGAATACCTTGGGCCCGACCGCGGAAATGAAGCGGCGCCATAATCAGGCTCCGGTTGCCCCCTCGCAACATAGGCCCTCGGATCGTGTCGGGAATGTCGCGCGCCGGGTATTCGAGATCCTCGTAGATCAGAACCTGAGTGGGATCGGCGAGAACCCAGTGATAGAGCTCTTTGCTGAAAGGGGTGTTGCGTTCGTGATAGGCCTCTGGCTTTCCAGAGCGAAGCGTGAAGCCGTAGACATCCATTGCCGTTGGAATACCGTCCACGCCCCACTTTGTGAAGACGCGTAGTGCCGCGCCATCCATCTCGAGGAACGATGCAACATCGACCGCAGCGCGCACGAGATCCTCAAGCGAGCGAGCCTGTCCCACAACGGAGCTGACGTTGTAAAGCGTCTCATTCTCTCTGACGGCCCGGTTCATCTGCTCGAAGAGCCGCGCATTCTGAATCGCGTTGGCAAGCTGATCTGCCATCGTTTGGAGAACCGTGATATCCTCTTCTGTGAACGCACCCGAGACCTCCGACTGGATCGTCATAGCCCCGATCACGTTGCCCCGTACCACCAGCGGCAGCGCCATCTCGGACTTCGTCTCGGGCAACAAGGGGTTGTCGAAGCGAGCTTCCGCTTGCTCAACGAAGAGGGCAATGCGTGGTTGAGCATCGGCCACGCACTGACCGATCATCGAACTGCTACCCTTCTTGAGACGATGTCCGGCCTCGAGCATCTGCCTTCCCGCATCACCGGTCCCCGCTCGAAGTACTGCCCACACGCCCCGATCGTCTAGGAGAAAGATGCCAACGTAATAGAGGTCGAACCGCTCGCGGATGAGCTCAACGCTCTTCGGCAACAACTCGTCAAGGCTGAGCAACGATGTGGCGATCCGGGACACTTCGGCCGCCGTCTGCAGTCGCACGGCCCGCCGCTGAGCATCCTCCAGCAGGGCCACCTGTCGCCTCCCCTCGTCCGGCGTGTCGGTGACATCCAGCATCACGCCCACCATACCCGCGACGTCACCGTGAGAATCCAAGAGTGAGGCCTTGTTAAAGAGCACCTGGCGCCGAGAGCCATCGGCGAACCTGACCGGTGCTTCGTACACCTGCGTACCACGGGACGCTACCAGATCCACATCCTGTTTGTGGTAGACATCGGCTAGAGCTGCAGGAATCACTTCTGAGAGATCGTGAACCGTGCGACCGATGATCTGCTCGCGCTCAAGTCCCAAGACCTGCTTGGCAAAGGCCGTGTTGCATCCCAGGTAGACACCCCGTGCATCCTTATAGAAGATCGGAGTCGGGATAGCATCGATGAGGGACTGCAGGAAGTGCACTCTCTCGACCAAATCCCCCTTGGACAGGTGAGAAAGCTGCTGCTGCAGGGCTCGCAGTTCCGCTGCAAGCTCCATCTTGCCTTTGTCCTCTTCGAACATAACTATGGTGCCCTCGTGCCGACGGAACTCGACCAGGCCATCATCGAACGCTTCTTGGGCGGGCTCGCGCTATGCATCGCCATCCCCCGGACTCCCTCCAGCCCCGCTGGGCGGTCGGAACTGGATGCGATTGTGAGACGTGCCGAAAGCTCGTCCAAGCTCTCGGACAGCCGTCTCCAACACGCCTTGCACGTCGGGTGCTTCCTGGATATGACTGCTGATCTGCCGAATGAGCTGCTCGCGACGTGCGCGGGCTTCACTGGCCCGTAGTTGCCGGATGTTGAGGGCCGCAATCGCGGCCTGCTGCGCAAGGCTTACCAGACGACGCCGTGCCGATTCGGGGAAAGTGCGCGGCGTCGGGTAGTCGGCGTGCAGAAACCCAATCTTCTGCCCACTGACCACTAGCGGCACGAGGACCACACTCTGGGCCCCCATAGCTCTCTCAAAGAGCGCGTGCAATCTCCGATCCGGCATCGCGTCTCGCTCAAGGTCTTCTACGAACACCGGTGCCCCATCCTCCATCGCACGAAGCGAGTCGGCGTACTTACGGACCTCATATCTGCGCCGCAACTCAGCCTGGGGCTCGCGGCTCCAAGAGGCCACGACCTCCGAGTATGTAGGCAGCTCCTCACCGCTCCACATCTGGTCGAAGAGGTGAAGGGTCGACATGTGCGGTTCTTCTCCCAAGATCGTGTGCGCCAGCAGGACATCCAGAATGTCCTGATAAGCACTAGCCTGGGTTAACGCAGCGCTTCCTCGATAGAGGGCTTCTGTCTCGCTAAGGGTCTGCTGGACCTGCGCGAAAAGCCTCTCACGGGCCAGCGTGTTTGACAGCGCGGCCGCCGCCGTCTGCAGCGCCACGATTTCCTGATCCTCCCACAGCACGGCGTCGTCTCTAAGCAGCGCGACAAATGCCGGGATTCGCGTCTCGCCGGGGACCGCGAGCCCGAGAACGGCGCCAGACCCCGATGCTACGATGCCATCATCCTTAGCTCCTGGCAGGTGTCGCAGCTTACCCATGACGTATCCCTGCTGCCTCAACGAGCGCACCCATGGGTCAGTCTCGGAGGTCGACAAGCGCTGGAATCGCTGATCCTGGAGGCGGTCAGGAGCACGGCCGGGCGCGGCCCACTGCGCTTGCAGACACCAGTAGCTCCCGTCTCCGTTCACCCTCGACTCGAAGTAGAGGACAGTTGGCACCTCGGCCGCCTCGCCGAGCAGCCGGAGAACATCACCCGTCGCATCCGTGCCGCGCTCGTTCAAGAGTGCCACGGCCTGCGAGATGTTGGTCTGGTAGCGAGCCTGTTGCCCCACGACAGAAAGGGCCTCTTCAGTTTGTCTAAACTGGATGGAGTTCTGGAGCGCCGATGCAACCTGAGTAGCCAGGAATTCCAGCAGATCCAGATCCCGACGCGTGAACTGCTCGATCGCTGCCCCGTTGACGAGGATGGCACCCAACACTTCGTCGCCCACCTGCAATGACGCACCCATCTGGGATAGCATGTCCGTCCGGGGAAGCTCCGCGGCGTCGGGTGCAGCAGTCTCGCGAGCGTCGGGGACCAGCAGGCTCTCCCGCGACACCATCAACCGCTCAACGAGTCCATCGGTTGCCGCCTGATCGGCTCCCTGGCTTACTAGATACTCTGGCACACTGGCACACTGTCCCCTGATAAAGGCGCCCGACTCTGGATCCCGAACTGTGACCACAACTCGCTCCGCAGCGAAGATACGCCGCGCCCAGTCTGCAGCACGGTCCAGCAACTCCTCCAAGTCCAGAATTGTGATCAGGTCGGTGCCGGCCTCGTAAAGCTGAGAGAACTCCTCCGCCCGCCGCTGAGCGTCCTGGTTGAGGCGGGCGTTCTCCAAGGCTGCCGCACCCTGAGCAGCGAAGAGCTCCCCAAGGCCTGCCTCTCGCTCGCCAAAGAAACCGATCTGACGAGACAGCAGCACCAGAACACCAAGAGGCCCGAATCGGCCCACCAGCGGGATCGCCATCGTCGCGTGTAAGGTTGGACTCACGAGATCAGGAATGCGGTCTTGCCAAGACGCGTAATCATCGACACGGACGGTCTGCTGCTGCGCCAACGCCATGCCCGCTAGCCCCTGACCCAATCGGAGGCGGCGGCCGAGCTCACCTTCAGCACCGCCCCCGTTGCTAGACCTCAACGCAAGGATCTCTGCGTTAGCATCGTAGACCCATAGATTGGCACCATCGGCATTCAGCAATACTGCCCCCTGGCTCACCAACTCATCCAGCACGTCGTCTGGCTCCAGGAGTTCGGCCAACCTCAACGAAATCCGATAGAGCTGGCGGAGCTCTTCCGAGCGCTGACGGGTCTCCTCGGAAAGCGTCAGGTTCTCCAGCACTACAGCGATTTGCCCCGCCAAGGTCTCCATCAGTTCCCGCGTGTCAGAGTCAAAGTGAGGTGCATCGAGATACTGAACCAAGCTCATGCAGCCACTGGTCAGCCCACTAGCCCGCCTGATCGGAACGTAGAGAACGCGCTCGGTATCGTAGGCACGCAAGGTACGGCGAGCGTCTGGATCGGCGGCGGACGGGCTCTCCGTCACACCGAGGAGAGGCGCAACGGATCCCCCGTCAGTCTCGACAAGGCCTTGCAGGAAGGCGGATTGCTCTGACGAGAGCCCAGACCCTTCCACGAAGAGGGGAAGCGGCTCTCCTTCTGGGCTGACGAAGGTGTGCGCCTGGATCACTGGCACCTGCAGCTGCTCGAAAGTCAGAATCGCAACCGCCATATCTAGGCCGTGAGCCAAGACCCTAGCGATCTCCACCAGGGCTTCATCGCTGCTGAGGCCGGGGGCTGAGGCTGCCTGCAGGACCTGGCTAATTAGGTACTGCTGTCGCTCGTTGCGCTGTGTGTCTTCGAACAACCGCGCGTTATCCAATGCGAGTGCCACTTGCTCCCCGACGCTGTGAATGAAGGCCAATTCCTCCTCTGACCAAGTGCGGCGCGAATCCGACAGGCCAAGGTAGCCCAGGACCTGGTTCCCTGCCCGCAGCTCCTCCAGAACCATCGGCACGCCGCCGTCAGTTACAAGACTATGTTCGACCTTGCCCTCTGCGAGCTCCGCTGGCACCTCCAGCGGCGCCACTGGCGCTGTATCGACCCGGTCATATTCGTAAGCAACAGGCCGCGCTCGGTTCGAGATCCGGGCCCATCCACTCCGCGCGAAGTCTACCTGTAGCGCTCGTAGCTCGGCGAGCGCGGATTCTGTCACCTCGAGTGCCCGAGCGTTATTCAGGGCCACGGTCAGCTGATCGGCCATCAATTGAAGCGTACTGATGTCTTCGTCCGCAAAGGCGGATACCTGTTGACTTTGGACGTCCAGCACACCGATGACCTCGCCCTCCGAGATCAACGGCAGCGCCATCTCAGACTTCGTCATGGGTAAATCCGGGTTGTTGAACCAGACAGCATCCTGGCCCACGTTGAGGGCAACGCGAGGTCTACCGGACGCTGCAACGTGCCCGACGATGCCGACTTGTCCGACCTGCAGGCGATGATTTCGGGCCAGCATCCGCCTGCCGCCCTCTGAGGAAGCCGATCTGAGGATCGCCCACTCCTTGTTATCATCGACGATGAAAATGCCCGTGTGGTAAAAGCCGAAATTATCAGAGATCGCACGGACAGCAGTATCCAATATAGCGTTCACATTGCGCTCCCGAGCGGCCTCCTGTCCAACAAGGCTCGCAGCCTCGAGCTGTGCATTACGGCGTTGGAGGGCTGCCGTGCGCTCGGTCACGGTCTGCTCGAGGCGGGTCACGATCTCTTCCAGTCGCCCAGCCATCTCGTTGAATGCCTGTGCGACAAAGCCAAACTCGTCATCACGATCCAGCGGAATCTTATGACTGAGCTCCCCAGCGCCAACGATCGCTGCCCCTTCCGCCAGCAGGTTCAGGGGCGTGATCACGAGGCGATCCAAGGAAATACGGATGAGCACGACCAGAAGGACGGCTGCAAGCAACCCAATCGCAATCAGTGGATAGATTGGAGGATCGACCAGAGCCGCTCGCTCGCCCACAACAATGTAGAGCTCGTCTTGGTCATTGCCAGGCATCGGCATGGAGCGCCAGATGAGATACGTCAAGCCAAAGGGCAACTCTCGCCGGACAACCGAATAGGGGTCGTCAGACGGACCTCGCTCAGTCGCGCCCGCCGCCAGATCTCGCAGCTCACCGAGCGTGCGGCCCTCGTAGCCAGGAATCGAATGCATCAGCACGCGTCCGTTGCCGTCGACCAAGGCGATGAAATCGAAGTCGCTGACGTTAGCGCCGATGTCCTGTAAATAAGCTGCTAAGCCAGGAGCGTCACCCACCGTCTCCACAAAGGGCGAAATAGCGCGGATCGTCTGGCGCAGTTGAATAGTAGCCAGATCGCCCTTACTCCAGTAAGCCTCACGATAGGCATTCTGGTAGCGCCGGCCCACAAAGAGCATCACAGGCGTGACCAATAGCAGCGAAATCCCCGCGACGATCAGGATGACGCGCCAGCGGAGGCTCAGACCTCGCCTTCGTACCTCAGCTTCACGCATCAGGCTGTCCTCCATACCCGACAGGCAGACTGAGATAGACCTCAGCCGCAATGGGAAACAACGCCGGAATGCGCAAGCCCCAGTGACGGGCCGCAGCTGCGTTAAGTACCAATCGGCTGCCGCTCCCCACTAAAGGCGAATCGGCCTCAACGCCGCCGTGCTGCGCCAACCGGGCCGCGATCTGGCCGGCGGCCTGTCCCTGCTTGTACGCATCGGAGACAAGTCCGCCCACAGCCCCATCTATCACTAAGGTCTCCGAGAGCGAAAAGACAGGAACCGACACATTCGAGAGCATCCATGCCATCATCGCTTGCCCAGTCACGACTTCCCCTTGTGCATCTATAAGCGGTTGGTAGCTCGTGACAATGATGAAATCCACCTCCCCCGACCGGCTCTGCACCAGGGTCGTCCACTCCTCCCAAGAGCCCGCCACACCCAGGAATGGTGTGGCGCCATCAGACGCCTCACGCGCCAGTTCGTTATAGGCCCTAGCTGTCACGATCTGTCCCGTAATCGAGCCGTCGCCGATCAGAAGGTATCGCCCTTCGTCCCCCGTCAACGACCGACCCATGGACAGAGTCTCAACAGCGGGCACCGGCTCTCGGACCCCAAACACATTGTCGGGCAACGACGACATCGACTCCGCCGTCGCCCCCACACCGCAGTAGACAAATCGGACCTCGGGGTCGCTGTACGTCGGCATCATCAACTGAAATGCCTCGTCATCTGACACGATGACGATCTCCGGCTGGAGAATCCTTATGACCTCTGTGACTTCGTTCAGGCGCCGCATGCTCTCGGCGCTATCGCCGATACCGGACGCCTCAAGATGGTAAGTTCCCCACGAGAGCGTGTCGTCCGCCACGCTGTACCCCGATCGAGCAAGAGCTTCGAGAATACCTGTACGGATCCTGAGGGCCCATCGATCGTCCGACGTGTAACTGTTCACCCAAAACACCCGCAGTGGCCCACGATCTCCGTCGTCCGCACGCCCAGTCGGCGCACCTGGGCGTGGCGTGGGCCCGGATGCGCACGAGGCAATGCAGAGGACCATCGCCAAGATAGCCAACAGTCG
Organism: Anaerolineae bacterium; assembly: GCA_049975205.1. Lineage (GTDB taxonomy): Bacteria > Chloroflexota > Anaerolineae > B4-G1 > SLSP01 > PWVB01. Next base: position 149,038 of record JBNGDL010000002.1, on the reverse strand, counting down.
ATGACCGTGGCGCCTCCTCACCCAATCTCGCAGGTCAGTCATCGAATTGCACCAGCTGAATGCGGCTACGTTCGACGTGAAGCGCCTTACCCAACTGCTCCGCCGCACTGCGCAGAATTGCATCGGTGCTGGTCAAAGCCCGGATCCTGCCCACGATCTGGCTACGTGCAGCCTCCTGACTGGCGGTCCGTTGTGTCTCCTCCAGAAGGCGCGCGTTATCCAGCGCCAGGTCGAGCTGGTCGAGAACAGCCTCAACAAGCTGGACAGCCTCATCGCTCCAGGGCGCGCTCCGCTCGAAGGACAGCATTCCTAGACGACGCCCTCCAACGGTGATCGGCGCCAGCAACGTGTGCTCACCGCTTTCTGTTGTTTGACGGGTGACGCCGACGAGCCCCTTCCAGGTCCCCTCGGGATCTATCTCGTCGGGACGCGATGATGTCGTCTCCCCCGAAACATAGCTATACCCAACACGCAGGTTTCGTCGGGCTAACGCTCGACGCCACGCCTGAACCGCGTCGGTCTCCTGATACCGCTCCAGCCGCCTCATGGCCGCACGGGTTTCTTCTAGCAGCTCAGCATTAGCAATGGCTGTAGCGAGACTATCCGCCAGGACCTGCAGCACATCGATATCGTCCTCGTCGAACGCAGCAACCGCGGTCGTCTGGATGTCCAGAACCCCCAACACCTGATCCCCTGAGATCAAGGGAAGAGCCATCTCCGATTTCGTCTCGGGCAGATCCGGACTGCTGACCCATACAGTGTCATCGTCGACGTCCAATGCGATCCGCGAGATTCCCATCTCGGCCACGTACCCCACGATGCCCTCTTCACCAACACGCAGACGGTGGCGCCGCGCAAGCATGCGCCGGCCGCCCTCAGAGGACGCAGCACGCAAGACAGCCCATTCTCGCGGCGCGTCCAAGAGGAAGATGCCTGCGTGGTAGAAACCCAGCCGCTGAGAGATCAGATTCACGGCTGTGCTCATGAGCTCATCCACATCGCGCACGGATGCCGTCGCCTGCCCTAGCTCAGCGATCGCCCGGAATTGCCCGGCTCTCTCTCTCAGCTCCCGTGACTGGACAGCGATGTCTTCTGACAACGCCCGACGGGCGAGCTCCAGGTCGCGCGAGGCCTCACTGAGCCCGGCCAAAGCGCGATGCAGGCTCGTCCCATTGACGTAGGTCACCAGCCCCGCAGCTATCACGATCATCAACCAGCCGAAAAACAGCCCGAAGAAGAGGAAGCCCCCTGCCGGCGTGGTCACGACTGGCGTATACACGCCGGCCGCCTGAGCCGCAGCAACGGCCCCATAGATCGCCACAGCGCCAAACGCAGAAAGCAAGCCTACCCAGGCCCGTAGCAACGTCCCAGCCAGAACCACGGGCCAGATCACCAGCAGCCAACCCGCCGAACGGTATCCATCTAGCAAGATCGCCGCAGCGACAACTGTCACAAAGGTCACCCATACGTAGAGCCACGCCGCGCGGTCAATTTCCCCGCGCTTGGCCATCGTGATGGCTAGAGCCGAGATAGCCAAGAGTATGAAGGGGAAAAACAGGAACCCCGCAGTCTGTTCCCAGAAAGCAAGATACCCAAGACGGCTAGCGACCGCAATGGCCACCGTAATGCCCACCGCCACACCAAAGCCCCCGACGATCAGGGTGTTGAGCAGCACAGCCTTGCGAACCTTCTCCGCATCGAGGTGAGTCGCGGCGGAGCCGTTGACCGTCACAAGGCGATGCCAGGCTTGGCGCACACCATCCAAGCGACGACGCCCGCGCTCGTTCATCGCGTCTCCTCCCCAGAGGCAGCATCGATTGTCAGAAGCGCGTGGCCTTGGTCGGCTTCCAGGACGGCTCCTAACTCGGCAAGCGTCCGCTCCAGGACAGCCTCGATCTCAACCTCTGCCCGGATGCGCGACGTGACCTGGACGATGGCCTGCTCCAAGGCCGCGGTTTTCCTACTCTCATCCAACAGCCGCGCGCTATCAAGAGCTTGCGACAACTGCTCCGTCAAAGCGCTTAGGAAGGCCACATCCTCCTCCTCCCAAGCGCCTTCTTCGGCGCGGCGTCGATAGCCGATAGCACCGATGGTCTCCCCACCCACTCGCAGAGGAATCGCCACCTCTGACGCGCGCTGTTCCAGGTCATAGACCGGTTCGCCCCGTCGCAGCGCTTCCTGCACCGTCTCCGATACTTGATCCGACGGGCGGACGATACCGTCTGTGTAGCGGTAACCCCAATCATCTTGGGCGCGCAGGAGTTCGTCCCACGCTTGCGTCGCGACCTCGCCATAGGCTCGCCGCACCGCTGCCATTGCCCGCTCACGCTCCTCAAACAACTCTGCGTTGTTCAGAGCAATGGCTAGGAGATCCGCCATGGTCTGGAGCGTCGTCACGGTGGCTTCATTGAAGTAGTCGGGCACCACGCTCTGGACTGTGAGCGCACCGATAACGTTTCCTCGCGCCCGCAACGGTAGCGCCGCCTCCGCCCGCGTCTCAGGCAGCTCAGACATTACAAGGCGGACGCGATCCTCCTCAGCATGCTGGGCAACACGACTCTGGTTGTTCTCGATCGCCCACCCCACCATGCCCTGTCCGACGCGAATACGATGCTCTCGGGCCAGCATCGTGCGTCCTGCCTCACCGGTGCCAGCACGCAGGACAGCGTAGTCACGGGCCCCGTCGACCAGGAAGAGGCCCACGTAGTAGAGATCGAAGGTGTCGCGGATCAGATCGACCGATTCGCGCATCAGGTCCTCAACATCCAAGATCTGGCCCGCAGCGTACGCGACCTCAGCGGCGGCCTCGAGGTAACGAGAGCGTTTATCGAGGTCCAACGTACGCTCAGCAACACGCTGCTCAAGTGACTCTCGCATCGCCTGAAGCTGCCGGTTGCGGATCTCCAACTGCCGCTCATTCTGACGAATGCGAGTCAACAACCGCCGGAATCCCTGGCTTGCGACAGCAACCAATCCAGCAGCCATCGTGAAAATCGCTACGAAACTCGCAAGCACGTCGGCGGGCGCATCATAGTCCGCTGGCAGTATGCCGGATACTTCGGCATCGACCAGGAACCAGCCCAGGAGAACACTGAACGCCACCACCACGGCACTCGCGGTGCCGCCCAGCAGCAGACCCGCCAAGACGATAACAAGAATCAAACCGGCGTAACTAGCATCCCGGACGCCACCTAGGTTCCAGCTGAGCAACAAGAAGCCTATCCAACTTGCTATCACCAGCAGCCAGCTCGCCACCTTCACCGAACCGCGGTGGATCACGACGAGAATGACGCCGCTGATGGCGCTCACTCCGAATAGCGCCAGTGGCAAGACCGCTGACGTGGATTCGGTCTCGGAGAGGAGACGGAAGAGCCCGTATGCCGCCGGGAGAATCACGAAGAGCCACGCCACGAGGTAGGCCAAATGCGCTTCCCGCGTCTTCTCGTCGCTCTCGAACGTCGGAGGAAGGAAGAACGATCGCAATCGCTCTAGCATAGCACATCCTCCCGTCTCGGGTCCACACCAGTCACGGCGTCCTCAATCTCCGAGAAGATCGTCCGCCTAAACGGTTGAACTTCGACCATCACCGGTCGCTCCCGCGCATACGAACCTCAATATCCGAAACACCCAACGTCTGTCCGATCTCCCGAATAGCAGTCTGCAAGATGAGATCTGTGTCCAGTGTCTCGCGCATCCGGGAAGCAAGATCACCAAGCAGACGCTCGCGCCGTGCCCGAAATTGGCTTTCATTGAGCAGCCGCGCATGTTCTAGGGCCTGACCGATGTGATTGCAGAGTGCATTCACCATAGCGACATCCTCATCATCCCACGGCTCCTCGTCGACCCGCTGCCGAAACGCGACTGAACCCAGCACCTGGTCACGGATGAGGATCGGTGCGCATAGTTCACGAAGGCCATCTCCGCACTCACGAATCGTGGCCACCCTGGTTGCAGGCTGAGAGGACTCTGTGTCCAGCGGCACCACCGCGACGCCGGTATATCTGTATCCAGGACCACCGCGTCCCAAGCGCTGGGACCAGGACAGGGCCGCTCGCTCGCCATACCGTAGCTCGAGTTCGCGCATCGCCTGGTCGGTCTCTTCGAGGAGTCGCGCGTTCTCGATCGCAAGTGCGACCTGATCTGCCATACTCTGCAACACTAGAACATCCTCAGAAGAAAACGCTCCGGCGCGATTGGACTGCACGTCAAGCACCCCAATCACGGACCGTGTTCCAGCAGCCGGATCACGAGCCGTCAGCGGCACTGCCATCTCAGAGCGGGTCAAGGGTAAGTCAGGGTTATCGAAGAAAACAGGATCCTCACCAACATCCAACGCGATCCTGGGCTCTCCGGTCTGCGCAACCGACCCCACGATGCCCTGACCCAGACGCAGCTCGTGCTGGCGCGCCAGCATCCGTTGTCCCCCTTCCGAGGACGCCGCCTGGAGCCGAGCATACCCTCGCGCCTCATCAATCAGGAAAATGCCGGCGTGGTCGTAGTCAAAGGTCTCGGGTATCAGCCTTACTGCCTCATCAAGGAGGGCCGACACGTCCCGAATGGCTGAGACGGCGCTGGAGATCCGTGTGGCTGCCTGAAGTTGTCGGGACCGTCGACGCAGCGAGGCCCTGCCCTCCTCGAGTTGCGTCTCCATCTCGGCGCTACGGTGACCAAGATGGCGGACCATGGCATTGTAGGCCCGCATCACCTTTCCGATCTCGTTCTCCCTCAGGGCATACGGCACCGGCAAGGGGCGCATCTCACCTTCGATTACACCGCTGAGTCTTCGACTCAGATCTCCCAATGACTCGGCAACGTGGTGGCTCAACAGATAGATCCCAACACCAAGAATGACAACGACCAGGAACCCGCCGCCGACAATGCTCAGACGGAGTCTCTCAAGCTGGTCTCCAACCGCAGCTGCATAGTCAGCTTCAATCAGCAGCACCACGTCAAGCGCTTCGATCCCCTTATATGTACCGATGACCAACTCGTCCTGGTGATTCCGGTAAACGCCCGTGCCCCCGTCCTCTCCGCGAATCAGACTGACCGCCTCAGGCCACAGCTCCAGTCCGAGCCCCGGGGCTGTGCTCGGGCCGACAACCCGCAGCTCATCGCTGTCGACGAGATAAAGCTCCCATCCACTCCGAAGTCCAACACGGTCGAGGATCGAGTGTTGCATCGAATCTAGGTCGAGGCCCATGATGACGACCCCAAGAAGGTCCCCCGCCGCATTCCTGAGGGGCGCCGACATAGTCATCATGATCGCCCCCGTTGTTGGCACCACCGAGGCTTTGCTCCGATAGAGCCCCGCCAATCCCTCGGTGTAGGCCCTATCGGTGGCCATAGTCGTGCCCTCAAGTTCCTGATTCGTTGATGCTAAGACGAGTCCCTCAGGGCTGCTCAGCACAGACAGCTGGCGTATTCCGGGCAGCCGACCCACCAGCGTGGTCAAGTGCGCAGATAGCTCCTCAGAGGCCACTTGGGAGTCTGGGGATGATACATCGGTCGTGCTGATGACCTGCGTCCAGGTCTGCACGGATGGGGCCTCTGTGATCGTCAGGAGTTGGGCCTCTTGGGTATCTAACCATCGACCGATCTCATCCGCCCTTGACTGCGCCACGAGAGTGACTTCGGACGCCACCGCATCTTCCAACAGCCGGCGTCCCAGAAGATACCCACCCACCCCCACGACACTCAGGGCCAAGAGCGAGAACCCGCCAAGAACCAGCAGCGCTCGAAACGCCAGGCTCCTCCGCCACGGCATCATCGCAAGCAGCCCTCTCTGGATGAAGCGTAGCGCCTGCCGCTACCGGTCATCCTGACAGATCTCCGTGGGTCATTCATTGGAATCAGCCCCAGCCTCCAGAGAAGTGGGCTCATCCTGCCGATCAACCGGCCCATCTTGGTCGCCGTCCGAATGTAGACGAATCGAGCCCTCGCGGGCCCCCAGAACACGGGCCAGTTCGCTCACAGACGTCTGCAGTATCGTCTGGATATCAGTAGAACGCCGAATGCGGGCGCCGGCCTCAGCGATTCGACGCTCGCGCTCGGCTCTCTTAGTCGCCAACTCGAGCAGCTGGAAGTTGCGAATCACGATAGCGGCCTGATCGGCGAGTCCGCGGTAGAGCCGCATCTCAGAATCGCGGAAGGTGTGGGGGACAGAACTGGTGCCTAGGATCAACCACCTTAAGGTCTCTCCATTCAAGGAAAGCGGCAGGATCAACGCGCTCCTGACCCCTATATCCTCAAGGAGCACGTCCCGCGAGACTGAGTCCAGTACCTCCGACGCCGCAACGTCGTTCACCGCTCGGCATCCCGAGGTCGCACCAGCCACCGCTGGGACGCGGTCCAGGGGCCAACGCTGACCGATCGGGACGGAGCCTTCCTCAGCCTGGCTCCAGGTCGCGACGACCCTTACCGTCGGCTGTGCGGCGTCAACGAGGGTCTCCCGCGCCAGTAGTATCACGCGGTCGATATCAGACGTTGCCACGTGATCTGCGATGACGGACACCACCTCTCGTTCACTGTTTGCACCCATCATCGCGCGGCTGCAGTGATACAGAATGCTCGCTTCCTGCAGCGCCGCTTGCGTCGTGCCGAAGAGCCGTGCGCGCTCCAGCGCGCTACCTGCTTCCCCGATGATGGCCCTGGCCAGCTGCATCTGGTCGCGCGACAACCCATCGCGTCCTCGCAGTCTGAGCTTCACAGAGCCAACTTCATCTCCGCGCTCTCCAATCGGTAGGACGACATCTGGAGCATCCTCGGACGATGTCGAACTGAGCCACGATGCCGCTGCCTCATCAACAGACATGACCTCTACGCCATCGTAGACATATGACCAAACCGGGCGCTCTGACGCCATTTGCCACCACCCCTCGCGTCGCTGCGCCTGAACCAATCGCTCTGTCTCCCGCAATCGTTCCGTAGTCTCTGCTAAGAGCCACGCATTCTCGACGGCCAGGCCGATCTGGTCTCCCAAAGTCTGGAGATAGGTCACATCATCTTCGGAGAAGACCCCCGGGCTATCCGATTGTAGATCTAGGACACCAACGATCTCATCGCGCACCCTGATCGGCAGACTCATCTCGGAGAGCGTCTCGGGAAGCTCAGCCGCAGCTAAGTACCGCTCGTCGACCAGGACGTCCGAAACAATGGCTGCTCGCCCGGAGGACGCCGCGGCGGCAATGGCCCTCCCCATCCCCACAACCTCCTCGTCCATCGCAACTTGGAAACCCCGCGTCAAGAGCTGCTCACCGGCAGCACCCGCTGAAGCCCGGAGGACCGCCAGACGACGCGCAGAATCCAGCAAGTATACGCCCACATGGTAGAAGCCGAGCCGCTCCACAACCTGATCGGCAACGACGCGAAGCAGTTCATCTACCTCCCGGATCGAAGCCGCTTGTCTGGCGATGCCCGCCGCCGTCTGCAGTCGCGTCGACCGACGTTCGAGGTCAGCTGTGCGGTCAGCCACACGTGCCTCCAGGTCGCTCACCGTCTCACGGAGACGCTCCGCCATCTCATTGATCGCGAGTGCCATCTGCCCAAGCTCATCCTGCCGCTCTATCGGTATGGTCGCAGTCAGGTCGCCTTGAGCAAACCGGGTCGCCGCTTCAGCCATTTCAGAAATCGGACGCGACACGGCATCGGCGACAAGAGCGCCTCCGAGGAGGGCCAGCGCCAGGGAGACCACGGCTATTGCCAACGTGTAGCCCGTCGTTGGTAGGGCCATCGAAACGATCTCGTTGCGCTCCGCTTCGACGACCACAGCCAACTCAAGATCTGGGAGCCAACGGTAGACGCCCAGCACAGGCTCGTCGCGGTAGTTGGTGTAGCGACCGCTCGTATCACGCCGGGAGCTCAGCAGGCTGTCGACGCCCTCGGAAGAGACCACGGTCAAGGCAGACATCGAGTCGGCTAGCGCGCCCGCCAAGAACCGCCCCTCCCCGTCAAGGACGTATGCTTCGCCTGTCTCGATCAGGTCTGCCCGGTCCGCGAGCTCCGCCCGAATATGGGTTAACGTCGCCTGACCTACCAGGATGCCCAACGAGCCGTCAGTGCCTGGTACCGGCATGGCGACCGTGATCGCGGGTGCGTCCAGTAGGATAGAGTGGGTCACGGCTCCCACGTACGGACTCTCCAATCCTGCGGGGAAGAATGCTGCCTTGCTGATGTCGGGCTGCTCGTCCGATGAGGCTGTGGACAAGACAACCTCGCCCTGCGCATCCGCGAGGACAATGACGTCGAGCTTGCCCTGCGGTTCGAGCGCAGTGAGAAGCCGTTGGCTTTCAACAGCATAAGCGTCCTCGAACTCCTGCGATGCCCGGGGCGAGGAAAGAAGTGCCTGGAGGTTATCGAGCTCCAATCCGTGCAGCATGGCCACATCGAGCCGGAGCTCATCCCGCCAGGTCTCAATGTGGCCGACGCGCATCTCTGCGGCGGCCTCCAGAGCCGTCAAGAGACGGTGCTCGCTCGCACGGATCCCGAGAAGCAGCGAAGCACCTGCGATCAGCACAACGGGTATCAATACGATCAACGCAATGTGGAGCCCGAGGCGCCGTCGAATCGAATCGGGTACCGTCCTCAAGATGTCAGCAGCTTCGCGCTTCCGTCGTCTGGCCACGAACAGCAAGCCACCAGCACCGGCAACAAATGCCCCGGCAACCAGTACGATTCTCAACACCAGCAACGATGGCATGCCACCTCACCCACTTGCCAGGCGCTCGCCTGACTCGGCCCCATCGCCTGAGCCGGCCTCCGGCTCACCGAACTCCGGCTTGATCTCAATCACCGCCAACTCAGCGTCCAACAGGGTCCCAAGTTCCTCTAGGGTGGTGCGCAGGATCGCGTCAGGGTCGAAGGAGGCACGAAGTCGCTGACCGATCGAAAAGAGCAGTTGTTCCTGCTCCAACCGTGTTTGTGCATCGGCAAGGAGCCGACTGCGCTCTATAGCGGGTCCAGCTAGCTCCGTGAGGAGTCTATGAAGCTGACGCTCCATTGGCATAAACCGATGCACGGTACCGTAGAGCACAATGATGCCACCAAGGGTGTTGCCACCAGTAGAGGTGTCACCGCCACCTTCAAACCCCGGCTCCGAACGGATGGGGATGAAGGAGAGCCCGCCAACCGAGCTGCTCTCTGCAAGGCTCTCTAGGGCCATCCGAAGCTCGGGGCTGAGCTCGGAGTCCAGATCCCACAGGTTCTCCGCCCACAATGGCGCGTCAAGAGCCGTTCCGATGATCGCCAGATCGACCAATCCGGAGGGCTGCAGATCGACCAACTCTTTCTCCGGAAACACCAGTGCGTCATCCAGCGCATCCGGTGGTACCCCTGCCTCCCTATCGACCACCACATACAGATCTCTGGAGTCGTCAAACGAACGAACCACGAGAATCCGCGAGGGGTTATAGTCGACAAGGGGGTTAAGGATGATCTGATAGACTTCCGCTTCCGAGCGCGCCGTCGCCAGTTGGTTGGTCATCGCATAGAACGGATCGGCTTTCTCGAGAAGGACGACCTCGTCAGCCAGGCGCTGCGCGTTGTTGATCGCGAGAGCCAGGTGCTCCCCCAGCCGTGCAAACACCTCCGTTTCGCTCTCCAAAAAGGCGCTTTCGTCACTGCTCTGAAGATCAAGAATCCCCAGCAGCTGCCCATTGACGACCAAAGGAAGCGCGAGGAACGAGCAGCTTCCAGGAAAATCGCCGACAGCAAGCGAGGCCGGCACCTGCTCGCACACACCCTCCTGACGCGGCTGCCGGTGCTCGGCAACCCAGCCCACGCGCGTCTCCTCTCCCCTCCGCACTCGCTGCTCCTTGAGCACGAGCTCCTTCCCTGGCACCGACGAGGCTGCCCGGAGCACTGCCCATTCGCCGGTCTCATTCATCAGATATATCGCTACATGATCGAATCCAAAGTGGTCCGAGATAAGCTCCGAAGCCCGATTGAGCAGTCCCTCGGGGTCAAATACGATCGAGAACAGCCGGGTCACAGAAAGGCTCGCCTCCAGTTGGGCGTTCCTCCGCTCAAGAGCCTCTACAGACGCCTCCAGTTCGGTTGCCTGCGCTATCTTCTCGTCGCGTTCGGCGGCTGCAAGTTGGGCCTCGTCTTCAACGAACGCTAACGCTCCCTGCAACCCAGCTACTAGCTGACACAGGAGCACGATGAGTGCCGCACCAGAGAGACCAAAGATGCCCCACCCTGCGATGAGCATCATCAACGGTGGCTGAGGGCTCTGTGTCACAGGTACTAGCTGCCCCACCCCGGAGACCACCACATAGCCCAACAGCAACAGGCTGACCGCAGCGAGGATAATAGCTCCCGACCGCCCATTCAGTAGGATGCCAGTCGCCGCGGCGGCTGCTAGCCATATCACCCGACCGCTTCCGGTCCATCCATAGACGAGCAGATCTACACTGCCCAGAAGGAAGAGCGCGACGGGCAACGTCCAGGCTCGGAGCGTGCGAGGTAAAGGTAGGAAAGCCCCGATCACGAGCAGGGCAAACGCACCGCCAGCGAGGGTGATGAGCCACGACTGAGGCGTGCCGTAAAGATCTAGCACAACCAGTCCCCACAGCGGCAGCACAATGAGCGCGGCGATCCTCAGGATCCGGCGCAGTTGGTCGCTGGATAGGTACCCAGGATCCCCAGCCATCCTGCGCGATCCCGTCACAGCGTCTGTAACGGCGCTGCTGATCCTCTCCTTAGACATGAGCCATCTCTCTCACCGTGTCTCAATCCATTTCGAGCGCATCACAGGCTCAGCCGGCCTCTTGCCCACAAGTCTGAAGGGCATCCACCTCAGAAACACCATCTAAAGGCACAGTGAAGGTAAACACGCTGCCGGCGCCGACCTCGCTATCGACCCAGAGCTTGCCGCCGTGAAGCTCCACGAACTCCTTGCAGAGAGCGAGCCCGAGCCCTGCCCCCTGTTCGGGCCGGGCATCACCGTGGTTCCCCTTCTCGAAATAGGCAAAGATCCGCTCCCGGTCCTCGACCGGGATGCCGACCCCGGTATCACTTACACTCACGTAGACCTCACCGTCGTTGGTCCACGCCTTAAGGCAGATCTCCCCCTCTTCCGTGAACTTAGCTGCGTTATTGAGCAAATGCACGAGCACCTGCCGCAGCCGAGAAGGGTCAGCGCGTACTGACGGGAGTCGGTTCGGGATCTCTTGCCTCAGCTCGATCTCCTTACCCCGGATCAGAGCCCCTGCGGTGGGCAGGACACCATCCACGAGCTCGTGAAGATCCACGCTCTGCAATCGCAGATCCACCAACCCCGCCTGTATCTGCGAGATCGAGAGCACGTCGTTGATCATCAGCAGCAGATGCTGACTATCCCCGTGAATCTGCTCTAGGTCCTCCCGCTGTCGCCGGGTCAGTGGACCGTCAATCCCCTTCAGAAGCACGCGCGAGAACCCAATGATCGTGTTGAGAGGCTCCATAAGTTCGTGCGACATGTTGGCCAGGAACCGCCCCTTGAAGGCCTCCGCCGTCTCCAGGTGCTCGATAGCCAGGCGCTCGCGCTCATAGGCACGGGCGTTCTCTAGAGCGATCGTCACCTGGTTGGCCAGGACCTCCAACACTTCTAACTCATCCTCTTGGATGCCCTCGTGGACGGTCGTCAGAACCCCAATGATGCCCACCATGCGATCCTCCATCTTCATCGGGATCGCGGCGCGGCTCACCATCAGAGTGTTCCAACCATACTCTGAGGGCGCTGGCTCATTATGCACCTGGGACGTGCCCTTCCGGAGCGCGCGACCCACGATCGAGCCATCTCCTGCCCGCAGCTTCTGTGGCCAGCCGTCGTGACTCCCCTCAAGCTCCTCCGGACCGGGTTGCGGACTAGATGCCTGAAGCCGTGCCTCACCCCCACCTGGAGCCACCAGGTAAGCGGCCACCGAGGAATAGATGAAATAGTCTCGAATCAGGTCAGTGACCTGTCCAAGCAACAGATCCGGATCCCGGATCGAGGTAATCGCCTGGCTAACTCGTTGGCTAGCCTGCAGATGCAGAGCCCGCCGTTGTATCTGATAGTTAGCCCGCTGAAGCCTTCGTGTCCGCTCAACGACCTTCGCCTCCAGGTCCTTGTAGAGCGAGCGCAGCTCGGCAGCCATCTCGTTAAAGACGAACGTGAGAATGCCTATCTCATCCCGAGAGCGCACCGAGAGGTGCTGATCCAGGTCGCCTTCGGCCATCGCCAAAGCAGACTCCGTCAGTTCTATCACAGGGCGCGTGATCTGGCGGATGACGACGGCAGCGATCGCCGTGGAGCAGAGCGCGACAGCCATGACCAGCGCGATCAGTGTTGCCGCGATGCGCTCTGTGGACACCAAGACCTCAGTCTGGGCCTGCTCGACCAGGACGCCTCCATCGAGGTTGGGAAGTGGATAGAAGGCGCCGATGACTTGTTCGCCTTCCTCGTCCTCGTACATCGCGGTTCGGGGCTCTGAAATGTCAATCCCAGAGTCCAAGAAGGGTTCCACGGAGCCCCAAGCGCTGGGCCAGACTGAGGAGGCTACGATCAAACGGACCCGTCCTGACTCCCCGATACCGGCATCGGTGTTGATAACGCCGTCGAGAGCGGCGTCCTGCAGACACAGAATCCAAGTCCCTCCAGGCGTAGAGACAGGGACGACGGCAACCGACTCTGGCGTGTAGAGTGCAAACGGAGTTGGAAGGCTTCCACTGGAAACGGAACTCAGAGAAGGCATGTGATCCTCAACGGCACGCTCGCACCCGCCGAACTGCCATACGGGGGTACCGCCCGACTCCAGGACCACCGCGCCGCGCAACTCCGGCACCTGCTCCTCTAGACGTACCCAGGTCTCGGCAGGGGCCGACCGAATGCTCCCCCCTTCCACCGACGCCGTGATCGCCTGGAGCTCCTCAATCCAGCGCAGAAGCATCTCTCCTTTAAGGGCCGCGATTGCCAGCAAGCGGGAGGCCGCCTCTTCCTCTAGGTTCCGGCGGTTCTGCTGGGCAGCATAGCCCCCGATCACGACCAGAGGCAGGATGGTCAGAATCAGGAATGCGGTAAGCAGCGTCCTTCCCAATCCGCCCCGCATCCCCGTCGTCGGAATGACACGGGGGACATCTGGGGCTGATTCTCGTGGCTCGACTAGACCCGCTCCCATACCTCCTCACCCCCCAGGATTCTTCTCACCTGGTTTGGAAAGCGCTCCGGATCGAGGGGCTTGCCAATAAACCCGTCGAAACCCTCTCTCTTGGCGCGCTGGAAGTTCTCAACAGAAGCGTTAGCCGTCACGGCTACGATCGGCACGTCCTGAAACCGCTCGTCGGACCGTAAGGATTTCAGCGACTCATAGCCATCAGCATCCGGAAGGGCAATGTCCATCAAGATCAGATCGATTTTGCCCAGCGTTTCGGCAAACTCCAGGACTTTCCAACCCGAGGCCTTCCATTCGCATTTCTTGACCCCCAGGAAAGCAAGTAGCCTCGTCATCAAGATGAAGTTGTTGAGGTTATCCTCGACGATTAGGATGACCGCCTCCGACGGCGGCGTGGCGCTCCATTTCATCTGGGTTTCTTAGCCTCGCTCTCAAGAAAACGCGCCACCTGAGAAGGCAGCGCGTCCACATCGATTGGCTTGGGGATGTATCCAACGCAGCCAGCCTCAAGCGTTTTCTCTCGATCCCCTTGCATCACGTTCGCCGTCATCGCAACCACGGGGATGTGAGACAACTCTGGGTCGTTGCAGATCCGGCGCGTCATCTCGTAGCCGTCTACGTCCGGAAGATTCATATCCATCAGAATCAGGTCGGGGTGCTCCTGACGAGCGACCTCGAGACCGGCTAAGCCATCCTCCGCTTCGACGACCTCGTAATCCTCAGCCATGAGCACACGTTTCACAAGCAAGCGATTCGAAGGGCTATCCTCAACATAGAGAATCTTCATGCGGCACCTCGATCGAGCTATCGGCACGCCACCGGATCGTGCCCAGTATAACATAAAAACAGTTAAAATCCGAAACCCAGATCATAACCTTTCAGTTAATGTTTGAGAACGGTTTGCACCCCCATTCTAGCTCAAGTCCTGGGATTTGTATAGAAAGCATATACCAGAAGGCCGAAAATCCCAAGCACACTCAGCCCTAAGCCGGCATACAGAGCGCGGGGCTCATACTCAAATACAACCTTCCACGCTCCTGGATCGATGGGCAGGGCCCGAAACAGAAGATCCGCCCGCAACGGTGAGGTAGGCCCTGAACCCGTCCCTTCCGCGGTGGTGCGAATCCGTTCTGCAGCCGCGCTGGCGTCGCTCACCTTCGCCCGCCACCCGGGGTACCAAGCATCCGTCAACACCAGATACCCTGGGTCGGCAGCCACCACGTCGACCACAACTCGACCCCCTTCGTACCTGACCGAAACCCGCTCCTCACCCAATGTTGCAGCGCCATCGAGGTCATAGCACCGCTCCGCATCGACGCCGCGGTCCTCCATCAGTACAACCGTCGTGAAGGGATCGAACACTGGATCCCGCATTAGCCTCAACGCCTCGGAATCCGAAGTCGTCACCTGACACCCGTGCACGAGAAACGCACGAGCCGGCGGCGTCAGATCCTCATAGATTTTGACGTCTCCTGAGTGCCCGAGCCGAAAGGACTCCGACAGGACGAGCGGATAGAAGGCCTCGACCCGCCCATCCCACAAGCTTGCCCCGAAGAGCTGAAGGCCCTCAGACGAGGCACGGACTTCGAGCGCGGTGACCAGGGCCGGCTCGTCCCAGCGAACCCACTGTGGCCCGTCACCCTCCGCAGAGCTCTCAAACGAGCGCTGAATCACGCGTCCATCGTTCAGGTCTAGGGTGACCTCCCCGCCGGTGCCCTCTGCAAGCAAAGCCAGACCATCGGCAAGGAAATCATCGGGAAGCCACCCCACCCTCAAAGCCTCACCCGGCGCCAACGTCGGCTGAAACTGGCGATCATACAAGATGCCGTCGCGCCAGACGTCGCCCGTCTTGTCTGTGAGCAGATGGCGAACCCCGAGGAGGTCTAGCCATCGCTGGTCGGGGATCTCGCGCAGGTTCTCGCGAAGTCTGCCATCGAGGGTGCCACCAGGGAGCAGAAGTTCAGAGAAAGCGATATAGTGGCGTAACGGCAGCAGACCCCCATCGTAGCCGTCCACGGCTGATACACCAAAGGCTAAAGAGAGGTTGGGCGCCAGAATGTCTCGTTGTTTCGCAGCCACCAGGTAGGCTAACATCGCGTCCGGGGACAAGGCGTCCCCGTAGACGGCCTCGATCTCCGCCTTATCCCCCACCTCGAAGAGCATCTGCGAGATGCTCAGAAAACGGGCGGTCGGCTGCCCGCCTTGCTCTGCTGCCTGAGACGCCGCCACAAGGTGTGCCGTCGCAGGCCTCAGGTCAGTGTAGGCCCGGGATGCCGTCGCATCAGCGTGAGGCAGAGCCTCGGCCGAGAGCAGTAGCTCCGCGCCGAGCACCACAACCAGCCCAGCAGGAGCAAACCGCGGCACAAGTCGTCCGATCCCCTGCCGACGTCCAACCCACCTCGTGACCCCTTGTGCGCCCAGGCCCGCAAGCAACGCACCCCCCAGCCCATAAAGCGCCAGGAAACGTGCTGGGGCACGGAAATGCGCCAGACCGGGCACGCCGGCTCGAACCAGGAGCAAGTAGAGAGGGTTGTAGCCTCCCAGAGCCAAGAAGATGCCAAGGGCAACCAGAGCAACCGCACCCCACCCCACGGCGTTGCGACGCCTATACGCGACCCAGGCACCGGCGATCGCGAGGAGCAAGCCCATGATCCCCAGGTAGGCAACGCCCTCGGGATAGAGCGGCGCTGCAAGGTATGGGGGCAGCAACGCACGGTGGGCCTCCCAAAGCGCCACGGAGAAAGACACAGCCTCACGCCAATCTAGGCCGACCCCTCGACCCGACAGCGCGGCGAGCTCAATCGTCGGCACAAGCTGGGCGGCGGCAACTAGGAATGCGAGCCCAAACGGAAGGAGCAGAGCAAACCACCGGCGCGCAAGCCTCCCTAGATTATGCCATGTCTGGGCAGAGATCCTGTATCTCTCGCGTCGACCGCTGGAGAAGATGAGCCCAACCCCGACAAGGCGCCACCCCGCAAGTGCTACCAACGCGATGAAAGCCATCTGAGTGTGCCCTGCAAGCAAGATCATCGCAAACGCGACAATCGACAGTGGTCGCGGTAGCTCCAGGAAACCGAGCCCGTGGTCTCCACGCCAATTCACAGGGGGCAGCAAGAGCAGAGGCAGCCACGCTAGAGCCTGAAGCTGATTGAGATGCTCGCTATGGGTGCCCAAGAAGCCGCTGCCGGCGTAGATGAGGCCGGCCAACATTGCGCCCCAACGTCCATACCCCAACCGGCGACTCAGCATATAGACGCTCAGCGCACCAAGCCAGAGGTGCCCGATCACGCTCCAATGAAGCACGCGGGCAATCCCCGCCAGCGAGGGCTGCGCAATCAGCCAGAGCACCCAGTTCAACGGGTAGAGCGCGCCCACCTGTGAGTTTGCCAACAGCGGCGCTCCGGCAAAGAGAGCTGGATTCCATAAGAGAGACTCCCCGCCCTTGACCACGCGCGCCATCGCAACCCAATACGGGTAGAAGTAGGTCTGTAGATCCCCGCCCGCCAGCACCCTACCCGCCACAACCCGCCGGAAGATCAGAGCAATCATCAACACCAGACCGCCCATCGCCATGAGGTCGTGCCCGAGCTGAGCTCTATGCACCGACCCCTGCTTGACGCACGCCTCCTGGCATCCGGCGTCGGTCACTGACATAAGTCTAAGGTCTTGCGAGCGTTGGCGTCCTCAGGATCGATTCGCAATGCGACCTCGATCAATGGCATGGCCTGATCGCACTGATCCAGCAAATAGTGCGAGAGCGCATAGCTGTAGTAGTTCTCGATGGGCGGCCCCTTGACCGGGCCGGTCGTGCTGGACATCTCCACCGTCCCATCAGGCGCTGGGTAGATGGGCTCGGTGCGCACCAGATTGCCTTCAGGCCAATAGAGCTGTCGGAACCACCCGACGTAGACCTTGCCCGAGGGAGCCGGCGGCAGCCCCGT
Source organism: Anaerolineae bacterium (assembly GCA_049975205.1). Classification (GTDB taxonomy): domain Bacteria; phylum Chloroflexota; class Anaerolineae; order B4-G1; family SLSP01; genus PWVB01. Next base: position 131,967 of record JBNGDL010000002.1, on the reverse strand, counting down.
CACGGAGTATTGGTATCGCCCCGACATCACGTCTAGTCGGATTTGACCGCGGACGGCAGAACCGTCCTCACCGGCCTTGAACTCGCCCCGCAGCGGCGTCTCGAACTCCACGGGATGGACAAACTGCGCGTAGACGATCTCAGGTCCCTGAGGCGTCGTACCGACAGCGCCTGTCTCCTCCTCCGTGATGACGAAGAGGACCGTCCGTCGCCGAGAGCGAGCCTCCCCGTACTCGATCGCTGGCCGGAACAACTCGATTGCATCCTCGTAGTTGCGCTGGTGGAAATAGAGGGTAGCCAGATGCCCGTAGGCATCAGCCATGTCGGGCGCATACTCCAATGCCGCCTCGAGGTTCGGTCGGGCTGCATCGTAGTCGCCCAGCAGGAGCTGCGTCCAGCCAAGGCTGTCCAGCGCCAATGCGCTCTCAGGATCGACCTCTACGGCGTCCTCGTAGGCCGTGCGTGCGCGAACTAGGTTCCCGAGAGCCGCCGCGTTCCGCCCAATCGCCAGGTGCAGATGCACGAGTTGGTCGTTGACCTCAAGGGCGGCGCTGTAGCCTTCTATGGCACCATAGTAGTTACCCTGATTCTCCAGGACATAGGCCTTGTTGCGCAAGACGTCGACATTGGTTGCATCCAGCCTGGCTGCCGTCGCGATGGCTTCATTAGCTGCCAACCAATTCCCGTCATCAATGTAGGCCTCCGCGAGATACGCATAGGCCTCCGGGAGCGTGGGGTCGAGGTCCACTGCCCTCCTACAGAAAGCAATCGCCTGCTCCGTCAGGCCAAGCCAGTCATAGGTCAAGCCCAGCAGGGCCCAAGCACGGGCGCTTCCCGGCTGCCGGATGAGTGCTTGTCGGGCCATCTCGAGACCCCGCTCAGCCTTACCCTCGTAGGTGAGGAGCCGCGCCAGTTCTAGATAAAGGGCAGTCTGATTCGGCTCCATATCCAGGGCCTGCTGATAGGCCGCAATTGCCCTCTTTGTGGAGCCCGCGAAGTAGGCCTCTTCGGCCTGAGAGACGTAGAATCCTGCCGCAGGCGTGGGGGTAGGCATGGGTGTCGGTGTACCAGCCACAGCAAAGAGGACCTCTGAGCCCTCCAGCCACTGGTAACCAAAGTAGCCACCGACCCCGAGCACCAGCAGCAGGAGCACCCAGCGCACCCATCCCAAGGTGCGTCGGCGATGAAACAGTTCCCTTTCAGACTTAAGATACATACGTCCGTAAGCCCATTTCCACAGTTACAGCTCGCCCTGCTGTCGATACCAGGACCATGCCTCCCTGATCGCGGTTGCTGCATCGACGTAGGGCATACCCAACTCACGCGTCGCCTTGCTGCCATCAAAATACATGTCACGGGTACTCAGGTCCATTTGCGCTAGAAACGACGGTGCGTCCACACCAGCAAACTTCAGACCCTGCCAGGCCAGCGCAACAGCCCCGCGCATCAGCGTCCTCGGAATCGTTGCCAGGGGTGGTGTCCCACCAACCACAGACGCCACGATCTCCATCATTCTCCGGTGACTGATGTTCTCCCCAGACAAAATATAGCGTTCCCCTCTCCTGCCCCTTTCGGCTGCCAGCACGTGCCCAATCCCAGTAGCTTGCGCCGACACGACCCCCATGCCACCGGGCGGGGCTAACAGAAACCAACCCTTCTTCACAACTCGTAGGATCTCACCCCCGACATGGTTGACATCGCGGCGCCCGATGACCGTCGTAGGATTCACGGTAACGACATCCAACCCTCGGGCAACAGCTCTCCCGACCTCGCCCTCAGCTAAGAGCTTGCTATGCCCATAGTGAAAGCGGTCAGGGGGCCAATTGTACCAGGCTTCCTCGTTTATCAACTGACCCGAACGAGTCGGCACCCCCAGTGTCGCGACGGAGCTGGTGAAAACGACCCGGTCGACGCCACAGATTCGAGCTGCCTCGAGCACGTTCCGCGTACCGATCACATTGACAGTGTAAATCAGGTCCGGCTTGTTACGCCAATATTGGGAGATCGCGGCAGCGTGGAACACAAATTGGCACCCAGTCATCGCGGCGCGAAGGGAGTCACTGTCGAGCACGTCGCCCATCACCATCTCCGGCGTCAGCCCGGTGAGGGCATCGAGGGTGGAGCTTTCGCGGCGCAGGGCTCTTACCTCATAGCCGCGCGCCAAGAGCGCCTCGACGATATTCGCACCAACGCAGCCAGTCGCCCCGGTCACCAGCGCCCGCACCATAGGCAGCTCTACGCGCCCTGCTCGGCAGGATCAGTCAAGACGTGAGCCTGATACCAATCCCAGAAGCGCACCATCCCCTCGCGAACGGCAACCTTGGGCGCATATCCAAGGAGCCTCTGCGCCTTGGATATATCCGCGTAGGTAATCTTAGGCTCGCTAGGTGGGGCCGGCGGCGTGGTCATCACAGCGGGCTTTCCGACCAGCTCCTCGACCAGCTCCACGAAATCGGCCATCCGTACGGGTTGACCGCGACCCAGGTTGATGCGTTCGTAGCCAAGCGGTCGTTCCAGGGCTGAGATGACGCCTGCTACGATGTCACCGACGTAGGTCCAATCCCGATACATGTCCCCAGCGTCGAACAGCTTGAATGACTTACCGTTCACAATGCTGTCCGTGATGATGAATGGCATCATATCAGGGCGTCCACGTTCCCCATAGACGCTGAAGAACCTCACAGCGGTGAAGGAGAACCCAAAGAGGTTGTGATAGGTGTAGCCCATTAGCTCGCCGGCAATCTTTGAGGCTGGATAGGGTGCCAACGGCTTCCCCAAGGGATCATCCTCCCGGAAGGGCAGTTGTTCTGTCTTGCCGTAGACGGATGAGGTCGATGCATAGACAATGTGAGGCACCTCCGCCTTTCGCATCGCCTCGAGCACGTTCACGGTTCCTCGGATATTCACGTCCGTATAGAGCGGGGCGCGCTTAATGGAGTAGCGCACATTCGCCATCGCAGCCAAGTGGACCACAGCGTCTGGTCGCGAAAGGGTAACGATCTCATAGACCGCTGCCTCGTCACGCAGATCGGCGTCGTGCATCGTAAATCGGTCGTAGTCTGCGAGCGCCGCGACGTTGGCCCGCTTCCGTGCTGGGCTATAGTAATCGTTGAAGTTATCGAAGCCAAAAACAGCGTCACCCCGCCGTAGCAGCGCTTCAGCGAGGTTGCTACCGATGAATCCAGCCGCACCTGTCACCAGTACCCGCATAGGCCTCGCCCCTCTCCAGAACCCAGCTCTCCCATCCATACCCTGTTGGGATCTTCGTCTTCTGCTCGTAATCCGTTAGCCCAAGCCGTCTTCAAGATGAATGTCCTGGACATTGAGCTGCAGCGTACTCCTGCCGTTCCACTCGTTCTTCTCGAGCGTGTAAGCAAGGTCAATCCAGGACGGCAGGCGATCGATCCAGTGTCCCTGACGGAAGGCGATGGCTTCCCAGGGCTTTCCATAGGCATCACCGATGTAGAGCTTGAGATGATGTCCATCGCTACCCACCGTCCTCGCGTTCAGCACTTTGACACGTCGGCTCACGAAGACCGGCTCAGGATTTCCATAGCCAAAGGGCTGAAGGCACTGCAGCCGCCGGTAGAGATCGTCAGTCAGATCGGTCAGCGCAACCTCGGCATCGACGTCTAGCGAGGGCACAAGCACGAGGTCCTGCAGCTGCTCCTTAGCAAAGGACAGCAACCGGGTCTTGAGATCCCCAAGCCGGGAGGTCTTGACGGTGAAGCCGGCAGCCGCAGCATGGCCTCCATGGCGTTCGAGAAGGCCGTCGACGCGGTCAAGCGCCTCGGTGATATGGAATTCGGGGATGGAGCGTGCGGATCCCTTGCTGTAGTCGTCCTCAACCGACACAACCACCGCCGGTCGGTAGAACTCGTCCAGCAGTCGGCTTGCGGCGAGTCCAACCACGCCTTGAGGAAAATCCCGGGACGCGGCAAAGATCAGCGGCGGCAACGAGGGCTCGGTCACGACCATCTCTCTGGCCTTCTCGCGGACCTCGCGGGCGATTTCGCGTCGCCTCTCGTTCAGCTCCTCGAGCTGCTCCGCCAAAGGCATAGCTTCTGCCATATCGCGGGCCAGTAAGAGCTTGAGGGCGGTGTCTGCCTCGTCGAGTCTGCCGGCTGCATTCAACCTTGGCGCGATCACAAACCCAATCGTCTTCGTGGTGACGCTGCCCGGGCTCACGACGGCGACCTGCATCAATGCATTCAGCCCGGGCCGGCGTCCGCTATTGATCTCCTCCAGCCCCTTGGTGACGAGCCGGCGGTTCTCACCCAGAAGGTCGACCATATCGGCAACCGTTCCAAGGGCAACGAGATCGAGCAAGCTCTCCTCGTCCAAATCCCGCACTGTCATAGGGCGGGCCGTCCGGCGGTTGACACGCAACAACCCCTGAGCTAGCTTGTAGGCCACCCCCACACCGGCAAGCTGGCGTAGCCCCGGGGGATCCTGAGGCAGTTTGGGATTGATGACGACATCTGCCGACGGCAGCGCGATCCCAATATCATGATGGTCCGTGATGATGACGTGCATACGAAGCTGGCGGGCTAGCGCCACCTCGTCTCGGGACCGGATGCCGCAGTCAGCCGTGATCAGCAGCTTCACACCCTCGCTCGCCAACGTGCGGATGGCATACTTGTTCAGGCCATAGCCCTCCTCCTCGCGGCTTGGGATGTAGGGCTCAACCAAGCCTCCGAGGGCCTGGATGGCCTCCACCAAGACGGCAACCGCCGTCACGCCGTCGACGTCGTAGTCGCCGTAGACAACGATGGGACGCTGCTGATCGATGATCCGACGGATCAATGTGACCGCCTCCGCCACCCCTGAAAGCTCAAAGGGTTGCCGCGGAGGGATCTCGGGGTCCAGATGGCTCTCCACCGCGTCAAGGTCAGCAAGCCCACGGTTGTAGAGGATCTGTGCAATGAGAGGGTGCACGGAGCTCAAGCTGCTGACAAACGCATCAGGCGCTTGGGGTGCAATATGCCATCGTTTGCTTGTCAACTTATCCATAGATTGTCACAGTCACCAAGAAGTCCACTGGGGCGCCCCGTCGGTAGATCAACGTTCTCATCGGTGCAGACAGCAAGTATAGCACGAACAAGCCCACGTAAAAGGCGGCCTCCCTCAAGGGGAAGCCGCCTCAGGATATCGTGCGACAGATCCTGGTCAACCTACAACACCCAGCCCACCGGCTGCACCTCCTAGGAAAGGCATGTGCGTTTCGGCCGGTCTCCGACCGAGCTGGCTCACTCCGTTGCAACCCTCCTGGATACCGACGCCAAGGCTTGACGATCCAGTAGTATCGACAGCCGATGCAGCGCCGGGTGGCGTGATCGAATGATCAGCTGTTTTGCTAGAGCTTTGCTACGGGGCGCGCTCGATCCAGCCCTGGTTGGTGCAGAAGTCCGTCACAACAGGGACGGTCACCCACTTGCCCTGGTAGGCCTGGATGCCCAAATAGATGATGTAGATCCACGCAGCAGGGCCAATGATGCACCCAATCACCACTGTGGAGAGCACGCTGGCGATGGCATAAGCCACAACGCTCAACACCAACGCCTGAATCGCATTATAGCGGATGAAGGCTCGCTGCTTCTTGTCTTCGAGCAACAGCACAATGATTGGGACGAGTGGTGCGAAGATCCACGACAACAACGCCCACAGCTTATCATCATCGGTGAGGACGGTGGTGGGTTCTGGAGCTGCCTCAGTCATTGGATTTTCTCCTTTGGGTTGAATAGATTCGGCGAAAGATCGATGTACATCCATAAACCATTGTAGGGATTCCAGGCGATATGTCAAGCGCAAACCGGGCGACCGGGCGGCATTCTGCGAGAGGCTATTAGGCAACCTGCCCCCTCCTCGTTACGGGAAGCTACGTTATAATGACTTCATGGCCGAAGAGAGCAGACCGAGGATCGAGGATCACGTCGTCGTGGGCTTGAGCGGCGGGGTGGATAGCGCCGTAGCCGCGGCCCTGTTGATCGAGCAGGGCTACACCGTCCACGGGGTCGCTCTGCTGACCTGGAAAGCCGAAGGCCGCGAGCAGGATCTCTCCGGCGTTCGTGACGTTGCCGCGCAGCTCGGGATTCCGCTGACGGAGAAGGACCTTCGAGAGCAGTTCTACGAAACCGTCGTGCAGCCCTTTGCGGAGGCTTATGCAGAGGGCGCGACGCCCAATCCCTGCGTCTTCTGCAACCCGGATCTCAAGTTCGCGGCTCTGGTGGAGGAGGCCAACGCCGTCGAAGCGCAGTGGATTGCTACCGGCCATTACGCGCGCGTCCAGCATGACCCTGAAGGTATCAGCCATCTACTGCGGGCCGAGGCGAGGTCGAAGGACCAGAGCTACGCCCTCTATCGACTGACACAGCGCCATCTGCGCCGCCTACAGCTCCCCCTTGGCGACGTTGAGAGCAAGACTCGGGTCCGCCAGCTGGCACAGCGCTGGCACCTACCCGTAGCGCACGCCGATGACAGCCAGGACCTCTGCTTCGTAGCGGCCGGCGCCCATAGCGACCTCGTAGAACGCTTACGACCCGGCGCTGTACGTCCGGGCCCTATCTACGATCTGAGCGGCCGGCAGTTAGGCGAACATCGTGGCCTTCACCGGTACACGGTCGGTCAGCGCAGCGGCCTCGGCATCTCGTCTGACGGGCGTCTCTACGTCCTGGCCCTGAGGCCCGCGGACAACGCCCTTATCGTAGGTTCGAGATCCGAGCTGGCAACACAAACGTGCCTACTTCGCGCCGTGACCTTTACTGTGGGGGAACCCCCAGAGACCGAATTCCAGGCTTCAGGAAGGATCCGCTACCGAGCGCCGTTGACCCCAGTGACCGTCACCCTCTTGGGCAAAACGAGAGCTCGCGTCGAGTTCCAAACACCTCAGTTCGGGGTTGCCCCCGGACAATCCCTGGTGATCTACAGCGGCGAGGAAGTCCTGGGCGGCGGCCTGATCGCCCGGACGCCCGCTTCAGACGTACCTGACATAGACCTGTAAGGAGAGGCTAATGCCGATATTCTTCGACCTTGAGACCCAGAACACGTTCCAGGAGGCGGGTGGACATTACCCGGAACGCCTGCGTATATCTGTCGCCGTGACGTATGACACGGCCGATGGTGCCTTCCATCGCTATACGGAGGCCGATGCAGCGGAACTAGCGCTGGACTTGAGCCAGGGGGACCTCGTCGTCGGCTACAACCTCTTTGGCTTCGATTACCCGGTCCTCCAGAAGTACGCAGAGGGCGTGGTCCTGGCGGACCTCCCGACCGTTGACATGATGGTCGAGCTCCAAAAGCAGCTAGGGTTCCGCTTGAAGCTCGACGCGATTGCGACGGCAACGCTCAAGGTCGGCAAGAGCGCCGACGGGCTGCAGGCGGTGCGCTGGTGGCGAGAAGGACGTGTGGACGAGATCTTTGACTACTGCCAGCAGGATGTGGAGGTCACGCGGCGCGTCTACGAGTTTGGCAAGCAATACCGCTACGTCCAGTATTACGACCGCCAATACAGGATCCAGAGGGTGTCTGCGCTCTGGTAGGCATCATTTGTCGCGTCCCGGCGATACGCACGCCTCTCCTGAAGTCAAACCCGCAGAATCCGGTCCGGCATGGCCGTGAAAGCCGAAGCGATAACCGGTTCGGTATCGATGTCGAGGACGCGGATCGCGGCGACGGCGGCAATGTAGCGGGGCTGAGGCTCGAAGAGCCAGAAATGGTGACTTCCCGCCACGCCATCCTCGTAGGTCCAAGCGCACGGCGGATCGGGGAAGGGAATGCCCTGGGTCGCCAGCCTCCGATCGAGAAGCCCGGGGCTAACACTGAGGCCTGTGCCTATCGCCTTCCCCCAGGCTTCCTTACAAGTCCACAGCAAGAGGAGCGCTGCAGCCCGCTCTTTTTCGCTTCGGGACGCCAGCCAGGCTCGCTCTGCAATCGAGAAGAAACAGCGCATCCCGCCGGTCCCTAGGTCAACGGGGCGCAGTCGCTCGAGATCGACCCCCACAGACACCCCATTGGCGATAGCATAGAGGACGACGTCGCCGGAATGGGCCAGGCTGAAGCTCAGCCATCTAGCATCTGGCGAGCTGAGCACAGGCTTTCCGTGTGGTCCGTAGGCAAAGGTGATGCAAGCCCCCCTTGTCCCGAGATACTGCCCAAGGATTTGGCGCAGGGCAGCCCGAGCGACGACAAAGCGTTGCCTGGGTTCGCGAAATCGGTACCGTAGTGCGCGTGCGCGCTCGTCCTCATTGAGGAGCCGCATCAAGTCGGGAACTCGATCGCGGAGCGCGTCGATCCTGGCAGACCACAGGTGAATCTGGCCCTCCTGAAGCCTCAAGGCCCCAGGAGATGGACCAGGTGCCCAAGCTAGGCCGGCAACATCAACCGCGCCCAAGGTAACGCTGATAGCTGGCTGCAAGCTCGTCGGGCTGGTTGACATAGAGCTGCGTGAAACCACAGTCTGCGCAGACCCAAGCCTTCAGCGGATAGTGCCGAATTCCGCGGAGGGCGAGATCCGGCCGCTCGTAGATCCGAATCGTGAGATCCCCTGTCTCCACGGCGTCGGCATTGGGAATGATACGCGTCGAACGACAACTTGGGCATACCTTCTTCGTCATGATTGTCTCCTTGCTTAGTTACCAGAGCCTGTGTCACGGTCCTGCGCGAGCTCTGGGCCAGTCGCCACTAGGACACAGAAGCGTCAACGACCTGCGAGCCGCGCGCAGGGATCCACCGGCAGAAGGTGGCGGGGAAGCGCAGACCCTGCATCCGCAAGCTCTGCAACCGGTACAAGAACGCAGCCCCGTCCATGATCTGTCGTGCCACGTGAGCTACGTGCCGCTCGGCCGGATCCTCGAGATAGGTGCCACGCACCCAATCGTTGAAGGCCCCCATCGCGGGACCGCACCAGATCTGATAGTCCAATTCCCGTCCTGGCTCCCCACGGATTCCCCAGCGCGTAGCCAACCCCAGATACCAGCGGAAGACAAGCGCCATCTTGCGCTTGGGATTCTCGCTGGCCCGCACGAGCTGCTGAGGGTCTCGCTCGCCAAAGAAGGCCTCACAGGCTTTCCAGACCTCGCTCACCGGCTGCTTGAACACCTGAACCTCCAGCTTGCGCAGCTCCGACGCCGGGATCTCGTCCAGTGCATCGTGGCTCTGGTAGAGCTCGTAGAGCTTGCGGGCGCGGAGCGGGAACATCGTCCCCCGCTTCAGAACCTGGAGGTTCACACCGAGCTCGAACATATCCGCCGCCGGTGCCATCATGACATCCGCCATATCAGCCTGCGCGAGCAGACCCTTGACGTGCTCGGACGTCCCGGCCTCAACGCTGCTGTGATTCACCGATCCCGTCACCACATAAGCAGCGCCCATCATGAATGCACCCAGCGCGGCGGCCGGCGTGCCGATCCCACCCGCGGCGCCGACCCGCACCGGGGTCCCGTATTGACGCGCCGCCTGGACCTCGTCTCGCTGCGCGAGGATGGAGGGAAGCAGGCAGACCAATGGGCGATTGTCCGTGTGTCCTCCTGAGTCGGCCTCCACCGTGATGTCGTCCGCCATCGGGACATGCTCGGCCAGGGCTGCCTGCTCTCGCGTGATCAGTCCCTGTTCCACCAAAGGGCGCAGGAGCTTCTCAGGTGCGGGTTGCATGAACTGCGCGGCCACCTCCCGGCGCGACAGCTTCGCGATGACACGGTTGCCAATTTCGATCCGACCATCGGCCCTGCGACTCAGGCCCGCCACTCGGTAGTGGACGACATGCGGTGTCAGGGACAGGTAGGCCGAAGCCTCGACCACCCGCACCCCATGGCTGAGGTAGAGCCGCACCGCCTCGTGCTCCAGCACAGGCTCGTGGGGATTATGGATCAGATTGAAGGCGTAGGGTCCGTCTGGCAAGGCGGCCTGAATCCGGCGAATCGCCGTTTCAAGGCGGCCTGGCGCCAGCCCTCCTGACCCAAAGGCGCCCAGCAGTCCCTGTCGACCCAAAGCTATGACCAGCTCCTCGCCGGAGATGGCATTCGCCATTGAGCCGGCCATGTAGGCGCGATCAACACCATAGGTCTCCAAGAACGCACGGTCCCCCAGGGATCCGGTCGAGAGCGGCGGGGCAGTGAGGACCACGCGCGGTCCTTGGGCCGCTCCAGGCGACAACGTGCCCTCGTTAGTCACCCCAAGACCCTGCCCATTGGCTACGATGTGGCATGGGGCGTTGAGGCGGCGCAGCCTTGCCAAGGCACCCTCTGGATCGTAGGCGATCGAGGCGGCGGGTCCTTCCCAGCCCATGAGTTCGTTCTGACGTGGATCTTCAATGAATGTTAGCACAACAGCGCTTGCCTCCTCTATTGACTCAGGACGAGACCAACCGCATGGCGAGGTCTTCGATCTCGTAGATACGAGCGTCGGCTTTCCAGAAACCCGCATCTCCGAGCAAGGTCAGCTCCCCCGCCTCCTTGCGAACCTCGCGGATTTGGACATCAACAGCCCAATCGCGGTCGCGGGGCGTCATCTGTCCACGGTAGCGCCACGTCGTGGCGTGGTCTATCACCTGATGCACGCTAGGGATCCCCAGCTCCGGATGCCGCCACCGGCCGTATGCGCTGAGCGCCTGGACGGCGGCCTCAACCCCTAAAGAGCCAGGCATCACCGGATCTTGATAGAAGTGGGCACGGAAGAACCAATCGGCAGGTGATAGGCGCCCCGCGCCTTGGCAGTACCCCAGTCCGTAGCGACCACCGTCGGAAGCAACCTGGAGATCGCGCATCAACTGCAACCGGGGCGGTAGCGACGCAACGTGCGACGACACCGTCACACTCGCTGGCGTCAGCCACCGCTCCAGAGAACCGTTGACCTCCCCACCTAGTCCACCCTGTCTCGCAAGAGCTTCGGGCGGGAAATAGCCGAATGAGGACTCACCTTCGTAGAAGGGCACGCCCTCGCAAGATAGCGCGAAAGTGAAAGTCTGCAGGATCACGCCCTGTCCTCGAACCGATGAGATGAGGCGCACGTCGTTTGTCACGGTCTTGCCCCGGAGGTCAAGGTCGGCCAACAACCTACCCTCCCCATCCAAATTTCGAAAATGCAGATCCCCCGGCGGGCCCAGCAGCGGTGAGCGCAGATAGGCCGAGAGAAACCCACACGGCTGCAACGCCATCTCCATCAAGGCTGTGTGGGGCGGGAGCCCTGGATAGAGTCCGCCCACGTAGAACCACGCCCCCGGCGCAACATCGTATTCGCTCCGGAGCGTTGCACCGCCGTCAAGGGCCCATGGCTCTCCCTCCAATTGGATCACCCGATCCATCAACAACAGCTCGCCGTTCGGGATCCTCGGCAGGTGCCGGTGCCGATACGGGGCGAAGTCAGGGCCAAAGCACTGGACAGGGTCGCCCTTAGCGAATGCCACGAGATCTCGCTTGGTGAATTGCGGCTCGGTCCTCGTGGGGATATGCGTGAGTGCGGGAGAGCGACCAGCGACGGTGGCAGTTAGATGGCGCTCGCTCGTTGACGGATCCGGCGACGACGACGAAGGGAGCCGCGCCGTGGACTGCACCGTCATCTGAGTGAGGGCGCCTCGCGCCGCGTCGATCTGGAGCTCGAGCAAGAACCGAGCCTGCTCCTGAGCCTTCGCGCGCGTAGCGAGAAACGTGCGATGGGCACGCGCGGCCCGCCCTCCTTGTGACAGCACGTAGCGCTCGTACAGGTTGAGGGATGCTTCATCGATGTTCGTGGTGGAATCCGCAGCGCTGAACGCGATGGGCTGACTCCCCTCTGTCCCTTTTCGTAGGAACCTCACCGGGTGAGCGCCGATCCGTGGCTCACGCCGCCTCAGATGCTCAAGTCTGACGGGCACCCGGTGCGTAATTAGAAGCGCCATCGCCCCCAGAATCCCGCCGAGATCGTCGCCCCGGCTAGGGTTCAGGGCCACAGCAGCGTGGGGCTTCGCTCGTAGGATCCGTTTGATCCGCCGGGTGCACGTGGCCAACGGCCCGAGCTCCACAAAAATCCTGGCGCCCTGGTCATAGACTCCCTTGATCAGACGAGGGAAGTCCACTGGCTGGCACGACATCTTGGCCATAGTATGCGCCAATGACCTGGTATTCAGTGAAAGAGGACCGTAGTCTGCGGCGGAGTAGAAAAGGGTCTCCGGTTTACGATCGACAGGATGCGTGTAAAGCCGCACGAAGGCATCGTACTCCGATGCAATTGCCTCGTTGTGGATGGCAATCTCAAGGGGCACAGGCAACGCGTGGCAGGTCAGCGACTCGATCACCCGAAGGCAGCCCGCCTCCTCCCCTGCGATGACGACCTCATCCTCCAAGTTGATCAGCAGTAAATAGACTCGGGGCTCCCTACCCACCTGGCGGTGGACCTCCGCCAGAGGAGCCTTCAGCACATACGTCTTCCATGGGACGGCGGCGCCTGGAGGCAGCTCCCAATGCTCTCGAATCGCCTCACGCGGGCCAGCCACTCGACTCCGGAACAGGGGCGAATGGTGCAGCCGCGCGCTGCCCTGATCCGCATCGGTCCACACGCCGGCAGCCCACAACATGCTGACCTCCCCGAGGCTATAGCCCAAAGCCATGTCAGGCTCGACGCCGAAGACGTCCCGCAAGATCGCAGTGTGAGCAATCGCAAAGGCCGCGCCAGACTCGATGAGAGCCAACGGGTCTGCGGCTAGAGCCGCCTCCCACCGCGCAGCCTCCTCATCCGTCCACGAGCACCGGCTGCGAGGATAGAGGGATCGACTTGCCACGGTGCTGTCCAAGTCACTCGTGACCTCACCCAGGCGCTCGTGAAGGCCGGGGAAGTGCTGAAATAGATCCTTTCCCAGCCCGAGATACGAGTTGAAGACGCCAGGATAGACGAAGGCGATGCCGTCAGAGCCTAGCGGGGCGGCGGTAAAGGCACTCCCGCGGGGCGTCTGCCAGTCGTGGCCCTCTTCAAAAGCGTGGTCTATCCCGTCTGCGGCATGGACGATATCCTTAAGCACCTCGGCTCTGTCGTGGCCAACGATAACCAGTGTATAAGGCTGATTATCCCCTGCCTCGTACGCAGCTACGGCCTCGTCCATCACCTCTGAGAGGTCGATGCCCTCCTCGACAGCCTGTCGGCACCGCGACAGGTGGGTGAGCAGCTCATCGCGATCGCAACCGGCAATGGGAATGAGATAGGCCGTCTGTCCTGTGAGATTCAGACGCACTTGCGAGGGCTGCGGCGGAGCAAGGCTCTCTGAAAGCATCAGATACTGCAGGTGGCGATCTGTCATTAAGGCTACGGCCGCCACTCGCTCAGCCCCCGGCTGCTCCGCAAACCATGGCGTGGACCACGGCACGACGTAGAACGGCAAGGCTTCCCAATCAGGAGGGAGGTCCGACGGCTGCAGACGGCCGGAGGCAAAGAGCGTGCGGCGATAGAGCGCAAGCACAGCCTTGATCAAGGCCGCCATAGGCGAGGCCTGACCAAACACCGACGTGTGGCTACCGACAGCGCAAGTCAGGTCCTCCACAACGTTACGACCGACGGCGAGCGCGGGCGGCGGCCATGTCAAGGTCTCCAGGTAACCGATCTCGTTGAGATTGACGCCGCCCTGGGTGAGCGCATCGGCAGCGACATCCTGGCTCGAAGCCTCTCCCCCTGGCACGACAGCTTCGATCACCGCAAGGACCTGGCCCTCTGCCACCGCATTCAACGGAGCCAAGAGGATGGCGCCAACTCCCAACTCATCCTCACTAACCACGAGAACGAGGTCGGCCGCCCCATCACCTAGCCAGGTCCCCGCTGTCACGACGGCCTCTCCCACCTCGCCCTGACCCAGGAGGCATCGGGGACCGGCCGATCCTCGGCCCAAAGCCTCAGCCAGTGTCCCCACGGCCCTACCCTGCTCCAGACTGACTGGGGAGACACAAACAATCACGCCGACCCTCACTTCATCCTTGGAGCGGCCCAAAGCTCGTCTGAGAAGATCTCCGGCAACCAGCTCGAGGGACGGCTTTGGTGCGTTCTCTGACTCTCTCAACGGCGCGCCTGCATAAAGCGCCTGCTCGAACGCCGCCAGATCAGGACAGGCGCCGAAGGCGCATGCCATGCCAAGGACGCCAATCTCGCCCCTTCGTCTAGCCATGCATCGCCCCCTGCACAGACGTCGATTGCGCCAGCTCTAGGTCCAGCGTGTTCTGCTGAAAGAGCTCGCCCAACCGCTCGCTCAACGTAATCTCGGCCCCCTGGACCTCCATACAGACCACACCATCCGGCGCCTGGACGACGACGTCGGCGGTCAGGCTTCGGGGGTGGGTCGATGTGACCTGCATGGTGACATAGGTGTCTGCATCGAAGGAAAGTGGCTTATACTGCACACCTTGGGCGATGCGCAGCGGCAGGCCGGCGGAGCCCAGATGATAATGGGACCAGACCAGAAGGCTCTGCAGCTGGACATCAGCTACGTAAGGGTTGAAGCCCTGGACGGCAAATTGCCCTTGGGTCTCCCAGGACATCTGTGGCAATCGACAGCGCATCACCAGACCCGACGCATCCATCGTCAGGACTTCCTGGATCCCTTGGAAGCTAGGACCGTGGAAAAGGATAAGATCCCTGTAGAGATCCGAACCTTTGAGAACGGGTGACACACTCAGATCGACATGGCCCCGTAACGGCGCCTCCACAGGCGACCGCCGTAAGGTCACTGAGGCCGTGTAGTGATAGCGGGGGCGACCGTCACGCGCCTCGCTCCAGATCAACACTTCGGCCCTGAGCTCATCGTCCCCGCTTTCCACGATCGTAAGGTCTAGGACGTGAGCGTCCGACAGCGCATCATCGAAGACAATGCCCTTCAGGACGCGGTAATCGTCGATTGCAGCAAAGACGTAGCCTGGATAGAGTTGCTCAAAGGCAGCCACCATCCAATTAACAGCGCACACGGTCGGCAGAACAGCTTGCCCGCCGATGACGTGGTCGCGGAGGAAGGGGTTGGCCTCCAGGCTCAGCCTGCGATGGAGCCGCACCCTGTGTCCAACGCGTGCCGGTGTGCGAAGCGGTGGCAGCAGGGCGCTGCCCACGACGACTTGTGGCGCATGGCCCTCGTCCGCCTGAGAAGGACGAATCAGTAGATCCGTGAGGATCTTCGTCCCCGTCTCAACGGGGATCACAGGGATCTCCCTGACCGCCAACTGCCGCTTGAGCTCTGGGGTAACCATTCCACCGTCCCACGGTCCCCAATCGATGGCCAGGACGTGACAGTCAGGGCTGTGGTGCCTGACCCAATAGGCTATCTTGTTCAGGATCTCATTGGCAACCGCATAATCCACTTGAGCGGCGTTGCCATAGAAACCGGCGACAGAAGAGAAAAGGACCAGGTAATCCAACCCCGTCGGCGGCACGACAGAGAGCAAGTTGCGCAGACCATCCACTTTGACGGAAACCACCCGCTCGAAGTCCTCAACCGCCTTGTGCTGTACGAGCTTGTCAGCCAGTATCCCGGCCCCGTGTATGATCCCACTCACCTTTCCAAGCTCGCGAGCGCCCTCCGCGACCGCCCTTTCCAGCGCCTCAACATCCGTGACGTCGGCCGACACGTAGACCGCCCGCCCACCCCGCTCGGCGATGGCACGCAGCGTAGACCGGATCTCTCGCTGCGACTGCACGCGCCGGATGAGGTTCTGCACGACCCGAGGCTTGGGCTGTTCCCCAGCCTCCTTCAAAGATGCCAATGCGGCTCGCCTCAGCGTTATGTCGTCCAACACGCCCTCGGCCCAGAGGGGATCCGGCGCGCCGTCGTAGACTGAACGCCCCACCAGGATGAAGCGACTCCCATAGACCTCGGCCATCCGGATCACGCACGCCGCGGTGATCCCCTTGGCCCCACCACTCACGAGGAAAACCGTTTCATCCGTCGGACGGTGGCTAGACACAAGCCACCTCCTCCGTCTGCCGAAGCGCGCCTATCGGCGTCCTGGCCTCCAGGGTCACCCTGGCCTCAGAGCCGACCCCGACCTCTGCGAGAAGTCGATTGGGGTCGTGGAGCTCCGTCAACAGCAACTCAACGGCACGAAAGTCGTCCAACGCCGGACCGAGGTCGATGGCGCGGCAGAAGACTTCGGGCCACTCCAGACGCAGTGTCTTGGTCAGACCCGCAAGGCCCCCCACCATGGGATTGCTTCCCGACTCACCGGCTGTACCCAAGACGCCGTCCGTACGGGTCACCGTAACGAAGCACGCCCGATGCTCTCTGGCAGCCTCCGTGAGCGCTGGCTGAAGATGCTTCGCCAGCAGGAACGGGAGTCGTAGAGACGCCACACAGCCCGGATCGAGCATGAATGGGTCACAAACGGCGTCTTCATGAGGGCTCACATAGACGAACGCACTGATCGAACCGTAGACGCGGGTGACTTCAGATAGAGTAGCCTGAACCTCCGCCTCTGTGTCAGACGCCAATACCACAACTGGGAGGTTGGGTGGGCTGAACATGTCTTCAGCAACAGCCTGCGCGGTCGAGGGATGGACCACAACGACGCGCCACCCCACCTCGACCAGGCGAGTTGCCAGTGAGAAGATCAGCGTCTCGCGATCTCCACAGATCAGGAAGACCCCGTCCTCAGGAGGACCCCACTCAACCCTATCGGGAGCGGGTAGGACTCGGAGAGAGACCGACATTGCCTGAATGTCGTCCCCCTCTAGGCCCTCCCGCCTCACCCTTTTTTTGCGGCTACCCCCTCCCGCATATAGGCCAGGATCTCCGCCAGCGTGCGCAGCTCGCCCAGGGCCTCGGGATCGACATCGGGGAGGTCCGGATGGGCGTCCTGAAGCGCGCCCAGGATCTCTACCCGCTTGATGGAGTCAATCCCCAGGTCCGCCTCCATGTCCATGTCGACATCCAGCATCTCAGCTGGGTAACCCGTCTTCTCGCTGACGATGGTCAACAACTCATCGCTAAGAGACGCAATGCTCAGGCCATCACCAGCGACCACCTCGAAGGGCTCGCCAGTCGGCTCGGCCCCGTGCGAATCCGTTGCGAGCTCGGATTCGACTTGGGCGACCGCCCGCTGATCGGCACGATCTCCCACCCCAGCGTTGGTATAGGCGATGATCTCGGCTAGCGTGCGGAGCTCTGCCAAGGCATCGGTCTCGACCTCCGGCAGATCGGGATAAGTGTCCTGAAGCGCGCCCAGGATCTCTACCCGCTTGATAGAATCAATCCCCAGGTCCGCCTCCAGGTCCATATCGAGATCGAGCATCTCGACGGGATAGCCCGTCTTGTCGCTGACAATGCCCAACAGGGTCTCTGCCAACGCCGCAGCGTCCACCCGCTCAGAGGATGCTAGAGACGAGCCGGTAGCCGCGACTTCAGCCGGAGGCGAAGACGCCTCTGGGACTTCCCGCGACACCACCTCGCGCGTCTGGATCGGGTCCGTTGTCACACTCCGCAAGGTTCGTCCCGAATCCGGGCGTTGCTCCAGCCGAGAAGTTGACCTTGACGCAGAATGAGGATGATGTCCATTCCCATTGTGGCCATTTCCGTGAGTGCGGCCGTTCCCGCCGTTCGCCTCGTGACCCTGCAAGACGGCACCGTAGTGCGTCTGCAACAACTCGACGAACCCTTGAGCATAGACCGCCTGCTGCTCCAGGAACTGACTATGCACATTCAGTGTCTCAGCTTGGTGCTGGTGAAAACGCTCTAGGCTGGACGCCAGACGCTCCAGCACAGCAACCAACGTCTCGGCCTGCTCTGAAGACATGCTCCCGTTCGCAAACAAGCTGGTCTGTGTCTGCATAAGCTGCGAGAAGATGCTCGCATAGGAGGCCTCATTGGCCAGGTAGTGCTCATGCACCTGCACGGTTTCGCTCTGGTGGTCATACGACGTCGCCAACCCTCGCTCGAGGCTCTCCAGGATCCGAACATAGTCCACCCCGACGGAGCCCCCGCCTGAGGTTCCGGCGACAGGATCGAGGTCTGCCGTCTCTTGGGCGGCTGCCTGCAACTGGCTCGGCGTGTCCTCGCGGGATCCGCCATTGCCTCCCACGGCGACATCCGGCCTCGGTGCCTCCTCAAGCACCTGCCGTTGCCACCCTTGCTGCTGCTCCCCCTGTTCCGACAGGGCCTGTTC
>JBNGDL010000002.1:108907-113776 GCA_049975205.1 Anaerolineae bacterium | reverse complement strand
GACAGGGCCTGTTCAAAGACCCGCTTTCGCTCCTCGCTTACGTAGTTCGACCCATTGAGGGTAACCTTGAATGCCACCTTGCACCTCCTGTTCAGCCATAAACGCTGACGTTTCCTGTTGTCAACTTGCGCCTGCGTCGCAGCTCAAAGCTCATAGGGGTCGACGTCGCCCAAGTTGATGCCGGCGACGCGCATCTGAACCACGGCCTCTCTGAACTGACGGTCGCTCGACTTGCTCCGGCTCGGGTTGAGCGCGATGGCGACATGGGGCCTGTCTGCCAGGATATCCTCGACCAGGCTGGTCGTGATTCGCCGCGGTCCGAACTCGACGAAGATCCGTCCTCCCGCCTCGTAGATATTTTCGATCTGGCGCTTGAACAGCACCGGATTGAGGATGTGGTGCGAGAGGAGGTCCTTCGCGGCCTCTGCGTCATCCGGGTACGGCTCGCCGGTCGTGTTCGAATAGACGGCAACCGTTGCCTGTCTGAACGTAGTCTGAGCCACCGCCGCGGCAAAGGGAGCTGACGCGTGCTCTACAGCCGGCGTGTGAAAGGCCGCCGAGACGGGCAGGAGCGTGGCCTTGTACCCCTTAACCAGGAGAGCTTTACATGCCTCCTGCACGTCCGCCGTAGGGCCGGCGATGACCACCTGTGACGTTGAGTTCTGATTCGCAATGATCACGTTCTCGTACGACGCGATTTCCCCCTCTATCTCAGACAGCGCGCCCTGGACGGCAGCCATGCCCCCGGCATCGAAAGCCGGATCATCCGGAGGGCGCATGGCCCGTCCCCGCGCTTTGACCAGCCTGAGGAAGTCGTCATCGCTCAAGACACCTCCGGCCCAGAGAGCTGAGAGCTCGCCAAAGCTGTGTCCCGCGGTGAAATCGGGGGCGAATCCCGCCTGTCTGAGCAGGGCGAACATCCCGGCGCTGAAGACGCCGATGCCCGCTTGTGCATAGTCGGTGGCGCGTAGCGCGTCCTCGTGGCCCACCTCAGCCTTGGCATCAAAGGCCGGCGGCGGAAACACAACGCTCGACAGCGGCGTCAGTCCTTCTTCGATGAAGAGCCCATCCATCCGACCATACACACGGCGAAGTGGCGGAAAAGCCACGACCAGCTCGCGGCCCATGTTGAGATATTGAGCCCCCTGTCCGGGGAAGAGCGCCACCAAATGCCCTGCAACCTCGAGCCCTGTCCCGCGATAGGTAATGCCCTTGGGATGCTCCCACGCCTCATCGCCAGGTCGGGTCTTGAGCGTCTTGATCGCGGCGGCCATCATATCACAAGCATCCTCAACGGAGTCTGCCACGAACCCGAGGCGCGCGGCCTCCAATGGGATCTCCGGGGCGCGGCTCTCGGTCGCCAGCGTCGAGAACGCAAGCTCAGCATCCTCGCCACGCAAGGCAGCGATGGCCGCCTCGCATCGCGCTAACAACTCGGTTGGCGTAACCGCATAGAGCAGCACGGGCTGCGCCACCTTGTGCAAGCGGTATCGCCCTGTCTGCTCAGACGCGTACTCCTCTAGGACGACGTGGTAGTTAGTGCCCCCGAATCCGAAGGCGCTGACGCCGGCTCGGCGCGGGGGCGCTCCTTCTGGTCGTATCCACGGCCGACTCTCAGTGTTCACGTAGAACGGCGATGCCTCCATACCCAGCTTCGGGTTGGGCTGGCCCACGTTGTTGGTCGGCGGCAACACCTTCTGATCTAGCGCCAGCGCAGCCTTGATCAGCCCCGCGACGCCAGCGGCAGCTTTAGTATGGCCGATCTGAGATTTGACGCTGCCGATGGCGATGTGCTGACCACGCCCATTGCTCGTACCAAAGACCTGCAACAACCCCTCGAACTCAGCAGGGTCGCCGGCCCGGGTGCCCGTCCCGTGGGCCTCAATCAGACCCACACTCAATGGAGAGACGCCGGCGTCCTCATACGCGCGCCGGAGCGCCAGAGCTTGACCCTCCGGACGGGGTGCATAGATGCTCTTGTACCGCCCATCGCTGGAGGCTCCGATTCCCAGGATGGTTGCGTAGATCTGATCCCCATCCCTCTCGGCATCCTCTAGCCGCTTAAGCAGGACCATGCCGATGCCCTCGCCGACCATCATCCCATCCGCCTCCGCATCCAAGGGGCGTGGTACCTCCCCCGAGGAAAAGGCCGGCGTCTTGCTGAAGCACATGTAGGCGAAGACGGAGTTGTCGGTGTCGACACCGCCAGCGATCATCATGTCGGCGCTGCCCTCTTGGAGCTGGCTGACAGCCATCTTCAGAGCGCCGAGGCTGCTGGCACAGGCGGCGTCGATGACGCAATTGAGTCCCCCCAGATCAAAACGGTTGGCGATACGCCCGGCGATCACATTCCCCAGCAGACCAGGAAACGCATTTTCGTTCCATTCAACGTAGGCGGACTTGATCCGATCGACGATGTCATCGACCGCCTCCCTTGGCAGTCCATAACTCTCCAGCACTCGCTCCCAGATTGGGTACTGCAGCCGCGCCGTGAGCGGGGTGATGAGCTTCTGGCCTCCGGCAACACCCAAGACGACACCCACACGCTCACGATTGAAGGCGCGTCCCCCGTACTCCTCACCATAACGAGCATCGACCAGAAGGTCGCGGGCCACGACGAGCCCCAGCAGTTGTGAAACATCCGTGACCTCGAGCATGTTGGGCGGTATCCCGAACTCCATAGGATTGAAGTCGATGTCCGGAATGAAACCCCCGTGCTTGCAGTAGACCTTATCGGGGGCCTGGGGATCGGGATCGTAGTAATCGTCAACCGACCACCGCGACGGCGGCACCTCGCTGATGCAGTTGACCTTGTGCAAGATGTTGTCCCAGTACTCGCGGGCGTCGTGAGCCTTGGCGAAGATGCCTGCCTTCCCGACGATCGCAACTGGCCTAGGTTGGTATGTGTCAGTCTCCATAACGGAATGCCCTTCTTTCTCCTTCAGCAGGTCGTGGTCGGCGTATCTTGGCAATCACGCCAAGCCCGGACTGAGACTATCGTGGCCACGCAGAGCAGTTTGAGCGTATCCCCCAAGAGAAACGGGTAGAGCCCCATCGGCAGCGCCGAACTGACCCCGACGAAGAGAGCCAGCCACGGCAGCCCCACAACGTAGATGGCAAGATTGCCGATCGTCAACGCCAACAAGCTGCCAGCAGGGTGTCGCACCCATCCGCTCTCCATCAGCGACGCGATGACCCACACAGCCCCAAGGAACCCCAGAAGATAACCCCCTGTCGGTCCCCAGAGCGTGCCCGCAGCAAACAACGGCAACCCCGCCGCACCTGCGATCAGATAGGCGCTCACAGACGCTAAAGCCTGTCGTCGAGAAAGCCCGGCGCCGATCAACAGGACCACGAGCGTCTGGGCAGTCACCGGAACGGGACTGAAAGGCACCGTGACCCGGAAGTTCGCGCTGATGCCCAAAACATAGGCAGCAACAAGGGTCACAGCAATCTCCCTCAGCCATCCCAGACGGCCGCTGCTGTAGCTAGCAACGCGTTGGGTGATCATCGGGTCTCCTTCCCGGGTGCAGACCGGCATAAATCGCCGCCGGTGCGCACCCGTACGAGCAGCGCCCCCTTGTCCACCTGATCTCCGATGGCAGCCTTGACCATCTCGATCTCCCCTGGCACCGGCGCCCGGAACTGCATCTGCATCTTCATAGACTCCTGAATCAGGAGAATCTGGTCGGCATCGACGTGCTCCCCCACCTCCACCAAGACGTCGACGATCAAGCCCGGCATCGGTGCCGTGACGTCACCAACAGCAGCTGTCCGACCGCGGCGGGGTGTCAGATGAGCACGATCAACGCGCGCGGTCAGGTGATGACCGTCAACGAAGATCTGATATCCGTCTCTTCCCGTCGGCGTGAAATACATCTCCGTACTTCTCTCCCCCTGCCGGAAAAGATGAAGTCCATTGCCGTTGAGAGACGTCAGCTCAAAGGGAACGGGCTCGCCGTCGACCAGGAGGTGCGAGTCGTGGACCTCGACCTGGTACTGCTGATCACCGACAGAGACAGCATATTTCGTCATGCGCAATGACTCCTTTCTCAATGTTCATCTACATCTGCTCCTGCCAGGCCGTCGCCCGCCACCGGCTGTCCGACCGTTCGTCTCCAGGGCTCTGCCTCCGATGGGCCAAGAACGCAGCAGCAGCAGCCACCTGGCGTGCCAAGGTTGCGCCGGGACGAGGCTGACAAGGCAACTGGTCGAGAAAGGTCGTGTCTATCTCACCGGCGACAAAGCGCGAGCTCTCCAGGACCTGAAGCAGGAAACCGATATCCGTGACAACACCACCGATCTGCACCTCCTGGAGAGCCCGGCGAAGCCTTGCCAAGGCCTCCCTGCGCGTCTCTCCCCAACCAATGACCTTGGCAAGCAACGAGTCGTAGTCTGACGTCACGCGCATCCCCTGGTAAAGTGCGCTGTCGACCCGGATGCCAGGCCCTCCCGGCTCCTTGAGGTAGGTGATCTCACCCGTCGTCGGGAGGAACCCCTCTACGGGGTTCTCCGCCAGCACGCGTGCCTCGATAGCCCAGCCCTGAGGTGAGATCTGATCTTGGGCGAAGGAGAGCGGCTCCCCTGCCGCCAGCTGCAGTTGGGCCTTGACCAGATCCAGCCCTGTCACCATCTCCGTCACAGGATGCTCAACCTGGATGCGGGGATTGATCTCGATGAAGTGGAACCTGCCCGCCGAATCCAACAGGAACTCCACAGTGCCCAGACTCCGGTACCCAAGCGCTCGACCCAGCCGGACAGCCGCATCGGAGATGAAGGCCCGCTGGTCCTCAGAGAGGCCGGGCGCCGGCGACTCCTCAATCAGCTTCTGACGGCGTCTCTGGACCGAGCACTCCCGCTCACCAAGGG
>JBNGDL010000002.1:30996-108807 GCA_049975205.1 Anaerolineae bacterium | reverse complement strand
GCCACCCGCTTGTCCCCGGTCACCCGCAAGGTCTCCGAGCGGGGTCCGACAAAGATCAGGCCAGCCTTCTCGACGGCTTCTGCAAAGGCCGCATTTTCCGACAGAAACCCATACCCCGGATGGACCGCGTCGGCCCCGCTCAGCTTCGCAGCTTCAAGGATCTTCGGGATGCTCAAATAGCTTTCCTGAGCCGGCGTTGGACCAATCAACAGGGCCTCGTGCGCATAGCGTGTGTGCAGAGCTTCACGATCGCCCTCGGAGTAGACAGCGATACCTCGCAGGCCCAGATCCCGGCACGCTCTCAGAACGCGCACCGCGATCTCACCACGATTGGCCACAAGCACCTTCATCATCGCCGTTCAGCCTAAAGGGGGATATTTCCGTGCTTGCGCTTCGGCGTCGCGACACGCTTGTTGCGCAGTAGGCGCAGGGCTCTGATCAAGCGAGGACGGCTCTCCTCAGGATGGATCACGTCATCGAGATAGCCGCGGGAGGCTGCGACGTAGGGATTTGCGAGCTCGCTGCGGTAACGATCCGTCAACGCCGAGAGCCGAGCGGTGCGATCATCGGCCTCTAGCAGCTCCTTCCGAAAGACGACGTTCACGGCGCCCTCAGGTCCCATCACCGCGATCTCGGCCGTGGGCCAGGCGAAGTTCGCGTCCCCCCGTAGGTGCTTCGAGCTCATCACAATGTACGCCCCGCCATAGGCTTTGCGCAGGATCAGCGAGACCTTAGGCACCGTGGCCTCTGCATAGGCGAAAAGAAGCTTGGCACCGTGGCGGATCACGCCCCCGTGCTCCTGCTCGACGCCGGGCAGAAAGCCGGGCGTATCAACCAAGGTGAGGAGCGGAATGTGGAAAGCATCACAGAAACGGACAAAGCGGGCGCCCTTGTCGCTGGCATCCAGGTCGATCACCCCTGCCAGCGTCTCCGGCTGGTTGGCGACGACGCCCACAGGATGTCCCTCCATACGAACGAAGCCCACAACCAAGTTCTGCGCGTAAGCGGCGTGCACCTCTAAGAACTCGCCATCATCGACCAGGGCCTCGATGACGTCCCTAACGTCGTAGGGACATTGTGAATCGGTCGGCACCATCTCAGCAAGCTCTGACGTTGTCCGGGCCGGATCGTCCCCTGTTGGAAGGAAAGGCGGAGAAGCCAGATTGTTCTGCGGCAGGAAGGACAGCAACCACCGGACGCGCGCCAGCGCAGTCTCCTCGTCCCCGCTCACGAAATGGGCCACACCACTCACTTCTCCATGGACACCCGCGCCCCCAAGGTGCTCGAAGTCCACCTCCTCGTGGGTGACGGCCTTGATCACCTCTGGCCCGGTGATGAACATATGTGAGGTCTCCTCGACCATGAAGATGAAGTCGGTAATGGCCGGAGAGTAGACAGCCCCCCCCGCGCACGGCCCCATCACCACCGAGATCTGTGGTATAACGCCGGATGCCTGCACGTTCTGGTAAAAGATCTCACCGTAGGCTGCCAGCGCATCCACACCCTCCTGAATCCGGGCGCCTCCCGAGTCGTTGAGGCCAATCAAGGGCACACCGGTGCGCCTCGCCACTTCCATGATCCGCGCGATCTTCCGACCGTGAGCCTCCCCCACGGACCCGCCCAACACCGTGAAGTCCTGTGCAAAGATGCAAACCGGTCGACCCTCGATCTCCCCGGTTCCGACGACCACGCCGTCGCTCTCAGGATGGGATGCGTCCATCCCAAATCCCGTAGCGCGGTGCGTCACGAACATTCCAATCTCGTCAAAGGTACCGGGATCCAACATCGCCGCGATGCGCTCTCGGGCAGTATGTTTGCCCTTGGCGTGCTGACGCTCGATGCGCGACGCCCCGCCCCCTTGACGAGCCACAGCCCGCCGGTGTTCGAGGTCAGTTGCGATTCCCGATCGAGATACGGCCTTCGTCGTATCCTGCATACCGCTGAACCTCCCTGGCATCTTTCTCCTAGGCGATGATCGAAGCGCAGCCCTGGTAGCATCATCGTCAGGCCGGCTCCCGTAGTGTTAATACACGCTCATGTCAAAAGAGTTACGGTATCTTTACCACGCGAGGCGTTGCACGGGTTCGCGGAAGGATGAACAAAACAGGGGCCCTACTCGATGGAGTAAGACCCCTGATGCTAGGTCGAAACTGGCTCTGCGAGGGAGGCCCCTTGATCTAGACCCTGGAGCCCTCCTGGGACCCGGTCTCGATCCTGCGCCAAGCTGCGACCACCGCCACGGTGATGATAGCCGATGCCACCGCCTCAGGAACCCCATTCAGGAAGGCAATAGGCGGCAGCGCCTGCCACGGTAGGAAACCCAACAACCCGATCACACTCAGGACAAGCACGGTGTTTGTGAGACTCCCGACGACGCCGGCCCCGATCAAGGCCGTTTCGGGCCTCTCCTGAATCGTGAGCCACACCAGCCCAACCACGAGAGCGTGTTCGACAAGCAGAAGCAGGAGAGCAAACCAGAACTGATACCCCTGGCTCTCTATGAAGACTTGGAGCAGGGCCAGCACGATCAGTGGCGCCACCAGCACGCCCAGGACCAGGCCCCACTTCGGCCGACGCGCCAGCAGTCGATGAGCTCCCCACGCCGCCGGTCCAATAGCCAACCTGGGCACTACGGCTAACAGAGGGTTCACGAACCAGACGTCGGTGGGCCCAGTGGGTGCGATCGCGGCCTGCAACATGCTGAACCCCCCGAAAATCAGCCCGATCGCGGCCCCCACTGCCGGCCCTTCGAGAATGGCACCAATGATCACAGGGACGTGCATAATGGTCAAAGAGGCCCCGGTAAACCAGGGGATAAAGCCCAACCGCGTCCATCCCAGGAATGCGGCAATGGCGCCCAGCACCCCTGCCATCACGATCTTCCGCGTACGATCACTCGGCATTGCTCATCTCTCCCTTCCTTGGCGCAGACCACCAATTCTCATTATACCAGGCCTCACGCCGTGTATCCACGCTTCAAACAACCAGATCGCGCCAGAACTGAGCAGCCTGAGCCCCGACGAAGAATGAAGCGTTGACCCGCCGTCACCGCGCCTTATACTGTGAAGGATGCAGCTGCTGATCGTTTTAGACGACGTATCGTACAAGTATCCTGCCCAAGGGCCGAGCACGACGCCAGCACTGGACCACGTCTCCCTGAGGATCGCCGAAGGTGAGTACCTGGCCATCGTCGGCGCCAACGGTTCTGGGAAATCGACGTTGGCGCGTCATCTCAACGCCTTGCTCATTCCCGACCAGGGGAGCGTCCACGTGTCAGGAAGGGACACGCGCGAGCACGATCATCATCCCGAGATCCGCCGCACCGTTGGCATGGTCTTTCAACGTCCAGAGGATCAGTTGGTAGCTACCATCGTCGAGCACGACGTCGCTTTTGGGCCGGAGAACCTTGGTCTGGATCCACAAGAGATCAGACAGAGGGTTGAGCACGCTTTGAGGGCAGTCGGGCTGTGGCGGGAGCGACAGCGCCCACCGCATCTACTCTCGGTAGGGCAGATGCAGCGCCTTGCGCTGGCAGGGGTCCTTGCGATGCGGCCCAGGTGCATCGTCTTCGACGAGGTCACAGCCATGCTGGACCCCGCGGGACGCCGGGACGCCAGAGCACTGATGCGCGCACTCCACGATGAGGGTCTAACCATCATCACGATCAGCCACCTGATGGAAGAGGCGCTCGATGCGGACCGTGTCATCGTCCTCCACAAAGGCGCTGTCGTGATGGAGGGCGATCCGCGCGCTGTTTTCACCAAGGCAGCGTCCCTGCGTGACCTAGGGCTTGATCTCCCTCCAGTCGCCAGATTGACCGAGCGGCTCCGGCTTCGGATACCGGAGTTACCCGAAGACCTGATCACCGTACCCGACCTCGTCGAGGCGTTAGACGCCCTTCCCCACGCCGACATAGGAGCCGTCAACCACGATAGCGAGGGCGCTGGCAAGGCAGGGCGCCCTCTCGTCGAGGCACACGGACTTGGCCACACTTACATGCGCGGCACCCCCTTTGAGCAACGAGCCCTTCAGGATGTCGACCTCACGGTGCGCCCGAATGCCGTGCACGGCCTGATAGGTGCCACCGGCTCGGGCAAGTCAACGCTGCTGCAGCACCTCAACGGCCTGCTCAGACCGCAGGAGGGACGCCTGCGCGTTGGCGACTACTGGCTCGAGGATCCGCAGACCGATATCCGCGCCGTCAGAAGGATGGTGGGGCTGCTCTTTCAGACGCCCGAGTCCCAGATCTTCGAGCAGTACGTCGGCGACGAGATCGCCTATGGACCTCGGTTGGCGGGATTGCGGAGCGATGCGCTTCGCGACCGCGTCCGCTGGGCAATGGACCTCGTCGGCCTCGACTTCGAAGGGTTCAAGGACCGCTTCACCTTCGCCCTCAGCGGCGGTGAGAAGCGCAAAGTTGCGCTGGCCTCCGTCCTTGCGCTCAACCCGGACATCCTTCTCCTAGATGAGCCCACAGCCGGGCTGGACCCAGGCTCACGGGCGGACGTGATTGGGCACCTGCAGGACCTGCAGGCGTCGGGGATGGCGCTGATGCTCTCATCCCACCAGATGGAAGATATCGCCGAGCTGAGCCACGACGTGACAGTCTTGGATATCGGGCGCGTGACTCTTCGCGGGACTGTCTCGGAGGTCTTCGCACAGGGTGAGACGCTGAGGGCGCAAGGCCTTGGCCAACCGACGACGACCGAGATAGCGCAGGCGCTGCGACGACGCGGCTGGTCCCTGCCGTCGGGCATTGTGAAAGAGGATGCCTTTGTCGAAGAGGTCTGGCGGCGGGTGAGGCGCGAAGATGAGTGAGTTCGAGTTCCAGCGTTTCCTGACCATAGGTCAACATCTCCCGACGGGATCGGTGATCCACAGACTCGACCCACGGACCCGGCTAGTCTGCGGCGGGATCCTGCTCATAACGATCACGCTTGCCCCGTCGCTGATGGGATTGGTCATAGCTCTCGTGGTCTTGCTTGCGCTCATTTTACTCGCCCGGATCCCCATGAGCTACGCTCTCAAAGGTTTGATCCCTCCCCTTCCCTTCATCGCGTTCTTGGCCCTTCTACAGATCCTATTCGCGGCGGGGAGCGAAGCAACCGAGCCACTATGGACCTGGTGGATTATCCGGGTCTCCGCGGGCAGTCTCCTCAGTGGGGCCCGTCTGCTGCTGCGTTTCTCCGCCCTAATCCTCACCGTGACACTCTTCTCCGCCACGACCTCGGTCACTGAGACCGTGCGGGGGCTAGAATCCCTCCTGAGCCCGCTGGCGCACCTGGGGCTACCAGTTCAGGACCTCGTACTCCTGGTCCAAGTCGCTCTGCGCTTCCTCCCCTTACTGGCTCGGGAGGCGGAACGCATCGCAAAGTCCCAAGCCTCTCGTGGTGCTGAATGGGGCACCGGGAAGGGCGGGCTTCTCCACAAAATCCGCCAGGCATTGCCGATCCTGGTCCCCCTCTTCCTCATCAGCCTGCAGCGCGCCGAGAGTATGGCGGTGGCGATGGAGGCCCGCGGCTACCGGAGTACCGGCAGACGAACCTCCTATGTGAGCCTGAAACTCGAGCGCCTGGACGCCTTCGCGATGGGCATTATTCTGCTCATCACCTTGATTGTCCTAGCCTGCTGAGACCACGGGCCTGCAAAGACCACCTGAGCAACGAAGCCTGGCTCCTGGTGTGGGATCTGCTACAATTCACACGACAGAAGCCACCAGGACTGGAGTTGCAATGGAAAGGGAGTCCAGGGTAGCAGACGGGACCTACCACGAACAGCTGCACGAGGTCTACGGCGTCCACATTCGCCTTGCGCAGTACCCGATTCTGGCACCAAAGATTCGGGCCCTGATGCGACGCGAGTTATTCAACAGGGGCATCATCAGCAGCCGGGCCCTCGAAGCCGAGACGCGCCAGAAAGCCATCATCTCCCAGCACAGAGAGGGGTTGAGCGACCCTTTCGGCGAAGAGCCAGAGCGCATCTGGAACGAACGTATGTCCGTCATCCGCGACCAACTCACCGACTTCTACTTCGCGTACAACTTCCCGCCGGAGCGCCTGGACGACTTGATCGAACGGGTCTTGACCGACGCGAGGTCGTCGGAAATACCACCCTTGACCTTGACCTTCAACCCGGAGCTGGCACCGACGGATCTCCTCTTCGCCCAGGGAGAGGCCTACGAGGAGCTGCCCCCGGATCAGCTAGAGCAAGTCAAACACCACCTCCGCGAGATCATCGTCGTTCTAATCAAGGGCATGCTCAGCGATCAACTGGAGTTTGTGGGGATCGCCAAGGAGTTTCTCACCGTCAGCGATCTGAACGCGGTGCGAGCGCATATGATCGGGCGGGGCAAAATCGGGGGCAAGGCTGCCGGACTCCTGCTCGCACAGAAGATCCTGCAAACCGCAGATCCGCACGACGCGCTCGCCGTCCACGAGCACGTGAGGATCCCCGATTCATACTACATCGGTGCTGACGTCTTCTACGATTTCCAGACACTGAACGACTTCACCCACTACATGAACCAGAAGTATCGGCGGCGGGAAGAGATCATCGCGGACTACCCCAAGCTCCGCGAGGCCTACATGGCGGGCCGCTTCCCCGATGAGATCGTTCAGAGTTTGCGTAAGCTGCTGGACGAGGTAGATGAGTCCCCCTTGGTCGTGAGGTCCTCCAGCCTCTTGGAGGTCCATTTCGGGGCTGCCCTCGCAGGGAAGTACTGCAGCGTCTTCTGCCCCAACCAGGGGACCCCGGAGGAGAACCTGCAGGACCTCTTGCGAGCCATCGGCCGAGTCTACGCCAGCACATTGAGTCCCGACGCCCTTCTCTACCGCCAGCAGATGGGTCTCGTTGACTACGACGAGCGGATGGCCGTCCTAATCCAGAAAATGCAGGGGCAGCGCTATCGCCACTACCTCTTCCCCCCCGTGGCGGGGGTCGGCTACAGCCGGAATCCGATTCGGTGGAACCCAAAGATCAGACGTGAGGATGGCTTCCTACGACTGGTTGCCGGCCTGGGGACCCGCGCCGTAGAACGGGTCGCCAATGACTACCCGCGCATTGTAGCGCTGAGCCACCCAGAACTTCGCCCGTTCATCGGCACGAATCAAACTCGCAAGTACGCCCAGCGCTATATCGACGTGATCGATCTGGAGGAGCGCTGCCTCAAGACGCTGCCTGCCTCCGAGGTCATCGGGCACGACTATCCTGCCCTACGGTATCTCGCATCGCTGGACAAGGGCGATTACCTTGTGCCCATCTTCGCACGTCTGCCGACGAGCGAGGCAGGCCGTATCCTGCTTACGTTCGACCAGCTTGTTAAGGATGACCACTTCATCGACCTGATGAAAAGCGTCCTCCAGAAGCTGGAGCGCCATCACAACTGGCCTGTGGATATAGAGTTCACGGTCGACATAGAACCTGACTACCCGCACGCGACGTATACCCTGAATCTTCTTCAGTGCCGGCCCCAGGTCAGTCGCAAGCAGCAGCAGGCTGTCGAGATCCCTGCTTACATCCCGGCATCGGACCTGATCTTGCGAACAAGCGAGCTCGTGCCCCACGGCACTGTCTCGGGGGTCCGCTACATCGTCTACGTGAGCCCTGAGGCGTACGCCCACGCACCAGACTACACGACGAAGCTGGAAGTCGCACGGGTGATCGGACGCCTCAATGAGCGGCTTTCCGGGGAAAAGTTCATTCTGATCGGGCCAGGACGTTGGGGAAGCTCCGACGTGGACCTGGGAGTGAAGGTGACCTACGCGGACATCTACAATGCAAAGGTCCTCGTGGAAGTGGCGCAGGGCGAACGGGGATTAGGAAACGAGCCTTCCTACGGCACCCACTTCTTCCAAGATCTGGTCGAGGCAGGCATTTACCCGCTGCCGATCACTCTCGGGAGGTCGGAGACAGTCTTGAATGTCGACTTTCTCGCCGAGGCGCCCAACGAGCTACCGAAATTGCTGCCATCGGATAGCGAGTTCGGTCAGTACATCACCGTCGTCGATGTGCCAGCGGTGGCGGGGGATCGAGATCTCGAAATCGTGATGAATGACGAGCAGGAGCTGGCCGTCGGCTACCTAAAGTAAGCGCAGGGTGAAAAGAGGGAGCGACCTTGCACAAGGCCGCTCCCCGCAATCTCAAACCAGATCTAGCGCGCAGCCGACGTGGTCCACCTTAGGCGTCTCGGTGCCATCCCGGTTTTTGGGAGCGCGCCTAGGACAACCCCTGCACACGCCAGGCTGACGCCTGTCGAGCGACTAGACCCACCCACGAAGCTTGCATGCCTCAGCGACGCGCCCCACAGCCACGACATAGGCCGCCATCCTGTTGTGGACATGATAATCCATGGCCGCATCGACAACAGCGTGAAAAGCTGTGGTCATCAACTCGTCCAACAGCTCGTGCACCCGCTTCTCGTTCCAGTAGAAGCGGTAGGCGTTCTGCACCTGCTCGAAGTACGAAACCGTGACGCCCCCTGCATTGCAGAGGAAATCGGGAATCACGTAGACGTTCCTCTCATAGAGGATATCGTCAGCGGTCGGTGTCGTGGGGCCGTTCGCCAGCTCGGCCACGATTTTCGCCTTGATGTCCATCGCGTTGTCAGCTGTGATCTGGTTCTCCAGCGCGGCCGGAGCCAATACATCCACATCCAGTTCTAGCAGCGCCTCGTTTGTGATGGCTTCTGCTTCAGGATAGCCGACGACCGATCCGGTTCGTTGCTTATGTCTATCCACAGCCTCCGGGTCCAGCCCGGTTGCGTTGTAAATGCCGCCTTGCGAGTCCGACACCGCAACGACACGCAGGCCCAGCAACGCCTGCCCCAACGAGGCTGCGAATCTGCCGGCATTACCGAAGCCCTGGATGGCCAAGGTCGCACCTTCGGTCTCGAGACCCAACAACTTCGCGGCCTCTCGGATGCAGTACATCCCACCGCGAGCCGTGGCGTCTTCCCGGCCCGCCGAGCCCCCCAGGGGCAGAGGTTTGCCGGTGATCATGCCGGGTACGTTGTGGCCGCGCAGGAAAGAATACTCATCCATCATCCAAGCCATCACCTGCGGTGTCGTGTAGACATCAGGCGCCGGTACGTCCGTGTCCTCACCGAGGAGGCGGCCCACCTGCCGGATGTAGGCCCGGCTCAGCCGCTCCAGCTCGCCAGGCGACATGGCTTTTGGGTTGCAGACAATCCCACCTTTGCCCCCGCCCAAAGGAAGGCCCATCACCGCCGTCTTCCACGTCATCCAGGCAGCCAACGCGCGAACCGTATCGATTGTCTCGTGAGGATGGAATCGCAGGCCGCCCTTTGTCGGACCGAGGACGTCGTTGTACTGGACGCGGAAGCCGTGGAAGATCTCGGTTGTGCCGTCATCCATACGCACCGGCAGCGTCACGTGCAGCTCGCGGAGTGGCCACCGGAGCAACTCATGGAGCGCGGGCTCCAGCTGCATGATCTCGGCAGCGGTGTCCAACTGCTTCTGTGCAATCTCGAAAGGGTTAAGTTCCTCAGACATCTCTCTCCTCCTTGACTCAGAACTAGGTTGCCCCCGCAACCGGGACATATCCTAGACCAGATCTTGCGCACCGCAACCAGGATTCCCGCCTCCCCGCCCGAGGAAAGAGTCTTCGCTACGCCCAGGCTTTCCGGCCTCTGAATTCATAGTATCCTTGTGTCATGCGTGCTTCCGCGGAAATTTACCTGTTATACTTGACACGGCCCCAAACCTATTGTATACTCTTCCCTTAAGGAGCACTCACAAGAATGAACTCAGATAATTTGGTCATTGTTTTGCTCGGCGACCTCCTGGTCCTTATTGGGCGGGGGGGCTAACGCCTTGGGCGAAACGGAACCAGCAGACCAACTGGAAACCAGAGCCGCCCAAAGCAGGGCGGCTCGATTGTTATCTAGGGAAACGAGCTCATTCACCAAGCCTAGTCGTGACCTATGGAGACTGAAGGGGCAATCTGTGAAGAGCACTAGACACCAACTGGACGCGACGCGTGTTGTGACAGCGGTCGCCGCCCTGAGCCAGGATGTGACCACCGACCGAGCCATTCTCGGTCAGCTCATCCTTGTTGTCTTGATTATTGTTGTGCTCCTGCTTACCGGCAGGAGCTGGGCGGTTAGGTTGGCAGGGGGAGCCTAGGACCACAAGTAACTCAGAACTAGACAGAGCCACCAAAAACCAAGCCGCCCAAAGAGGCGGCTTTTTTCGTTCCATGGCGTCCACTGAGAGCAATTGAGGGGTTGTTCCGGGCGCAAGCAGATCTATAGCGTTCACCCAAGGAAAGAGGAGGAGTGAGATGAAAAAGACGGGTGCAGAGATCGTGTGGGAGATGTTCCGACGAGAGGGCGTCGAGGTTGTCTTTGGCATTCCCGGTGGCGCCATCATGCACACCTACCATCCCCGCCAGGACTATGGGATCCACCACGTCCTCATGCGTCACGAGCAGTGCGCAGCACATGCCGCCGATGGCTACGCCCGGGTCTCAGGCAAAGTTGGCGTCGCGATGGCGACGTCCGGCCCAGGTGCGACGAACCTGGTTACAGGCATCGCCACGGCAGCCATGGATTCATCCCCTATGGTCTGTATCACGGGTCAGGTCCCCACATCCCTGATTGGTACCGACGCCTTTCAGGAAATCGATATCACAGGCATCACGCTACCGATCACCAAGCACAACTACCTAGTCACCGACGTCGCCGACCTGGCGCAGATCATCCACGAGGCCTTTTACATTGCCCGCAGTGGTCGACCTGGGCCTGTGCTCATTGACCTCCCGAAGGACGTGCAGATCGCTCAGACCGAGTTCGTCCCGCCCAAGGAGCCCGTTAGCCTGCCCGGCTACCGTCCCAGCGGCAGCGGGGACTCCGAGATTGTCAGGCAGGCAGCAGAGTTGATCAACCGGGCGGAACGCCCCGTCATCTTGGCCGGGCAAGGGGTGTTGATGTCGGGTGCGATGCAAGAACTTCGCACCTTTGCCGAGAAGACTCAGACTCCGGTGGCGTTGACCTTGCTGGGAAAAGGCGGCTTCCCGGAGTCCCATCCCCTGGCACTGGGGATGATGGGGATGCATGGGGAAGCCTACGTCAACAAAGCGATTCAGGAAGCAGACCTGCTCCTCGCCTTCGGCATGCGGTTCGATGATCGCGTGACTGGGAAACTGGACCGCTATGCACCTCGGGCACGACGGATTCACGTGGATGCGGACGCAGCTGAGCTCAACAAGGTCGTGCCTGTGGACGTCCCCATCCTTGGCGACCTCAAGCAAGTTCTACAACAGCTGTTGCCTCAGGTGGAACAACAGGCGCATCTAGACTGGCTCAGCGAGATCGAGGAATGGCGGGGCGAGAGCCACCGCCGCGACATCTTGCGTCGCCCAGAAAACGGGCACATGGTCGCTGCCCACTTCATCAACGACATCTGGGAGGCGACCGAGGGGCAAGCCATCGTCGTCACCGATGTGGGACAACATCAGATGTGGGCAGCGCAGTACTACCTCAACGATCTCCCCTACTCCGTGGTGACATCAGGTGGGCTGGGGACTATGGGCTTCGGCCTGCCAGCGGCCATTGGCGCCAAGTTTGGACAGCCCGATCGCGAGGTGTGGGCCATCGTCGGAGATGGCGGCTTCCAGATGACGCTCCACGACCTAGCGACGCTCGTTCAGGAGGATCTGCCGGTTCACCTTGCACTCTCCAACAACAACTACCTAGGGATGGTGCGGCAATGGCAGGAACTCTTCTACGAGAAGCGCTATGAGGCCACCCGGTTGCTCAATCCCGACTTTGTTAAGCTGGTTGAAGCTTATGGCATCCCCGCGTGGCGTGCGACGACCCGAAGTGAAGCGCGCCGGGCGATCGAGGAGTCACGAGAGCACAACGGCCCCACCTTCATCGAGTTCCAGATCGCCGAAGAAGGGGAGAATGGCAACGTCTACCCGATGGTGCCGTCAGGCGCAGCCCTGGACCAGATGATCCGAAGGCCACACCCCGTAACTGAGGAAAGATAGAGGAGGAGAGAAATGCAAAGCACACTGATTGCCCTCGTCGAGGATAAGCCCGGCGTGCTCAACCGGGTCGCCAGCCTCTTTCGGCGCCGGGCCTTCAACATCGAGAGCCTGACGGTAGGACATACCGAGCAACCCGGCATCAGTCGTATGACCATTGTCGTGGACAGCTCCCGCACCGATGCGGAGAAAGTGGCTCAGAACCTCCACAAGCTGGTCAATGTCATCCAGGTAGAGGACGTGACAGAGACCCCCGCCGTGATGCGTGACCTGGCACTCATCAAGGTGCGCGCCAATGGCGGTGGAACTCGGGCGGAGGTTCTTCAGATCGTCGAGACATTCCGTGCCCGCGTCGTCGACGTTGGTCTGAAGTCGTTGACGGTCGAAGTAACGGGGACGGACGAGAAGATCGACGGCTTTGTTGAGGTGCTGAGGCCCTACGGCATCATTGAGATGGTCCGAACCGGGCGTGTCGCGATGGCCCGCGGCGGCACCGACGAGCGAGAGGCAGCCTGAAACCGAACCCTGAATCAGCCGAAACTGGACTAACTCACTAAGCTACATAGGAGGCATGATGGCAAAGATTGACTTTGGTGGTGTCGTTGAGGAGGTCGTCACGCGGGACGAGTTTTCTTTGGAGAGAGCGCGAGACGTGCTCCAGGATGAGGTTGTCGCCGTCGTAGGATATGGGGTACAGGGGCCGGCCCAGGCGCTCAATATGCGCGACAACGGCATTCACGTCATCGTTGGGGGCGACCCGGACCGTAAACGATCCTGGACAAAGGCACTGAATGACGGCTGGGTCCCCGGCAAGACGCTCTTTCCCTTCGAGGAAGCTATAGAGCGGGCGACGGTTACCCAGTATTTGGTCTCGGATGCCGCCCAGGTGCTGCTCTGGCCGCAGGTTGAAGCCGCGCTAAAAGACGGAGACGCACTCTACTTCTCCCACGGATTCGGCATTGTCTACCGAGAGCAAACAGGCATCGTTCCTCCGGAGTACGTAGACGTCATCTTGGCGGCGCCGAAGGGCTCCGGGACCAGCGTCCGGGCGAACTTCCTCGCCGGAAGCGGGATCAACAGCAGCTTCGCCGTGCATCAGGACTACACCGGCTGTGCCACCGAGCGCGTGCTGGCCCTGGGTATCGCCATCGGATCGGGTTATCTCTTCCCAACGACCTTTGAGAAGGAGGTCCACAGCGACCTCACCGGGGAGCGGGGTGTGCTGATGGGAGCGCTGGCCGGCGTCATGGAGGCGCAATACAACCTGCTCCGCCAACACGGTCACACGCCCAGCGAAGCGTTCAATGAGACGGTCGAGGAGCTGACCCAGAGCCTCATCCGCCTGGTCGACAAGAACGGCATGGACTGGATGTATGCCAACTGCAGCACCACGGCCCAGAGGGGGGCCCTCGATTGGCGCCATCGTTTCCGTGAGGCAGTCGAGCCGGTCTTCGACGAGCTCTATGAGAGCGTGGTCGCCGGCGAAGAGACCCGCATCGTCCTCGCGGCCAACAGCGCGCCAGACTACAAGGAGCGTCTCGAGGAAGAGCTGCAGGAGATGCGTGAATCAGAGATGTGGCAGGCTGGGGCAGCGGTACGCTCGCTACGACCAGAGAACTGGGACTAGAGTTTGCTGTTGCGAGCGCTGAGCCGACGACGTCGTCACCAGCGCCGGGATCTAGCAGCTAAGCGGAAGGACTGGCCAAAGGAGGAGAGGGACGAATGGATGAAAGTGGGGTTAGCACCAATCACCGTATCATCGTTTTCGATACAACACTGCGGGACGGAGAACAATCTCCTGGCGCAGCGCTCAACGTGGAGGAGAAACTGGAAATCGCCAGGGTACTGGAGGCGATGGGCGTCGACGTGATCGAGGCCGGCTTCCCGATCTCGTCTCCAGGAGACTTCGCCGCCGTGCAGCGCATCTCCCGTGAGATTCACGACTGCACCATCTGCGGACTGACTCGGGCACGGAGAGAGGACATCGAGGTCGCCGCCGAGGCTCTGAAGCATGCAGCCCGTCCTCGCATACAGACCGGGCTAGGCGTCTCCGACGTCCACGTCCGTCATAAGCTCCGGACCACCCGCGAGGGGGCATTGGAGATGGGTGTCAACGCCGTGCTTTATGCGAAGCAGTTCGTGGAGGATGTGCAGTACTACACCGAGGATGCGGGGCGCGCGGATCCCCCCTATCTCTACCAAGTACTCGAAGCCGTGATCGATGCGGGGGCGACCGTGATCAACATTCCTGATACGACCGGCTACACCTCTCCTGAGGAGTTCGCCGCCCTCATCCGGGGCATCGTCAACAACGTTCCCAACGTCGACAGAGCTACGATCTCCGTCCACTGTCACAACGACCTCGGCATGGCGACCGCCAACACGCTGGCGGGAGTGCGGAACGGCGCCCGCCAGGTCGAGGTGACCGTCAACGGGATTGGAGAGCGCGCGGGCAACGCTTCCTTGGAAGAAGTTGTAATGGCGATCAAGACACGCAGGGATCTCTACGGCCTGGATGTCGACATCGACGCCAAACGGCTCTATCCCGTGAGCCGGCTTGTGAGCCATCTGACGGGCATCCCGGTGCAGCCAAACAAGGCCATCACCGGCGCTAACGCCTTCGCCCACTCATCGGGGATCCACCAGGATGGCGTCCTCAAGGAGCGCACCACCTATGAGATCATCAACCCACGCGATGTCGGCGTCCCCGATTCGGAGATCATCCTGTCAGCCCGCTCGGGACGCCACGGGCTGCGGCATCGCCTCTCTGAGCTAGGCTACGAGCTGGATGATGAGAAATTCGAGAAGGTCTACCACCGCTTTCTAGAGGTGGCAGACAAGAAGAAGACGGTGGAGACGCGGGACTTGGAGGCCATCGTCGCTGACGAAGCGGAGATGTTTTTCGAGGAAACCTACCGCCTAGAGCACGTCCAGATCTCGTGCGGGGACCACGCGATTCCCACAGCCACAGTCCAGATCAGGGGGCCGGAGGGCGAGGTCTACTGCGACGCCGACCACGGCACGGGACCGGTTGACGCGGTCTACCGTGCGATCAACCGGGTTATCGGCGAGCCTAACGAGTTGATTGAGTTCTCGATCGAGGCCATCACCGAGGGGATCAACGCCGTTGGACGAGTCACGATTCGAATTCAGGCTGAGGAACCCATCAACGGCGAGGCGCGCACCACGTTCAGCGGCCATGGGGCCGACACGGATATCGTCGTGGCCAGTGCGAAGGCTTACCTATTCGCCCTCAATCGCCTGATCGCGGCGCGGCGTGAGGTCAAACCGCAGAAGGTGCGTGTAGCTTAGTGTCATCGAACCGAGCTGTCTTAAGTAGTTCTTAGCACATTCAAGGAGGAGAGAGATGAAAACCGAGGTCGTGAGATCTGCAGCAGCGAGTGTCGGATCTGGAGTGCTGGGCGAGGATCAAGGCTGTCAGGAGAAGCGGCAGTGGGAATCTTTCCCGCAACCGTGCGGCTGGTCCCTGCGATGGGAGAATGAGGGCCTCCTCTATCCTGACCGAAACAACGGCCACAATTCTGAGGCCGCGCCGGTCAAGCGTTAGGTCAGGGAGGAGCTGTGGGACACACGCTAGCGGAGAAAATCATCGCCGAACACGTCGTCGACGAGCGCGGCGGTGTCGCAGAACCCCCTGAGGTAAGTCCAGGCGATCTGGTCGAAGTCGCTGTCGACGTCGTGCTAGCCAACGACATCACCGCGCCGATCGCGCTGCGCGAGTTCAAGAAGCTGGGCGTCGATCGCGTCTTCGATCCAGAGAAGATCGTGTTGGTTGCGGACCACTTCGTGCCGAACAAGGATATCAAGTCGGCGGAGCAGTGCGCTATGATGCGACGCTTTGCCCGCGAGCAGGGCCTGCCCTTCCACTACGACGTCGGTCGGATGGGGATCGAGCACGTGCTCCTACCCGAACAGGGCCTCGTGCTTCCCGGCGACATCGTCGTGGGTGCCGACTCGCACACGTGCACCTATGGAGCACTGGGGGCCTTTGCGACCGGCATGGGGTCAACGGATATCGCCGTGGCGATGGCCACCGGTCAAATCTGGATGCGCGTTCCAGAGACAATGCGCGTCGTCTACACCGGAAATCTAGAGCCTTGGGTCGGGGGCAAGGACCTGATCCTCTATACAATCGGCAAGATCGGTGTCAGTGGCGCTCTCTATCGGGCCATGGTGTTCACCGGACCTGTAATCGACCGGCTGCCGATGGCTGATCGGTTCACGATGGCCAACATGGCCATCGAAGCGGGGGCCAAGGCGGGCCTCTTTGCCGTGGACCAAGCTACGAAAGCCTATGTCGAGGGGAGGGCCAAGCGACCCTACACGGAGCTTGCCGCCGACGGCGACGCTCAGTACGTCGAAACCATCGAGATCGACGCGAGCGAGATCCCGCTCCAGGTTGCCTTCCCGCACCTGCCGGAAAACGTGCACGCTGTGGACGAAGCCCGCGCCGTCACCGTTGATCAGGCCGTGATCGGCTCCTGCACTAACGGGCGTCTGGAGGATCTGCGCGTGGCAGCCAAGATCCTGAGGGGGCGGCAGGTGCATCCCGACGTGCGATGCATCGTCATTCCAGGGACCCAGCAAGTCTATCTGGATGCGATGCGTGAAGGCCTGATCGAGACCTTCATCGAGGCCGGCGCCGTCGTCAGCACGCCGACCTGCGGTCCGTGCCTCGGCGGCTACATGGGGGTGCTCGCCGCTGGCGAGCGCGCCATTAGCACGACAAACCGCAACTTCCGCGGTCGCATGGGTCATACCGACAGTGAGGTCTACCTGAGCGGGCCTGCTGTGGCAGCCGCCACAGCGGTGCTTGGTCGTATAGCCAGCCCGGCGGAGGTGACGTCATGATCCTTCGAGGAAGAGCATGGACGTACGGTGACAACGTTGACACCGATGTCATCATCCCGGCACGGTATCTGAATATGTCTACGCCAGAGGAGCTGGCCAAGCACTGTATGGAGGATATCGATCCTCGCTTCTCCGATATGGTTGAGCCCGGAGACATCATCGTAGGCGGTGCGAACTTTGGTTGTGGATCCTCCCGGGAACACGCGCCTCTGGCGATCAAAGGAACGGGTGTCTCCTGTGTGATAGCCGAGAGCTTCGCGCGCATCTTCTACCGCAACGCCATCAACATCGGCTTGCCGATTTTGGTCTGTGCCGAAGCAGCGCACGATATCCAGGGCGGCGACGAGGTCACGGTGGACCTGACGACAGGGCAGATCACGAACCTTCGTTCTAGCCGCCTCTACAGGACCTCGCCTTTTCCGCCGTTCATTATGGCGATCATCGAGGCGGGTGGTCTGATTCCCTATACGCGAGAACGCCTCGGTACCTAATCTTCGGTTGCTACCGTCGAGGGGGACGGTAGCAACCGACTGCGTCAAAGGCAGGGGACGACAAGGAGCTCGGCATAGCTGATAGCGCCGATCTGCGCTCGAAGCTCACTGCCAAGGAAAGGATGAAGTTGCTGATGTCAGAAAGCCGAATCCGCCTATATGACACAACACTGCGTGATGGCACCCAGGCGGAGGGAATCTCTCTCTCCCTGGAGGACAAACTCAAGATCACGCGCCTGCTCGATGATCTGGGCGTTGACTATATCGAAGGAGGTTGGCCGGGCTCTAATCCTAAGGACGTCGCCTACTTCGACCGCGTGCAGGAGCTCGATCTCAAGCACGTGCGCATCACGGCCTTTGGCAGCACCTGCCGTGTGGGCACGGTGCCCGCGGAGGATGCCAACATCCGGGCGCTGGTCGAGGCGAACACCCCCACCGTGGCGCTGGTGGGCAAGAGCTGGACTCTTCACGTCTCCGACGTTCTGCGTACAGATCTTAAGGAGAACCTGCGCATCATCGAGGAGAGCACGCGCTACCTAAAGGATCAGGGCAAGGAGGTCATCCACGACGCTGAGCACTTCTTTGACGGCTACAAGGCGGACGCGGCCTATGCCCGGAAGACACTCAGGGCGGCCTGCAAGGGGGGCGCGGACCTCCTCTGCCTCTGTGACACAAACGGTGGCACGATGCCGTGGGAGATCGAGGAGATAGTCGGCGAGGTGCGAGAGGCTTTCCCTGACATCGCCCTGGGCATCCATGCGCACAACGATGGCGGTGTGGCCGTAGCCAACTCGCTGGCAGCCGTCCGCGTTGGTGCCAGCCACGTCCAGGGTACCTTCAACGGCTACGGAGAGCGCTGTGGCAACGCCAACCTCTGTACCATCATTCCGGCGCTCGAGCTCAAGATGGGGCTTTCGGCCCTTCCAGAAAACCGGCTATCGGAGCTAACCCGGACCTCTCGTGCCGTGGCCTCCATCGCCAACCAGCCTCCCGATCGACACGCGCCATACGTGGGGCTAAGCGCCTTTGCTCACAAGGGCGGCATCCACGTGGCCGCGATGCGACGAAACCTGCTCAGCTACCAGCATATCGACCCCTCCCTGGTAGGCAACGAATCTCGGGTTGTGATCTCCGAGCTCTCGGGCCGCGGCAACTTGCTCAGCAAAGCCGACGAGATCGGCATGGACCCGAGCGCGCTCCGGGATCTTCCCGCTGTGCTGGAGAAGATCAAGGAATTGGAGTACAAGGGCTTCACCTTTGAGGGCGCCGAGGCGTCGGTTGAGATGATGCTGCACCGCTCGCAGGAGGGTTACGAGCCGCCGTTCCATCTGGTCGACTTCATGACTGTGGTCGAGCACCGAGAAAGGCGAGGACTGCTGGCCGAAGCGACGGTGAAGGTGCGCGTAGGGGATCGAATCTTCCATACAGCGGCCGAGGGCAACGGGCCTGTCAATGCAATGGACCTGGCCCTGCGTAAGGCTCTCCTGCCGGAGTATCCTCATCTAGCGGATTTTGAGCTCGCCGACTACAAGGTGCATATCCTCGATGGGGACGCCGGAACCGCGGCGACAACGCGAGTATTGATCGATATGCAGAACGGCACGCGTCGTTGGTCCACCGTGGGCGCCTCCTCCAATATCATCGAGGCGAGCTGGA
This sequence comes from Anaerolineae bacterium, assembly GCA_049975205.1. Taxonomy (GTDB): domain Bacteria; phylum Chloroflexota; class Anaerolineae; order B4-G1; family SLSP01; genus PWVB01. Next base: position 89,782 of record JBNGDL010000002.1, on the reverse strand, counting down.
TCGCTCTCGCGGACGCAGTGGAGTACGGTCTGACGATCACCGAGTGAGCAATCGATGATACGCTAGGGCCCCTGCGTTCGTCCCTGCCTCGCCACCGGAGAACGACACAGAACGCCCGCCACACATCAAAGGAGATACTATGCAAGCCACAATCATTACCCTCCCCGGCGACGGCATCGGCGTGGAGGTCGTCGCCGAAGGCGTCAAGACGCTCAGAGCGATCGCCGACATCTACGGCCATGCCTTTGGCTTTGAAGAGCGCCTGATTGGAGGCGCTGCGATGGACATGACGGGTCAACCGTTGCCCGCGGAGACTCTTCGGGCCTGCGGAGACGCAGACGCGATCCTGCTAGGTGCGGTGGGTGGGCCGAAGTGGTCCGATCCCCAAGCTGACGTCCGCCCTGAGCAGGGCTTACTCGGCTTACGCAAGGGACTTGATCTCTACGCAAACCTGCGCCCGGTGCAGGTTTTCCCTATGCTGCGGGACGCATCACCGCTGCGGTCCAATCGCCTCAACGGCGTAGACCTGATGGTCGTGCGGGAGCTAACCGGCGGCATCTACTTCGGCGCCCGAAAGGAGGCAACCCAAGACGACCCCACCGCCTTCGACACGATGGTGTACTCGGCCGAGGAGGTGCGCCGCATAGCTCGGATGGCCTTTGAACTGGCTGCCGCGCGTCGGGGTAAGGTCACGTCTGTCGACAAAGCGAACGTTCTCGCCTGTTCGCGACTCTGGCGCCAGGTTGTCAAGGAGGTAGGCCGGAACTACCCCGACATCGCCCTAGAGCACATGCTCATCGACGCGGCTGCGATGCACCTAATGCGCCGTCCATCAGACTTCGACGTCATCGTGACCGGCAACATGTTTGGCGATATCCTGACCGATGAAGCGTCGATGCTGGCTGGCTCCATGGGCATGCTCGCATCGGCATCGCTGGGGAATGGGACGCGCGGCGTCTATGAGCCGATTCACGGTAGTGCTCCCGATATCGCCGGGAAGGGGATTGCGAACCCACTGGCCACCATCTTGAGCGTGGCGATGCTGCTGAGATACTCCTTGCACCTCGAGTCGGAGGCGCAGGCAATCGAGAACGCCGTGATGGCCGTGCTGGAGGCCGGCTACCGTACGCCCGACATCGCGAGCGAAGCAGAAGGTGAGTGCCGTGTTGGCACCGCCGAGATGGGTGATCAGGTTGTGGCTGCTCTCAGGGCGGCCACGTAATGCACTGAAAAGGGGAAGGACATGCGAAGTGATCAAGTTAAGCGCGGCCTAGAGCGTGCGCCGCACCGAAGTCTGTTCTATGCCAACGGCCTGACGCCGGAGGAACTGAGTCGTCCGATCATTGGGATCGCGAATGCCTACAACGAGATCGTGCCAGGCCATACACACCTGGACAAGATCGCCGAGGCGGTCAAGGCCGGCGTCCGGCTTGCCGGAGGAACGCCACTGGAGTTCAATGTTATCGGGGTCTGTGACGGCATCGCTATGGGCCACGTCGGTATGCACTACTCGCTGCCCAGTCGCGAACTCGTCGCAGACTCCGTCGAGTCCATGGCACTAGGACACGCTTTCGACGGGCTCGTCTTCGTCCCGAACTGCGACAAGATCGTCCCCGGCATGTTGATGGCGGCAGGACGGCTGAATATCCCTTCTATCTTCGTCAGTGGCGGACCCATGATGGCAGGCCGATATGCCAATGAGGACATCGACCTCAAAACGATGTTCGAGGCAGTCGGACGCTACAGAGCGGGTCGCATGTCCGAGGCAGAGGTGCGCGAACTCGAGCTCGCCGCCTGCCCCGGTTGTGGCTCCTGTGCGGGCCTCTTCACCGCTAACACGATGAACTGCCTCACGGAGGCCCTCGGAATGGGCCTACCCGGCAACGGCACCATCCCCGCCGTTACGGGCGCCCGGCTGCGCCTCGCCAAAGAGGCCGGCATGCGGATTCTCAGCCTGATCGAAGAAGGGCTTGTAGCACGTGATATCATGTCCCAAGCAGCGTTTGAGAACGCCATCGCCACGGATATGGCGATCGGCGGCTCCACCAACACGGTGTTGCATCTTCCCGCTATCGCCCATGATGCCGGTTTGGAGCTGCCCCTGGATCTCTTTGATGCGATCAGTGACCGTACCCCCCACCTCGTCAAGCTAAGTCCAGCCGGACCACACCATATGCAGGATCTCGACGAGGCCGGGGGCATCCCCGCGGTGCTGAGGACACTCCTTGAGGAGGGCCTTGTCCGCGGCGACCTGCCAACGGTGACAGGACAGACTGTGGCCCAGAACGTTCAGGGTGCCCGACGTCGCTCAGACGTCATCCGACCGCTGGAGGCTCCCTACAGCGCAAGTGGTGGCATCGCCATCTTGAGGGGCAATCTAGCGCCTGAGGGCGCAGTCGTAAAGGCGGGGGCCGTTGCACCGGACATGATGCATCATCGGGGACCGGCGCGCGTCTTCGATGGCGAGGAGGCGGCCCTGTCCGCGATTCTGAACGGAGAGATCAAAGCAGGGGATGTGATCGTGATCCGTTACGAGGGCCCTCGCGGCGGCCCAGGAATGCGTGAGATGCTCATGCCGACCTCGGCTTTGGCAGGCATGGGCCTCGACCACAGCGTTGCGCTACTCACGGATGGCCGATTCTCCGGCGCCACGCGCGGATCAGCACTGGGGCATGTCTCGCCAGAAGCTGCCGCTGGAGGGCCCATAGCCCTCGTTAAGGAAGGGGACAGCATTGAGATCGATATCAAGAATCGGTCGCTAATTCTACACGTCTCGGAGCGCGAGCTGGATCGACGACGAGGTGAATGGTCTCCGGCACCGCCGAAGATACAGACGGGGTATCTCGCCCGTTACGCAGCCCACGTCACATCAGCCAGCGAAGGGGCAGTTCTGAAGTAACCTTGGTTCAGCCCGTCAAGGTGGCGGTAGCCGCCAGGCTGGGCCCCAACCATCAGAAGGAGACAACAACTATGGCGATAGAACCTACGGCCTATATCTGGATGGACGGAAACCTCATCCCTTGGGAGCAGGCCAACGTCCACGTGTCAGTGCACGCCATGCACTATGGCTCCAGCGTCTTTGAGGGCATTCGTGCCTACGACATCGAGGGCACCGCTTCGATCTTCTGTCTGGACGACCACATCCGCCGGCTCTTCGATTCTTGCAAGGTCTACCGCATGGATGTACCCTACGCGCCGGACCAGCTTAGGCAAGCCTGCATCGATACCGTCAAGGCCAACAAGCTCAGCGCGGCCTACATCCGACCGTTGGTCTTCCGAGGCACCGGTACGATCGGCGTGGACCCCCGGCCCTGCCCAGTCCACGTCGGCGTCATCACGATCTTTCTCGGGCGCTACCTCGGCCCCGAAGCCGTGGAACAGGGAGTCGACGCCTGCGTCAGCTCCTGGGGCCGCATGGCTCACAACACCTTCCCCGCCGCCGCCAAGGTGGGCGGTCAGTATATCAACTCCCAGTTGATCAAGATGGAAGCCGTGATCAATGGCTACGCGGAGGGGATTGCCATCGACGCCAATGGGTTCGTCAGCGAGGGGAGCGGCGAGAACCTGTTCCTTGTCCGAGACGGCGTGATCACCACGCCGCCCTTGGCCTCCAGCATCCTGCGAGGGATCACGCGTCGGTGCGCGATGACGCTGGCGCACGATCTGGGCTACACCATCAAAGAGGAGTTCATCCCCCGGGAGACGCTCTACATGGCTGATGAGGTCTTCTTCACGGGCACCGCGGCAGAGATCACGCCGATTCGCTCGATCGATCGCATCCCCATCGGCTCTGGAACACGTGGGCCTATCACGGAGCACCTCCAGAGCGAGTTCTTCGCCATCGTTTCAGGCGCCAAACCAGACCGACATGGCTGGCTCACGCCGGTGACCTGATCGCCAGGAGAGCAATACTGGAAAGGGGGGTGCTGGGGCACCCCCCTCTTGCTTGGCTGGCTAGGGCTTAATCAGCCAATCAAAGAGGTCGGCCGAACCAGCTCCCAGGAAAGCGATGAGGACGAACTTAACGATCTTGCCGCCCCAGACCACCAGAAAATAGGTCGTGAGTCGGAGACGGGACATCCCTGCGATGATGCCGGCCACGTCAAAGAAGGGATTGGGAATCGCAGCCAGCACAAAGAGCGCCAGAAGGCCGTACCGATCCATCCAACGACTGAACCGGTCATACAGCTCCCGGTTCTCGATAATGGCCTGACCCCCAAGGCCCGCGAGGTAGCCGGTCAGCTCACCGATGGTCGCACCTGCAGCCGAGATAATGCCAACCAGGACGGGATTGAAGACACCGCCCCCGAGGAAGGTCGTCACAAACGTGGGCACCGGCAAGACGATGGTGGCATTGCCGAGGATGCTGATGAGAAAGAGGCCTACATAGCCATACCCAGCTACGTCCTCCAGACGGTCCTTAAGAGCGTAGACAACCACCGTGATGAGAATAGCAAACGCGAGGCCCGCGATCCTCAGGAGGCGTCGCCGTCTCTTGTCCTTGCTGGACGCCTGCTCCGTCCTGGTGGACGCTTCGTCGGTCGGAGGCTCGAGCACGTATTTGGACTCCTGGAATCTCAATCTAGTGATTATGCTCGCCAAACGCACAAGAAATCCACTTCATTCTATCGGAGATCGGCCAGTACGCTACTATCCGCGACAGGGGTCAACCCTAGCGGAGAGGACGGCGCCCCATCGTGTCAGACAATGACGACGAGCGCAGACCCCCAACCTATGCTATAATCGGGTCAGAGACCAGGAGCGAGGGCCTGAGACGCGCTAATGGCAGCAGTCACGATTTCCCGCAAGCTGGGCAGTTTGGGCACTCAGATCGCACGGTGTGTAGCTGATGATCTGGGATACCGACTCGTGTGGCGAGAGGTGATTAACCAGGCGGCCCGCCAATCAGGAGCGCCTGAAGTCGCCTTGGCCGTCATCGATGACCTCGACCTCTTCGGCCTACGTCCTTCCTATCGAGCCCGGCAAGCCTACCGGGAAGCGGTGAAGGCCGTGCTCGAAGAGATGGCTGAGGAGGGCAGTGTCGTCATCCTCGGTCGGGCGGGCCAGGTCGTCTTGAAGAGGCGACCCGATGTTCTACACGTTCGGGTCATCGCCCCCTTGGAGCTCCGGATCCAGCGCGTATCCGAGCGTCAGGGCATCCCTGAGGCTGCGGCTAGAGCTCAGGTCGAGAACAGCGACTCCAGCCGACGCAATTACTTGCGGCGCTATCACCACGTGGACTGGGATGACCCCGAACTCTACGACCTCGTCATCAACACGGCGAACCTGCCAGGCTCGGTGGCCGCCAAACTAATCATTGAGGCGCTGTCCGCGCTAGCTCGAAACGCGGATCAAGACGCCAGAGACAAAGCTTGAGAGGATGCCCAGGTGACCAACCCCGAAGACACCCCATCTCCCACCTTCGCTCACCCCTCGGAAGAGGCGTTTTCGCGGATTCTCGATTACTACGGCATTGAGTGGGAATATGAGCCCCGTACGTTTGTGCTCGAGCAGGATGAGGAAGGCAACGTGCTGGAGGCCTTTTCTCCAGACTTCTACCTGCCCGACCAGGATCTCTTCATAGAACTCACCACGTTGCGCCCAAAGTTGATCAGGATCAAGAATCGCAAGCTGCGTCGCCTGAAAGAGCTCTATCCAGATGTGAATATCAAGCTCTTCAAGCGGCGCAACATCCGTGATCTGATGATCAAATACGGTATTGACGAGCAGGCCAGGCCAATCCTGGATCGAGAGGCACAATGAGCCAGAACAACAACGACGCGCTGTGGCATCGACCTGAAGCATACGGAGAGCTTGCTGAGGGTATCCAGGAGGTACTGATTTCAGCTGAGGAGATTAGGAAGCGCACTCTGGAGCTTGCATCAGCCATTTCCGGGGACTATGTCGACCGAGACCCACTGCTGGTCGGGGTCCTCAAAGGCGTCGTCCCCTTCATGGCGGACCTCCTTCGAGCGATTACGATCCCGGTGGAGATGGATTTCATGGCCGTCGCAAGCTACACCGCGGAAGCCCGCAACCGAGGGATGGTGCGGCTCGAGAAGGACCTCAGCCTCCCGATCACCGGGCGGCACGTCCTCTTCGTCGAGGACATCATCGATACCGGTCTGACGCTGAACTACCTCCTGCGCACGCTGCGCGCGCGCGAGCCCGCGAGCCTAGAAGTTTGCGTCCTCTTCAACAAGCCCCAGCGCCGGCTCATCGACATCCCTCTGAAGTACAAGGGATTCGACTTACCTGACCGGCTGGTTGTCGGCTGCGGCCTCGATTTCCGGGAGCGCTATCGCAACCTTCCCTTCATCGGCCTCCTCAAGCCCGAGGTCTTTCAGAACGAGATCGAAGACTGATCAACCTCTCAACTACGCCTTGGCGAAGAGATAGTATGATGGGTCCCCAGGCTTCAGAAGCATACACAACGATAGTGAGCTCTCGCCAGAGCCGGACCCCATACCTCTGGTGCGCGTGGTCCGAGGATACGCACTGAGGAGCCAAGCGACATGATCATCGGGCTCGCCGTTCTGCTCCTGTTTCAGCTTCTCGGAGAGATCATCACGGCCTTCTTCAACCTTCCGATACCGGGGCCCGTGGTCGGCATGGTGCTGCTGTTCTTTGCGCTCACCGTGCGCGGCAGCGTGCCTCAGAACCTTGAGCACACGTCACAGGGTCTCCTACGGCACCTGTCCCTGTTGTTCGTTCCCGCGGGCTCTGGGATTGTGACGTACTTCGCCCTGCTTGCAGAGGAATGGATCCCTCTCGCCGTCGCACTTGTTGCCAGCACCGTGATCACGATAGCCAGCACTGCGCTCACCATGAAGGGGCTGGCGCGGGCCGCATCCACGACCAGGCCCAAGGACACGGGGCCACTCGATGCGTGATCTAGCCACGGTCTGGGATGCTTTGTCGAGCTCACCGCTGCTGTGGCTCACCGTCACACTGATCACCTACCGGGCAGCCGAAGCGGCTTACGACCGCCTCGGCTTCGCCTGGCTCAACCCGGTTTTGATCTCCATCGTGATTGTCGTCGCCACATTGCTCGTGACACAGACCTCTTACGAGGACTACTTTGCAGGTGTACAACTGATTCACCTTCTTCTAGGCCCTGCGACCGTTGCCTTGGCCGTTCCGCTCTACCATCGGATAGAGAGACTCCGCCAGATGACAGGGCCGATCGTCGGAGCGCTGCTGGTCGGCTCCTGCGTCGCTGTCGGCTCGGCCGTAGCCATCGGCTGGCTCTTGGGGGCCTCGCCTGCCACCTTGCTTTCCCTAGCCCCGAAGTCCGTCACAACCCCTATCGCGATGGGGGTCTCCGAGAAAATCGGTGGCCTCCCATCCCTTACGGCCGTCCTGGTCATCCTGACCGGCATTGTGGGTGCCATCACGGCGGAACCGGTCCTGAACCTCTTGCGCGTCGAGGATCACAGCATACGCGGGTTTGCCGTCGGAGTGGCGGCTCACGGGATTGGCACCGCACGCGCCTTCCAGATGGACGACGAAGCGGGTGCCTTCTCTGGCCTCGGTATGGGCTTGAACGGCATCTTAACAGCTGTCCTCGTCCCCATCTTCGTCGATCTCGTCCGCTTCGCGGGAGGATAGCTCCGGTTGCCATTCTATCCCCCTCCATTATACTCACGGGCTGTAAGCTACATAGGCATCAACTGGTTCCCTGCGTAAGTTTGCTGGCGGTGGGACAACGGAGACCAGGCCTTGTGAGTTCTTCGGTGGGATACCGACCGAATTATGACGTTTGAGATCGGGTTATTACTATCGATCATCGTGGTGGCGATTGTGCTCTTCTCAATAGAGGAGTTCCGAGCCGACATCGTCGCCCTTGGAATCTTGTTAGCTATCAGCCTCACAGATCTCCTCCCGGCCGACCAGATCTTCGCTGGCTTTGGGAGCGACACCGCTGTGATGATCTTCGGCTTGCTCGTTCTGACAGCCGCGCTGATCCGGACCGGCGTCATCGACTACGCGGGTCGCCGGATCCTGCGCGCCGTTGGGGACAGACCCAAGCAGCTGCTGCCGGTCCTCATGCTAATCATCACGGTACTCAGCGCTTTTATCAGCAACACCGCGACCTCCGCGCTCTTCCTGCCGATCATCCTTGACCTGAGCCGTCGTACCAAGATCCCGCGAGCCAAACTCTTGATGCCTATGGCCTTTTCTGCCATCCTTGCGAGCTCTATCACGCTCGTTGCCTCCTCCACGAACGTCCTGGTAAGCGGGCTTATGGTCGATCATGGGCTCGCGCCATTGGGGATGCTTGAACTCGCTGTGGTGGGCCTCCCCATCGCCGCGGTCGGCCTGATCTACATGCACTTCATCGGCAACCACCTGATCCCGGTGCGGGACGAGGACACGGGTGAGGAGCCCTTTGGCATCCAGCCTTATCTCGCAGAGGCCGTCGTCGTTCCCGGATCTCGTCTGGCGGGTCAGACCCTGAAAGAGGCTGGATTGGGGCGCGATCTCGACCTTACGATCGTCAGGATCGTGCGGGACAAGAACCGTTACCTTGTTCCCCAAGCCGACCTAGAGCTGCAGGAGGGCGACGAGCTCTTGGTCAAGGGCGAGCGAAGCGACATCCTCCAGATCAAAGACACGACCGGGCTGGCCTTCAAGGCTGAGGTCAGACTTACCGAGGCCGACTTTCAAGCCGAGGGCACGCAGCTCGCTGAGGTCGTGCTGTTGCCCCGATCGCCCCTCACCGGACGAACCCTCAAGACCCTCCGATTCCGCCAGCGGTATGGCTTGCAGGTCCTTGGCATCAACCGCCGGGGCAAGGAGATGTTCAGCAAGCTCAGCCGAATCCGCTTCCGTCCCGGAGATCAGCTGTTGGTTCAGGGGCCGCGAGCCAACATTGCGGCGCTGGATCCAGACCACTTCCACATCATCGGCACCGTGCATCACGCCCGGCTCAACCGGAAACTTGCCCCCCTGGCGATAGGGGCGTTTGTGGTCTCGCTGCTTCTGGCCACATTTGAGATTCTGAGCCTTCCCCTCGCCGTCACCTTGGGCATCTTGGCTGTATTCGTTACCAGGTGCATCACGCCCGACGAGGCCTATCAGCAGGTTGAGTGGAAGGTTCTCATCGTCATCGGATGTATGCTGGCACTGGGCGCGGCGATGGAGCACACGGGGACGGCCCAGTTTCTGGCGCAGCAGGTGATCGCTCTGTTGGAGACAAGCAACCCACTCATCTTGCTCTCGGTCTTCTTCGCAATCACGATGGGGCTGACCCAGCCGATGTCAAACCAGGCCGCCGCGGTGTTGGTCTTCCCAATCGCGATCGAGACGGCAAATGCGCTCGGCTTCAACCCCCGGACCTTTGCCATTATGATCGCGGTGAGCGCCAGTTGCTCCTTCATCACACCCCTGGAACCTGCTTGTCTCATTGTCTATGGTCCGGGGCACTACAAGTTCTTTGACTTCACCAAGGTCGGCTCGCTGTTGACCATCATCGTCTTCATCATCAGCATCCTGCTAGTGCCCCGTATCTGGCCGCTTTAGTCTTGGGTGAGCACACGGCTCCTCGGCCCAGCTCAGCATTGAGCCAGCCTCGTCCGATTCGGGGCGACGAGACCGCATTCCGCGCATAGGCACTGCTAGGAGAGAAGATGGCCGAGATAAAGCTTGAAGACGTCACGAAGATCTACCGCCCCGGTATCGCGTCTAAGCTTCTGAAGAGCCAACAGACCCCGCCCGAAACGTCCCAGGCAACCGGAACGATGCTCTCGGAGTCCGACGAGATACGTGCCCTGGACGGGCTGAATCTTGTCGTGCCGGATGGCAAGACCGTCGCGATCGTGGGACCGTCGGGGTGTGGGAAGAGCACGCTGCTCCGTGTGGTTGCCGGCCTCACAGAGTACACCGGCCTTGTCGCTTACGATGGACGGGATATGCAGGAGGTATCCCCAGGCGACCGCCGAATCGGTATGGTCTTCCAGAACTATGCACTCTACCCCCATTTCTATGGCAGAGGCAACCTCAGCTTCTTCTTCCAGGTCAACCGAGCTCCAGATGAGGAAGCAGCCGAGCGAATCCAAATCACCTCAGAGATGATGGGCTTCGGGTTCAAGCAGTTGCTGAAACGGAAGCCCGGCACGCTATCTGGTGGTCAGCAGCAACGCTTGGCCATCGCCCGAGCGTTGGTGCGCGAGCCTGAGCTCTTCCTCTTCGATGAGCCCCTCTCCAACCTTGATGCTAAACTGCGAGCGCGCACCCGGACGGAGATCAAGCGCCTCCTCCACACGTTTGGGATCACAGCTATCTACGTCACGCACGATCAGACAGAGGCTATGGCATTGGGCGATCTGATAGCTGTGATGCGTGCTGGCCGCGTCGAGCAAGTGGGTACGTTCAACGACATTCTGCAGAATCCCACCAATGCCTTCGTCGCCGGCTTCTTAGGATTGCCCCCTATGAACCTCCTTGAGGGCACCGTGACCGACAGAAACCTCGTCGTCAACGCCGAGAACCGGTTGCCGCTACCCAGCTCGATCGCCACCGAGGTTCACACAGGTCAGAGGATCATACTCGGCATACGACCGGAAGCGGCGCGAATCCAGACAGAGGGCGTCGTCCCCGAAGCGTCCCTCTGTTTTGTGGGCACAATTGATGTCGTCGAACCCGATTTTGGGCGAAGCCAACAGGTCGCCTTTGTGAGCACCGACGCCTTTTCGTGTCGCGTCATAGCGCCTATCGAAGAGCGACTTGTTCGCGGCTATGAGGCGCGGGTCTGCTTCCCTGAGTCTTCCCTCTACTTCTTTGACGCTGAGTCCGAACAGAGAATCAATTTGGCGAAGGATGACTCGTAAATTGGGAGCCGACCTGCACCAAGGCCTGCACAAGCGCTCAACAGAGCACGCCTCTCGAGCTTCTCCTAGTGAAACTTTCGTCTAGAATTGCGCGAAAGATAGAACGAGTTAAAATAGAGGGGCCGGCGGGCATAAAGGAGCCTTTCAGGCAAAGTTAGCGCACTGAAGAGGAAATCGGGTCGGGGGGGGACCGAATGACCGCAACCTCGTGGGAGCGGCAACTAGTGGATTGGGCTGAGGAGGGCATTCAGAGTCCTCCCGGCAAGGGCTGTGTCGAGGCTGAGCCACGCATCATCGACCAGGCCTACAGCTTGTGCGCGTCGATAACGCGCCAACACAGCCGTACCTTCTATCTAGCCTCCGGCCTGCTTCCCCCACAGAAGCGCCGCGCCGTCAGGGCACTCTACGCCTTCTGCCGCACCTGTGACGATATCGTTGACGAGGCGCAGAGCCTCGGGGCGGATGCCTGGGCGTCCCTTCACAATTGGCGCGCGCGTGCTAGTGAGAACTGCGAGGACGTGGAGGATGGCCTTGTGCTTGCATGGACCGACACCCAGGCCCGCTACCGGATACCCAGACTCTACGCGCGACAACTCATCGATGGCGTCGCGCGCGACCTCGTCCAGGCGCGCTACGAGACCTTCGAGGAGTTGGCGACCTATTGCTACGGCGTTGCCTCAACCGTTGGACTGATGTCGATGCACATTGTAGGATTCTCCGGTCCGGAAGCGCTTCCCTATGCCGTGAGGTTGGGAGTTGCGCTGCAACTCACCAATATCCTCCGCGACATTGCTGAGGACTGGCGAGCAGGACGGCTCTACCTGCCTCAGGAAGAGCTGGCGGACTATAGGATCTCGGAAGCCGATATCGAGGCAGGCGAGGTCAATGACCGCTGGCGCGCCTTCATGCGCTTTCAGATTGCTCGGATCCGTGACCTGTACGCGACATCCCTTCCCGGCATTCAGTTCCTGCACCGGGACGGTCGGTTTGCCATCGGCGCCGCTGCAGAGCTCTATCGGGCCATCCTCACCGACATCGAGGACCACGATATGGACGTCTTCCATCGTCGTGCCTATGTGACAACCTCAGAGAAGCTCCGCCGGCTTCCCGGCATCTGGTGGCGAGCGCATATCCGCGGCTACGCGAGCCCGCCCTGACCCGCGGTCTTATGGCTACGCCTAATACTCATCACTACGATGTAATCCTCGCCGGTGCAGGGGCCGCCGGGCTGAGCTTGGCCTATCGCCTTCATCAGGCTATGCCTGAGCTCTCCATGCTCCTAATCGATGAGGTCGTCAAGAACCAGAACGATCACACCTGGTGCTTCTGGACCCAGTCCTCGTCTTTTCTCGATGAACTTGCCTATCGCAGCTGGGATAGGCTGGCGATTCGGAGCGACGACTACGAGGCCATCCTTGATCTGCACCCCTATCGATACACGATGGTTCGGGCCATCGACTTCTATCGCTTCATCCGCAACGAACTGGCAGCGGCTCTGAATGCCGCTACCCAGATCGGCAAAGTTGAGGCGATCGCTGACGGACAGGACTACGCCGAGGTCATAGTCAACGACCAGGTCTTCAGGGCAGACTGGGTCTTCGACAGCCGTTACCGGCCTGAGGACTACCAGCCTTTGACACGCCACCATCGCTATCTCTCCCAACATTTCCTGGGCTGGGAGATCGAGACGGAGCTACCAGTCTTCGATCCCGCCGTTCCCACGCTATTCGACTTCCGAACGCCACAGCTGGGCGATATGCGTTTCTTCTATGTGCTCCCCTATTCGGAGCGTCGGGGCCTCGTCGAGTACACCATCTTCTCCGGTCAACTGCTCCCGCTGGAGGCGTATCAGACAGCGCTGCAGACCTACATTGGCAGCGTCCTGGGCGTCGACCGGTACCGGGTCCTTAGCGAGGAGCACACCCTCATTCCGATGACCGATCATCTTTTTCGCCGGAGGGCCGGTCAGCGGGTGCTGAACATCGGAACCCGCGGCGGACGTGTCAAGCCGTCGAGCGGTTTCGCCTTCGAACGAATCCAGAGGGACTCCGCGGCAATTGTGAAGTCGTTGACGCGCCACGATCATCCCTTCGACATCCCGAGATCACCCGGACGCTACCGCACGTTCGATGCCATGTTGCTCCAGATCCTGGAGCGACAGGGACATCTAGGGAAGCCCGTGTTTCTCCGGCTTTTCCGACGCAATCCGGTGCAGCGGGTTTTCCGCTTCCTGGACGAGGACGGAGGTCTTGCCGAGAATCTGCAACTGATGGCCTCGGTGCCTCCCGTTCCTTTCATTCGGGCCTGGCTCGCCGTCAAACTCCGCACGTCCTAGGTGAGCTGTGAGATACTACTAAGCGAGGAGACGATGGATCAACCCAGAATCGACATATGGCAACTTCAGGTTCAGCTATCGCAACGCCTCCTACGCTGGAGCGGCTTCAGCATTGGCGCGGGGGTCGCAATGGTCCTGATTGGAAAACCCTTCTGGCGAGGCGCGGGCTCCCAATTCGCCGGCTGGGGTCTGGTCGACGCTGCCATTGGCCTCTTCGGTATGAGGACGGCGCGCGCGAAAGCGTCGGATCCTGCGACGCACCAACCCGATGAGCAGCGGAATGCTCAGAGGAACCTCCGGCGGGTGCTGTGGATCAACACCGCACTGGACGTCGGTTATGTGACGGGAGGGGCAACTCTGGTCTACACTAAGGGGCGGAAGAACCTTTTCTGGAGGGGCAGTGGCTGGGGCATCGTCATCCAGGGTGGATTTCTGCTGCTCTTCGACTTGCTACATGCGTTGAGACTGCGCTAGACCTAGAGGAATTCCCTCCGGCAACGCCCACAACCTACTGACCGGGCTTGGCGGAACTCAGAGCTATGAAAGAGAGCGACTGCGTGCCTAGAGGCAAGAAGACACCACTGCATCCGGAAGGATATCATGGCCGCGGAAGGCGTCCCCCCTATTTCGAGGGTTGGTACTTCAAAGTCGTAGATCCCGCTGAGAAGCACCGTTTTGCGATCATCCCGGGGATCTCCCTAAGCACTGGGGAAGAGGGACCCCACAGCTTCGTTCAGGTACTCGACGGCACGAGTGGACGGACGGTCTATCAGCGTTATCCGGTGGAAGCCTTTACCGCATCTGAGCGGTGGCTGGAGATCGACGTGGGGCCTAATCACTTTAGCGCAGCAGGCATGAGCCTGAACCTGACCGATACCGAGCTTTCCATCTCGGGCACGGTCACCTTCGACGAACTGAGGCCGTGGCCCGTCACCGTCGCGTCGCCAGGCATTATGGGATGGTACGCGTGGGTCCCCCGCATGGAAACCTACCACGGCGTTGTGAGCCTGGACCATGGGCTGGGAGGATCGCTGACGATTGGCGATCAAACAGTGTCCTTCAGTGGGGGCCGAGGCTACATCGAGAAGGACTGGGGCCAATCCTTTCCGTCGGGATGGGTCTGGATGCAGAGCAATCATTTCGGGACGCCGGGGGTCTGTCTCACAGCGTCAATCGCGATGATCCCGTGGATCGGGCACAGCTTCCCAGGCTTCATCGTCGGCCTATATCGGGAGGGTACGCTCTACCGCTTTGCGACTTACACGGGCGCCGTGACCAGGCATCTGGCTATCACCGAGAACGAGGTTGAGTGGGTCATCGAAGACTCACTTTACCGTCTGGACCTAGTCGGTCGCCGAGCGGAGTCTGGGCTGTTGAGGGGACCCAGTCGCGTCGATATGGGCCGCCCGGTGGCCGAGACGCTGAGCGCCTCCATCGACGTCGAACTGAGAGCGCGCCGGTCCGACACTCTCATCTACCGTGGCACAGGGAGCTATGCCGGCATGGAAGTGGTTGGGAAGGTGGATGACCTTCTCACCGCCGCAGGAAAGGCGGGCGGAAGCTAAAGCTATGCTCCTCCTGGACTGGATAGACACAACGATAGCCCAGACTTCACTTGTTGCACAGGGCTTGATGGCCGCATGGTTGCTGACGATGATCTCGATGCCCATTCTCACGTGGCTCTGGGGTGAGCAGGCCGAAGTTTCCGCAGTCACGGTGAGCGTGTCTCTACAGGCAGCTACCGTCCTCGCGATCTTGTGGCCGGCCTTGGGCGGTGTCGAGACACTGAAGGTCGCCGTGGTTATCCCTGTGCTGGGATGGGTTGCCGAAGCCATCGGGCATCGCACGGGCTTCCCGTTTGGGAAATACGCCTATACCGACCGCCTACAGCCCCAGCTATGCGGCGTGCCTGTGATTATCCCCCTTGCCTGGCTGATGATGATGCCGCCGGCGTGGGCAACTGCCGCAGCGATCTTGCGTCCGGGAAGCCACCTTGCCTTCGCTATAATGAGTGCGGCTGCGTTCACGGCCTGGGACCTATTCCTAGACCCGCAGATGGTCTCATGGAACCTGTGGGTTTGGGCCAGTAGGGGGGCCCGCTCCGGCAAGAGGAAGATGCCACACTACTTTGGCATCCCCTGGACGAACTACGCAGGCTGGTTTGCCGTCTCTCTGGCGATAACCCTGGCCCTCGGACCGCAGGCCCAGCCAGCTCAGCTACCTGTCTCCCCCTTGCTTCTGATCTACGGGTTGACCTGGGGGCTCGAGGCCTTTGGCCTGTTGGTCTTCTGGCGCATGCCCGGCCCCGCCCTCGTAGGTACGCTCGGCATGGGGGGCTGTCTTCTGTGGGCCGGCCTTCGATTAGGAGGTGGGCTGTGATTGCCCGAACCCTCATCTGGACGCTTGCGAGCTTTGTCAGTGGTGCAATTCCCTTCTCGCTTCTGATCGGTCGTCTAGCGCTGAGGCGGGATATCCGCGGCTATGGAGATGGAAATCCCGGCGCTACGAATGTCCTACGGGCAGGAAGCAAAGCATGGGCTCTCGTGGCCGCCTTCTTGGACATGCTCAAAGGCGCCCTCCCGGTCGCCCTCGCTTACGTTGTCTTCGATCTGCGTGGCTTCGAAATCGTACCCATCGCCTTGGCGCCTATCGTAGGTCACCTCTACTCCCCTTTCCTGAAGGGGCAGGGAGGAAAAGGGGTGGCGGTGACCGGCGGCATCTGGATTGGGCTCACCTTTGGAATCGCCGCTGCGATCGGTACCATCTTGATGAGCCTTGGGTATCTCGTGCAGAGCGTAGCGGGCTGGGCTGTGACCTTGGGTTTGGCCGGCATTGGACTCTACCTGGCGATCTGGCAACCGGATCCGGTCCTACTGACCATCTGGGCGGGCAACACACTGCTGCTCCTCTGGCGGCACCGAGAGGATCTGCGCCACAGACCGGAACTGCGCGCGTGGTTACGCAAGTGATCGCCGTCGCATTGGAAAGCGACCGGCGGCCTGCTCTGGAGGTCCGGGCAGGATCGAGATGTAACAATCGCATCTCGATTGTTTCTCTCGTCCGGCCATCGCTTGTAATACCGCTACGATTGGGAGACATCCCTTAATGCTCATATTCGGCTTGGCTGTCTTCGCCACCTTCGCGCTTATCATCATCTCGGCTATCACCATCCTGAACGTTTTCACCTTTCCACGCTTGGGCCAAGCTCCGGCGCCCACCACCCATCCCAAGGTCTCGATCCTGATCCCCGCGCGTAACGAGGGGGCAGTCATCGGCCAGACGGTGCGGCGACTTCTGGTCCAGACCTATCCCAATCTCGAGATCCTCGTTCTCGATGACGACTCAACAGATGGCACGCGCCAGGCCGCACTGACCGCGGGGGCAGGAGACCCTCGCCTTGAGGTCATACAAGGGCAGCCACTGCCACCGGGATGGCTTGGCAAGAACTGGGCCTGCCATCAGCTGTCCAAGGTGGCAAGCGGTGACATTCTCATCTTCACCGATGCCGACGTAATCTGGTCGCCGGATGCTGTCTCAAAGCTGGTGGGAGAGATGCAGCACTCTGGAAGCGACCTACAGACCGTCTGGCCGACGCAGATCACCAAGACCTGGCCAGAGCGCCTGACGGTGCCTCTGATGGCCTTTGTCATCGTCGGCTATCTCCCTCTTCTCGCCGTCCATCATACCCCTTGGTCGATCTTCGCCGCGGCGATGGGCCAGTGTCTGGCATTCCGTCGTCCCATCTACAGTACCATTGGAGGCCACCAAGCTGTGCGACAGAGCATCATCGAGGATGTCACGTTTGCCAAGCGGGTTAAGCAAGCGGGTGGACGCCTGCGGGTAGCCGACGGCGACGGCGTCATCAGCTGCCGGATGTATCAGAGTTGGCCTGAGGTTCGCAGAGGCTTTGCGAAGAACATCCTCGCCGGGCACGGTAACAGCATCCCTTTCTTGCTCCTCTCCTGGGCCTTTCACTGGCTCCTGTGGCTATGCCCCTGGATATGGCTAGCTGCGGGCGCCTGGCTGCCCGCCAACACGTGGCTCCGAACCTGCTGGCCCGAATGGCCGCTCCTTCTGGTTGCGTTAGGTGTGGGAATCCGGGCCCTGACCGCGGCTTTTAGCAGACAGCGCGTGCGGGATGCGGTATGGATGCCGATCTCCACGCTCCTTATGGCGATCATTGCGAGCCAAGCCATCTGGTGGCACCTCCGATATGGCGGACCCCGGTGGCGAGGGCGCACCATTAACATCAGAGCCAAAGCCAGGACGTCCGGCGATAGTGTGGACAGGCGGCAACATGATTGACAAGAGCAGGCCCGTGATCGTGGTTGGCGCTGGCGTTGGCGGATTGAGCGCCGCGATCCATCTGGCCACCGCCGGCCATCCCGTGATCGTAGTGGAGCAGAACCCGTCAGTCGGTGGGAAAATGGGACGCGTACAAATTGACGGCTTCACCTGGGACACAGGCCCGTCCGTCATCACAATGCGTTCTGTACTCGATGAGCTCTTCGAGCAAGCCGGGCGGCGCCTCACTGATTATCTCTCGCTCGTGCCGGTGGAGCCCCTCACACGATACTTCTATCCCGATGGTACGACGATGGATGCCACGCGAGATCTCCCCACGATGATAGCTCAGATCGCGGAAAGGGATCCCCGAGACGTCGAGGGCTATCTCGGCTTCTTGGCCCACACAGCGGCTCTCGATCGCATCACCAGCCCTGTCTTCATACGAGGCGATCCCCCGACGTTGGGAGCCATTCTCAAAGTGCCTATGCGAGATATGGTCCAAGTCGATGCCTGGCGCTCGATGGATGCAGCCATCCGCCATTGGGTTCGCCATCCACACTTGCGCAACATGCTGCGACGCTATGCTACCTACGTCGGGGCCAGCCCTTATCGAGCACCCGCTGTGCTGAACGTCATCGCGCATCAGGAGCTCACTGCCGGCATCTGGTACGCGGAGGGCGGCATCTACACCATCGCCCAAGCCTACCGGCAGCTTGCAGAAGAGCTGGGTGTCGAGATTCGCACCAGCCAGCGGGTGACGGAGATCCTAGTCGACGAGGCCGGCAGGGCACGGGGCGTAGCCTTGGCGGATGGCAGCCGGATCCTCGCTCGCGCCGTTGTCGCCAACGTCGATGTGACCACAGCTTACCAGGACCTCCTCCCGCGCAGAATGGTGACAAGACGCCTAAGAAGGCTTGTGCGCGTGGAGCCGTCGCTTTCTGGGTTCGTTCTGCTGATCGGCGTCCGTAGGCGCAGCTCTCAACTGGTACAACACAACATCATCTTCTCGCACAACTACCGACAGGAATTCGAAGACATCTTCAGCCGGGGTGTCCCGCCCGCCTGCCCGACCATCTACATCTCCATCTCATCGAAACACGATCCGCACCACGCACCTCAGGGTTGCGAGAATTGGTTCGTACTCGTGAACGTCCCGCCTCTATCATCGGCGTTCGACTGGGCCGCAGACGGAGATGCCTATCGGGATCTCGTCCTAGATCGAATGGCGGAGGTAGGACTGGACATTCGCGCCGATGTGGTCACCTTGAGGACGCTCACGCCCGTGGATCTTCAGGTAAAGACCGGGGCATGGCGAGGTAGCCTCTACGGCCTCTCATCCAACAAGCCACTGAATGCATTGCGCCGCCCCCCTCCTCGCGATCCGCGGATACGCGGTCTCTACTTCGCTGGCGGGTCGACTCATCCTGGTGGAGGCGTGCCTATGGTAACCCTGTCAGGCGGCGTCGCGTCTCGTATGCTTGAAGAGGACCTGGCGGACAGGCGCCTGGAGGGATAAGCGATACGCACGGATTCGTGACACCTGACCCTTGACGCAAACCCACCGTCCTCTAAACTCACTCTGCATACTACAGGGCCTATTACCGTCGGAGGATTTTCGTGACCCAAGTGAAATTCGTCGATCTCACGTTAAGAGATGGTCAACAGAGTCTGGCCGCCACCCGGATGACAACAGCGCAGGCGCTCTCTGTCCTAAGCATCATCCGCGATGCAGGCTACGCGGCTATGGAGCTGTGGGGAGGCGCGACCCTTGATAGCTGTGTGCGCTACTTGGACGAGGATCCCTGGGAACGCCTGGACGCTTTCAGTCGCTGCCTTGGAGCCCCCGCTAAGCTCCGCGTGTTGCTCAGAGGGCAGAACCTCTTTGCCTATCAGCCCTATCCTGATGACTTGGTGATCGCATTCGTCAAGGAAGCTGTGCGATCGGGGGCTGGCCTCATGCGCATCTTTGACGCGCTTAACGACTGGCGCAATCTCCAGATGGCACTGATTGCCACCAAAGCCTATGGGGGGAAGGTCGAGACGGCGCTCAGCTATACTGTCAGTCCGATCCACACAACCGGCTACTTTGTAGATCTTGCCCTCAAGCTGCAAGAGGAGGGGGCAGACCAGATTGCGATCAAGGATATGGCCGGACTGCTCCGCCCTGAGGACGCCGTAGAGCTGTTCCGAAGGCTCAAGGACGCCGTTCAGGTGCCCATCACCTTCCACAGTCATACAACCACCGGAGTGGCGACGCTCAATGCGGTGCTCGCTATGCAGGCGGGCATCGACGCCATCGACACGGCGATCACGCCCTTTGCGGGAGGTGCCTCGCATCCCCCCATCGAGATTCTGATCGTCTTTGCTGAGGAGCTAGGCATGGACCACGGCCTCGACAAAGAAGCGATCCTCAAAGCGCAGGCCAGGCTCTTTGAGATCTTCAATGAACTCAAGGCACATATCTCGCCCAACCATCGCCGCTATCGGCCCGTCTCCTATAGCGACATCGACCGCCGTCAGGTGGAACGGATCCTCGATCGACTCGAGACTCCCAGCACTGACGGGCTCCCAGAAGCGCTGAGCTTGATGCGGGCCTTGCTCAGGTCTCTGGGATATCCGCCCCACGACGAAAAGATCTTCAAGGCCCAGATCCCTGGCGGCATGCTCTCCAACCTAGAGAGTCAGTTGCGGCAGATGGGCCAGATCGACAAGATGGATCAGATCATGACCGAGGTTCCGCGCGTCAGAGCAGATGTTGGCTACGTTCCCCTTGTGACACCGACGAGTCAGATCATCGGCTCGCAGGCCACCTTCAACGTGATGCTCGGACGCTATCAGATGGTGTCCAATGAGTTCAAGATGTTGCTCCGCGGTGAGTTTGGAATGACGCCAGCGCCGCCTGACCCGGATGTGCTCCGGCTCGCACTTGGGCCCGGAGAGGAACCCCTATCCTACCGCCCCGCCTCTTACCTCCACCCCGTCCTCGAGGATAATCACAACGCTCCTTTCATCAAATCTCACCGGGATCTGCTCCTCCACCTCATGCTGAAGCAGCCCGCCGACGAGTTCCTCAAGAGAAAACACGGCCAATTGGCATAACAAAAACGCCATTCCCGCAACTTTGGCTCCACAAATCCCTTGACAGTGGGTCGTTTTCACGCTACAATTGAAGACAGCTACCTGAAACTTCAGTTCAGCGTTGAAAAGGACACCCCACTTGATCTCTTCCGGTGTTCGCCTTCAGGATGTTGCGGACCTCGCCGGCGTCTCTATCGGCACGGCTTCGCAGGCCCTGAACAATAAGCCGAACGTCGCCCCCGAAACCAGAGCGCGGGTTATTGATGCTGCCCGGTCCCTCGGCTACCCAGTGCGAGGCAGTGTTACAGAAGCAAGCTCGCCGGTCGAGGTAGTTGGAATGCTGACCAAGCACGATTTCGGGCATGCGCCGGAGGTCAATCCCTTCTACGCTCACGTGCAACTAGGTGTGGAAAACGAGTGCCGCGAGCACAATATCAGCTTGATGTACGCGAACATCGAAGTCGACCCATCCAACCATCCTGTCATGTGGCCTTCGATGCTCAACGAGCAACGTATCGATGGGCTGTTGCTGGTCGGCACCTTCATCGATGACACCGTCGGATTCCTTAGACGGCGGCTGGACCTCCCCACCGTTCTGATCGACAGCTACGCACCTCAGCATCCCTTTGACAGCGTCGTCATCGACAACATCCCCGGAGCCGCTGCGGCTGTAGAGTATCTGATCGAGCAGGGACATCGCGACATTGGACTGATCGGCTCAAACCCGAATTCGCCGCCAAGCATCCTCGACCGCCGACAGGGGTTCCGTTCTGTGCTGGAGCGCCATGGGCTCTCACTGGACTATATCGAGAACTCGCCCACGAATCAGACCGCAAGCCAGATGGCCGCAAAGCGTCTCCTGGAGCGTGCACCTAGCGTCACAGCCATCTTCGCCTGCAACGATGTCTGCGCGATGGGCGTGCTCGGTGCGGCGCGGGAGCTTGGTCTCGTCGTGCCTGACGACCTGTCCGTGATGGGCTTCGACAATATCGACATCACCAGCGTGATCACGCCAGCCCTAACCACGGTCCATGTCCACAAGACATGGTTGGGCGCGCTAGGAGTTCGGCAGCTTCTTCAGAGGACGAGAGAGCCACGACAGCCAAGAGTCACAGTCTGTGTGTCAACGGAGCTGGTTGTACGAGACTCCGTTTGTAGACGGGTAACCTAGCCATGGGAGACACTGACCAGTTTCGAATCCACATAGCCTGGATGATGCCGCCGCTTTGGCTGGGGCCCAAACAGTCACACGTCCACATTCGCCAGAGAAAGGAGGACCGGCTAAGACGATTGCGACGTTGTTGCAGCTGTTGCTTACGTAAGAATCCCAGAGTCTAGTGAGGAGGAGTTTTGCCATGCGTAAGTTTAGGTTTTTGAACATCCTGTTGCTGGTAAGTATGCTATTGGCTGCCTGCGCGACAACAGTGCCGGAGACCGAAGCACCGCCGGCTACGGAGGAGGTCGCTGAGCCGACCGCGGAACCCGAAGAACCAACGGAGGAGGCAACCGAAGAAGCGACCGAGGAAGCAACGGAAGAGCCAACCCCTGAAGAAGTAGCTCCAGCCACGAAATACCAGGAGTCGCCGATGCTCGCCGCTCGCGTCGAGGCCGGGGAGTTACCGCCGGTCGATGAGCGCCTACCGGACAATCCCGCCGTGGTCGAGCCCTTCGATGACGTCGGTCAGTACGGCGGTCGCCTTCGCTTTGGCTTCCAGGGCACTCACCCCGGCTGGGGCGGCCTCTGGTACATCGACGGTTGGGAGAACCTCACCATCTGGCGACCCGATTTCTCGGGCGTTGACCCCAACATCGCGGAGTCCTGGGAGATCAGCGACGACGCCACGGAGTACACCTTCTACCTGCGCAAGGGTATGAAATGGTCGGACGGCGATGACTTCAACGCTGACGATGTGATGTTCTACATCGACGATTTCCTCTTCAATGAGGAGCTCAATCCCGCCGGCCCCATCGCCGACTGGCTGCCCGAGCGGTTCCGTGAGGGCTTCAGGGCCGAGAAGATCGACGACTACACCTTCAAGTTCATCTTCCCTGAGCCCTACGGCACCTTCCTCCTCGATCTGGCCACCTGGAATGGACGCCACATCCCCTACTTCCCCGAGCACTGGATGAAGCAATTCCACGCCGACTACAACGAAAACGTGGATGAGCTCGTGGCCGAGACCGAGGGCGTCGAGGACTGGGTTGGGCTTTTCCAGAGAATGCAGGCCGGCCCGCCCGACTACTTCACCCTGGATGCAGATCGCCCTACGCTCTACCCCTACATCGTGAAGGAGCCCATGGGGGCGGGCACCCAGGTTCTGCTGGAGCGCAACCCCTACTACTGGAAGGTTGATACCGAGGGCAACCAGCTGCCCTACATCGACGAGATTCTGGGCATCTCCTATCAGGACTACGAAAGCCGGACCTTCGCGATGCTGAACGGCGATCTGGACGCCCTGAAGGATCCCGGCGGCGACAACCGCATCCTCTACTACGAGGCCGTCGAAGAGGGCCGCCCCATCTACATCAACAACCCACAATCTGATGGCGCCAATACCAACTCCATCCACTTCAACCGCACCTGCTTGGATCCTGTGAAGGCGGAGATCTTCGCCGACAAGAATTTCCGCATCGGCATGTCGCACGCGATCAACCGCGCCGAGGTCATCGAGATCGTGCACAACGGTCAGGGCGAGCCGTGGCAAGTCGCGCCACTGGAGAGCTCACCGCTCTACAACGAGCAGTTGGCGACCCAATACCTGGCCTATGACATCGATCTGGCCAACGAGTATCTGGACATGGTGATCCCCGACAAGGACTCCGCCGGCTTCCGCCTCAGGCCTGACGGCGAGCGTCTCTCCATCATCCTCACCGTCTCCAACGACCTCTCCTACGGTACGAACTGGGTCCAGCTTGCAGAGCTCCTGATCGAGTACTGGAAAGAGGTCGGCGTCGAAGTCCAACTCAACTCGGTACCTGACACTCAGTTCGTCGAGTACAGAGACGCCAACGAGATAGAGGCATCTATCTACACCGGCGAGGGCGGTGCCGGTCTGAACGCGATCCTAGACTCCCGGTACTTCGTGCCGGCCAGTTACTTCAGCATCTTCGGTATGGGCTGGTACAACTGGTGGCAGAACAACCCCGACCTTGTGGGCGAAGAGCCGCCGCAGTGGGTCAAGGACTACCGCGAGAAGTTCCAGACCGAGGTGTTGCAGGCGGCAAGCGAGGAGGCACAGGTCGCGGCGATGCAGGAGATCATGCAGATGGCCGCGGACGAGTTCTGGGTCATCGGCATCTCCAAGCCAGGTCTTGGCTACTACCCTTACCATGACCGCGTGCACAACCTGCCTGAGACCTACATCGATGGCTGGATCGAGGGCGTGCTCAAGATCCTGTACCCGGAGCAGTGGTACATCGACGAGAGCTTCCCTGAAGAGTAACTGCTCGTGAGCGAAGGCGTGTGCTCCGGCACTCTTGGAGCGTCGGAGCACACGCTCCCTAGTTGGTCACTGATAGGCTTCCAGGAACCTGAAATCAAGACACATGGCCAGACTTCATCAACCTCCAAGCAGAGATCGGTGACGTTCGACGCTCAGTCGGTGCCCGACGGCCTGACTTCGTTCGCTTTCTGGTTTCCGTAAGCCTAGCAGATGAAACCTGAGGTGTGAATCTATGTGGAAATACATATCCCGGCGTTTCGCCACAATGCTTTTCACGCTCTTTGTGATCTCCCTGATCTCGTTTGCCGTTATTCAGCTACCGCCGGGTGACTATGTCACCAGCTTGGTCTCGCAGATGGCGTCGCAGGGAGCGTCCAACATCTCGCAGGAGTTCCAGGCCGAGATGCGTGCCCTCTACGGCCTGGATCAGCCTATCTACGTACAGTACTTCAAATGGATGCGCAACATCCTCTTCCGAGGGTACTTCGGCTACTCGTTCATCTACAAACGCGACGCGCTCAATCTAATTGTCGAGCGGTTACCGATGTCCTTCGCCCTCTCCTTTTCCGCCTTCATCTTTGTGTGGATCGTGGCACTTCCCATCGGTGTTTACTCAGCTGTCCATCAGTATTCGGTGGTCGACTACATCTTTTCCTTCGTCGGCTTTATCGGTGTCGCGGTGCCGAACTTCCTGTTGGCCCTGATCTTTCTCTTCCTCAGCTACAAGGTCTTCGACCAGGCTATGATTGGTCTGTTCTCACAGGAGCTGGCCGACGCCCCATGGTCGTGGGCCAAGTTCGTGGATCTGCTCAAGCATCTTTGGATCCCGGTCATCATCATCGGGATGGGCGGTACCGCGGGCTTGATCCGGACCATGCGCGCCAACCTACTCGATGAGTTGAATAAACCCTACGTCGAGACAGCCCGCTCCAAGGGCCTCTCAGAGAACCGCCTACTCATCAAGTACCCATTGCGACATGCACTAAACCCCTTTGTCAGCACGATCGGATGGACGTTGCCTGGATTGGTCTCCGGCGAGGCCATCGTCTCGATGGTGCTCAACCTCCCAACCTCGGGTCCCATTCTGCTGCAGGCCCTTCGCGACCAGGATATGTACGTGGCCGCAGGCTTCATCTTGCTGTTGAGCACGCTCACCGTGATCGGGACGTTCATCTCGGACTTGCTTTTGGCCTGGGTCGATCCGCGCATTCGACTCCAGTGAGCCAGACATGAGGAATCACCTATGAACGACAACGTGCAACTCAAACAACCGCCTCTTGACGCAGAGCGTTCTCCAGAGGACCTACAGTTGGAGGTCGCTTCGCAGTGGCAGTTGATGTGGTGGAAGTTCCGCAAGCATAAGTTGGCCATGGTCAGCGCGGTCATCGTGATCATCTTCTACTTCATCGCTGCCTTCTGTGAGTTCTTCGCCCCATGGAAGCCTACGACGTACCGACAGGAATATGTCAATGCTCCCCCTCAGCGCCTCTACTTCTTCCTAGACGGAGAATGGAACCCCTTTGTCTATGGCTATGAGTTCGAGCGTGACCCAATCTCCTTCAAGAAGACTTGGACGCTTGACGAGCAGACGATTGTCCCTGTGGGCCTGTTCGTAAGAGGGGAGCCTTATAAGCTCTGGGGACTGATCCCTATGGAACGCCACCTGATCGGGCCTAGAGACCCGGAGCAGCCATTCTACCTGATGGGGGCCGACAAGAACGGTCGCGACGTCTTTAGCCGGATGATCTACAGCAGCCGGATCTCGCTCACCGTGGGCCTGATCGGCGTCTTCCTGAGCCTCACGTTAGGCGTCGTCTTGGGTGGCATTTCGGGGCTCATCGGTGGCGTTCTGGACAACATCATCCAGCGCATCATCGAGGTCCTTATGTCCATCCCGCACCTGCCACTATGGATGGCGTTTGCAGCAGTCGTGCCCATCGACTGGCCGGCCCTGCGCGTCTATTTCATGATCACGGTGATTCTCTCCCTGATCAGCTGGACGGGCATGGCACGCGTGGTTCGGAGCAAGTTCTTGGCCCTCCGCGAAGAGGATTTCGTGATGGCAGCCCAGCTTGACGGTTGCGGCAATCTACGCCTGATCCTTCGTCATATGATCCCGTCATTTCTGAGCCACATTATCGCGTCGATTACACTGGCGATTCCCGGCATGATCCTTGGCGAAACTGCGCTGAGTTTCCTGGGCCTGGGACTGCGCCCTCCAGTGGTGAGCTGGGGCGTGATGCTACAAGATACCCAACGGGTCTCCGTCGTCGCGATCTATCCGTGGCTGATGTGGCCCGCTATCGCCGTGATCATCGTGGTCTTGGCCCTCTATTTCTTGGGTGACGGCCTACGGGATGCGGCCGATCCCTACTGATGATAGAGCACCGTATCTGGGTGCCATATGATTTGAGGTGTATCTATGTCTGATTTGCTTCTCAGAGCTAAGGACTTGAAGGTCCACTTCTTCACAGATGAGGGTGTCGTAAAGGCTGTGGACGGTGTGGATCTGGATATCGAGCGCGGGACGACACTCTGCCTTGTAGGCGAGAGTGGTTGCGGGAAGAGTGTCACGGCCCGCGCGTTTCTCGGAATCGTTCAGTCGCCTGGGCGTATCGTGTCCGGGGACTTGCACTTCCATCGGAACGGCGACGTCATCAACATCGCCGAACTCGATCCCAAAGGCCGGGAGATTCGCCAGATCCGCGGCAAGGAGATCTCCATGATCTTCCAGGAGCCAATGACCTCCCTCAGCCCAATGTACACCGTCGGTAACCAGATCATGGAGAACATCTTACTCCACACAGGCGCTTCTAAGGAGGCCGCCCGCGAGAAGGCCATCGATCTGCTGGATCAGGTGGGGATTCCTCAACCGCAGCGTCTCGTTGACGAATATCCCTTCCGCCTGAGCGGCGGCATGCGCCAGCGCGCTATGATCGCGATGGCCCTCTCCTGCAATCCCACGATGCTCATCGCGGACGAGCCCACGACCGCCCTCGATGTCACTACCCAGGCTCAAATCCTCGACCTTATGCTCGAGCTACAGCATACGTATGGGATGGCCCTCCTCTTCATCACCCACGATCTCGGCGTCGTCGCCGAGATCGCCGACGATGTTGCTGTCATGTACCTCGGAAAGATCGTCGAACGGGCAGCCGCCGATGTCGTCTTCAACAATCCAAAGCACCCATATACTCAGTCCTTACTCCGCTCCATCCCCAAGATCGCTACGAAGCGCGAGGAGCTCGATCCGATCAAGGGTATGGTCCCTAGCCCCTTCCGCCGCCCCGAGGGCTGCACCTTCCATCCCCGCTGTCCTGAGGCGATGGAAGTCTGCCGCCACGTCGTCCCCTCTGTCACCTGGTTGGATGATCATCACTCGGTCCAGTGCTTGCTCTACGAGCCCGAGGTCCTGGAAGCCGCAGGGAGTTAAGCCATGCTAGACGAATTACTCGATACTCAGGAGCAACCTACTCTCCTCACCATGAAGGCAGAGGACCGCCTGTTGGAGGTCAATCATCTCAAGATGTACTTTCCCATCACCGAGGGGCTTTTCGCTCGTCTGAAAGGCTACACTAAAGCCGTCGACGACGTCAGTTTCTTTATCCGTAACGGGGAGACCCTTGGCCTAGTCGGCGAGAGTGGCTGCGGCAAGACCACCGTCGGCCGCTGCATCGCCCGCGCCTACGAGCCCACCGACGGTCAGATCCTCTATCGCAATGGAGACGGCGAGGTGGTGGACCTGGCGGATATGGATCATCGCGAGATTCAACCCTACCGCAAAGAGATCCGCATGATCTTCCAAGATCCCTACTCATCGCTCAACCCGCGTATGACCGTCTTCGACAACATCAGTGAGGCACTGAAGGTCAATAAGATGGGCACGCCTAAGGAATGGGAGGAACGCGTCGAGTACCTCTTGCGCAGAGTTGGCCTACGTCCGGAGTACATCCGTCGCTATCCTCACGCCTTCAGCGGTGGTGAGCGTCAGCGTATCGGCATCGCTCGCGCCCTGGTTACCAACCCGCACCTTATCGTGGCCGATGAGGCAGTCTCCGCCCTTGATGTCTCCATCCGCGCCCAGATCCTAAACCTTATGGAGGAGCTTCAGGAGGAGTTCTCCCTGACGTATCTCTTCATCTCTCACGACCTCAGCGTCATCCGCCATATCTGCGATCGCGTCGTCGTGATGTACGTCGGGAAGGTCGTTGAGGTTGCCAGCGGCATGGATCCGTACATCAACCCGATGCATCCCTACACCGAGGCCTTGATGTCTGCGGTCCCGGTCTCCAATCCCCGTGCTCGCGAGGCCGGCAGCCGAATCCGCCTCGAGGGCCAGGTGGCCGACCCCTCCAATCCACCCAGCGGCTGCTATTTCCATCCCCGCTGTCAGTATGCACAGGAACGCTGCGCCGTTGAGGAGCCCGAACTGCGCGACATGGGCAACCACCACTTTGTCGCCTGTCACTTCGCCGAAGAACTCGACCTCCGCGGCGTACGCATGATCTGAGCAGTACCTCAGTCATGACAAAAGGGAGCCCTAGGGCTCCCTTTTCTGCTGATTGGCTGGACGCAGAGACCAGCTCTCTATTCTGGAGGGGTCCCGAAATCCGCAATGAAGTAGTAGCCGAACCCATTTCCCGGCACGACACCCACGCCCACCTCCGTGAGGTAGGTGCTGAGAATCGTGCGCCTGTGGGGGTCGTCCGGAGGCGTCTCATCCATCCACATCGCGACAGCGCGCTCTGGCGAGCCATACCAAGCCCAGCACTCCGACCAACGGATCGGTTCATACCCCTCACGGATAATGCGCTCCTTGTACGTGGAGCCGTCCGAACCGGTGTGGCTGCACCAACCTCTGGCCTCGCAGTCGTTGGCATGTCGCTGTGCAGCACGGGCTAGGGTATCGTTCCACACCAGCGGATAGAGCCCGTGGATGGCCCGTTGCTCGTTGAGCAGGCGGAAGATTTCCGCAGCTAGCGCGGCCATATCACCGGGGACAGAAGCCGAAACTGGCAGGGGGGCCGCAGCGAGTTCCTCACCGGTGGTCTCGCCCGCCTCCTCAGCCGCCTCCGCTGCAACTGCGACGACAGCAGGCGTAGCTGCTGGCTCAGGTGTGGCGCTTGGAGCCAGACGTGTGGCCCCCGCGTTGGCCGCGGCCAGCACCTCTGCCGGAGCTCTGAGGGGCAGAACCAGCGCCTGTCCCACAGAAAGACGGTCGGGGTCCAACGCGCTGTTCACGCTCAGTAAATCGGTGAGATCCAGTCCATACTCCGCAGCGATCGCGCTCAGCGTCTCTCCAGAGGCCACCTCATAGACCACCCAGAAGGGTGATGCCTGGCCCCATTCTCCAGCTGCAGGGATCTCCAGGACCTCTCCGACCCGCACGGTGATCGAGGCGCCAAGCTCATTCTCAAGCTGGATAGCCGCCATTGGGACATCGTGGGTCATCGCAATCCCCAATAGGGTATCACCGGCCTGCACCGTGTACGTTGTCGAGGCCTCACGCTCGGCGGCCTCCAATACAGTCGACGCTGACGTGGCAGGAGGCGAGGACTCAGGGACGGCCTGCTCAGTGAGCTCTGCTGACATCATGACGCCATCCAGCTCGGATGACACCGGTGGTGGCGACGCCGTAACCCTCTGAGATGATGAGTCTTGTTTGGCATGCGCAAACATGACAGCGCCATCCCGACCAAGGTTCTGCGGTGTCGGTGATGCAGAAGACGTCGTTGGGGCCGGTGCACAGGCCACAACGAGCGCCATCACAAGAGCCAGTGAGACAACCAGCCACATTCCCGCCGCGCTCCTAAACCCATCGCAGAGACGATCCTGGGTCAGAGCGCGCGCACGTTCTGAGCACATCATGTCTACACTATACCGGTATCTACGCCGAACGCAATGGCAGGATGATTGTCTTTCCTGACGCTCACCCTACAATAGGCTTATGGTAGCTAAACACGTCATCGCCTACACGGACGGCAGTTCTCTGGGAAACCCAGGGCCCGGTGGTTACGGCATCATCCTTCGCTATAACGGGCACGAGAAAGAACTCTCCGGTGGCTTCCGGTGCACAACCAACAATCGGATGGAGCTGCTTGCAGCCATCAAGGCCCTCGAAGCCCTGACGGAGCAGTGTCGCGTGACCCTCTATACGGATTCTCAGTATCTGGTGAAAGCCATCGAGGAGGGGTGGGCGCGGCGGTGGCAGCGCAACGGATGGATGCGCAATCGAAAGGAAGTTGCCCTAAACCCCGACCTCTGGAAGCAGTTGCTGCGTCTCTGCGAGGAGCACAATGTCGAGTTTGTGTGGGTGCGAGGCCACGCCGGTGACCCCCTCAACGAGCGGTGCGACGAGCTGGCAAAGCAGGCTGCCGAACAATCCAGCCTTCCCCCAGATCCTGGCTACGACCCGCAGCTGTGTGAGAAGGGTCGCTAGGTTCACCCTGCACGCAGCGTAGAGAACGTCAACTGAAAGGAGCGAAACCGTGCCCTATCCCCAAGACTACCGTAGGTTCTTGAAGAGCGACCTCTGGCTCGACATGCGAGACATGCGGACGGATCAGCAGAAGCGCATCCCCCACCCGCCGGTGGAGAAGCCCTATCCTGAGGACGCCGAGCGAATCCCGCTGACGCCTGTCGACGAGCTAGATGTGGGAACGCTGAGCGTGAGGGAGGCGATCGCACGGCGACAGAGTCATCGTACCTACACAGAGGAAGCCTTGACCTTGGAGGAGCTCTCATACCTCCTCTGGGCAACACAGGGTGTCCACGAAGTATGGCGCGGAGGCATCGCCGTCCGCAGGACGGTGCCTTCTGCCGGAGCCCGGCACCCCTTCGAGACTTATCTGGTGGTGAACCGGGTCGAGGAGCTTTCAGTGGGTCTCTACCGTTACCTCTCGGTCGAACACCAACTTCTCCCCCTTCGCACCGATCCAGCACTGCCGATGAAAGCCGCCGCCGCCTGCAACAATCAGAGCTTTGTCGCGAGAAGCGCTGTCACCTTCATCTGGACCGCGATTCCATATCGGACCGAATGGCGCTATGCGACTGTGACACCCAAATTGGTGAACCTTGACGCAGGCCACGCCTGCGAAAATCTCTATCTAGCGGCTGAATCCATTGGAGCCGGCACGTGCGCCATTGCCGCCTACAACCAGGCGGATATGGACGAGCTGTTGGGAGTCGACGGTGAGGACGAGTTCGCCATCTATGTAGCTCCGGTCGGCAAGGTCTGATAGCTCTACCGATACTATGTCGTACCACGAACATGAGCACGCTCAAACCAAGAATATCAAGGTCGCCTTTTTTCTGAACGTCTTCTTCGCCCTGGCTGAGGTCGTCGGTGGTCTGTTGACTAACAGCGTCACGATCCTGTCCGATGCACTGCACGACCTCGGGGACAGTCTCTCGCTCGGCGTAGCCTGGTATCTCAACCGTTACGCCCAGCGCGCTGGAGACGAGCGATACTCTTACGGCTACAGGCGTTTTTCGCTCCTCGGAGCACTCATTACCGGGACAGTGCTCATCGGAGGGGCGGTGGTCGTGCTGAGCGAGGCCATCCCCCGTCTTATCGCGCCAGAACCCACCGATGCGCGCGGCATGCTGATCTTCGCCATCGCCGGCATCGTCGTCAACGGCGGGGCGGTCCTGAGGCTTCGCCATGGTGAGGGCTTCAATGTACGCCTCGTAGCATGGCATCTCTTGGAGGACGTCTTGGGCTGGGTCGCGGTCCTGGTGGTCAGCGTCGTCCTCCTTTTCACTGAGATCGATATCCTGGATCCGATTCTGTCAATCCTGATCACGCTCTACGTCGCCTACAACGTGGCTCGCAATCTACGGAAGACCTTGCGCCTCTTTCTACAGAGCGCACCGGAAGGTATCGTAACGACGGGCATTGACGAGGCCATCCGAGGGATCCCTCATGTCGTTGATACCCACCACACACATCTCTGGTCCCTTGATGGAGAGCGACACGTGTTGACCACGCACGTGGTCGTGGATGTCAGCTGCGAGAGGCGTGAAATTGTGGCGGTCAAAGAAGCAATCCAGGCCCTAGCTCAAGAACTCAATGTCACCCACGTTACGGTTGAGATTGAGTACAGTGACGAATCCTGCACGATGGGCGAAGGCCCAGAGGAAGCGTGCGAGTGTGACCACCGGGAAGTCGCCGCTAAGCGACCGTGACATCCTCACATAGGTAGACGTCCTGGATCGCGTTGAGGACCTCGACCCCTTCATTCATCGGCTTCTGGAATGCTTTGCGACCGCTGATGAGGCCCATCCCGCCCGCGCGCTTGTTGATCACCGCCGTCCGGACCGCCTGAGCAAGATCGTTCTTGCCCGAAGCACCACCAGAGTTGATCAGCCCAGCCCGCCCCATATAGCAGTTCACGACCTGGTAGCGGCAAAGGTCGATGGGATGGTCGCTGGTCAGCTCGGTGTAGACACGCTCGTCGGTACGACCGTAGCTTGACTCGCCCATATCCATGGCCCGATAGCCGCCGTTGAGCAGCGGCTGTTTCTGCTTGATGACGTCTGCCTCGATGGTCACGCCCAGGTGGTTGGCTTGCCCGGTTAGGTCGGCGCTCACCTGATAGTCCTTCCCGTCTCGCTTGAAGGCGGTGTTGCGCAGGTAACACCAGAGGATCGTCGCCATGCCCATCTGGTGGGCTTTGTGGAAGGCCTTGCTGACGTTCACAAGCTGGCGCGAAGACTCCTGAGAGCCGAAATAGATCGTCGCCCCCACGGCTACAGCCCCTAGGCCAAAGGCCTGCTCGATCTGGGCGAAGAATATCTGATCGTAGTTATTCGGATAGGTGAGTAGCTCATTGTGGTTGAACTTCAGGATGAAGGGGATCTTGTGAGCGTATTTTCGCGCCGTTGCCCCCAGCACTCCGAGCGTCGACGCCACGGCGTTGCAGCCGCCCGCCATCGCCAGCTCTATGATATACGCGGGGTCGAAGTAGATCGGGTTAGGAGCGAAAGCAGAGCCCGCCGAATGCTCAATCGCCTGATCGACGGGCAGGACCGACAGATAGCCCGTGCCGCCGAGCCTTCCGTGGTCGAAGAGCGTCTGCAGGCTGCGCAGGACCGGCGTGGGGCGATCGCTCAGGGCGACGACCCGATCGACGAAGTCGGGCCCGGGTAGATGGAGCTGCTCCTTCGGAACGGTTTCGCAGACGTGATTGAGAAGCGAGTCCGCCTCCTCGCCCAGATGCTCACGTATGTCGCCAATACTCATAGCCATAGCGCCCTCCTTACAGGACCATCACTTGATATACCCACCCTAAGCATAGTCACCATCCTCACAGGCGCAAGTCTGCCTGCACCCGCTGGTCATCTAACCACGATCGGCTACACTAGGTCGTTGCCCTGACACGCCTAGCCATCTGCAGCCAGACAGGATCGAAGCGACCTTGACACAACAGTCTCAGCAGCTCGACACATCCCGCCCTCTCCGCCGCATCGCGCAGACCTGGTGGCCCCTCGCGGTCAGTTGGCTGCTGATGGCAATCGAGGGGCCTGCGCACAGCGCCGTCGTCGCGCGCTTAGTCAATCCGGAGGTCAACCTAGCCGCATGGGGCGGGATCGTCTATCCCATTGCTCTGATCGTCGAGTCCCCAGTGGTGATGCTTCTGTCAGCCTCGACGGCGTTGAGCAGGCACTGGCGCGCGTACGTTAAGGTGCGCCGTATCTCCATAGCGCTGGGCGCAGCCTTCACCGTGATCCACGTCCTGATCGCGTTCACACCTTTCTACGATATTGTAGCCCGAGACATCATCGGCGCGCCAGCCGAGATCATTGAACCAGGCCGTATCGGTCTTATGATCATGACGCCATGGACCTTCGCGATCGCCTATCGACGCTTCCAGCAGGGCGCGATGATCCGTTTTGGACACACCAGATCCGTGGGAATCGGCACCGCCATAAGGCTCACAGCTAACGGTCTTGTGCTGTTGGGCGGCTATCTACTGCAACGGATCCCCGGCATCGTCGTCGCATCGAGTGCAGTGGTGACGGGCGTCGTCGCGGAAGCCGTCTACGTCGGCCTGCGAATGCGGCCTATCGCTCGCTATCAGATTCACTCCGCCCCCCGCAGCGGAGATCCATTGACGCTGCGAGCGTTCGTGGCCTTTTATGTTCCCCTGGCCCTGACGTCACTGATCTCGTTTTTCGTCTCCCCGATTGGAAGCGCAGCAATGAGCCGAATGCCAAACGCCCTCGGCTCCCTCGCAGCTTGGCCTGTTATCAACGGCCTCGTTTTCATGCTCCGAAGCCCAGGCCTCGCCTACAGTGAGGTCACGGTGGCGCTTCTGGATGAGCCCGAGACCTTCCGCGACCTTCGCCGCTTTGCCACGGTGTTGGGCGTGGCCCTGTTGGCATTGGCAGCTCTCACCGTGGCGACGCCGTTGGCCCTCCTGTGGTTGAGGGAGGTGATGGCAGTGCCGTCGGATCTGGTCGTGTTGAGCCGGGACGCGTTAGCGCTGTCGCTACTGCTTCCTCCCTTGGCGGTTCTGCAGAGCTGGTTTCAGGGAGTCATCGTCCATAGCAAGCGCACCCGGGGTATCACGGAATCGGTGATGGTACATTTCTGCCTCACGGCCTTGGTCCTGGGCGTGGGGGTCGCGGCTCGGAGATTGGCGGGGCTACACGTCACGATGATGGCCCTGGAGATCGCCACCCTAGCTCAGGTTGGATGGCTTTGGTACCGCAGCCGTCCCGCCGTTCGCGCACTGGCCCTCACCCATAAGGCCCAATAGCGTCACCCCAAGATCAGGCACTCGCTCATCAGATGCTAGGGCCGCAGGAGGACCTTGACAGCGCCTTCCGGTCCCTCGATCAGGCGCTCGAACCACATCCGCCCCTCATCCAGCGGCGCATCGGTAACCCAAGAACCTGGGGCAATGACGCCCTCCTCAAGCAATCGGATAGCCTCGGTGAAATCAGCCGGTGTGTAGCAGAAACTTGCCTGCGCCGTAAGCTCCTTGCGGATGATATCCGCGACCGGCACAGCACTGCTCTCCTCGTGAAGGCCGCTCAGCGTGACCTGTCCTCCTCGTCGAGTCACAGCCACGCACTGCGCCCGCGTGATGGCCTTACCGACCGCATCGATTGAGAGCGGCACCCCTTCTCCTGCGGTCGCCCGGAGCACCCTCGCGACCACGTCCTCTGATCGTGGGTTCAACGGCTCAGCTCCAAGGTCGGCAGCGACACGCAGCCGATCTGTGTTTGTGTCCGAGACGAACACACGCGCCGCGCCCTGATGAAGCAGCACCTGGAGGGTCAGAATACCTATCGCTCCGGCACCGAAGATGGCGACGTCCTGTCCACGAACCGACGGCGCAAGCTCCGCGATGCGGACAGCACAGGCCACCGGTTCGCTCAATGCGCCGGATCTGAGATCGACGTCCTGGGGCAGCAAAAAGACCTGTTGGGCCGGCACGGCAACGTATTCCGCAAAAGCGCCAGGCCTATGGGCCCCGATGAGGGTCCGATTGGCACAGAGGTGGTTGAGCCCCTCCATGCAATACTCACACGTGCCATCAAAGACCATCGGATCGGCGGTCACGTTCGACCCTACCTCAAGAGTCGGATGCGCAGCCTTGACCTGTCGGCCCAGCGCTACGATCTTGCCCGAGAACTCGTGTCCCATAACGAGTGGCGGTTTCCGGAGGGCGTTTTCACCGAGATAGCCGCTGAGTTCGGATCCACAGATGCCGCAGTAGGCGACCTTGATCAGGATCTCCCCCGCCAATGGAGACGGTATAGATGCCTCTCGCAGCTCCATCTCGCGCGGACCCACCCAAACAAGTGCCTTCATCCTCATTCCTGCTGAGATTTCCGACATGTTCGCCTCCCTTTCCAACCTCTATTCAAGACAGCACGGGCTCGATTATGGGGAGGGAGCACGCCTTTGTCAATCACACCCCCATAAGACAAGAGACCGGACGCGTGGTCCGGTCTCTTTCTGATATACAGGCCTCTGCTGTGGTCGCGCTTAGGGCAGGATAGCTACGGATTGGCCCGTTGCGTCGGTGTGCACCTCGTAGCGCTGACCATCGACCTCAAAGATGACGCGATAGCCAGGGGTGATGACTTGAGCACAGGCACTCCCCTTGGTCTCTCTTCCCAGACATGCGTCCGACCACTCAACATACTCATATCGTACCAGCCTGATCTCGGCTGTAGGAACGTCAAGCTGCTCTGCCAGAATGGTCTCAGCCCTGAACACGGCAGGCGGAACCAGGATAACGCGTGTTATGTCCTGGTCGGCACGAACCTGATAGGTCCGATCACCGACCTCGGCCGTAGCCCGGTAGCCGGGTGTGATGACCTGGGCACACATCTCGTCCTCCGCTGGCAATCCCAAGCAGGCATCAGGCCATTGCGTCTCTTCCAAGTCCGTCAGCCTCACCTGATCGGGATTCACACTCAGTTCCTGTGCGACCTTCGCGCGGAGCGCAGCTGCGGGATCTCCCGCTACAGGCTCCAGCGCAGCACTCTCCAGCATGTGCTCGAGCACCGGCTCAATGCTGTCGAGCTCCTCCCGCGTGGGGGCTGAAGCGAAGAAGTCGTAGGCCACCCTATCGCCGCCCTGCTCAACAATGACCAGCACGTGCATCTCCACCGCCACAACCGGTGCCTGCTCGCCTCCCTCCTCAGTAGTACCGTAGACCTCTAGGAGGAATCGGCGACCGCTCCCAAAGGCATAGGCCACTTCCTCACTCTCCAAGGTCTGAGAACCACTCGGAAGAAGCGCGGCCTCCGGCTCCTGAGGCGGCTCGATCGTGAGCCAAGCCACACCAACCGCCCGCTTATCGCCCGGCTCGGGCAGCCAGACATAGTCCTGCTCCGTCTGAGCCCACCCTTCCGGCATGTCAAACGAAAGACCGGCTTCAGGGATCTCAACCCGTCGGTACACCATCGCAGGCGGCGAAGTCTCTGTCGGAGCTGGCTCAGCTGTCGGTTCCTCAGGCGTCGCCGTAGGCTCCGGGGGTACCTCAGTCTCCGTCGGAGCCGACGTCATCGTGGGTACAGGCGTCTCTGCCTCCTGCGCAGGCTGACCACAGCCCGTGACCAGAAGCGCCACAAACAGGCTGAGTAACAGACCGATTCTCCAAACTTGATACTTCATTGATAGCCTCCTTCAGATAATCACGTCCTAGATTTGCCACATCTCAATCTATTGACGCACATCAGTGACCGAAAGTTCCAATCCGGCACTGCCCACCGCCTTTAGTATAATGATCATATTCGAAACCGCCAGATCTCAGCCATGCTCTGCAAAAGCTAAGAGGAAAGTCACCACACGCGATCCCAAGGACGAGAGGTCATAGCCTCCCTCCTGGACCACAATCGTTGGATAGCCTAGTCCTGCTACGCGCCGCGCGACTGCAGCCCAAGCGCGCACCGTTAGCCGAAACTTGCCGATGGGATCCCCACTCACCGCATCGGCGCCCAGTGAGAGAACAAGCGCCTTGGGGCCAAAGGCCATGATGTGCTCCAGTGCTACCTCGAGAGCACCGAGGTACTCGTCATCGGATGCGCCAATGGGGAGAGGAAGGTTGACGTTCGTACCTGCACCTGGCCCTGACCCGACCTCGTCAGCATATCCCCAATAATAAGGATAGTCGAGCTGGGGGTCCGCATGCAACGAGACATAGAGCACGGAAGGATCCTCGTAGAAGATCGCCTGTGTGCCATTGCCGTGATGGTAGTCAAGGTCGAGGATCGCCACTCGACCGTCCTTCGACAAGGCCCGGGCCGCCACAGCTGCGTTATTGAGGTAGCAGAATCCGCCGTACTGGCCAGGCATCGCGTGGTGACCCGGAGGGCGACACAAGGCGTAGGCGGTGCGCTCACCCCCGGCTACGATCTTCGCCGCCGTAAGGGCCGTCTGGGCACTCCAATAGGCGGCTTCCCACGTCTCCGCCACAATCGGGTCCTCATAGTCATAGGTGTAGTAGTCTCGTAGCTCTGGAAACGCAGCTGGACGTGTCGGGGCGCGGCTTGGATCGACGCTCGTACGCTCAGCCAGCACAGGCGTAGGCCGGCCCACGTAGGCGCTGTAGGATCGGAAGGCGGTACGCAGATAGTCAACGTAGTCGGCGTCGTGAACAGCAAGGATAGGCCTTAGGCCGTGGTCTATAGGAGGTACGACCTCGCCGAGGTGTGCCGCTTCGACGGCGGTCAGAATAACCTCGGCCCGCTGTGGGACCTCCTTGCATTCAAACCGCTCCCCCTCGACCCAGATCTGGTCAGTGCCGTGAAGTCTGTGGCGGCTTGTGTACACGGTCTTCATGGCATACGTCCTCTCCCCCACCCCGGGCAGCCAGCAATCTGTCGCCCCCCCCCTAGACGCAGGGGATCTTCCCTGGGCAGCCTCGCTGGCATCAGTGTGGGCTCCCGAGTCGTAGTCCGGGAGCCCACAACTCCTCACCAATCAGAATCAAGGTCAGTGCTGTGACGTTGACCGAGAGCTATGCCA
Source organism: Anaerolineae bacterium (assembly GCA_049975205.1). Lineage (GTDB taxonomy): Bacteria > Chloroflexota > Anaerolineae > B4-G1 > SLSP01 > PWVB01. Next base: position 51,316 of record JBNGDL010000002.1, on the reverse strand, counting down.
ACCCGTACCGCTCGCAGGCCAGACCGAGTATCTCATTGATCAGGGTCTCGTAGGCCACGTCGCCGGCCCTCGCGCTGATGACGATATCGCTGACGAGCGGGTTCACCCCTGGTAGGGTGTTGATCTCGACAAGATACGGCTTGCCTGAAGCGTCACATCGAAAGTCGACACGCCCTACGTCGAGTCCACCGATTGCCTCGAAGGCCAACACTGCGAGTGACCTCAGCTCAGCCTCAAGGCTCTCTTCGATATCCGCAGGGCAGAGATAGCCGGGCGCGCTGTCGGAATCGATCGCGTAGGATTTTGCCTCCGCGTTGTAGATGCCCTTGACCGTGCCCTTCTTAGTATCGATCTCGAGCACAGGGAAGATATGATAGCCTCGCTCATCGTAGAACTCAGGTCGAGGTCGATCACGATGGTTTCGCCGATTCCCGATCAGGCCCACGGTGAACTCCCGCCCCGGTAGGTAAGTCTCCACCAGAGCGCCCTGTCGATAGGTCTCGATCACCCAGGCCACCTGCGCCCGCAACTCAGTCTCGCTGTGCACGATCGAATTGCCGTTGATCCCCATCCCGGACCCCTCCCGCACCGGCTTGACAAAGAGTGGAAAAGCCAGGCCGGCCACCATCGGAGCACCGGGATCCTGGAAGACTTGGAACGATGCTGTTGGAAGGCCCGCATCGCGCCAGATGCTCTTCGTGACCGCCTTCTCCAGCGAAATTGCGTGAGTCAGAACCTTGCTACCGGTGTAGGGCACGCCCAACATCTCGAGCAGCGCGGGCACGTGTGACTCTCGCGAGTCGCCACGCAAGCCCTCAGCGATATTGAAGCAGATATCGGGCCGGGCCTCACGAATCGTGTCGAGAAGCGTCTCATCCGCCTCCAAGAAGAAGGCGTTATGCCCTTCCTGACGAAGCGCCACGAGAATGCCCTCGACGGTTTCCTCCGCGTCGTACTCCGCCAAAGCGTCTGGAGGGGCATCGGCCCCCACAGCGATGCTATGCTTGCGGTTCGCCAAGACAGCGACTCGCAACGTTCGCCTAGATCTCCTTAACTTTCCCTCAACCATCCGCTCAGGCATACTCCTTCTCCGTCACCTCACCGCGCGTCTCCTTACTCGGTTCGCACGTTAACGCGTGGACCGCCTCATCGGATGGATCCTCAGATCCCCGGCGATGACGCTCCGCCCACCCCTGTGGGGCAATAGACCGCTCGTGGCCCGAGAGCAACCCCGCTACGCCCTGCTGGCCCAGCTCAGCCCGTCGACGCTGACAGTAAGGGCAGGTCTCGGGATCGTGTCCCCGATAGTCAGTCGGTTGTGTGTATGCCGTGACGAAGCCCTCGTAGTTCCGCACCACCACCTTGCTGTTCGACATGCTTAGGAGATAGTTAGGGAGGATCGGGACCTTACCGCCACCCTCGGGCGCATCAATCACGAACGTCGGAATGGCAAAACCCGACGTATGCCCCCGCAAGGATTCCATAATCTCCAATCCTGTCGAGACGGGGGTACGGAAATGTCCGGCTCCGTGCACCAAGTCACACTGGTAGAGATAGTAGGGCCGGACACGGTTCCTCACCAACTTGTGGACCAAGGCCATCATGACGTTCGGGCAGTCGTTGATGCCGGCCATCAGCACGGTCTGGCTACCCAAGGGAATGCCTGCATTGGCCAGTCTCGCGAACGCGACTTCTACCTCTGGCGTGATCTCCTTGGGATGGTTGACGTGAATGTTCATCCACAACGGATGAAACTGGCTAAGCATACCCACCAGCTCTTCTGTGATCCGTTGCGGCAGAAACACGGGCATTCGGGTTCCCAGACGAATGACTTCCACGTGCGGAATGTCTCTCAGGCGCTGCAGCAACCGCGCAAGGACCGTTTGCGACAGCATAAGCGGGTCGCCCCCTGAGACCAGCACATCGCGGATCTCAGGTGTCGCTGCAATGTAGGCCAGTTGTCGCTCAAAGGTCATCGAGTTGAACGGTGCCCCAGCATCGCCGACGAGGCGGCTCCGCGTGCAGAAGCGACAATAGCTCGCGCATTGCGTCGTGACCAACATCAGAACCCGATCCGGATATCGGTGAACCAATCCCGGAACCGGGGAGTGAGCATCTTCGCCCAGGGAGTCCACCATCTCTGCCTCGAACGGCACCAATTCATCACTTGTCGGTATGACCTGACGCCGAATCGGGCAGTTCGGATCCTCAGGATCCATCAGGCTGGCGAAGTAGGGCGTGACGCCCACCCGGAAACGATCTGGCGCCGATAAGCCTTGGACCTCCTCTGGGGTCAATCGAAGGACTCCATCGAAGTCCTCCAAGGTGGACAAGCGGTGCGTTACCTGCCATCGCCAGTCAGACCACCGTTCAGGCGGCACGTCTGCCCATGGCCCAGGAGGGTTATCCCGTTCCCCTGGGGGCTCCTCACTACAAGCTGTCTCGAGTGTATTAGGTTTCATAGTTCTTGACCTTTTCTTGAATCTAGGCTGTGATTGGATCGGGTCTATACAATCTTTTCATCTCTGCCCACATCTTCAGCGTTCATCCTGGCAAACAGGGTGCCTCTTCTGGTGCAGGGTTAGGTAGAGGTTACTCGGGCGGCGCGCTCACACTTGTGCCATCTGTTGCATGAGCTGCTCAAGCAACGTCGAGAGCTTGGCGGCCGGAAAACCCTTGAGGACCACACGGCTTGCGCCGGCGGCCTCGGCCCGCCGCCGTAACTGAGTGGTATCCGTAAGAACCACGTATTGTGTCTGGGGCCATCGAGCCCGGAGCTGGCTGAGCAGAAGCCATGCCTCCCCATCAGGCAAGCTTGCATCCAGTAGCACCAGCGCTGGTAGAGTAGTCTCCGCTATACGCAGGCCCGACACCGCCCCGTCCGCCTGGTGAACCGTCGTGATCAACGGAATGCTCCTGAGTAGGGCCGTCAGGCTCTCACGAAGAGAGCTCTGGGCTGCCACAACCAACACTGACGTCCGTTCTGCCATCCAACCACTCTCCACGGCTTGGCACAGCTAAAGACCTATGACCGATTTTGTGTGACTGGAACCTAGCGTAGTCAGTCCCTCAGCGCGATTATTGGTTCCGGAAGTGATGGTGAATCTCCTACGAGCACCTCTCCCTCAGATCGGAGACGAAGTGATGATACCTCGAACGAGCGGAAGGCGCATCGGAGAGAGGACGTGTCTAGAGCGCGACAAAAGGATAAAGTGAAGTGGGCTCAGCTACGTCATTCGTCTTGGTCGGGTCTGCGTCAGGGGCACTGCAATCGTCACCCAAGCGCCGACGCTCGGCGCAACCGCCCATGCCCGGTGTCAAGGTGGTATTTTTGACACAAGATGGTCGCGGCTGTCATCGGCTTTGTATAAGCGTGACACGGGATTTGCACACAAGCTGACTATAATCCTAGCGTCTTTGGGGATCTGCCGTCGTGGGGGTCCTCGGGACGATTCTATCTTGCACATTCCTAAGGAGGCAAGTCACGATGGCAATCACAGCGACATGCCCGGCTTGCGACGAGACGATCATTCTGAACGCGCCGCCAAAGCTCGACCAGAAGGTTCGTTGCCCGCACTGTCGGACAGACCTGATCGTTATCGAAACAGACCCCGTGGAACTCGATTGGGATGATTTCGAGGATGACTGGGATGACGATGAAGATTGGGACGATGACGATTGGGATGACGACGAGGACGACGACGCCGACTGGTAGAAAGTCCTTTGTCCAGTAAAACAACCGGCCCGCGGTTAGCGGGCCGGTTTTGTATTTTGTATGCGAGGCTTGTCTTCGCAGACCTCGTGATGGCGGGCTGAGCAGTGGCTATCCCTAATCTAGCCGTGCCAGCCCCTCACGGATCGCGTACAGAGCAGCTTGCGTCCGGTTGGCCAAGTGCAGCTTGCGGAGTATGTTGCTGACATGTGTCCGAGCTGTGCGCTCGCTTACAACCAAGCGCTCCGCGATCTCCTCGTTGCTTAAGCCCCGGGCCACGAGCCGCAGAACCTCTACCTCGCGCACCGTAAGAGGCTCCTCAGTTGGAGGGAGGTCGGGCGGACGTTGCAGCTCCTGGATGAGTTTACGGGCCACGACAGGATGCATCGAAGGCAAGCCGGCGTGTACATCACGAATCGCCGTTAGCAAAGCCTGGGGGGACGTGTCCTTGAGCAGATAACCCTGGGCGCCCGCCTTGATCGCCGGGAAAACCTTGTCGTCTTCGGCAAAGCTGGTGAGGACCAGAATCCGGGCGTCTGACTGGTGCTCTCTGATCTCGATGATCGCCTGAATCCCATCTTTCCTGGGCATGACCAGGTCCATAAGAATGACGTCCGGCTCCAGATCGCGCGCCTTCGAGACTGCCTCAACGCCGTCAGCAGCCTCTCCCACAAGCTCTATGCCTGGCTCAGTCCTCAACAACCACCTCAACCCCTCTCGCACGATGGCATGATCATCGACGATCAGGACCCGGATATCATCCTCCATTGGGATTCCTTTCCCTCGGCGTTGTCCCTTCCTGGACAGACCTAAGACTCACGATGATCTGAGTCCCTTCCTCTGGGCTTGAGCGTATGGCCAAAGCACCGCCGAGCTTCTCAACACGTTCTCGCATACTGGTTAGGCCGATACCGCCTTCCGAACGAACACGCTCAGGATCAAAGCCGATTCCATTGTCTCGGACCTCGACCCAGAGCTCCTCGTCCAAAACCCGGATTCGCACTGTGACAGCCGTCGCATGAGCATGCTTGAGGGCGTTGTTGAGCGCTTCTTGGATGACGTGGTAAAGCTGCTCCTCCAACGCCGGCGCGAGGTTGAGTGCGCCGTCCACCATTAGCTGGGCCTCCAACCCTGCACGACGCTCCACCGTCTCCAAGCGCTGACTCAATGCCCGCACCAGCCCTTCCCGACGCAACACCAGCGGGCGCAGCTCGTAGACCAGAAGTCGCATCTCCTGCAAGGCCTGCTGCCCGATCTCGCCAAGCCGTCCAATCGCGTCCTCAACCTCGGAGAGGTGTCCGGCATCTGCGAGCCTCCGCGCAGCCTCAGCCAGGAGCGTCAGGCTGTAAAGCGACTGGGTGACCGAGTCGTGCAGATCCCGGGCCAACCGGCCTCGCTCTTGCAGCACCGCCGCCTGCTCCGCGTGGATACGGAGCTGGGCATTCTCAATCGCCAGCGCTGCCTGCGATCCAAAACTCGTAGCCAAAGCTACATCCTCGTCCGATAGCGTCTCTGTCGTCGTGTAGTAGAGCCCAAGGCTTCCGTAGGTTGTCTGCTTGACCACGAGGGGGACACTCAGCAGCGTCGCGTATCGATCCGCCAACGCTTGGAACCAGGTTTGCGTTGGCTTGGGGAGTGCTGGGTCCGATAGCGCCTCCCATACCGCAGGCGACCGGAGATCGGTGCGAACCACGGGTACGTCGCTGAGCACCAGTTGGCTGAGCACGCCTTCGTCCAACTGCCCGTCGGCGCCAAGAGGGAGCTCCGGAACTGAGGGGAAGTCATCCGGCAACCCAGCCTCAGCTTCAATGAGGACTTGTGCCTGGTCAGGGTCTGTCCGGTAGAGAACGCACGCCGCAGGCCCCAGTAACACCTGAGCCTGTGCCACCAGATACTCAAGGATGCTTTCCAGCGTCTGGTCAGAGTTGAGCACAATCAGGATATCGCGCAGCCCCTCAGCCACCAGGCTCTGACTCTCAGCTGCACGAGAGCGGGCCTGAAGCCGCTGCATCAGGGCAGTGTAACCCGCCTCCAGGGTGGCCTCAGCCTCTTGAGCTTCCAGAAGTCCCGCAGCCAGTGAGCCTGCAGCCGCCAACACGCCAACCAGCCGACCAGACTCGGCATCTGTCACGGTCGCCCCCTCGACGCTCAAGACGCCGACAAGCGCATCTTCACGGATCAGGGGAACAAGGAGCGCAGAGCGCGCTTTCGCACGATCCTGTAGGCCTGTGGATGGAATCAACACAACTTCGCCCTTGCTCAGGCGATCCAGAGGCCATAGGTCGGGACCCAGAACCGAATTCGCGGACCGGGCACCGACGGGCGCTCTGGCATCCACACCTGCAACGAACGCCAACGTCCGCTGCTCCTCCAATGACGCCAACGACAATCCACCCGAGACTGCGTAGATAGAGGCGTAGTCAGCCTCAAGGGCCGTGATGATCTGGCGCAGGGCGGCTACGAGCAACCCACTCCCAGAAGCGGTCTCTGAGCCGTGGAGATCGCCGTAGTCCTGATCCACATCCATTGCCACGGCCTCTTTAGACCTCCTCAAATCCACCGAACCGAATGGCAGCTATCCCTGCGAAGGCCGCAGCAAACCCGAGCAACACGCCAACAGACGGCAGGACCTCTGGCACGTCAGCCTGTCGCACCAGCAGATCGGTATAAGCACGCATCGCCCAGGTCGAGGGCAAGAACTGGACCACCTGACGATAGATCCGGGGTGTGACTTCCAGCGGGAACCAGGCGCCACCGAGTGCAGCCAGCGCCATGGACAGACCGACGACAAGGCTGTTAGCCTGTCCTCGGGTTTTCACGAGTGTCGCCAGGAGGATGCCCAGGCTCACGGTGGCTACAGCGAAAGCCACGGACACCAGCGCCACCGCCAACGGACTGCGGCCCCACGATACGTCAAAGAGCACGGCCCCACCCACTAACAGGAGCACCATCTGCGTCAGCCCTAAGAGCAGCCGTGACAGCAGCTTGCCGCCCAATACCCCGATTCGTGAGGCAGGCATCACCAACAACCGCCTTAACGTGCCCCCCACGCGCTCCCCCACAAGCACCTCAGCAGCGCCCAAGAGCGTGATCTGAACCCAGGTGACGATCTGCCCCGCGGATGCCTGCTCTACGCTTGTCGCCATCTCCCGAGTCTCCGTGATCGCAACGCCCTCGGGCCAATGCACCTCAGGCACTGCGGGAGGGATCTCCGTCCTGATCAACGTCTTGTCCAGAATCTCCTGGAAGACCGTGCGTGCTTCCTCTGGCGTCTCGGCAACCCCCGCCTCTCTGGCCTGCGACACGCCCATGCGCGCCACCAGCACTGCCCCTCCAACACGCCCTCGGGCTGCCATAATGGCTTGCTCCACAGCAGGGCTGGCAGAGCTGTTCGGCAGCGTGTGCAGCGTGAGTGAGGCCATCCCTCCATTCTCCAGCTTGGTGCTGAAACCTGCCGGAACCTCCAGCCCGAAGCTGTTTTCCGGTAAGGCGTCGACGACCTGGGGATCTAGGTTGACCTCGGAGAGAACGTCCAGTAACGCGTCGATAAGCGGCCCACGATCCTCTAGGCGGACGTAGATCGGGATCCGGACTTCCTCCGGCGGGGCCTCATCCGGGTTCATCCCTCCCAGGCCAGCCCCGACAGCGGCGGTAAAGACCACCGGCAACAACAGGAAAAAGACCAGACTGATAGGACTGCTGAACTCGTTCAGGAAATCCGTCCGCACGATGGCGAATAACTTACGCATAGCCTTAGCCTCGACCAGGAACCCAACGAACAGACATTATAGGCCCAGTCAGCTGCCTCATACCCGATACCACTCCCGCACTCAATCGAACTGACGCCGAAAGCCAACGAGCGCGACGCCATAGTAGAGCGCGGTCAACACCAACACCAGCCCCAGCTTCGGCCAGAGCGCACCTAGGTTGCCCCCGAGCTGCAAATCTGAGAAGATCTCAATGCCCCACGCATTGGGCGTGACAAGGCTCAATCCTTGCACCCAGGCTGGCAGGTTCGATCGGGGAAAGAAGGTGCCCGAGACCGCTGCACCAACGAGCGTGACCGCGGAGCCGATGGCGCTGGCCTGCCCGGGTGTCTTGGACCAGGCGGAAATCAGCGCCCCAACACCCGACGCGCAGAGCACCAGAACAAAGATACCTATCAAGACAGCCAGAGCCGAGCCCCAATAGGCTCCGATCAACGTCGTTGCAAGCCAGAGTATGATCATCTGTAGCGTGCCAGTTGCCACCACGCCACCCATCTTGCCTACAAGAACGCCAAGGGGTGAGATGGGAGCGACCAGTAGCCGGGGCAGTGTGCCAATGGCTCGCTCGAAGAGCAGGCTGCGTCCGCCGGAGGTCACAGCAAACATAAGGAAGAGCACGGACATGCTGGCAGCGGAGTAGCTGATCCAGCTGAAGGACCGACCGGTACTCGAGACTATCGAAACCGTGATCGGAAGCTCAGCCGCGACTGCTGACCCTTCGGTTAGCACTGAATCCGACCCAAACAAGGCCCGGCCCTCAGCAAACCTGTCTCCGGACTCAGACAAGGCCGGCGCGAGCGTCTCGATAACCGTTGACGTACCCTCCACCTGCAAATTGATCACCTCAACACCCTGACGCACAATGCTCTTGACGATGCTCACACTCAGGCGCCAATCTGGACTGCCGTAGATCTCCACGGACAAGGGCTCCGCTGCAGCGTCACGGGTGTCTAGGAAGGCTTGAGCGATGGCTACCTCCTGTTGGGGGGTGAGGTCCTGATCGGGGCGCAGCGACGTGAGATCCAGCCCTATCCTGCGCTGGACCTCCGAAGCCAGAGGAAAGACACGGTCGCCGAAACCCTCTGGGATAATCACCAGAGCTGCCACCTCGTCAGCCTCGACCCTGGCGCGAGCAGCAGCCTCATCCGATGTCACCTCCAGGGCAACCAGCTCTCGGACCTCCTCGATGTCAAAAGAGCTGACCAGGTCCTCAGACAAGGTGGTTCCATCGCGATCCACAAGTAGCACCGGGACGCCCGAGATCGGCCCATTGGCGCTTCCGCTGAAGGCCGCACCGATCACAATCGTCAGCACTAGCGGCGTGACCAGCATCGTGACAATCGCCCCTACATCTCGAAAGGCGAGCGTCACCTCCTTCCATACCAGGATCCAAAGCCTTCTCATCATCGCCATCGTGCACGGCCCCCCAACACTCAGTCCCGCAAGGCCCGCCCAGTGAGATGGAGGAAGACCGTCTCCAGGTTGGGCTCGCGGATCTCGATGTTGCGCACGTTCAGGCCCAGATCGGAGGAGACGCTGACGACCTGCGGCAGCACAGCCTCGACCGATTGTGCGTTGACGATGACCTCACCGTCGTTAGCACTCGCCTGAAGTACCTCGGGAATGGCAGCGATACGCTCCACCAGCTCCGTCGCACCGGTTTGCTGAACGAGGTGGAAGACCAGGGTCTCATGCTCGCCCACGGTCTGGATCAGCTCATCCAACGTCCCATTGGCGATGAGCTTGCCACGATCCATAATCCCAATCCGGTCGCTGAGTTCCTGAGCCTCTTCCATATAGTGTGTGGTGTAGAGGATCGTGGTCCCACGCTGCGCCATCTTCTTGACCCAATCCAGGATGTAGCGACGGCTCTGCGGATCGATGGCCACGGTGGGTTCGTCAAGCAGGACCAGCTTCGGCGTCCCCAAGAGACCAACGGCAAGGTTGAGACGCCGCTTCATTCCCCCAGAAAAGGTCTTGACCCGCGACTTCGCCCTGTCGGTGAGTTCGGTCAGCGCGAGCTTCTCCTCGATCTCACGGCGAAGCTCAGCCCCACTCAGCCCTCGCATCTCCCCCCAGAAGCGCAGGTTCTCCTCTGCCGTCAGCTCGTAGTAGAGCGCTAGATCCTGGGGCACAACACCGATCAGCTCCCGGACCGCCATCGGGTCGTCAACCGTACTGTGGCCATCGATGGTAATCGAGCCCCCGGTGGGTGTCAGAAGCGTGCTCATCATGGAGATCGTGGTCGTCTTGCCGGCGCCATTTGGCCCTAACAGACTATAAAGCTCCCCCTTCTCGATGTGAAAGGAGACACCATCGACGGCGTTAGGCCCCTCCGCCGTGTAACGTTTGGTGAGATTCTCTACCTCGACGAGCGCCATATCACTCCTCGCAACCACAATCCAAAGACGCGGTTTGCTGCACCCTCAACACAAAGGTCGACTCACAGCCGCGGTCCTTCACTCCTCTGGCAACGGTCTCTATGATATCACCAATCGCCAAACTAGGGGGCGTGCACGTGAATCAGAGTAATTCGCCGCCGACCAAGTCTACGGGCATAATCGTCTCGTCATCCGACTCGACGACGATGGCATCGAGCTTCCCTGCGGAGAGCTCTTGCAGGGTCTGTCGAAACAACGGAACCTTTTCTGCCGCGAACCGGGCCGTGAGCGTCACATCAGCAGCGAATTCCTCATCCAATCGGACGCCGTGCAGGTCATCGATCAGCAGACGAACGCGCTCGTAAAGGCTATAGGGCACAGCCACCATTAAGGTCTGCGTTGGGACCTTCTCGGCCAGCGGGAGGATCCGTATCGCCTCGCGAACGGCATCGCCATATGCACGGACGAGCCCACCCGTGCCCAGTTTCGTGCCACCGAAATAGCGGGTCACGACCACAACGGCATCCCCGATCCCGCTGCCCTGGAGGACAGCTAGGGCCGGGCGGCCTGCCGTCCCAGAGGGCTCGCCATCATCAGAGCAATGTGACGTGACGCTGCTTCCATGTCCGATGACGAACGCCGGAACGTTGTGAGAGGCGTCGGCGAAGTCCTCCCTCATACGGTCGATAAAGGCGCGCGCCTCCTCGACGGAAAAGGCCGGCCCAAGCGTGGCAATGAAGCGCGAGTTGACCACGCGGAGCTCAACCCGCACCTCCCGGGCTGGAATCAGTTGTCGATCCAAACGACCCCTCCTATCTCTACAACCCGAACGCGCTCCATCGCTCAGCTCTGCACGCCTCGGCAGTCGGTCAAAGGACCAGCTCTTGCACCTCAGCCAGACCCTCGCGGTATCGGCGTGGATCTGGGAAAGACTTCAGGTAACCGACCAGGTCAAACTTCGGGCTGACCACGAGACCGGCCTCAAGTTGTCCCTCGACCTCCTCGTAGTGACCCGCAAACAGAACCCGCTTCTTGAGCGCCTTCTCGGGGATGTCGAACGCATACCCCCGCGCTGTCCCACGCAAGTTAACCGGCACATACTGGGCCTGCAGGTAGCGCCGCAACTGCCGACCCGCATCCGGGAAGTGCGCCAAAGGCAACGTAAGGTGCAGATGCATCCGCGTGAACCCGCCCGGCTCGAACTCATCCAGAAAACCCAGGAACCGCAGGCCGCCGGGCAGGACATCGCCAACGCTCAGACATCGCCTCACCGCCGAGATATCCCAGGCTCTGACGCCCACCACCGTCGCACCAAAAAGGCCGGTATACCGCGAGGTGTTCGCCTTCGTGGCGAAAAGCGACTCCTGAACTGAGAGGAGATTGTCCACCAGGCCGGGATGCGTCTCCAGAATGCTGCGCATGACAAAGGCGTTGAGCCAAGCCGGCTCCGCTCTCGCAACGGTTCGCGGCAGCCAAACCCGCGCGTAGACAGGCTGCTCGCGCCATTTTCGCCGCATCGTCGCTTCCAGCTCATCCTGATAGCCAAACCCGGGATGCCGCATCGTGTGTTGAATGATCGCAGACCTCTCCGCTGGCGTCGTGCAGGCGCCGCACCCCAGGCAGATGCCAGGCTCCCCCACCCCTGCAGGGCTGCCGACCTCGCCAAGGCAGTAGCCTTGGTCCACCCCTTGGATGGCCTGCAGATACTGGCGGTATAGAAAGTCTGTTGACACATCCATGTCAACGAAGTCCAGCGCAAAAGGCCAGTCACGAGGCTTCTCACCCAGGAAGCCCTCATGCCATTGCCCGTTCTCGACCATCCAATCCCTGAGGGCCTCCCAATACCTCGGCGTAAGGTGCAGGTCATAGACGTGCCCCGCTTCGGCGAGTTCCGTGACCGGCTTGTGCAGCCACGTCCCGCCCAAGGATAGGACTTGTGACGCCGCGTACTCATCCCAGGTCGTAGCCATCCGAAACTCGAATCCGTTGGTCTCGCAGGACGACTTGACGGAACCCAAGATGGGGCGCCAGGCCTCCTCGTCCAAGAACAGACGGTCGTGCCTCAGAGGCGTGAAGGGCATCCGCACGAGAAGACCAAAGCTGAAGACAATCCGCAGCCCGCGGCTGTAGCTCTGACGCCAGGCCCTGAGCCTGCGCGCGAATTGATGGAATTCCTCGAGGTCGTCCTCCGTCTCGTGGCCGGTCAAGATGTAGAAGAGCTTGATCTCACGTATCTTCTCCTGCAACGATCGCACGAGGACGGCCTCGATCTCCTTGTCCGCCAGGCTCTTGCGCAGGAACCGCCGCATTCGGCCGCTCACCCCCTCGATACCCAACGTGAAGCTGCGCTTATCAGCTGTCACCTCGGCTTCGAGGAGGCTCGGCATCACAGCAAGGAGGTCCACCCGCTGGCTCTTCACATGGACCCGCTCAAACCGCCGGTTGAGCTCCAGGAGCAGGGCAAGAATCTCCTCATGAGTGTTGAAGTTAAAGCTGTAGATGTCCACAGCCTCAACCCCCTGCCTACGCTTCAGATCCTCGGCAGCGGTGATGATATCCGCGAGCGCGATCTCCCGATAGGGCTTCCGATCGTAGCCCTCGAAGCAGAACGTGCAGAAGGCCGGGCAGCCAAAACTGGTCTGAAGGCGGGCGGTTGATGCTTCCTCGCTGTTGAGAGAGGGATAGTCGACGAGCAGGTCGGGGGCCTGAGGGCGTCGACAGACAGCCTTCGTCACCCGCTGCTCAGAAGGTGAGTTCGCTACCCATAGCCCGGTCACGCGCTCTGCAGCCTGGCGAAGGCGAGCCTGCTTCGGCAGGTCTTGTCTCGCGTGCAACTCCTGAATCAGGGTCTCAACCTCACGCTCTCCTTCGCCAAAGAAGAGGGCGTCGGCCATGCAGTCTCCATCGGGCGTCACCACGGCTTGCACGGCCAAGGCATTGGATCCACCGAGAATCAGGATCGGCCAGCTTTCAGCTCGTTGGCTGGCATAGACCGCCGTTCCTGAGTTGAGAAGCAGATACGGCAGGTTGATCAATTCTAGCGTATAGGAGTTCGACACCAATACGACGTCGAAGTCGCTTGCATCACGCCAAGACTGCGTTCCCAAAAGCAGGGGTACGCCCTCTGCAAGCCATCGGGCCCTGTCGTGTTCAGGCGGAAAAAAGGCCATGTCGACGTAGGCCTCAGGCAAAGCCCGACGCACGGCCTGGAAGAGAAAAAGGTGGGGGGTCGAGCGATTGACGTCCCGAAACGGCGACAGTCTTACGATGAGTGCTCGGTATGGCGCTGCCTCAAAAGAGGGATTTCGGAAGCTCGGATTCGGCTCAGGCTGGTAGAGCGCCGCTTGCTGAAGCGTCGCCCAATGCTGCGCCAAGAATCCCTCGTAGCGTGCCATTCCACACGCATTCTACCACAAGCTAGACGCCTGGCCCGCTTCGGCGGAATGGGGCTTGCAATTGCGCGAGAAATCCACTATACTATAGAGGTAACTTAATTAGATACTTTTCTTGCTTATTCCTCAGCTTCTATCGTTCGCGGCTGCACCAGAGGGGGCGAGCGTGAGAGAGCAAGCCATTGCGCTAGCAGGAATGGACATGATCCATCTGCAAGCTGAACTGCAGAGGATCGACCTTCGCCTGCAACGTGCCGTTCACCTCTGGCAGCGCTCCGGTCAGGACCCCGACGACGCCTTCCGAGGCCTGTACGTCTCCGATGAAGAGGTCGAACGCCTCCTTGGACGTCCTCTCGCCACAAGCTGGGGGCAGGCTGCTGACCTACCGTCAGACGTTGCTCAGGCTTTCTCCCAAAGAGCCACTCGGATCGATCAAGAGATCCAACGGATCCTAGATGCGGCACACGAGCAACGGCACGAACCCAGACTCGAACGCCTGCGTCGAACTTTCGGGCTTAGCCGATTTGAGATGGACACGCTTCTCATCTGCCTAGCTCCCTCCATCGATCTACGTTATGAGCGCGTGTATGGCTACCTGCAGGACGACGTCACCAAGAAGCGGCCCACGGTCAATCTTGTCCTCGATCTTCTGGCTGAGCCGGGCGTGAGCCGCCTTGCGCTCTTGGCCCACTTCAGTGAGGACGCACCTCTCTTCCAGCATCGGCTTCTGGAGTTGCAGAAGCCGCGAGACGTCGACACGTCCCCGGTGCTCAGCCACTTTCTGCATATGGACGAGAGTCTGGTGGCCTGGATGATGGGCAACTACCAGCCTCAGGCCGACCTTGCAGGCCATCTCCATATCATTTCCGATCCGACAGATGGCTACGCCGCCTTTGAGGACGACCAGCTGCGGGAGCCCCTCTCACTGGATAGGGATCAGCCCATCTACGTCTTCTACGGCACCGATAGTGCGCGCCAACGAGCAGCTGCAGGTCTGTTGGCGAAGAAAGCGGGGTCTCCGTTGCTCGTCCTCGACTTGGACGGTGTCCTCCGGGAAGATCGAACCAGTGCAGAACGCGCGATTGGGCTCGCCCTGCGGGATGCGCGCCTGATCGGAGCGATTCCTATGCTCGCCGGGTGGGACAGCTGCCTCGTCGACGACAACGTGCCCCCACCCCTCCTGCGACAGCTCTATACCTATCCGGGCACCGTCATCGTGGCGGGAGAGAAGCTTTGGGTCCCGAAGGGTCTTGTGCGAGACCGCCGCCTGGTTCAGATGGCCTTCGATATCCCCCCCTACCCTCAGCGACGAAGGCTTTGGGCTCACTTCGTCGGCCCGCGTGCCGAGCCGCTGAAAGAGGATCTCGAGGCGTTGGCCGGACAGTTCGCTCTTAGCAGCGAGCAGATTCGAGACGCCGTCGCTTCGGCAAAGGACAGGGCCAAGCAACGCGGCGCCTCGCTCGCAGCACAGGATCTCTATGCCGCCGCCCGGGCACACTCCAACCCCCGCCTGGCCAACCTGGCCCACAAGATCGCGCCCCGTTACGGTTGGGATGACATCATCCTACCCGAGGACCAGCGGGCGCTGCTGCACGAGATCATCAACACAGTACGGGGCCGCCCTCAGGTCCTTGACGGCTGGGGCGTCGGCGAGAAACTCGCCTCCAACCGTGGGGTCACGGTGCTGTTCGCCGGGCCGCCCGGCACGGGCAAGACGATGGCAGCCGAGATCATTGCCGGAGAGTTAGGCCTCGATCTCTATCGCATCGACCTGTCGACCATCGTCAGCAAGTATATCGGCGAGACGGAGAAGAACATCGAGCGCATCTTCAAGGAAGCTGAGCGTAGTAATGCAATTCTCTTCTTCGATGAGGCGGATGCGCTCTTCGGCAAGCGATCAGAGGTCAGAGACTCCCACGATCGGTACGCCAACATTGAGGTTAGCTACCTACTGCAGAGGATGGAAGCCTACGATGGTGTCACGATTCTGGCGACAAACCTTAGGGCTAATCTCGACGAGGCCTTCACGCGACGCCTGCAGTTCGCAGTCAACTTCCCCTTCCCTGAGGCCGAGGATCGGCTCAAGATTTGGGAAACCCTGTTCCCGCCACAGCTCCCCCGAGCGCCGGGTATCGATTTCCGTTACCTAGCAGAGCGTTTTCGCCTGGCAGGGGGGAACATCCGCAACGTGATTGTCAGTGCGGCTTATCTCGCTGCAGCCGATGGCGAGCACGTGACGATGGCACATCTGCTCCACGGCACACGCAGGGAGCTGCAGAAGATGGGCAAGCTGGTTCGAGAAGAGGACGTGAGCCCGTGAGGTTTGACCGTAGGGAGAGAGGCCAGGGAACCTCAATGACCCTGAGTTTCTGCCTGGGTTGGATCAAACAGCGGGGCTGGATGAGGACGGAGCTATAGCGTGGCAAGACAACATACTGTGGAGAACAAGCGAGTTGATCGTCTCAGTACCCGGCGCGATCGCAACGTGAATGCGTGGACGCGGATCTTTGAAGACGAGCGGCTGACACACCAGCTGATGGCGGCGCAGCAGCCGGTGGCTGTGTTGTCCCAGATGGACACAGCGACGCGCGGGGAAGCCGTGCGCGGGCTGAACCGTCATGCGGGCAACCAAGCAGTCCAAAGGATGTTAGCCGGGGACGACGTCGGTGGGCAGGCAGCGGCTATTCAGCGCGCGCCGACCGACGAAGAGGACGAGAAGACCTTCTTCGGCAACCTAGCCGGCACCTTGGACGTCGCCAAGAACGTGCTGGGGATGGGCGACGACAATGTCATGGATAGCTTGAAGGGTCTGGGACCCGCCTTCGACATCCTTGGTGAGACTGCGGGTCGCGCCGGGAAAGGGCAAGGCTTGTGGGAGTCGCTGGGTGGCGGCCTCACCAAGGGGCTGACCACCGGATTGCTCAACACGAAGCTACCCGAGGATATCGCCAAAGCCGTGCCCTCGGATTTGATGCCGGCGTTGGGCAAGCCTGGGGACGTCCTGGGAATGGTGGAGAAGAACGCAAAGGCCAGTTCCGGCTTGGGTCTTGCCGGGAGCGCGCTCAAGCTCATGGGCGGGATCGCCGGTGAGAAAGGACCCACGTCGGACTTCACGCTCCAGGATGCAGGCGAGTACGCCGACGTTGGGAGCAAGGTGATCAACCCGAAGGAGTTGGCCACTCAGGGCATCCAGGAAGGCATGATGGGCTGGTACAATCTTGCTCAGGCCGGGGCCGACTACGCCACAACTGGGAGCACGAAGTCGTTGCTGGACCTTGGCGAATCCAACTTGAGGGGTGACACAGGCCCTATCACACAGGGATACTCGATGATTGCCGAAGTGATCGGGGGCGCAGCCACCGGAGATTGGGGTGGACTCGATCGCATCGGATCCCTGGCCTCGAAAGGTGAGCTAGGAGCACTTCCGAAGCTGGGGAGCTGGCTTGGCGACAAGACCTATGATCTGGTTGAGTCCATGCCGGAGATCGGAGAGAAGGTGAAAGACCTAGGGGGCAAGGCCTTAGGCGTGCCGTCCAAGATCGGGGGCAAGCTTGGCGACTGGGCGTGGGAGCTCTTGAATGACTAACCTAGAAGATGGCTGGCCCGCTCGAGCAGCCTGCAGCGACCTAATAGAGGGAATGCCAATTAGATGCGTCACGTTACTGCGGTAGCCGGAGTCCAAGCATGATCGCCGACCTGGATGAGACCCTCCGCCAGCTCTTGGTGGACGAGCTGCCGGTCAAGAATGGCGAGGTCGACATTAGCTTCGAGCAGCCGAAGCGTGAGTGGAGCTCCCGTATCTCCAGGCCCACGATCAACCTGTTCCTCTACGACGTCCGGGAGAACAACGTATTGAGACGTAATGAATGGGAGCGCGTGAACCGCGGTGGACCCAATGATCTGGCACAACTCAAACGGACGCCAATGCGCGTCGACTGCTCCTATGCTCTCACGTCGTGGGCCGCCGACCCAGAGGACGAACATCGGCTGCTAACCCGGTCGATGATGGTGCTCTTCCAGCACCCGGTCCTCCCCGACGAACGGTTGGTGGGTAGCCTCAGGAATCCACCCTATGCGATCAAGGGCCGCGTCGCCCAGCACGACGTGCTGACCGAACCCTCCGACCTCTGGAACGTCCTCGACAATGAACTCCGTCCCACCGTGTCGTACGTCGTGACGCTGGCGCTAGATCCGTGGCAGGAGATCACTACCCCCATCATCAAGACGCGAATTCTGCGTCTAGGTCAGGCACAACGCCTTCCGGCGGAGCAAGTCGTCATACCCGATGCGTCGAGAACCGATCTGATGATCTTTGGTGGCTTTGTCAAAGACAAGAGGACGGGCGAGCCACGGGCAGGAATCCAGGTAGCACTCAAGGGAACCGGTTACCTGACGACGTCAGACGAAGAAGGGCGTTTTGTGTTGGGAAGCGTGTCTCCCGGGACTTACACCCTCATCGCTTGGCCGCCCGAAGGAAAGCCGATACAGAAGCAGATCGAAGTTCCAGGCGAAGCTGATGATTACGATATGGAGGTCTAAACGAGACAAGACCAAAGAGAGAACGAAGCAGCGCGATTGGCGAAGGGGATCCAACGGTGTCGCGGTCGAGTTCGCCTGGTTGCAAGCCGTGCGAACCTGCTAAGGGTCACCGTGGCGTTACCACTCAGGAGCTAGCAGGTCGTAGTCAGTCAGAAAGGAGTCTAGGAGCGATGCCTGAATACAAGTCTCCCGGTGTCTATATAGAAGAGGTCGATCGCGGCACAAAGCCGATTGAGGCGGTTGGAACGTCGATGACGGCCTTCATCGGCACAACCGCCGAGGCCAGCATCAAACAGATCGATCCAGAAACAGGCGAACGGGTGCCGATCGAATCGGTGCTCAACAAGCCAACGCTGGTGACCAGTTGGACGCAGTTTGTGACGATCTTTGGCGACTTCTACCCCGGTGCCTATCTCCCCGACGCTGTCTATGGCTACTTTGCGAACGGGGGTGGCGCCTGCTACGTGGTGAGCTTGAGGGCGCTCAGAGAGGGGGAGGGCGAAGCTAAAGCCGCCTCGGTCACGATCCCCACCTCGGGGAGGGGAAACAGCTTCAAAGTCACCGCCAAGGTGCCCGGCCCATCCGATCTCAATGTGACCATCAAAGCAGGCGAAGAGGACACATTCTCGATGAGTGTGGGTGGCGAGACAAAGGGCGGCCTGACGATGAAGAAGGGGGAAGATAACTTCATCGGCAATGCCAAGTTCTCCGCGGTTGAAGTCTCCGACGTCGGATCCGCCTCAGCGACCCCGACAGAGGGGGTCTATGCCCTGGAAGGAGGCGGAGTCCCGCCGCTGACCGCCGAGGACTTCATCGGGGACGTCTCTGAACGCTCTGGTATCGCAGGACTGGAAGCCATCGACGAGATCCGTCTCCTCGTGGCTCCGGACGCGATGGCGGGCTACGACGGTTCCGATGCGGCAAAAGAGCGGGTCAAGATGATTCAGGAGGCGATGATCGCCCACTGCGAGTCCATGAAGTACCGATTCGCCATCTTGGATGCGCCGCCTGGCCTCGGAGCGCAACAGGCCCAGGAGTGGCGCCAATACCTCAACTTCGACACCTCCTTCGCGGCGCTCTACTATCCCTGGATCCGGGTCGCAGACCTGAGCGGGGCAGGAAGCACCAGTAAGCTCATACCGCCCAGTGGCCACCTCGCCGGCATCTACAATCGCACTGATACGGAGCGCGGCGTCCACAAGGCCCCAGCCAACGAGGTTGTGCGCGGCGCTATCGATCTCGAGCTGCGGCTGAGCAAGCAGGAACAGGACACCCTGAACCCCATCGGCGTCAACTGCATTCGGACTTTCCCCGGACGTGGTATCCGGGTCTGGGGCGGACGCACGCTGAGCAGCGACGGATCGTGGCGCTACATCAACGTCCGGCGCCTGTTCATTATGGCCGAGGCCTCGCTCGATGTGGGTCTCCAGTGGGTCGTCTTTGAGCCCAACGACCGGATGTTGTGGGCGCGCGTGCGTCGAGATGTGACCTCGTTCCTGCGCACGGTCTGGCTGAGCGGCGCGCTCTTCGGGAGCACCCCAGATGAAGCCTTCTATGTCAAGTGCGACGATGAACTCAACCCGCCGGAAATACGGGATCTCGGCCAGCTCATCATCGAAGTGGGCATGGCGCCTGTGAAGCCTGCGGAGTTCGTCATCTTCCGGATCAGCCAGTGGGCCGGCCCCAGCGCTGAGGCCTGATCGATCTAAGAACGCACTGGTCATGAGCCAGTCCGAGTCCGGGCTAGTCATGGATCAGATGAAAGGAGAACGCAATGCCTGAACGCGAAGATCCCCTTGTAGGTTTTCATTTCTCTGTCGAGATCCAGGGCGTCGTCACTGGTTTCTTCACAGAGTGTTCTGGGCTTGGGTCCGAGCACGAGGTGATTGAGCACAACGTCGTCACTGAACAGGGCCAGGAGATCGTGATGAAGATCCCCGGTCGGCTCAAGTGGGAGAACATCACGCTAAAACGCGGAATCACCAGCAGCATGGACATCTGGGACTGGCGCAAGATGGTGGAGGACGGTCGCGTGGACGAGGCTCGCCACGACGGCTCGATCACGATGTTCGACCATCAGCTCAACCCTGTCGCCAGGTGGGAGTTTAAGCGTGGCTGGCCCTTGAAGGTCACTGGGCCACAGCCCAAGGCCGACAGTAACGAGATTGGGGTCGAAGAGCTGACCATCGCTCACGAGTACATCGTCCGGGTCGAAATCTAGGCATCGCTGGAACGTGAGGGGTGAGCGCCCAGCGGTCGCTCCCCCTCACCGAGGCCTTTGATATCCGATGCTATCGTGAGTTCTCGGAGGTAGCGAGCCACGGCGCAAGACCGTGCTCTCGTGCCTGGGGCCTGTGAGGCACCCAGCCAGGGCTGTGACGTCAGGAGGGCTGATGAGTCCGCAGACCGAATATAAGTTCACGCTTCCCCACGGCTACGTCGATGCCGAGGGCAACGTGCATCGTGAGGGACGTATGAGGATGGCCTACGCTCTTGACGAGATCGAGGCCGTCGCACATCCCCGCGTGC
>JBNGDL010000002.1:0-30986 GCA_049975205.1 Anaerolineae bacterium | reverse complement strand
TCGTCCTGCTCAGTCGCGTGATCACGCGACTCGGAGCCCTGACCGACATCACGCCGCAGATTGTGGAAGGCCTCTATGCCGCGGACCTGGCCTACCTGGAGGACCTCTATCTGCGCCTGAACGCCTACGAGGGTGTTGTGGTCCAGACCCAATGCCCTCACTGTAACGCCATGCTACAGCTGCAGGTCGCGCCGCCGGAGGAAAGCGACTAGAAAGGTGATGCCTATGCCGGAGTCAACGTCTACCCAGCAGGAGCCCGCACGCTCACAACAAGAGGATCGCAACCCAGTTCCGAATGAGGACCTGGTGCGCAAGGTCGCCGACAGGGTCTATGCAATGTTGCTCCACGACCTGGCCATCGAGCGGGAGCGGCAGAGACCCTCCGCCAGGGTCATGGGGGGCAAAGGGGGTTGGTGGTAGTGCCTGATGATCAAACGCTCGGCACGGTAAATGCCGCCTTTCGCTTCGTCGTCTCGGTGGATGGAGAAGGGCAAGCCGCCTTCACCCAGGCCACCCTTCCCACCGTGGAATGGGAGACAGAGCCTATCAAAGAAGGGGGGCTGAACACCTTTGTCCATCAGCTTCCAGGTCAGCGGAAGTCGGCGAAACTCAGCCTCAAGAACGGCGTGGGAAAAACCGCCCTGCTCAACTGGTATCTTGAGTGCATGGCCGGCCCCCCCACCCGCAAGACCGTCACCATCACCCTGCTCAACGTAGCGCGCGAGCCCGTGATGATCTGGCACGTCAACGATGCGTTTCCCACACGTTGGAACGGGCCCGAGCTACAGTCTGACTCCAAGACCGTGGCGATTCAGACGCTCGAGCTTGCCTGCGGTGAGGTCACGGCATCGTACGAGTAAGGCGTGTCACCGCTGCCATTCTGAGCGGCGAGAAAGCGATTGATTTGTGGCAATCATAGGGACGCGGAGGTACCGGAACCGACTGGTCCAGCGTGTTATGCGACACCGGCGTGTCGCCACGCTGTTCAGAACACCGTCTGCACCTGCCTCGCCACCCGAGCGCAGGGGGTCCCCTGATGCCAGCAACGTGCTATGGGCCTACCCGCTCGAGCCAGAGGAAACACAGCGTTCGTTTTTGGAGTCGGCAGAGGCCACCGAATATCGCCCGCGCCCCGCGCCAGCAAGGCCTGCAGCCCGGGCCGGGCCGGAGCTGCAATCAACGGCGCCCGCAGCCCCACCGCCGGAGTCTGCCGAAGCCGACACCTCGATCACCGACGAGGTCTGGCGTCGGCTGAAGACGATCTTTCAGCGCCATCAAGCAGCTGAATCTGAGACGCCAGCGGCGCGAACGACAGAGGGCGAAGGATCAGACCTGGCGGTGGACGCGGATGAGCCCGCCGCTCCTGTGCCGGGCCCATCGCGGGATCGAGGACCTGAACCACCGGAGAAGGTTCTCGGCAGACCTGTGGAGCTGAGGTCTCCTAGGGAAGTCGGCCCTGTCCACAAGACACCGTTCGAGGAAACACCAAGCCAAAACCCCGAGTCTGAGGCTGCGCCTCCCGAAGCCCCATCTTCAATCGACGAACTCGACCTAAGGCCCGGCACTGAGGCCGCTGCCGAAGAGCGAGCCATCGACCAGCGCCCGGCGCAGCGTCCAACCGTGCCGGAGTCCCCCTCGATCGTAGAAAAGACACGAGAACCTACCCTCTTGCGCCCTTCTCCGGAGGCGGAGAGTGCGCTTGCAGCCAAGGGACGCGCTGACGAGGCCGCGCCCGAGGAAGTGGAGGCACAGCCGGTGTCGCGGCCTGCCGAAGAACCGGACGCCGCCTTCTCAGAGCCCACACCGACGCATCCCGCCATCGAACATACAGTGGCTTCTGAGAAGGAGTCACCAACGGAGGCTCTCGGCGTATCGAGGCCAGACGAAGCGGAAGCCGGCTATGGCGAGGAGATCGCGGCCCCGGGGGAGGATGTCACGGCTCCCGTTCAGCCCCGCCCACTGCAAGACGTGTGGCAGGTGGAGCGGCTGCCAAGCTCTGAGTCTCTAAGCAGCGATCACCTGGCAACGGCGCCCCCAGTCTCTATCCCGCCGCCAAGGAGGGGTCCGGGGCCTGGACTCGATGAGGTCCTGGACCGCGTGGAGGCCGGTCGCCCTACGCGGTCGTCCATCGAGGTAATCCCACCGCGTCGGCCGCGACCTGAGGTCGCCTCAAGAACGCCTGGGCCAGTGCAGCGCAAGCCCACGGAGCCAGAATCTGCAGAGAAACCGTTGCAGCCCGAATCGTCTGACGTCATCAGACCACACGTCACGCTCGACGAGCAGCAGGAGGTGCCAACGGTAGCGACGGAGATTGGCGCGCTGCCTGCAGATCTCTGGGAGCTGATCGGTGAGCCCGTGCCATCAGCAAGAGAGGCACCACCAGCACAAGCGCCCGAGAGGGCCGCTGCCCGTCCGCCGCAGGCACCCGCGGTCATCCTATCGCCGCCGTCGACGACGGCAGGGGCTGCACCCCCAGCGCGAGAGCCGACGGTGGTTGAGGCACAGACCAGATTGACCGAGACTGCGACGCCAGCCCCGACCGTATCCGTGACCAAGAGCCCCGACCATCGTATCGCATCCGCAGACGTCATGTCGAGGCCGCGAGCCAGCATCGTGCAAAGAGCGGTCGAAATGTCCGAGGTGGAAAGCACAGTCGAGCCGCCAGATGAGACCGAAGGCAGGGATGTCGAAGAGGTGGCTGGACCCGGCGTGGATCTGGAGGAGTTAGCCCGTCGGGTCTATTCAGAGATCAAGCGACGCTTCGAAATCGAGAGAGAACGGTTTCGTAGCCGGTGATGCAGACGAGACGGTTCGAAGAGGAGCCAAGTGATGCCCAACACACGCAGTAATCTACAGGCCGCCCGCATCTTCGAGGTGGACGAGTCTGGTGAGGAGAAGTCCGGTGGCGTCTCAGTAGGGTGTATGTTCAATCCCTTCGAGTACACCGTCTCGAAAACCAACACATACAGGCAGGAAGGGCGCAACCGCTCCGACGTGCCCGGCTTCGAGTTCGAGAAAGCTGGCCCCCAGACACTAAAGCTGAACCTCGTCTTCGATACCTACGAGGCCGACGAGGACGTCAGCCTCACGACCAACAAGCTGTGGAAGCTTATGGAATCGAAGACCCGCCGCGAGGGAAACCGCGACCGGAAGGTGCCCCCGCCGGAGGTGGCCTTTGAGTGGGGTGTCTTCCGCTTCGTTGCGGTCATCACGAATATGACCCAAACGTTCACCCTCTTTAAGCCGGACGGCACGCCCGTTCGCGCCAAGGTCGAGGTCACGTTTACGCAACACAAGGACCTGAACGATTACCCACGCCAGAATCCCACCTCGGGCGGCGACGATATCGAACGCATCTGGCGCGTCGTCGCCGGGGATCGGCTCGACACCATTGCTTACGAGGTCTACGGCGATGCCTCACGCTGGCGGGCAATCGCCGAGTATAACCACCTGGACAACCCATTGGCGCTGCGCGCCGGACAGCAGCTTATCATCCCCTCCCAGCAGAGTTGATTGAGTCAGACCTATGCCCGAACCCTTTGCACTGGCAAGCCAGATCGCGATCAAAATAGATGGGAATGACGTCTCACCCGACGTCATGCGCCTCGTCCAGCGGGTCGAGGTCGACCAGCATGCACACCTTCCCAACATGTTCACGATCCGGCTCCGGGATCCCAAGTTCGAGGTCATCGATCAGGGTCCCTTCGACCTCACCAAAGAGGTCGAGATCAGTGGGGAAACAGAGGACGGTGAGTGGGTTCCCCTCGCCAAGGGCGAGATCACGGTCCTCGAACCCGAGTTCCAGGAGGGCATGATCGCACGGCTCGTGGTGAGAGGGTACGATAAGTCCCATCGACTCTTCCGAGAGATGAAGAGCCAGGCCCATCTCAACAAGAAAGACAGCGACCTCGCCAGTGAGATCGCCCGAAATGTGGGCCTGCAAGCCGAGGTTGACCCGACGTCCACCGTCTATGACCACGTCTTTCAGCACAATCAGTCGGACCTCGCGTTCCTACAGGAACGGGCGTGGCGCATCGGTTATGAATGCTTCGTGTCGGATGGAAAGCTCGTCTTCCGCAAGCCCCCGACACCGCAGGGAGGGGTCACGCTACGATGGGGGCAGGATCTGCTCTCCTTCTACCCCAGGATGAATCTCGCTGAGCAGGTCGACGAGGTCGTGGTCCGAGGATGGTCGGTTGAGCGCAAGACCCCGATCGTCGGCCGCGCCCAGCAGGGCGGCCTCTATCCCGACATCGAGGAGTCTCGCGACGGCGCGGCCTGGGCGCAGACCTTCGGCAGCGGCAAGGTCGTCATCCTCGACGAGAATGTCACCAGCCAAGCCGAGGCTGACGCGCTGGCCGAGGCTCGAATGAACGAGATCAGCGGCGCCTTTGTCCAAGCCGAGGGGACAGCGCTGCGGCGTCCTGATATTGCAGCGGGCCGCGCGATCACGCTCGAAGCGCTCGGCGATCGCTTCAGCGGCACCTACTTGGTGACGGGCGCGAGGCACATCTACACCGCTGAGGGATTAAAGACAAGTTTCACCGTTCGGGGCATCCGCACAGGGCAAATCATTGAGGAGTTAGGGGTCCGCGAGCCCACGGAACGGTATCCTGGCGCCGTCGTCGGGATCGTCACCAACACTGATGATCCGAAGAATTGGGGCCGCGTGAAGGTGAAATTTCCGTGGATGACGGAGGACGCCGAAAGCGATTGGGCTCGCGTGATCAGCCCGGGTGCCGGGCCTGACGCGGGGCTCTTCACCCTCCCGGAAGTGGATGATGAGGTGATCGTGATCTTCGAGCAGGGTGACTTCCGTCGTCCGTATATCCTGGGCGGCGTTTGGTCCGGTCAGCACGCCCTGCCCCCAGGGGTTCCCGGCAGCGGCAACGAGCGTCCGCTCGTCCGGACCTGGTATTCGCGAACCGGACATCACATCACGGTCTACGACAATGCCGACAACAAGATTGAGATCGTCACGAACGGCGGCCACAAGGTCGTGTTGGACGATGCCAATCGAGGAATCACGATCTCCAGCAGCGGCGGGCTGAAGATGACGCTTGAGGACAGTGGCAGCAAGATTACGGTCGAGGGGAACGAGATCGAGGTCAAGGCGAACGGCAACCTCAAGATTCAGTCGGGCGCGAATATGGATCTTCAAGCTGGCGGGCAGGTCAACGTCAAAGGCGCTGTGATTAACCTGAACTAGGAACAGAGACGCTATGGGACAACCAGCAGCAAAACAAGGCGACCAGATCACCGCCGTCGACACGCATATTGTCTTGGTGCCATCACCGGGAGGCCCGGTGCCCACGCCGTTACCGCATCCCTTTATGGGCATCATCGACGGCAACCTGAGCCCCACGGTCAAGATCATGGGGTTGCCCGCGGCCACGGTGGGCAGCACGGCTACCAACACACCGCCGCACATCCCTACGCCGCCCGGGACGACCTTCCAGGTCCCACCAACCAATCGAGGCACTATTCTGCGGGGCAGCGCCACGGTGATGATCAACGGAAAACCCGCCGCCCGCGCTAGCGACCAAGCTCAAACCTGCGCCGAGCCGGTGCCCAATATGTCCGCACAAGTTGTTGCCGCTGGTACCGTGATGATTGGAGGTTAGTGTCCTATGCCAGAGGAGATCGTCGGACGAGGTTGGGCCTTCCCGCCGCATATCGGTCCGCAAGGCGGTATCGCCCTGACCCATGAGCGCAATGAGATCGATCAGGCTATCCACATCATCCTATCGACGTCCCCTGGCGAGCGCGTGATGCGACCCACCTTTGGGTGTCGTCTGCACGATCTCGTCTTCGCCCCGAACAACAGCCATACGGCTGCACGAGCCCGTCGCTACGTTGAGGAGGCCCTTGGCATGTGGGAGCCTCGCGTCAACGTCATACGCGTCGACGTCCGGCAGGACCCGGATGAGGCAAACACCCTGATCATTGAGATAGATTACGAGATCAAGGCGACCCACGATCAGCGCAGCCTTGTCTATCCTTTCTACCTGATTCCCGAAGAATGAGCTTGCCCGCGGAATGGTCGCACTACGGAGGCCATAATGGCACTACCTAAACCCAAGCTGGATGATCGGCAATTCCAGGATATCGTCGATGAGGCCAAGAAGCGCATTCCCCACTACTGCCGGGAATGGACCGATCACAACGTCAGCGACCCAGGTGTGACCCTGATCGAGCTTTTCGCCTGGATGACTGACATCCTTCTATACCGGCTCAACCAGGTGCCGGACCTTCACTACATCGAGTTCATGGAGATGCTGGGGATTACCTTGCGTGAGCCCATCCCCGCCAAGGTCCCCGTCACCTTCTGGCTGTCGCAAGCTCAGGAGACTTCCGTTGTGATCCCTGCCGGCACAGAGGTAGCGACGACCCAGACCGAGCGGGAAACGTCAATCGTCTTCACGACGGACAAGGACTTACACGTCTTACCACCGGAGCTCGCGACCGTCTTCTCCAGGGTCCACGGAGGGGACGGTTTCCGCTATCGGGACCAGAATCTCCGGCGCCTTGAGGCCGGCTTCGGCGGCTTTGAGGTCTTCACGTCCGTGCCACGGGTCGACGATGCCCTCTACTTCGGCTTTGAGAACGATCTCAGCCATCACATCCTGGGGTTTGAGATGGAGTTCGATCCGGCCGGAGGCGCCGGCGTCGATCCCACGATGCCGCCCTATGTTTGGGAGGCGTCAACAGGCGATCCTGACTCCCGCTGGGAGCGCTGCGACGTAGAGTTCGACACCACCCGCAGTATGAACACAGCGGGTCGTATCCAAATCCATCTGCCTGAGATGGGCACCTACGACTTCAAGCGGGGGGATCACTATTGGGTGCGCGCGCGCATCAAGGAGATCTCACCTCAAGAGCGCCAAGATGGAATGCAGCCTTACGAGAGGACCCCGGTCCTTCGCCGCGCTAAGATCACAACCTGGGGAGGTACCGTGGCCGCCACCCACGCTCAGTTGATTGCCAACGAATTCATGGGTCAGAGCGACGGCACCCCAGGACAGCGGTTCGACCTGCAGTATAGGCCGATCCTGGATCGGCGACCTGGCGAGACGCTCGTCGTGCAGACGGAGGGGCGCCCGCCCCAGCAGTGGATCGAGGTCTCGGACTTCGCCGGTTCAGGCGCGGATGACCCTCACTACGTCCTCGACAGCGTCACGGGTGAAGTGAGGTTGGGTCCAGCAGTGCGCCAGCCCGACGGCACGATCAAGCTCTACGGCGCTATTCCCCCTCGCCACGCAAATCTGGTCTTCCGGCAGTATCGTTACGGCGGCGGACAGTCGGGCAATGTCCAAGCTGGCGTGCTGAACACGCTGAAGACAGCCATCCCCTATGTCGCCCGCGTCAGCAACCGCGAGCCGGCCTGGGGAGGACTCGACGCCGAGTCGCTGGAGTCGGCGATGATGCGGGCGCCAGCGTTGCTCCGCTCACGCGACCGGGCAGTGACAGAGTCTGATTACGAGTTCCTTGCTATGCAGGCCCTGCCGGCCTCCATTGGACGGGTGAAGTGCCTCCAGCCCAAACCCGCCGAAGCCGGACGTGTCGTCCCAGGCCAGGTCTACGTCCTTGTCATCCCTCGGGTTTCCGATACGGAATCCCGCATCGACCCCGACGAGCTCGAACTCGACCCGCAGGACGTCACCAGCCTGACCGCCTACCTGTCTGAGCGCAGGATGTTGACCACCCGCCTCGACATCCGCCCCCCAGCCTATTATTGGGTGTCCTGCCACGTTCAGCTACGGGCGGCGCCCGGCGCGGCGGAGTCCGAGGTCGAGGCCGAGGCTCTCGAGCGCCTGTATCGCTTTCTCAACCCCTTGACCGGCGGACCTGACGGCAAGGGCTGGCCCTTCGGACGGGACCTGTTCGTCTCGGACGTCTACCAATGCCTGCAAGGTCTACCAAACGTCCAGTTCATCCGCAGCGTCGAGATGTATGCCGCGAAGCCAGGAGGAAGCGCACAAGGCAACGCGCTCGAGTCGATCGAGGTCATCGCGCACGGCGTCGTCGCGTCGGGCGTTCATGAGATAGCATTCGTCTGACGAGAATCGAGGCAAAACGAGATCGTGGCCCAGAAACAGCGTTTCGAGCTTGAGATCACCGCACCGGAGGAGGAGCCGCGGCGGATCCCGCTGGGTGAGACCACAAGGATCGGCCGCCAGGTGGGAAATGACGTGCTGCTCCCCGAGCAACGCATCTCGCGCCAGCACGCTATCATCACGTGCTCTGCCACGCAATGCTACATTACCGACCTGGGGAGCTCAAACGGCACCTTTATTGGGGATGAGCAGCTCTCACCCAACGTCTCCATCCCACTAAAGCCTGAAACCGAGGTCAGAATCGGGCACTACACACTGACGCTCCACGCGACGCCGGTCGAAAAGCCGCCGCCCGAGGAGCGCGCCGGCCCAGAGCCGTCGGCAGAGGCAATGCCCGATCTCACAGAGGAGCCTCCCTCGCAGGAAGTATCAGCCGCAGGCAAGGAAATACCAGCGGAGGAGGAAGCGCCCTCCGAAGAGGCACCTGCCCTCGAGAAGGCGCAGGTCTCCGATGAGGAGTCGGAGGCAGCGCCGCTTGAGACACCGCAGCAACCGACGGAGGAGGCTGCCCCTAAGCCTCCTCTGGCTGCCGAGCGGATAGCTCCGCCTGAACCGACACCCGCCCGGAAGATCGCATCACCTCCGTCGCCCCCAGCTGGTGGTGCACCGCCAGTGCCGCCCAAGGAGCCAATCCCCCAGGGCTTGATCCCCCCGGGACTGGGGCTCCACAGCGAGCGGCTGCTCGGGTACCTGCCTGGAATCTACCACACGGACTTCATGAGCCGGTTCCTGGCGATCTTCGAGTCTACCCTCACACCAGTTGAGTGGAACATCGACAACTTCGATCTCTATCTCGACCCCGGCACGGCGCCACTCAGCTACGTCCCGTGGCTCGCCGACTGGTTCGACCTCACCTTTGATACGTCTTGGACAGAGGCTCAACGACGACAGTTGCTGCGGGAAGCGCACAAGATCTACGCCCGTCGCGGCACTCGATGGGCGCTCAGCCGCGTCCTAGAGATCTACACAGGGCACGAGCCCACGATCATCGACACCGATGAGGAGCTGGAACCTTTCACGTTTAGGGTGATCCTCCCGTCTGACGTGGACCAGACGCGGCGCGAGCTCATCGAGCGCCTAATCGACGCCCACAAGCCGGCCCATACGATGTACACGCTGGAATTCGGCTCGTAATTAGTTAATTTTTATATTATAATTATAGATAATGTCAGCGTCTGAGCATTCCGACGACAGTCACGAGGTCCAGCAGGTCACGGAGCGTCGTCCCGCAGTCGACCAGGGACCAGGCGCAGCGGTCAAAGCTTAGAGAAGGAGCAGCCCCTATGGAACGGTTGGTAGGTCAATCGCTAAGCCGCTACAAGCTCACCGAACTCCTCGGACAAGGAGGGATGGGCGCCGTCTTCAGGGCCAGCGATGTCACTCTGCAACGGGACGTCGCCGTCAAGATCATGCACCCTCACCTCGCCAACCAACTGGACTTCCGGGAGCGCTTTCTCCAGGAGGCCCGCACCGCTGCGCGCCTGGATCACCCCAGCATCGTTCAGGTCTACGACTTCGGACACGAGCGCTCCTTCCTGTATATCGTGATGGAGTTCATCCAGGGCGCCAACCTGCGGCAGATGTTGGACGATCTCAAGGCCGAGGGAAACTGGATCCCACTCGATGAGGCAGCGGACCTGATCCGTCAGGTCGCGCTCGCGATGGATTATGCTCACCGGCACGGCGTCCTCCATCGGGACCTCAAACCCAGCAACATCATGATCGAGCCGGAACCCTCGGACGGGCTTCCCTATCGCCCCGTGCTCACCGACCTCGGTCTCGCCCGGCTGATGGAAGGCCAGCGCATCACGCAGGCTGGTACTTCTATGGGTACGCCCACTTATATGTCCCCTGAGCAAGCCCTGGGCGAGGACACCGACGCGCGCAGCGACGTCTATTCTCTGGGCGTTATGCTCTACGAGCTGGCTGTCGGTCGTCCACCCTTCCCGATTAGGACGATCTCCGAGGCGATTCGATATCACACGAAAGAGGTCCCCAAGCCTCCGAGCTCAATCCGACCGGACCTGCCGCCTGCCCTAGAGCGGGTCATCCTCAAGGCGATGGCCAAAGATCCCAACACGCGGTGGGAAAACGCCGGGGCACTAGCAGGGGCACTGGCGGGACTGGGTGGCGACGTCACCGCCGTCGCCGCGGGCGCCACCGCGGTCGGGACCCAGGTCAGCTTGATGACGCAGTACCAGAAGAGTCTGGTCGAGCCCAGAGGGGCGTCGATCCTAGAGCAGTTTGATGCGCCCACCAGCTCTGGCGACATCGTCCAGGCGAGATTGCCTGATGGCACCACCGTTGAGACGAAGTTCACCGGTCAGAGCATGACCGTGGGGCGCGAGGACGACAAGGACATTGTGCTCAATAGCTCCAATGTCTCACGCGAGCACGCGCGCATCGAGTTCGACGGTAGCAGCTACCGGGTCATCGATCTCAACAGCACCAATGGCACCTACATCGGTAATGCGAAACTCCTGCCCGGCGTCCCTGAGATCTGGACCCCCGATAAGCCCCTGCGCGTGGGCGACGTCTGGATGCGCCTCGTGCGGGACATGGGACGAGCCGCGACCTCGCGCCTGGGTGCCGGCACGGCGGCGATGTCGCCCCGGCAAGTAAGCCAGGACCTCCTGCGCAGCAGTGCAGGAGAGGGGCGGGTTGGCGTGGTACTGGAGGATCCCCAGATCACCGTCGCACCCGGCGAGCGGGTGGTCACCTCGCTTATGTTGCTAAACCAGGGCGCGATCGTCGATCATTTCCGAATCACCGTTGAGGGAATCCCGGAGACCTGGGCAGAGCCTCCCCCCGTGGTCCAGTTGATGCCCGGACAGCAGCAGGCGGTTAGCCTCACATTGCACCCACCGAGAAGCCCAGAGAGCAGAGCCGGTCGTTACTCTCTGACCATACTCGTAGCAAGCCGGGATGCTCCTTCCGAGCGGGTGGAAGTACGGGCGGCACTGACCCTGGCGCCCTACAGCCAGTTCCAGAGCAATCTGCACCCTCAGAAGATCCGCCCGGGCAAGCCGACGCGCGTCACCGTCCAGAACAACGGCAACTTCCCCGATACCTACACCATCGTCGGTGCCGATCGCGCCAACGAGCTGGCCTTTAAGCCGCCTAGCGTGCAGCTACGCGTCCCCCAGGGAGAGAGCTCGATCGCGGAACTCACCGCGGAACCCCACAAACGTCGCCTCATCGGCGGCGCGAAGAGCCACCCTTTCACCATCCAGATCACGCCCTCCCAAGGGGCGGCCCGGGAGCACGCAGGGGAGCTGGTCAGCCGTGGCATCATCCCCACGTGGGTTCCGCCACTGGCCATTGGCCTGCTGTTGATCGCCTGTGTGGCGCTGGCGCTCGTGCTCACACAACCTCCGGTCATCGACATGGCAGAGGTCGTCCCGCCCAATCCCGTCGCCGGAGAGCCCGTCACCGTGCGCTGGCAGACCAGTCGCTCGCGGCAGGTGGAGTTACGTCCTTATGGGATCACAGGGGACCCCGTCGGACAATACACTTTTGAAGAGGGGTTCGAGACCGCGGCGAACATCACCCTGGTCGCTTCCAACATCTTCCGCTCCACGCGGGAGTCTCTGAACGTCGCGGTCTTGGCAGCAGAAGTTCCCGAGCCGGTCATCAATGAGTGGTCGGTCTTCCCTACCGAGATCACCTCGGGGCAGGAGGTCACGATCCGCTGGAGCGTCAGCAACGCCGAGGACGTGCGGATCCAGCCCTTCGGCACGGTGGACAACAGCGGCGAGCGTAAAGACACGCCGCAGCAGACTGAGACCTACACACTGGTCGCCTCAAACCAAGGTAAATCCGTAGAGCAGTCGGAGCGCGTCGTCGTCGCGACGCCGGCGCCCGATGCTCCTCAGATCACGGCGTTCTCAGCCAGCCCGAGCACGATCGTGGAGGATCAAGATGACACCGTGCAACTGGTCTGGGAGACCGACAAAGCCGACACAGTGACCATCGAGCCCGGGTTGGGACCCGTTGGCTTGGATGGCAGCCGAGAGATCCCAGCCCCGTCGGGCGACACCATCTACACCCTCGTTGCCAAAGGCGCGGGCGGAGAGACCCAGGCGCAGGTTCAGGTCTACGTGCAGCCACAACGCTGTCTCGTTGCGAGCGAAGGGCTCCACCTGCGCGAAGGACCGGGCACGGTTTACGAGCCCCCGATCCGATCGCTACCCGCCGGCACCGAGGTCAAGCCCCTGGCCTACAGCGACGTCGGCTATCCCGACGGACAGTGGGTGAAAGTGCAGGTGTCGGGCACCGGTGAGGAGGGCTGGGTTTCCGAGGCCTTCCTTGCAGACTGTAACGTCGATGTAGCAGGGCTGGGCAGCGCGTCTTATCCTCCGACCCCGGTTCCGCCCGCCACCGTGACCGAGGTCACCGCGCACGCCAATCCCGTCACCTACGGCGGTGGATGCCCCGCGACCTTCAACTTCACGGCGGACATCACCGTCGAGGGCGTCGGCACAATCACCTATCGCTGGGAGCGCAGCGACGGCGCCAGCGGCGAGGAGCAAAGCCTGGATTTCGCCAGCCCTGGCACTCAGACCGTGGACACGAGCTGGCAGCTCAGTTCCGAAGGAAGCCACTGGCAACGTGTGCGCATCCTCAGTCCAGCAGAGGTTGTGTCCAACCAGGCGACGTTCTCCCTCGACTGTATGAAGGAGCTCGTCTACATCTACGCCACCAATACGACGATTGCCAATGCCTACAAGTCGCTGCTGGAGGACGATGATTACCTGGTCCAGTTGGTCAAGCAGGATGCGATTATGTCGACGAGCTTCGACACCTACGATCTGATCCTGATCGGACCAGACACGGGAAGCGGGGCTAGCTGGGGCGCCGGCGGTCAGGCAGACCGACTCGCGGATACCAACAAGCCCGTCATCGGGCTGGGCAGCGGCGGCTCGTCCTTTTTCGATCAGATCGGGGAGCCCATTGGATGGGGGAATGCCTGGCTCCCAAGCCCGGCTCGTGACATCTACGTAGTAGATCCGGACGACAACTTCTGGGAAAGCCCGAACGAGATCTCGATACCCGGGAGCCGCATTCTGTCACTATACAGCAGTGATAGCTCATACCTATCGGTCTACTACCCGTCGCCGATCTCCGGCGTCGAGGCCATAGGTCGTCAGTACGATAACGCAAACCATTACCCAATCATCAGCAAGGATAGCAAGTATCTGCTCTGGGGGTTCAACCAGACTCCATCAAGCCTGACCACGGTGGGGCGCCAGGTCTTCCTGAACGCGGTGCGGAACACCTTACCCCGGTTCATCCTGATCGAGCCGATCAGGCTCCTGGAGCCACTTCCCGTGAATCCCTGAATCCATATGGTATAATGGGGCTGAAGGGACGAATGACAACGATGATCACGCTAAGTATGGGTGAATCCAGGCTGATGATCCCGGGTGTCATCTCGTTTATCCAGGCGCACCGATCCTAGCGGTGCGCCCAAGAACGAGGTGAACGGCCGCTGCTGAGTCGTGCCTGCTTAGCATCGACGCAAGCAGCGAGTCTCGGCGTAGCCAGGACCTAGAGGTAGTATCAAGTGTAGTTTGAGCCATTCGAGCCGTGGGCGCGCTCGCGCCCGCGGCTTTCTTGTCCTCGACGACATCCATCCCTGAACCGCTGCGGCGCGAGCCTCAGGGCTCCACCATCAGGGAGGCTGTGATATGAGCAAAATCCTAGTACATCTGGATCGGGTCCGATTCCACCATGCAGCAGAGTTGGTCCTGGAAGACATCGCGTGGGAGATTCAGGACAGTCAGAAGATCGGCCTCGTCGGGCCCAACGGCGCGGGAAAGTCGACGCTGCTTAAGATCATCGCCGGGGAGCTGACGCCGGATGAAGGCGTCATCGTCCGGCATGCGACGCGCATCGGCTACCTCCCCCAGGAACCCGACTTCTCCCCGGGTACTACCATATGGGCTACGGTCCTGAGCGCAGACAGGGAGCTCTCGGGAATCGAACGCCGCATGCGAGCGCTGGAAGGGCAAATGGCAGACCCTGCCGTCCATCACGACGCGCAGCAGTTCGAGCGCGTTCTGGCGGCCCACGCGCGTGCGCAGGAAAGCTTCGAGCGGATGGACGGCTATCGCTACGAAAGCCGCTGCCGTCAGGCGCTTCAGGACGTGGGCTTCGAGGACAGGGAC
Organism: Anaerolineae bacterium; assembly: GCA_049975205.1. Classification (GTDB taxonomy): domain Bacteria; phylum Chloroflexota; class Anaerolineae; order B4-G1; family SLSP01; genus PWVB01. Next base: position 16,699 of record JBNGDL010000002.1, on the reverse strand, counting down.
TTCGACCAACCCACCGACGTCCTATCGGGTGGTCAGAAGAAGATGCTCGGGCTGGCCAAGCTCCTGGCCCTCCGGTGCGACCTGCTGCTCCTGGACGAGCCCGACAACCATCTGGACCTCGAAGGCAAACAGCGGCTCGAGCGCTTCATCGCGGCGTTTCCCGGAGCCGTCGTCATCGTCTCCCACGACCGCTACCTCCTCGACGAGACGGTCTCCCTCATCGCCGAGGTCGAGGACCATCATCTGACGCTCTACACCGGCACCTACTCCGTCTACGCGACGGAGAAGCAGCTGCGTCTGCTGCGCCAACAGCAGCTCTATGCAGCCCAGCAGAAGGAAATCACCCGGATCGAGGCCGCCATCGCGCGCTTCGAGTATTGGGCCAGCGTCGTGGTGAACGAGCGCCACATCCGCCAGGCACGCTCTCGCCAGAAGATGCTTGAGCGGATGGACCGCGTCGAGAAACCGATCATGGAGCGCGAGCAGATGGGGCTCGAGCTCAACGGGTGGCGCGGCTCCCAGAAGGTCCTGGAGATCCTGGCCCTCGACAAAGCGTTCGACGACGAGCCGGTCCTCTTGGGCCTGGACCTCCTGCTCTGGCACGGTGAGCGCGTGGGCCTCGTCGGACCTAACGGTACGGGCAAGAGCGTGCTCTTCCGCTGCATCCTGGGTCAGGAGCCGCCTACATCGGGCCTCATCAAGATCGGCCCCAGCGTCCGGGTTGGCTATTACGCCCAGGAGCACGAGACCCTCGACCCGGCACGCACCCTGATCGAGGAGATATGGGAGGCCAAGTCGATGCCCGAGCACGCCGCCGTCAACTTCCTGCGGCGCTTCCTCTTCCCCTACCGCCGGACCCGCGACAAGGTAGCGACGCTCTCCGGCGGCGAACGGAGCCGCCTGCAGCTCGCCAAGCTGATGCTCTCGGGCGCGAACTTCCTGCTCCTCGACGAGCCCACCAATAACCTCGACTTGCCCTCCTGCGAGGCACTGGAGCAGGCGCTTGACGACTTCGAGGGGACGATCCTCGTGATCTCCCACGACCGCTACTTCCTGGACCGGATCGTGACCCGCGTGGTGGAGCTGGAGGATGGTGGGCTGACGTCCTACTCTGGGGATTACACCTATTACGCTGAGCACAAGGCGAAAGCAGAGGGGCTCACTGTCCAGTGCGCCCCTCTGCCAGTCAATCGACAGAAGAATACCATACCTACTCCTCTTCCTCGCTCGCGGCGCGCTTCTGGCTCGACAGATCCCGCAGCAGGCCCGGCTCCGTCATCCGCACAGGGTCCAGCAGCGCGTCGAGCACCTCCGGCGCAAGGACCTCCCTTTCCAGCGCCACCTCCCGCACGGTGCGGTCGGAGCGCCGCGCCTCCTGCGCGATCTCCGCCGCCCGATCGTGCCCAATCACGGGCGCCAACGCCGTCGCCAGCGCCAGATTGCGCGCCACTGAGGCCTGGCACGCCACCGCATCGACCTCCACCGCATCGACGCACCGCTCGGCGAAGACCATCGTCCCCCGCGCTAGCATCGCCACGGCCGACAAGGTGTTGTGCGCCAGCAATGGCATCATCAGGTTGAGCTCAAAATAGCCCCCTAACCCACCGAGGGTGTTAGCCATGTCGTAGCCGACCACCTGCGCGCACACCTGGATGAGCGCTTCAGCAATGACCGGGTTGACCTTACCCGGCATGATCGAGGAGCCAGGCTGGACCGCCGGAATCTGCAGCTCGCCCAACCCGTTCCGCGGGCCTGACCCCATCCAGCGGATATCGTTAGCGATCTTGTGCAAGCTGACCGCGATCGTCTTGAGCAAGCCGGAGACCTCGACGACCTGATCGCGGGCCGCGTTGGCCTCAACGTGGTTCAGCGCCTCGACGAAGGCCGTTCCCAGGCGGTTGTTCAGGCGCACAATCGCCTCGGTGGGAAAGCCTATGGGGCAGTTGATGCCGGTGCCGACTGCCGTCCCGCCCAGGGGCAGTGGTCGCAGGATCTCGATCGCTCGCTGGGCCCGCTCCAGGCTGTGCTGGACCTGCGCGGCGAAACCGCCGAAGACCTGACCCATCCGGATCGGCGTTGCGTCCTGCAGATGGGTCCGCCCGGTCTTCACGACGTCGCCAAAGGCCTTGGCTTTTCCGCTGAGTGCCCCCTCCAGCCGGTCCAAAGCCGGGATGAGCTCATCACGAAGTGCGAGCGTCAACGCCACGTGAATCGCCGTGGGGATGACATCGTTGCTGGACTGGCTCATGTTCACGTGGTCGTTGGGATGCACCGCTCCACCGTTTCCCAGCAATTGCCGCGCCCGGTTGGCGACGACCTCGTTGGCGTTCATATTGGTCGACGTGCCCGAGCCGGTCTGGAAAACGTCGACAGGGAAGTGGTCATCCAGCTCCCCGGCGATCACTTCCTCACAAGCCTCCTGGATCGCCTGCCCGACCTCCGGCGTCAGATAGCCGAGAGCGACGTTAGTCTGTGCGGACACAAGCTTGACCCACCCGAGGGCAGCGATGAAGCGTCTCCCAAACGTGATGTCGGAAATCGAGAAGTTCTCTACAGCGCGCTGCGTCTGCGCGCCCCACAGAGCACCCACAGGCACACAAACATCACCCAAGGCGTCGTGCTCCACCCGACAGGAGTTCCCTTCATTGCCAGCTCGTGGTTTCATCGTCGCGCCCTCCTTAGGATGGTTGAAAGCACTCCCGCTCAAGACAGCCATAGTGCCACGCGCACCCTTCCTGTGAGATGAAGTCTCTCGAGGCCTCCGGACCCCAGGATCCGACGTCGTAGAGACCGGGATCGCCGATCCCGGTCAGAGGGTCGATGAGCTTCCACGCAAGCTCGATCTCGTCGGCCCGCGTGAACAGCGAGGCGTCCCCCTGAAGGGCGTCCAGGAGCAGACGCTCATAGGCCTCGGGCAACGCACCATCGCCAAAGTTCTGAGCGTACGTGAACTCCATCGTGACGGGTTCGGTATGCATGCCCGCCCCGGGTTTCTTCGTCTCGAAGCTGAGATGAATTCCTTCCTCAGGATAGATGCAGATCGTGAGGTGGTTGGACGTGATCGATTCATTCTCCGGGAAGAGCAGGTGAGGCACCTCCTTAAACTGAAGCGTGATCTCCGTCGCCTTTGCGCCCAGGCCTTTACCCGACCTCAGGTAGAAGGGCACGCCTTGCCAGCGCCAATTGTCGATGTAGAGCCGTAGCGCCGCAAAGGTCGGTGTCTCGGAATCGGGATCGACGTTATCCAGCTCCCGATATCCACGATATTGACCCAGAACGAGATCCTCAGGCTTGGGTGGGCGGATCGCATGGAGGACCTTGACTTTTTCGTCGCGCAGCGCGCGAGCGTTGACGGCAGCAGGCGGCTCCATTGCCGTAAGGGTCACAAGCTGCAGAAGATGGTTCTGGAACATATCTCGAAGCACGCCGACCTGCTCGTAGTAGCCGGCTCGGCGTCCCACGTCCTCCGCCTCGGTGACGCTGATCTGTACATGGTCCAGGTACAGCCGTGTCCAGAGCGGTTCGAAAATCGCGTTGGAGAAACGGAAGGTCAGGATGTTCTGAACCGTCTCTTTCCCCAGGTAGTGATCGATCCGGAAGATCTGCTCTTCATCAAAGACCCCATGAATCTTCTCGTTGAGCGCCCGCGCGCTCTCGTAGTCGTGTCCGAAGGGCTTCTCGACCACAATCCGGCTCCAATCGCCTCGACTCCGATTGAGACCCGATTCACCCAAGTGCTCGACGATTACAGAATAGAGCAAGGGAGGAACGGCAAGATAAAAGAGCCGGTTGCTCTGGGTGCCGCGCTCCTCGTCGAGCCGCTCGAGACGCTCTCGCAACCGACGATAGGTCTGGGGGTCGTCGTACTCGCCCTTTAGATAGGAGTGACGCACGGCGAAGTCGGACCAGAGCTCGCACGCCCTGGGCTCGTGGCGGGCGTACGACTCCACACCCTCATAGAGATGCTCCCGGAAACTCTCGTCCGTGAACTCAGAGCGCGCGACGCCCAGGATCTGCACATTCTTGGGCAATAACCCCTCACAGGCCAAGGTATGCAAGGCAGGTACCAACTTCCGCTGCGTGAGATCCCCTGAGGCCCCGAAAATGACGATGACGGCAGGTTCTGCGTTTACCTCCATCGAACCACTCCTTTCCTCGAAGAAACTTAGCGCGTTCGCTAATTTATTATATGTGCATATACTTAAAATGGTAGGTTTGCCGAACCTGGATCACGATGATTGGAGAGCATCGCTTGGAACTGAGAGAAGAGGCAGAGCACACAACGAGGAAACTCGACGCGGAAGTCGAGCTAGATCCACAACGACAGGCCAAGGCGGAGACCTACGCGCGCACCCGCCGCATGTGGATGCTTGTTGAGCTCGTAGTCTCGCTCGGGTTGCTCCTGGTCTTCTGGTTGTCTGGTCTGTCTCAGGCGTTGAGGGATCTCTGGATCGACCTTGGCGTCTCTAATCCGTGGGCGCTGACCGCCGTCTACGTCCTGACCCTCGAGATAGCGGGCACGCTGCTTTTCCTTCCGCTGGGCTACTGGACGGGCTATGTGCTCCCTCATCGGTATGATCTCAGCACCCAGACTCTCGCCGGCTGGCTCAAAGACCAGGCTAAGATCCTCGGCCTGGAGATCCTCCTTGGCATTCCGGCGATCGAGGTCATCTATTGGCTGCTCCGCACCCAGCCCAACACGTGGTGGATGTGGGGAGCCGGCTTTATGATCTTACTCAACACCATCCTGGGTGCGCTCGCGCCCGTGCTACTCGTCCCGATCTTCTATAAGCTCGAGCCGCTGGAGGACGAGGCCCTGGTCGACCGCATCAAGGACTTGGCGCAGAGAACCGGGACCAAAGTCGCAGAGGTCAAGACAATCGACCTGAGTTCGCGCACCACGGCTGCCAATGCGATGGTGATGGGACTGGGAAGTACCAAACGCATCGCGCTGGGAGATACCCTGTACGAAGACTTCTCATCAGACGAGATCGAATCGGTGCTTGCTCACGAGCTGGGCCACCAGATCCACCACGATCTGGAGCTGGGGATCGCGGTGCAGACCGTGCTCACGATCGCAGGGTTTTACCTTGTACACGTGATCCTTCGGTGGAGCGTCCACCGCTTTGGCTTTGACAGCATAGCGGATCTTGCCGCTCTCCCCTTCGTCGCCATGGTCGGTATGCTGGGCTCTCTCGCAATCGGACCCCTGATCAATGCGTATTCTCGCTGGAGAGAGCGCATGGCTGATCGCTTCGCTCTCGACGTGATCGAGAGCCCAACAGCCTTTGCCAACGCAATGATCCGGCTCAGCAACCAGAACCTGGCTGAGGCGGATCCTCCCGAATGGGTCGTCTGGCTGCTCTACGACCATCCCCCAATCAAGGAACGCATAGAAATGGCGCGCCGCTACAGCACAGCGCGCCATCAAGCTTGATATCCAGTCGTCTTTGTGCCTGAATATCTAAGCGAACCTGAGATCCGATCACCTATGAGGGATGACGATCCAGAGAATCAGATAGGGAACCAGCCCTGGAAGACCGCCGGGCACCAGTAGGATCAGGAACAACAGCCTGAACCAGAATGCCGAGATACCATAGAACTCAGCTAGCCCCCCGCAGACGCCGGCTACGATGCCGTTTTGCCTGCGCAGCTTGTGCTCGTCTGACATACGCTCACCTCCATCGTTAGCTGTCACCACTACTTACGTGCCACCCGCCAGGAGGTTGCACCCGGAGACATCACTTGCCAAGGCCCCCTTCCGTGCTAGACTTTCTATTCGCAAATCTCTCGTGAGGAGCACGTATGGAGTCAGCAAACACGATGAAACCCAAGGCTCGGGATCGACAAACCAGTGACAGGAAGATCAGGCCTGAAAGGCCACGCATGAGCAGAGTGGTTGGAGGCCTCGCCCTGATCTTGGGTCTATTGATCATGCCCATCAGAGATGCTGTCGCTGCGCCCCTGACGCAGGATGAGGTGGTAGTCATCACCTATCCTTCCGAAGGCGCAGTTCTGAGCGGCGAGGTCCCGATCCAGGGCACGGCAACCCATCCGAGCTTCAATTCCTACGGCATCTTGTACGCGCCGGGAGCGCGCGTTACCGGCGATACGCGCTGGCAGGAGCAATCTCCCATCGCATGGGATGTCCGAACGATGGTAGTCAACGGGGTGCTGGGCACCTGGGACACCACGCAGGTCCCCAACGGTCAATACGTGCTGGCCCTGGTTGTCTATCAGTCAGGAAGCGAGACACCCTCCCTCTATTTCGTCAACAACCTTACCATCCAGAACGAAGAGGCGACACCGACACCGACGCCGACCGCCACACCGGAGGAGGGAGAGGAGATCAGCCCTACGGAAGAGGCTGCACCACCGCCGCCTGCGGCTACCGTTGAGCAACCACCCACCGCGACGCCACGCCCAACGCCGACATTCAGTCCCGAGGAGGGTGGCGCAGTGGACGAAGGTGATGAAGACGGCGAGGGCGGCCTGCTGCCGACCGATATCTTCTCGGTAGATGCTATCAAGGAGGCCTTCACCCTTGGTGCGCAGCTTGCATTCCTTCTGTATGCTGTGGGCATCCTCTATGTCCTGGCTAAGGCCGCGATCCGCTACTATCTGCGTCAGACCAAGGGAAAGCAGAGCCCGTGAGCCAGTTTCTACTCATCGTTGGATTGGGCAATCCGGGACCTCGGTACGCAGGCAACCGCCACAATATCGGCTTTCAGGTCGTTGAATGCGCAGCCGAGCGCCACAATCTCTGCTTTACGAGGATCGAGCACCACGCCCAGACTGCCCACGGTCGAATCGATGAGGAGCGCGTCGTCCTCGCGAAGCCCCAGACTTGGATGAACGATAGTGGCAAAGCTGTCGCGCCGCTCTCTCGCTTCTACAAGATCGAACCTGAGGACATTCTCGTCGTCTACGACGACCTGGACATTCCCCTGGGTACGCTCCGCTTTCGTCAGGAAGGAAGTAGCGGGGGACACCGCGGCGTCCAGTCGATCATCCAGCACCTTGGGACGGATGCCTTCCCTCGTCTGCGCATTGGGATCGGACGTCCTCCGGGCCGAATGGATCCGGCAGCCTATGTGCTCCAGGATTTCGCCGGAGAGGAGCTTCCCCTGGTGTCAGAGGTCCTGCTCAAAGCGCAGCAGTTGATCCGAGACTGGATCCGCGGGCACGCCGATCTTCAGCGTCAGGGCATGACTTGGCGGGTTGACCTGGCAACCGGCTGATCGAGAAGGTCTATGCCTACATCGCTGTATGGACTCCTCGCGTGGGTGAGAGAGCATCCTGCGTACAGACGTCTGGAGGAGCAGCTCCAGGCCCGCCTCGAGCTTCCTGCCCATGCCGTCCTCGCCCGAGCACGCCCGGCGGTCACTGCCGCGCTCATTGACGCGACGGCGGCGCCCGTCGTGATCGTTGTGCCCACCGTTGAGGAGAGCCGCCGCACGTCGCTTTCCCTCCGCACATGGATGGCAGATTCCACCCGTCTGATCCAGTTTCCTGAGCCACCCGGTCTTCTCTACGAGCGCGTTCCATGGCCCCCGGAGGTCATCACCGACCGGCTGGATATCATCTCCAGACTCTATATGTGCCAATGGGAAACCGACGAAACGTGCGGGTCGCCCGTAATCGTCACCTCGGCACGGGCGATGATGCGGCGGACCTTGCCCTACCGCCAGTTCCGCCACGCCATCCGCCACATTGAGGTTGGGGAGCAAGCATCCTTGACGGAGTTGACACGGCACGCCGCCGGCATCGGCTATGAACCCGTCAGCGTCGTGCAGGCACCGGGTCAGCTGAGCCGACGGGGCGGCCTCCTGGATATCTATCCGCCCCAAGCCACCCAACCCTATCGCCTGGAGTTTTTCGGAGACGAGGTCGACACGATACGCACCTTCGATCCGGCAACACAGCGCTCCATCAGCCGTGTCGATGAGCTATGGCTTACGCCGGTCCGGGAGGCGCTCCCGAGGGACAGCGAGCGCGCCCTCACAGCCGTCAAGCGATTGCTCGAGGCCGAGCCCCCTCCGGAGCTTCGCGCCATCCTCGAGGCTGATGCCGAGGCCCTTGAAGCGCAGGCACCGTTCCCGAACCTTGAGTTCTACCTTCCCTATCTCTATCAGGAGATCGGGACCCTGCTCCACTACTTACCTGAGAACGCGCTCGTCGTGGTCTACGACAACGACCAACTGACGATCCGATGGGAGGAGCTGGAGCAGGAGGCCATGGAGCAGCGGGAGACCGCCCGGGCCGAGCAGTATCTACTCAGTGACGCCCCAGTCCCCTACATCTCCTGGACCGAGATCCAGGCGATCCTCGATCGACACTACGCCCTCAGGCTGGTGAGCGGCGAGGAGGGGCCGCTGGCGGAGGCCTTCGGACCAGAGCCTCACTTCGCCGGCCGCTTGCCCGAGGCCATGGGCAGGATCCGGCAGTGGGTGAACCTAGGGGATCAAGTCGTGGTCGTGAGCCGGCAGGCTGCGCGTATGGCGGAGCTCTGGCAGGAGTTCACACCCCCACCCGTCCACGAAGAGCTGCGGACACCGCCGGAGGCGCTGATCACCTTCGCGCAAGGCGTGGTCAATGGTGGGTGGCAGTTACGCAGCGGCGAGCGAGTGCGTCATCTCCTCACAGATGAGGAAATCTTCGGGTGGCAACCGCCTGAGCCGCGCCGTCGTGCGCGCCGTCGCGCGACCGCGCCTGCACCGGATCTCACCGAATTCCAGCCTGGCGATCTGGTCGTCCACGAAGACTACGGCATTGGTGTTTTCCGAGGCTTGGTCACCCGCAGCGTCGATGATATTGAGCGAGAGTACCTCCTCCTCGAGTATGCCGGGCCTGCGGGCAATCGTCTAACCCCTGAGTCCGGCGGGAATGGCGGGAACGGGGGCGAACCCAGACGTGACAGACTCTTCGTTCCCATCCATCAGGCTGACCGCCTCACCCGCTACGTCGGCACCGAGACCATCGGGCCTCGATTGAGCCGGTTGGGCGGCGGAACATGGGAGGAGACAAAGGAGCGGGTCACCAAGGCGGCCGATGAGCTGGCCAGGGAGCTCCTAGAGCTCTACGCCGTCCGACAGGTCGTCAAAGGGCACGCCTTCCCCTCAGACACCCAATGGCAAAAGGAGCTGGAGGCGGCATTCGCCTACGCCGAGACGCAGGATCAGGTCGAGGCGATCGAGGCCGTGAAAGAGGACATGGAGCGCCCCCGCCCGATGGATCGGCTGATCTGCGGAGACGCTGGCTATGGGAAGACCGAAGTCGCCCTGCGGGCTGCATTCAAGGCGGTCCTGGACAACAAGCAGGTCGCGATGCTGGTGCCGACGACGGTCCTGGCCCAACAGCACTACGACACCTTCGTGGAGCGCCTATCCCCGTTTCCGGTTTCGGTGGAGCTCCTCTCCAGATTCAGAACCGACGCAGAGCAGCGCCAGGTATTGCAGGGCCTGGAGGAAGGCCAGGTGGACATCGTCATCGGTACCCACCGCCTGCTCCAGAAGGATGTCGATTTCCGGGATCTAGGCCTCGTCATCATCGACGAGGAGCAGAGATTCGGCGTGGCCCACAAGGAGCGGCTCAAGCAGATGCGAACTGAAGTCGATGTTCTCACCCTAACCGCGACGCCGATCCCCCGCACGCTCTATATGGCACTCACCGGCGTCCGTGACATCAGCATCATCGAAACGCCACCCCAGGAGCGCTTACCCATCGCGACCTATGTGGGTCCCTACGACGCCGACGTTGCGCGCAGGGCCATCGTGCGTGAGGTCAAGCGTGGAGGCCAGGTCTTCTACGTCCACAACCGCGTGGAGTCAATCCAAACCGTTGCCACACGCCTGGAGAACCTGGTTCCTGAGGCCGAGCTGGGCATCGCCCACGGTCAGATGCGCGAGCGCGAGCTCAGCGATGTCATGGAACGTTTCACAGCTGGTGAGATCGATATCCTTCTGGCCACCACCATCATCGAGAGTGGGCTCGACTTCCCCAATGCCAACACCCTCATTGTTGAGCGAGCCGATTGGTTCGGTCTTGCTCAGCTCTACCAACTACGGGGGCGAATCGGACGTGGAACACGGCGGGGCTATGCCTACTTCTTTCACCGTCGTCGGCTGACGGATGAGGCTCGGGAACGGTTGATGGCGCTGCGCGAAACCACGAGTCAGGGGGGCGGCTTCACCGTTGCATTGCGCGACCTCGAGATCCGGGGAGCCGGGGACCTACTGGGCAGGAAGCAACACGGACACATCGCGGCGGTCGGGTTCACACTCTATACCCGCATTCTCAGCCGCTCCGTCGAGCGGCTCAAGGCCAAACAGGCTGGGGAACCCTTGCCCCCCGAACCCCTGGGATCCATTACCATCGAACTACCCTTTTCGGTGGGCTTGCCTGCCTCCTACGTGCCTGATGACAGCCTTCGTCTGCAGCTCTACCGTCGCCTGGCAGACCTAACCGCCGAGAACGAGATCTCCGAGCTAAGGGAGGAACTGGTCGATCGTTTCAGCCCACTGCCTCCGACCGCGGAGAACCTCATCTACCAGCTTCGCTTGAAGCTGCTGGCGCGAGATGCCAGGATCCCTGCTATCGTGGTGGAGAGCGGGCAGATCGCGCTCCGGCCCCCTTGGTTGAAGCGAACTGACGTCAGCGAGATCGCGGTGCTGCGACGGAGGCTCGAGGGCCACGCGCGCGTCGGCCGACGTGAGATCTGGCTGCCACTCTCCTGGGACGAGGCTCACTGGCGCGAGAATCTCGAGGAGACGCTGGAGATCCTAGCTGACTGGTGGGAGGACCGAACCTAGACGATCCGCGGTCTATGTGGTGTCAGGACAGCTATCGTAGATAGAGCGATCGCACAAGACCGGGGTTGTTCGAGGAAATCGTGTCCACGCCCATCCGAATCGCTGCAGGGTAATCCCACAGGAGCCCTCCACAACTCACCGGGCAGTCGACACGATGGGCGGCCTCTACGAGTGCCTCTGTGGCTAGGTCGATATTCGGCGCCACCACATCACACCCCCATGCCTGTGTGTACCTCAAGGGGCGCAAGAGAAGCAGTGTCAGAATCCTTGAGTGGCGCAGGAGAGAGAAGCGCCGGGCCAGCCCTACCCCGACCTGAAGGACCCCATCCCGAGCTCGCATCGGACCCGCCGGGATGTGGGGTGCCTGCGCCTTGACTTGGACCAAGGCGCGGGGTTGATAGGAGATCATAGCAATCTGATCGTCTATGTCCGCCAGCTCCACCGCTTCGAGGATCCTAGGTGCCAGAGCTGGATCATAAGAGCCAAAGGGTTCAAACTTCAGTTCGAGCAGCAAGCCAATCTTGCCCTTTGTCCAATCCAGCACCTCGCTAAGCGTCGGAATGCGTTCGCCAGCGTATCGCAAGTCAAACCAACTGCCGGCATCCAGCTTCTTGAGTTCGGCGACGGTCATCTGACTCACGTAGCCGGTGCCATCGGTGGTGCGATCCACCCTGGCATCGTGGATGACCACAACCTCCTGATCGGCCGAAAGGCGGACGTCGAGCTCGATGATGTCAGCGCCGTCCTGCCACGCCCGGACAAACGACGCCATTGTGTTCTCCGGCGCGACGTCGCAGGCACCCCGATGCCCGACGAGCTTAGGGAGACTGCCCCTGCGGCGCAGGTCGAGTCCTGTCTTACTCACAGAGGAACACCCTGAGCACCCAAGACGACATCAAGACTTCTCCACCGCTTTCGCGAGGTTCTCCTCGAAAGGCGGGTAGACAATGCCTTGCTCCGTGATGATCGCCGTGATATAGGCAGCCGGCGTCACATCGAAGGCGAAATTCGTGACATCCGTACCCTCCGGCGTGATGCGGCGACCGAGGACGTGAGTCACTTCCTCTGGACCTCGCTGCTCGATGTCGATCTCCTCTCCGGATCGAATCGACATATCGATGGAACTCGTGGGGCCGGCCACGTAGAAGGGAATCCCGTGAGCCTTCGCAGCGATAGCCAGCTGATACGTGCCGATCTTGTTAGCCGTGTCGCCGTTAGCGGCCACACGATCACATCCCACCACACAGAGATCGACCCCCATCCGGTGCATGACGTATGCGGCTGCGCCATCAACGATCACCGAATGGGGCACGCCCCATCGCCTGAGCTCCCAGGCGGTCAAACGCGCGCCCTGAAGGCGTGGACGCGTCTCGTCCACGAAAGCGTGGACCTGCTTGCCAGCCTGATGGGCAGCGATGATCACCCGCAACGCGGTGCCATAAGCACCGGTCGCCAGCGGTCCGGTGTTGCAGTGATGGATGATGCGCGCGCCCTGGGGGATCAGCTGAAGCGCGTGGAGGCCGATCTGGTAGTTGGAGCGCTTCTCCTGCTCATAGATCGCGTGGGCCTCTTGCAGCACAAACTCACGCACAGATGACACATCCGGCAGGTCCGCAGCTGACACCCGCCGCACGACTCGATCAACGGCCCAGGAAAGGTTGACCGCTGTTGGGCGAGCTCGGCGCAGGTAGGCCGCAGCAGCAGCCAACGTCCGAGTCAGGCCCTCGACACTGTCGTCGTCGCTGTGCAAAGCGGCTAAGGCCATACCGTAGGCCGCCGTGATGCCAATCGCCGGCGCTCCACGCACCACCATCGTGCTGATCGCCTCTGCGACCTCACGATAGTCATCATAGTCAATGTACGTGACCTCCCCTGGCAGCTGGCGCTGATCCAACAGCCGGAGCTTCCCGTCAATCCATTCGATTGGTCTATAGTCTTCCATGCACCCTCACAATCTCACGAAACTTAAGTTAACATTACCAAAAGCCCGTGTCAACTGCACACCCGCCGCGACGTGGGCTTCCCCCGGCCCTGGTCTGTAGCCCTCGCTAGGTCGACCACAACCTTGCCCAAACCGGTCAAAATGCTATAATGTCACCGTCGCCCCCGTAGTTCAAGCGGATAGAACGCAGACCTCCTAAGTCTGTTATCCCAGTTCGAGTCTGGGCGGGGGTATCCTTATTTGCGTCCGGGCGGGGCTTCAGTACCCGACCGACCGCATCACCTCTGTCGTGGCCTCAGCTTAGAAACCAACGCAGGATTGCGGCTCCCCACAATTGCGTCAGCGCACATCCCAGGATGATGAAGGGACCGTACGGTATGGCCGTTCCCAGCTTGCCGCGCCGAAGCAGCAACACCAGCAGCGCACCCACACCCCCAAGCGCGAAGGTCAGAACCAATGCTTCAAAGACAAGAGGAAAACCAACCACCGCCCCCACATAAGCGGCCAACGTGATGTCGCCCTCCCCCAGCGCGCCCGGCCCAAAGAGCGCCACACCCAACCAGACGAGCAACCGGAAGATGATGAATCCCGTCGCAGCGCCGGCAAGACTCTGCCACCAGCGGGCCTCAGCCAGTGACGGCAGCGCAGGACCGACGAGCGTGCCGATAACTACGATGGCACCCAACGACGGAAGCATGATCCGGTTGGGGACCAGCTTGGCCTCAAGATCCGTCACCAGAATCATCGCCTGCGGCATCAGGGTGATCATCGTGAACAAGGTCCTGGGGCCCAGACCGTAGAGCCCAACAGCAAAGGCCCAGGTCAAGGCCAAGAAAAGCTCGCCGACGACCCGGGGAACGCGGATGAACCTGCTGCACTGCCCGCAACGACCTTGACCTGTGACATATGCGACAGTCGCGCTCCATTGCAGCGGCTGATAAGGCGTTGTGCAGTAGGGACATTGAGGGCGGGAGAGCTTCCGATGCACAAGCGTGGCCTCTGCCACATGCGCCAGAAAGCCACCTACGATCAAACCCAAGACACCCGCAAGCATGGCAGGACCTAGGGATGCCGGCATCAGAGGACCTGCTCTAGGTACATATCAGGGGGAATGAGCTGTCCGTCAATACGGGTCAGACTCACGATTTCCTTATCGGGGAAGAGGCAGCGGATCTCCCGAGCGTAGAGCCCGGGGTTCAGCTCACCCACGACAACGCGGGACACGCCCTCGGCAGCGCTCATCAGCGCCCGTTCAGGCACGGGCCACAGACTCTGCACCACGGCGCCGGAGACGCGCTTTCCTGCCCCTCGCGCCAGCCCGATAGCTTCCATCATCGCTCCCGACGTGGTGCCGAAGGAGACGAGCAGGGTGGATGCTGCCTCCTGCAGATCGAGCCGCAGGCGTTCCAACTCGTGTCGGTGCGCCTCTATCTTGTCAATCAATCGACGATTCAGGGCGCTGACAGCAGCCGGGTCCTTTGTGATCATCCGATCATCATCGTGGGTTGATCCGGTAAAACGGACGACTCCGCCAGATCCCAGAGGCGCCAGGGCCTCTACAGGCCCTGCGCTTCGATCCATACCGGGCGGGATCAGACTCGATGCCGATACGGTCACCCGGGTCAGGTTCAGCTCCTTGTCCGTCAGCACAATCACCGGGCATCGGAACCGCTGAGCCAGCGAAAAAGCCTCGAAGGTCAGGGTGACGCACTCCTCCACCGAGGAAGGAGCCAACACGATTAGTGGATATCCACCGCCGGTCCCCCAGCGCGCGAACTGGACATCGCCCTGACCGATCGTGGTCGCCCCGCCGGTTCCGGGGCCCAGACGCTGCACGTCCACAATCACAAGCGGCAACTCTGCCATCAACGCCAGGCCGATATTCTCGCTATACAGGCTCAAGCCAGGGCCGCTGGTCGCCGTCAGCGCTCGCCGACCGGCCGCAGCCGCACCGATACACATGCCGATGCTGGAGATCTCGTCCTCGCCCTGCACGGCGATACCACCAGCCTTGGGCATCTCACGCATCATCCGCAGCAAAATCGGCGTGGCCGGCGTGATCGGGTAGCCAGCGAAGAAGTCACACCCTGCTGCCAGAGCACCCCGCACCACGGCGGTCGCGCCGTCAATCAACTCCCTCATGCCGCCTCCCGGATATCGTTTGGGCGCAGATGCTGCGGCCCGTGGCGATTGTAGCACAAAGGTTTGGGCAGCTAAAGCAGCTAGAAGCGAACGCTAGGCCGGGGTATGGGTGAAGACCATTCGGCTTCGGCAATCAGCTCCTGTTTCAGGTCCCACAATTTCTGCGTCAAAGAGACGTGGTAGCGATGCGGGTTCATGATTCTCCGAACCCCAGGATGAAGCTGGCTAAGGTCCCTCTGCCGAACCTCACGCATCTCCTCAATAGTGGGCAGACTGTAGACGAGTTTGCCCTCTCTCAGAACCTCTACCAACAGCGGTTCGATCGTCGCGATCTCATCCTCGACTAGCTCCCGCTGGAGTGTATGTTCCACAGGATGCCTAAGAACGAGAGAACCCATCTCTCTTGGGTCCTCATCGTAGAGGCTTAGCAGATCAGCGATGGCTTGCTCTTGCGCGTCGTAGACCCGCCAGACCCGCTTGAGCCCCGGGTTTGGGATCTTCGCTGGCGTCTCCGAGATCTTGATGGCCGGCCGCCACTCGCCACCGTCCATCACCGCTACCAGCTTGTAGACGCCATCCAGAGCCGCGTCGCCAGACGACGTAATCAGACGCGTCCCAACACCGTACACCAGGCGCGCAATGACATTGTCCGGGTCCAGGTCATACCGCGGTGCCTCCTCCTGAATCTGCGTCAGAATCTGCAGGATCACAAGCTCATCCAACTGGTTGGACAGGACGATGGAGACATCGGGAAACCCCGCGTCGTTGAGCTGCTGAGCGGAACGGATGGCCAAGTAGGCCAAATCGCCAGAGTCCAGCCGGATGCCCACGGGCTTGTGTCCTTTGCGACGAAGCTCCTCGAAGACCTTGATCGCCTTGGGAACCCCGCTTTCCAATGTGTCGACGGTATCCACCAGCAGCAGACAATCATCGGGATAGACATCAGCGTACGCTCTGAAGGCATCAAGCTCGGTGCCGCCCAGCGCCATGAAGACCTGCACCATACTGTGGGCGTGCGTCCCCTTGGGTGGGTAGCCCAGCACATGAGAGACGCCGGTATTAGACGTGAAGTCGGCGCCACCGATGAGGGCCGCTCTGGCCCCGGCGTTCGCCCCTCGCTCCTGTGCCCGCCGCAGTCCGAACTCAAGAAGGAGCCGCCCCCGCCCACTTTGGTGGATCCTAGACGCTTTCGTTGCGACCAGGGTCTGATAGTTCAGGTGGTTGAGCAGCGACGTCTCCAAGATCTGAGCCATCGCCAGCGGCCCCTGTACAACGGTTAGGGGAACGTTCGGGTGGACAACACGGCCCTCGGGAATGGCATAGAGTGTGATCCGCTCAAAGGAGCCGTTCTCCCCTAGCCACTGGACGAAATCCTCGCCAAAGAGCCGACCTCCCTTATTGTCTTCCTGACCGCGTAGGTAGTCCAGATCCTGCTCCCGAAATTGGCAGGGCAACATCCAGTCCAGGAGCCACTCAAGGCCTGCGTTGATACAGTATCCAGCCTGGTGAGACACATAGTCGGGGTAGCTGCGGAAGAAGTGGTCGAACTGGGCGGGCTTTTCGTGCAAACCCATCCGATAGTAGAGCTGAGCCATGGTGATCTGGTATTCGTCAGTGTAGAGAATACCATACGCCGTAGCATTATCTGACGCGTTCATCGAAGACCCTCCTGACCACAAAGAGAACAGCGGATCGGGCTCGATCGAGTAAGCAGCCTCTGCCAATATCCTATGATAAACTGCAACTATATCTATCTTACCACGGCTACTTTATCACAGAAACCCCTAGGATACAAAGAAAATCC
>JBNGDL010000001.1:0-6580 GCA_049975205.1 Anaerolineae bacterium | reverse complement strand
TAGAGCAACCGGCTCATAACCGGTCGGTTCCAGGTTCGAATCCTGGTGGGCCCACAATACGAGACGCTACGACCTGGGACGGCCCGTCTGAACGGGCCGTTTGTCATGCCTGAAGCCTGAATGCAGAGGGGATCAACTATACGATGGACACGCAGAAGATGTTTGAACGACTGAATGTGCTAGAGGAGCGGTTCCAAGAACTCAACCGCTTACTGGCAGATCCGGAGGTCGCTCAAGACTACGAGCAAGTCACGGAATACGCCATCGAGCGTTCCGAGCTGGAGAAGACCGTCCATACCTACCGGCGCTACCGTGATATTCTCGAGGGAATTGAGGCGGCTGAGGAGATGTTGAGCGATGAGGATCTGGATATCCGTGATCTCGCACAGGAAGAGCTGGAGCAGCTGAAGGCGCGTCAGGAGGTTCTCGAGGAGCGTCTGACGAAGCTCATGGTGCCAAAGGATCCGCGCGATGAAAAAGACGTCATCGTGGAGATCCGCGCTGGTGCCGGTGGCGACGAGGCTGGTTTGTTCGCCGCGGAGCTCTTTCGCATGTACAGCCGATATGCAGAGAATCAGCCCGGCTGGAAGACGCAGATCATCAGCGAGAATCGCACCGGCATCGGTGGCTTCAAAGAAGTAATCTTCTCGGTTCAGGGCAAGGGCGCTTTCTCACGCCTCAAGTACGAGAGCGGCGTTCACAGAGTACAGCGGGTGCCGGTCACGGAGTCCAGCGGACGCATTCATACCTCCACTGTCACCGTCGCCGTCCTTCCAGAGGCCGATGACGTTGAGATCGAGATCAACCAGAATGACCTGGAGATGACAACGTATGGGTCCTCGGGTCCGGGCGGTCAGCACATGCAGAAGAACGACACCGCCGTTCGCATCGTGCACCAGCCGACGGGCATGGTGGTTCAGTGCGAGAGCGAGCGTTCGCTGACCCAGAACAAACTTCGGGCGATGCGGGTGCTACGGGCGCGGCTCTACGAGGCCGAACGACAGCGTCAGATCGCAGAGCTTGAGGAGACTCGACGCTCTCAGGTCGGTACCGGCGAGCGAAGCGAGAAAATCCGTACGTACAACTTCCCCCAGAATCGGGTCACGGATCACCGCATCGGCATGACCTCTTATAATCTCCCAGCGGTGATGGAGGGTGACCTCGACGAGTTCATTGAGGCGCTTACGCTGGATGAGCAAACGCGCCGTCTGTCAGAGGTTGGCGAGGGCTGATAAAGGAATCGCCCCTGCACAAGGCAGGGGCGATTTTGGATTCAGCCTCGCGTTACCTATTCCTCTATCTCGGGAAGCTGCTCCAGTGCAGCCTGAAGCTTCCGTTCCTCCAGGCGATAGTCTTCCAACACCTGTCGGTGGTAGGCGTCATAGGCAGCCATGTCGAAGTCGCCATGACCGCTGGCGTTGAAGAGGATGACTTTGGACTCACCAGACTCCTTGCACCGCAGAGCCTCGTCTTGGGTAGCCTTCACGGCGTGGGCCGTCTCCGGCGCGACGATGATGCCCTCGGCGCCACTGAAGCTGTGGGCCGCCTCAAGGACCTCGATCTGATGGTAGGCCCGCGCCTCGGCGTCGCCACTCTTTAGTAGAGCTGAGATCGTTGGCGCCATACCGTGGTACCGTAGGCCGCCCGAGTGCACAGGAGCGGGAATGAACCCGTGTCCCACTGTGTACATCTTGGCCACAGGTCCTGTCTTGGCCGTATCACCCCAGTCGTATGCATACTTTCCGCGCGTCATGCTTGGGCACGCTGTAGACTCGACGAAGATGGCACGCAGGTCGGGCTTCTCTCCGGTGAGCCTGTCCTTCATGAAGGGGTAAATGAGACCCGCGGCATTGCTCCCCCCACCGGCGCATCCGATGACGATATCGGGATAATCCCCGGCCATCTCGAGTTGCTTGCGTGCCTCTAGCCCGATCACCGTCTGATGTAGCAGCACGAAGTTGACGACACTGCCCAACGAGTACTTGAATCCATCGTGGGTCATCGCGTACTCCAGCGCTTCGCTGATCGCGATGCCCAGGCTGCCTGGGGATTCGGGATCCTGCTCGAGGATGGCCCGTCCCGCGTGCGTCTCGGAGCTTGGGCTGGGGACGACCTCGCCACCCCAGGTCTCCATCATCACTCGCCGGTAGGGCTTCTGCTGGTAGCTGATGGCAACCATGAAGACCTTGATCTTCAGATCAAAGAGCTTGCCGGCGAGGCTCAAGGCACTGCCCCATTGGCCTGCGCCCGTTTCGGTCGAGAAACCCTCGAGCCCTTCCTCTTTGCCATAATAGGCTTGCGCGACAGCCGTGTTCGGCTTATGGCTTCCTGCCGGGCTGACCCCTTCCCATTTGTAGTAGATCTTGGCCGGCGTGTCGAGCGCTTTTTCCCATCGATGCGCTCGCATCAACGGCGAGGGGCGCCACATACGATAGGCCTCTTGGACTTCTTCAGGGATCTCGATGTAGCGCTCCGTGCTGGTCTCTTGCGCGATACATCCGGCGGGAAAGACCGGCGCTAGATCGTCCGGCGTCATAATGTCCAGCGTGGCTGGATGGCGGTACGGAGGTGGCGGGCTCTTCATATCCGCTAGGATGTTGTACCAATGGGTTGGCAGCTCTTTCTCTTGGAGTAGGTATTTGTGCTGTTTCATGATGTAACCTCCTTATGATAGGTAGAATATGGGTTTCCGTAGCTAGTTGAGTATCACTGAGACCGTTTCTTTGTAGGGTGTTGGGTCGCTGACACTTCTCTCCTCCCCATCCTCGACCGAATTACGCTCTTGCAGTGCTCTGCCTGAGCCAGAGAACAACTCGCGATAGACTTTGTAGTGCTCGGTATCTTCGTAGCTCACCTCCTCAATGCACCGTCCGTCAAAACTGTAGATCTGGGCCTCCGGTAGCGACATCAGAATGGGAGAGTGTGTGGCAATGATGAACTGGGACCGCCCATCAGCAGCGAACCTCTCTAGCAGTCTGAGAAACATCACCTGGCTGGTTGGTGAGAGCGCGGTCTCAGGCTCGTCAAGGAAGTACAATCCCTTACGATCGTAGCGTCCGCGGAAATAGGCTAGCATCCCTTGCCCGTGGGAGAGGGTGTTGAGCAGTTGTCCCCCCTGGTACTTCAGGCGACCGGGGTCACAGATGGCGACGTCGTCGAGGAAGTCCGCCAGCTCCTGGAACGTCTCCGCCCGGAAGAGCGAGCCTGGCACGCGCTCATCGTTCCATACCACCTCAATGAAGTCCGCCAAGCGGGTCTCATAGGGATTCTCATGAGCCCGGTGGCGCTTAGGCTTGTCCCAGGCGTGGATGCCACACTTCCTGGTCATCGCGTCCAGGAGCGTCGACTTTCCCGATCCGTTCTGCCCGACGAAAAAGGTGACGGGGCGATCGAAGCTGAGCGTTGAGGTCGTCCTGAGAATCGGGACGTTGAACGGATAGTAGCGGGTCGTCGGGTAATGATCGTGATAGAGTTTGACTTCCGATATATACATAGTGCTCTCCTTGAGGATGTGCGAGCAACAGCCTGGCTTACAGCTCCTCCCTATGACTATTCCTTTACCACCAGGCGAAAGGCCTCGGCTTTGCCCTGTACCACCTTGCGCAATCCTGTGGGTCCGGATAGGCCCATAGCATCGTAAACCATAGCCATCGTCTCGCGGGCTTCCTCCTGCATGCGACGTGTCCCCTCGACGAGGATCTCCTCGATCAAACCAGGCTTCGACGCGTAGTGGGCATGACGCTCTCGGATGGGGTCAAGGAAGTTGTTGATGGCGCGGGCGAGCTTTCGCTTGACCTCGACATCGCCGACTTTGCCCTTCCGATAGCGCTCCTTGAGGTCGTTGACCTCATCAATATCAGGATTGAAGGCGTCGTGATAGATAAAGACGGGATTGTCCTCCACGCGCCCTGGAATGTCGGCACGGATGCGATTAGGGTCGGTGTACATACCGCGCACCTTCTCCTCCACCGTTTTCTTGTCGTCCGAGAGCATAATCGCGTTGCCTAACGACTTGCTCATCTTGCTCTGCCCGTCCGTCCCAACCAGCGTTGGGACGTCACCGATCAACACCTCGGGAACGGGAAAGACATCGGTCTCGTACATCCGGTTGAAGCGACGTGCGATCTCGCGCGTGATCTCGACATGGGCTTCGTTATCCTTGCCCACCGGGACAAGATGGGCGCGAGGCAGTAGGATATCCGCGGCTTGGAGCACCGGGTAGCCAATCAAGCCGAAAGGGACCGTCTCGTCGTCCATATTAGCCGCCCGTGCCATCTCCTTGATGCTCGGGAGCCGCGAAAGTCGGGGCAATGTGACCAGGTTGCCGAAGAGCAGCGCGAGCTCGTATTCCTCCGGGATGGCCGATTGGAGAAAGATCACGCTCTTCTCCGGGTCGATGCCCACCGCGAGGTAATCGAGCACAACGTCGTAGATATTCTGATCCAGTTCGTCCAGGTAGACTTTCTCCGACTTGGTGGTCAGCGTGTGCAGGTCCGCGATGATAAAGAAACAGTCGTAGTTATCCTGAAGCGCGACACGGTTTTTCATGCTTCCAACGTAGTGGCCCAGGTGCAGCTTCCCGGTGGGACGGTCCCCTGTCAAGATACGCTTCTTTGATTTGTTCATCATAATCTCCTTCTGCTCTTGATTTGCTAAGATGAGGGAGCGGTACAAACACAAAAACGCCCGTCCCCGTCAGGGACGAGCGTCAAATGCCCGTGGTGCCACCCTAGTTAGGCCTGGGACCCAAAGAAAAACGCGCTGTGAAAGCGCGTCATTGAGTCAAGCCAGCCTCACTCTTCTCGGGCACAGCCCAAACCGTAGCTTGGCGATGCCCTGCGCCTTGATAACGGTGGCGTCTCCGTCTCGGACTACTTGCTTAACGTCGATATCCGACGTCGGCGTCGATGTTTGACACCTGCTTTCGGCGAGCAGCTCCTGGGACCATTCGGTACTCACGCTGGTGTCGGATTCTCAGCTTACTCCGACTCTCTGTGACCCCGCTTGGGTACCTACTTTTCCCAATCTCAGCCTTTGACACTCCCTTTATAGCACAACGTCGACGGAATGTCAAGGTTTGCAAATGAACTCACGCGTCTCCGCCCGAGACGTCGTTACTCGCCGCCCGCCATTTTGACGTATCGGTCGAAGAACTCGACCGAGCGCTGGATGGCGGTTCCGAAGTTGGCCGAGATGTTGTGGTCGTCACCCTGGTAGACGTAGAGTTCGGCGTCCTGGCCCGTTTCTTGCAGCCGGGCGTAGAGGCTTTCGGACCAAGTGATGGGCACGGACTGATCGCCGGTGGCATGGTGGAGCTGTACGGGTCCAGATAGATCGGATAAGTAGGCCACAGGATCGATGGAGGCCCAGAACTCGGGGTTTTCGTCGAACATCCCATAGGCAAAGAGCCCCACTCTCGGCACGCTGGCCGGCGGCGTGCCCTCGGGTCCTGGCGTGAGCGTCGGTGGGGCGCCCACCCAGCGCGGGCGGTCCGCGTAGATCTCCTCGAAGGTCGCCACGGTGCCGGCCCAAATCACGCCGGCGTCGATGTCGTCCGTCACGATCATCGCGCGGAGCGTGATGCCGCCGCCCATCGAATGTCCCCACATGCCCACGCGTTCCGGGTCTGCCTCTGGGAGTCTCTGCAGCGACGAGAGCGCGTTCAGCACGTCGATGGTGTAGTCCGGGCCACGGGATCCGCCCGAGGTATTGCCCTCCGAGAAGCCGTGTCCGCGATAGTCAGACTTGAAAGTGATGTAGCCGTTGCGGGCGAAGGCGTCCTGATAGGCCACGTATCGCTCGGTTGTGCGGTAGAGCTCGGGCGTGATGTGCCCGTGGTTGAAGACGATGAGGGGCCAGCCGGTCGCTGGCTTCTCACCCCAGGGCACTGTGAGTAACCCGTACATCTTGAGCCCTTCCGATAGGTAGGAGGCGACATATCGGTCGTGGTTAACGCCGGGATTCAGCGTCTCCTCGATCACGATGTCGCTGCCGGGGTAGCTCTGCTGACGCATGTACTCGATGGACATCGGGTGGAGGGGCGTAGGGGACGGAGACGGAGTCGGGGTATCGGTCGGAATCGGGGTGGGTGTGGATGTATTGGTGGGCAGTGGCGTGGCTGTGACGGTTGGCGGCGCGATCCTAGTTGCCGTGCGGGTCACGGTTTCCTCGGGGGTGACGGCGTTGGGTGGAGGTGCCAGCTCTGGGCCGCAGGTTGTCAAGCCGAGGACAGCGAGGACCAGCACCATAGGGGTAGCTCGGGACGTCAACCTCGACACTATGGATAGCAGCTTGGACATCGTGTCCTCCTCCGAAGGGCCGCAGTCGGCGCTCGGTCGTTGAGTGTGCTTATGACTGAGATTCTGCCCCAAGACGAACACGGTGTCAACGTGGCCTCTGCGGGGGAGCTCATTCCAATGACATTCACCTAAGCGCAATTCGCAGGGACGAGACAACGGAGCCAGATGGCGGAAGAAACTGCGCTTTCGGGGTTGCCAAATAGTGGCCTTTGTTGTATAATCCCAGTCGTACGCGGGCTTAGTTCAGCGGTAGAATGTCTCCTTGCCAAGGAGAAGGTCAA